>NZ_JBWKYR010000030.1:0-54210 GCF_059423865.1 Acidovorax sp. GW458-11-26-14-TSB4
CTGTCCTTGCCATCGCATTGCTCCTGTGCAATCAATGCAGCAGGATTGTATTTTGTTTTTTCTACACCCTCTTGGCGACGCAAAGAAAGGTACCTCGGCCGCCGGGCCGAGACCCGGCCTCCGCCCTCAATCAAGGCATGCAGCAACAACAGACAACTGGCCAACGCCTGCGACGCCTCGGTACCACCGCGACGCACCAGCACCAAAAAGCTCGAACAGCACTCAGGCCGACAGCGCCTTCTCTACCGCCAGCTTGGCCTCGTCCAAGCCACTGAAGAAGCGCGTGGGCTGCGGCTGGGCCTTGGGCAAGTGTGGCGGCGGCGGCCACAATCGCTCGTCCGTCCATCCGGCGGTCCACCCGCCAATGTCCTTGCGCTTCACGGAGCAGACGGCCTGGCCGTCCACCGTCGCGACCCAGGTGGTAGGCGGGTTGTGGTTCCAGATGACATCTGCCATGGCGCCCTCCAACGGTTGACTGACTGCAACACATTGTAAGAACGCCATCCCCGTCGGGCACTGGTGGTTCCCCGACTGCGCCACGCCAGCCATTTGCCGATGGCCTGGAAAGCTACAGCAACTTCCCCAACTTCAACACCCGCCCCTTGCAGTAGCCCAAAGCCCTCATGGAACCCCAACGCGGTCTCGGCAACGAGGCCACCTGAGCAAGGGCCGCGCCATGGGAAGCAGTGGCAAAACAAACGACAAGGCGGTTGTACGAATGCCCGGCCACAGCCCGCTTGCTCAACGCACGGCAACCGTCCCCAGCGCAAACTTCGCAGCGCGCACCACGGCGGCGGCATCCACCCCGAAGAACTCCCGCAACGCCGCCCGCGTATCGCTGCGCCCGAAGCCATCGGTGCCCAGCGTGATGTACTTGCGCCCCTCGGGCACAAAGGCACGCACCGTCTCCGGCACGGCGCGCACATAGTCGGTTGCAGCAATCACCGGTCCGCTTGTGGCGGCCAGCTGTGCTGCAAGCCAGGGGGTACCCGGCTGATCTTCTCCCGCGATGGCGCACTGCTCGCACGCCACGCCGTCGCGCGCCAGTTCGCTCCAGCTGGTCACGCTGACCACCGTGGCGGTGATGCCTTCGGCGGCCAGTTGCTGCGCCGCCTTCGCCACCTCGGTGAGGATGGCGCCCGAGCCCAGCAACGTCACATGGCGGGCCGTGGCCGCAGAGGCGCCCTCGGCCTCGAAGCGCCGGAACACGTAGCAGCCGCGCAGCACGCCCTCGTGCGCCCCCTCGGGCAGGTCGGGCTGGGCGTAGTTCTCGTTCATCAGCGTGACGTAGTAAAAAACGTCACGCTGCTCGGTCACCATCTCGCGCATGCCGGCGTCGACGATCACCGCCATCTCACCCGCATAGGCCGGGTCGTAGGCCTTGCAGTTGGGGATGGTCGCGGCCACCAGATGGCTGCTGCCGTCCTGGTGCTGCAGGCCCTCGCCGCCCAGCGTGGTGCGGCCCGAGGTCGCGCCCAGCAAAAAGCCGCGCGCACGCTGGTCCGCAGCCGCCCAGATGGCGTCGCCCACGCGCTGGAAGCCGAACATCGAGTAGTAGATGTAGAACGGCAGCATGGCCAGGCCGTGCACGGTGTAGCTGGTGGCTGCGGCCGTCCAGCTGGCGATGGCGCCGGCCTCGCTGATGCCCTCTTCCAGGATCTGGCCGTCCAGCGCCTCGCGGTAGCTCAGCACCGAGCCGATGTCCTCGGGCGCATAGCGCTGGCCCACGCTGCTGTAGATGCCCACCTGCTTGAACAGATTGGCCATGCCGAAGGTGCGCGCCTCGTCGGCCACGATGGGCACGATGCGCGGGCCCAGCGTAGCGTCCTTGAGCAGGCTGCCCAGCATGCGCACAAAGGCCATGGTGGTGCTCATCTCCTTGCCATCGGCCTGCAGCGCGAACTGGGCGTAGCTGCCGATGGCGGGCACGGGCAGCGCCTCGCAGGTGGTGTCTCGGCGCGGCAGGTAGCCGCCCAGGGCCTGCCGGTGGCTGCGCAGGTAGCGCATCTCGGGGCTGTCCTCCGCGGGCTTGAAAAAGGCCAGGCTGGTGGCCTGCTCGTCGGTGAGCGGCAGGTTGAAGCGGTTGCGGAACTCGATGAGGTCGGTCTCGTCCAGCTTTTTCTGGCTGTGCGTGGTCATCTTGCCCTGGCCGGCCGTACCCATGCCATAGCCCTTCTTGGTGTGCGCCAGGATCACCGTGGGCTGGCCCTGGTGGCGCGCGGCGGCGGCGTATGCGGCGTGGATCTTCACCAGGTCGTGCCCGCCGCGCTTCAGGCGATCGATCTGCTCGTCCGTCATGCCCTGGGCCAGGGCCGCGAGCTCGGGGTTCTGGCCGAAGAAGTTGTCGCGGTTGAAGCGCCCGTCCTTGGCCGCAAAGGTCTGCATCTGGCCGTCCACCGTGCCTTCGAGCGTGCGCACCAGCGCGCCCGTGAGGTCGCGGGCGAACAGGCCATCCCAGTCGCTGCCCCAGACCAGCTTGACCACGTTCCAGCCCGCGCCGGCGAACAGGCGCTCCAGCTCGTCGATGATGCGGCCGTTGCCGCGCACCGGGCCGTCCAGCCGCTGCAGGTTGCAGTTGACCACCCACACCAGGTTGTCGAGGCCCTCGCGCGCCGCCAGGGTCAGCGCGCTCATGCTCTCGGGCTCGTCCATCTCGCCATCGCCGAACACGCCCCAGACCTTGCGGGCCGTGCAGTCGAGCAAATTGCGGTGCGTGAGGTAGCGCATGAAGCGCGCGTGGTAGATGCTGCTGATGGGCCCGATGCCCATGGACCCCGTGGGGAACTGCCAGAAGTCCGGCATCAGCCAGGGGTGCGGGTAGCTAGACAGGCCCTGCGCGCCCGCGCCCGGCGCCGTCAGCTCCTGGCGGTAGTGCATCAGGTCCTGCTCACTCAGGCGCCCTTCCAGGAACGCCCGCGCATACACGCCCGGCGCGCTGTGCGGCTGGAAGAACACCAGGTCGCCCCGGTGCTGGCCCTCGCCCAAGCCCTCGCGCGCCCGGAAGAAGTGGTTGAACCCGCTCTCGAACAGGTCGGCAGCGCTCGCGTAGCTCGCGATGTGCCCGCCCAGTTCACCATAGGCCTGGTTGGCGCGCACCACCATGGCCAGCGCATTCCAGCGCACGATGGAGGCCACGCGCTCCTCGATCGCCAGGTCGCCGGGGAAGACCGGTTGGTCCTGCACGGCCACGGTGTTCACGTACGGCGTGTTCAGGTCCGGCTGCCAGCCCACGCGGCCCGCGCGCGCCAGGCGCACCATTTCCTGCAGCATGAAGCGCGCACGCTCGGGCCCCTCGGTCGCGACCAGGGCCAGGAAGGCATCGCGCCATTCGGCGGTTTCTTGGGGGTCCGTATCGGCCAGCGCGGTGGCCGATGCGGGCGTGAGCAGGTGGTGGTGTGCGGTGGGGGCGTTCATGCCACAACTGTAGCCCTTGCGCCCCCGAATGGGATGCCGTTTTGGCTCGCCCAAGCCCCGGGTGCAGCATTTCATGCGGCAAACCACCTACACTGCAGCACATGAAGCTGGATACCCTGGATTTGCGCATTCTGGCCGAGCTGCAGGCCGACGGCTCCCTGTCCAACGTGGAGTTGGCGCGCCGCGTGCACCTGTCGCCCTCGCCCTGCCTGGCGCGCGTGAAGGCGCTGGAGGCCGCGGGCGTCATCAGCCGCTACGTGGCCCTGGCCAGCGCGGCCGCCCTGGGCCTGGGGCTCAACGTGTTCATCAGCATCAGCCTGAAAACGCAGAGCAAGGAAGCGCTGGGCGACTTCGAGCAGCGCATCGCCGAGCACGACGAGGTGATGGAGTGCTACCTCATGAGCGGCGACAGCGACTACCTGATCCGCGTGGCCGTGCCCGACATCGGGGCGCTGGAGCGTTTCATCCTGGACCGGCTGGCCCCTATCCCCGGCGTGGAAAAGATCCGCTCGAGCTTTGCACTCAAGCAGGTGCGCTACAAGACGGCGCTGCCGCTGCCCAAGGCATAGAACCCGCAGCCGCCTCCCTCATTGCGCGCGCGCGGTGCTCGGCGGATGCCCGATGATGCGCTTGTATGCCCGGCTGAACGACGCTTCCGATTCATACCCCAGCCGGTTGGCCGCCACCGCCACGCGCATTCCGTCGCGCGCGATCCAGCGGCGCGCCTGCGACATCTTGACCTTGGCCACGTAGCGCGCCGGGCTCTCGCCCATGGTGCGCGTGAACGACTCGGAAAAGCGCGAGCGCGAGGCGCCCATCAGGTCGGCCAGCACGGGCACGTTCCAGTCGCGCTCGGGGTCGGCATGGATGGCGGCGATCACCTTGCCGATGCGCGGGCAGCGCACCGCCGCGATCCAGCCCGTGGGGCTATTGCAGCTGCACTCCACCCAGGCGCGGATGATGCTGGCCGCCAGCGCATCGGCCAGCCGCGCCAGGATGGCGCAGGCGCCCATGCGGTCCTGCGCCACCTCGCGCTCCATCGCTTCGAGCAGCACGGGCACCATGGTGTCGCGCCGGGCCAGGTCGCCGGCCAGCATCACCTCGGGCATCATGGCCATCAGCGGGTGCAGCGGATCGAGGTTGAAGCGCAGCGCGCCGCAGAACATCACGTCGGGGGCCTGCGGCGGGGGCGGTGCAATGGCATCGGCGACAAGCCGGTCCGCCCGGGCAGGGTCGCGCCCGTCCACCAGGTAGATGTTTTCGGACACGGCCTTGCGCGCCAGCGAGTCGATGTCCACCGGCGGCACGTCGGGAGAGCTGGCCATCACGTGGAAGCTGCCATGCGGCAATAGCACCGCATCGCCCGGGTTCAGGCGCTGCCACTCGGTGGTGGGCGTGCGCAGCCAGGCCCCGCCATGGCCCACGAAGTGAAACCGCGCCGAGCGCTGCGCCGGAAAGGCAATGGCCCAGGGCGGGTGCAGCACGCAGCGGCCATACTCCACGCCGTCCAGGCGCAGGCCGAGCAATATCTGGGTCAGCAGGTCCGGCGGCTCGGCAAAAGGCTCCTGGGCGACCTGGTCGAAGGGGCGGGACAAAAAGTCAAGCATTTCGGCTTTTAGGGCATGGAAACGCCTGCATCTTATTCCTACCATGGCCTTCCATCCATCCCCAGGGCCTTTCCCGTGTCTTCATCCCCTTCCTGCTCGACCTGCCTCGATGCGCCTGCCGGCGCCCTGGCCGATGCTGCACCCAACAATCCCCCGCCACCCGCCGCAGAGCCCACCGAGGCGCGCTGGACAGCCGTCGCCTCCATGGCGCTGGGCGTGTTCGGCCTGGTCACGGCCGAATTCCTGCCCGCCAGCCTGCTCACCGCGATGGCCAGCGACCTGCGCGTGAGCGATGGCGCGGCCGGCCAGGCCGTCACCGTCACCGCGCTGGTGGCGGCCGTGGCCGCGCCCTCGCTGCCGCTGCTCACGCGCCGCATCGACCGGCGATGGGTGATGCTGGCCTTCACGGTGATGCTGGTGCTATCGAACGCCCTCTCCGCCCTGGCCAGCAACCTGCCCACACTGCTGGTGGCGCGGGTGGCACTGGGCATCGCGCTGGGCGGCTTCTGGTCCATGTCGGCCGCGCTGGCCATGCGGCTGGTGCCGGCCTCGCTGTTCGCGCGGGCCATGTCCTTCATCCTCACCGGGGTGTCGGTGGCCACCGTGTGCGCGGCACCCATCGGCGCGTGGATGGGCGATATGTGGGGCTGGCGCAGCGCCTTCATCGCGGCCGGCGGCATCAGCCTCATCACGCTGGCCGTGCAGTTGGTGGCCCTGCCCGCCCTGCCCCCGCGCGACAACCCCAACCTCCAGGTGCTGGGCGAGCTGCTGCGCCGCCCACCCGTGCGCGTGGCGCTGCTGGCGGTGCTGCTGGTCATCTCGGGCCACTTCGCAGGCTTCACCTACATCCGCCCGCTGATGGAGCAGGTCACCCACCTGTCGGTGACCACCATCACGGCCGTGCTGCTGGGCTATGGCGTGGGCGGCTTCTTCGGCAACTTCGTGGGCGGCTGGATCGCCGGGCGCAGCGAGCGCCAGGCCATCGTGGCCGGCGGCGCCGTCATCGCCGTGCTGGCCGCCACGCTGCTGGTGGCCGGTCAATCGGCCGCCATCACGGCCGTGGCCGTCACGCTGTGGGGCTTTGCCTTCGGTGCCTTCCCGGTCGGCTTTCAGACCTGGATCGTGCGCGCCGCGCCCGACCAGGCCGAGGGCGCGGGCGGCCTGCTGGTGGCGGCCTTCCAGATCGCCATTGCCAGCGGCGCCATCTTCGGCGGGCTGATGGTGGACCACGTGGGCGCCCTGGGCGGCCCGGCCTTCGCGCTGGCGGCCCTCACACTGGGCACGTTGCTCACGCTGCGCCACGGACCTCGTCCTGCAGGAGCATGAGCATGGCCAACCTGACCAACCGCCGCATCACGCTGGCCGCACGGCCCGAGGGGCTGCCTGAACCGAAGCACTTCGGGCTGGACACGCAGCCCGTGCCGGAGCCCGCCGAAGGACAGGTACTGCTCAAGACGCTGTACCTGTCCATCGACCCCTACATGCGCAACCTGATGGACCCCATCGGCCCGGGCTACGCCCCGCCCGTGGAGATCGGTGCGCCCATGGTCGGCGGCACGGTGAGCCGGGTCACCGCCTCGCGCAACGCGCAGTTCCGCGAAGGCGACCTGGTGCTGGCCAATGCCGGCTGGCAGGACTACGCCCTGTCCGACGGCAGCGACCTGCTGGCACTGGGCGGCGCGGCCCAGCCCTCGCAGTCGCTGGGCGGCCTTGGCATGCCGGGCTTCACCGCCTATGTGGGACTGCTCGACATCGGCCAGCCGAAGCCCGGCGAAACCGTGGTGGTGGCCGCTGCCACCGGCGCCGTGGGCGCCATCGTGGGCCAGATCGCCCAACTCAAGGGTGCGCGCGTGGTGGGCATTGCCAGCGGCGCCGACAAATGCCGCCATGCCGTGCAGGAACTGGGCTTCGACGCCTGCCTGGACCGGCGCGAGCCCGATCTTCCCGAACGTTTGGCGGCGGCCTGCCCGCAGGGCATCGATGTCTACTTCGAGAACGTGGGCGGCGAGGTGTTCGACGCAGTATTGCCCCTGCTCAACCTGCACGCCCGCGTGCCGGTGTGCGGCTTCATCGCGCACTACAACGACAGCACGCCCACGCCGGGGCCGGACCGTTTGCCCCGGCTCACCGCCACGCTGCTGCAAAAGCGCGTGCGCATGCAGGGCTTCATCATCCTGGACCACTACGGCGAGCGTTTCGACACCTTTCGCCGCGAGATGGCCGGCTGGATCGCCCAGGGCCAGGTGCGCCTGCGCGAGGACATGGTGGACGGATTGGAGAACGCGCCCCAAGCGCTGCGCAAGGTGCTGCAGGGGCAGAACTTCGGCAAGACGGTCGTGCGCGTCGCCGACTAGGTTGGCCGGCCGCTAAGGCGCTTTGGCCGCCGGTGCCGATTTGCCCGCAGTGGCCTGTGGCTTGGCCTGAGCCCCCTTGCCCGCCGCCTTGGGCACCACACCGGTGGCCACGCGCTTGCGGAACTCGGCCAGGCGGGCCTTGAGGCGCTTCTCGTTGTCGGGCCCCATGCGCACCAGCATCTTCTGCCCGCTCGACAGGGCCTGCAGCTCAGGGTCCACGAACTCGTAGCGCACCCAGGGCCGGGTCGATGTGACCTCCCCCTTCACCTCCGTCAGTTGCACCAGCAGCGGGCCGGTGGGCTCGGGCGTCTTGAGCAAATGATCGAGCACGGCCACCAGGCGGTCGTTGAAGTACTTGCCCGGGTAGCCCAGCTCTTCGTAGGCCTGCTGGAACAGCGGGTACAGCCGCGCATACACGGCCACGGCCTGGTCGATGGGGATGGCCTCGGCAAACGCCACAAAAGCACCGTAGCGCCCGGCGTTTCCGTCCGCAATGGCCAATTGGCCTTGCGTGCCGGGCACGCCCTCCACGGCAAAGCGGCGCGGCGCCATCTGCACCGGCCACATGCGCGCGGGCGCCTGGGCGCGCGGCAGGTTGTCCACCGTGGCCACCACACGGCGCACAAAGCCGTCGAGCTGCAGGAATGAGCCCACCGAGGGTTGGCCCAGCAGCTCGGTCAGCGCCTGGGCCACGGCCACATCCGACTCGGCCAGGGCGGGCAGCGGGGCCGCATCGGCCTGGGCCAGGGGATCGATGAGGTTCTGAGGCCCCGTAGGTTCCGATGCAGCCGCCACAGGGGCCGATGCCGGGGCTTCGGGCGGCGCCGCGGCAGCCGGCGGCTCGGCCGCTGTGTTGTTCCTGGACTGCCATTGCCACCAGGCGTAGCCTGCGCCCACCAGGGCCAACACCAGCACACCCGCCACCCACACCGTCGCACCGCCCGTGCTGCGTGGCGGTGCCGGTCGGTGGTCGCTGCGCAGTTCAGAGAAGTCGCGGTCGGGGTCGAGCACTGGATCGGGCATGCAGGGGTCCTTGCGTCATGGCCCGGGGTGCGGCCAACGCAGCCGCCCGGGTCATGGCCTGACCATTGGAAACCCTTTAGGTTCCAGCAAGAGGTAACGCCCTGTTTTCGTCATGGGCACGCTGCACCCACGCAACAGCGCCCGCACCACGCGGCGGATTCCTACAGCGCCTGCAACCAGTCCACCGTAGCCGCCAGTTCGGCCGGGCGGATCTCGTGCATGCCCGGGAACTCGCGGTAGTGGAGCGCGACGGGCAATTGCGCAAAGTGCTCGCGGATGGCATGCGCCTGCGCCAGCGGAATCACGTTGTCCTGCTGGCCATGGCTCACCCACAGCTGCTTGCCCTGCAGCGCGGCGGCCGGCGCGGCTGCGGGCAGCACCTGGGGCAGCAGGCGGCTGTGCCACACCATGGCCGCCTGCAGCAGTGCGGGTTGCGTGAGCAGCAGCGACAGCGCCATGATGCCGCCCTGGCTGAACCCGCCCACCACCACGCGGCTGGCCGGCACGCCCAGTTGGGCCGCAGCGGCTTCCACCGCCTGGGCCACCAGCGCACGGCTCTGCAGTTCCTGCGCCTCGTCGATGCGGCGCTCGCCATTGGGCAAGACCGAGAACTCGAACCAGGCATTGGCCTCCGGCCCCATGCGGAACGGCGCGCGCAGGCTCAGCACGTGAAAGCGCCCGGGCACATGCGGCGCCAGGCCGAACAGGTCCTCTTCATTGCTGCCCACGCCATGCATCAGCACCAGCAGCCAGGGCTCGGCGGTGCCGGAGGCGGCGGGGCGGTGCAGATAGGTCAGTGGCAATTGGGGTGTAGTCATGAATCTTGGTATTGGAAAGATGCCGGAGAGCGGCGAACAATGCTCAGTGTGCCGCAGGCTGCAACGCAAAAGCATCCATGGACAACATGCTGTACATCACCTCGCGGCTCAGGTACTGCGGCTGCAGGTCGTCGCCCGCCGCGCCCAGCGCGAAGAAGATGGGCAGAAAGTGGTCTTCCGTGGGGTGCGCGCGCGTGGCGTGCGGGGCCTGGCTGCGGTAGTTGAGCAGCGCCTGCATGTCGCCCCGGGCCAGCGCGTCCTCGATCCAACGGCTGAACTCCAGCACATAGGGCGCCGGCTCGCGCGCGCCGCCAAAGAACTCGGACAGGTTGTGCGTCATGCTGCCCGAACCCACCACCAGCACACCCTGGCTGCGCAGCCCGCGCAACGCCGCGCCCAGCGCAACCACCTCGGCCGGGCCCGCGCTGGCGGGCAGTGCCACCTGAACCACGGGCAGGTCAGCATCGGGGAACAAATGCATCAGTGGCACCCAGGCGCCATGGTCGAAGGGCCGCGCCGCATCGCCCTGCGCGGCCACACCCGCAGCCTGCAGCAGCGAGAGCACCTCCTGCGCCAGGGCAGGCGATCCCGGGGCCGGGTACTGCAACTGGTACAGCGCGGGCGGAAAACCGCCAAAGTCATGCCAGGTGGCCGGCTGCGGCCCGGTCATCACCTGCGGGCTGCGCGCCATCCAGTGCGGCGACATGATCACCACGCCGCGCAGCCCCGGAAACTGCGCGCGCAGCCCCTGGCCCCACTGCGTGAGCGCAGGGCCGGTGGTACCGGCATCGATGGCGAACAGCGGTGCGCCATGTGATACGAACAGGGCGGGCACGGTGGCAGGCGACGAAGAAGGGGCTTGGGTGGTGGCCGACATGGTGGGCGTACTTTCTCCAGGGTCTGAGAGGTACTGTAGGACTTACCACGGCTGAGACCAAGCCCCGGGGGTCAAACGGATTGTTGCGATTTCGGCACCAACGCAGACCCTGACACGCTGGCACGCCCCAAGACAAACGCACCCCGAAGGATGCGTTTGGGTGTCCCCATCAGTTGGCGGGCAGGCGAATGGGAATTCGCCTCAGTAGACCACCACCTTGCCCGTGGAGCGCGGGCTGTAGCAGTCGTTGTAGAAGTACTCACCGGGCTTGTCGAACGTATGCTGGGCCGACTGTCCGGGGGCCAGGCGGAAGTTGAAGCGTCCTTCGAAGAACTGCGTTGCGCAGTGCACGCCCGTGTTGCCGGCCGGGTTGGTGAACGTCACCGTCGTGTTGGCGGGCACGCGCATCCAGGTCGGTGTCACCGCGTTCACCGCGCCGGACTCCACCGCCCCCGGCGCATTGGTCGCCGTGGGGATGCGGCCCAGGATGACGGTGTTGGGCGTCGGCAAGGCGGCGCCTTCCACAGGGTTGCCGGACACGGGGCGGCGGACCTGCGGCGGGATGGGCGCAGGTGCTGGTGCCACGGTCCCGCCCACCTTGAAAGCCCAGAGGTAGTCACCCCGTGGTGCATCGCTGTACGGAATGGACGTGCCGCCCGCGTACACCGCCACGTATTGCTCGCCATCGATCTGGTAAGTGACCGGGCTGGCGCTGATAGCCGCACCGGTCTGGAAGCGCCACAGCTCCCGTCCGTTCTCGGCCTCCATCGCCAGCAGGTTTCCGTCCGGCTGACCGATGAACAGCAGGTTCGAAGCCGTGGTGAGGATCCCGTTGCCATGGGCGAGCGAATACGGCATCTGCTTCTTCCAGCGAACGAGGTTGGTGCTCGGATCGACGGCCACCACCGCACCGGTGACGTACGAGCCGGGTGGCCGCAGGCCATTGCTGGACTCGCTGAGCGAATGCGCGGCACCTACGTACCCCATGCCCGTGTAGACCAGGCCCGTGGAGCGGCTGAACGACTGGTGGTTCCAGTTGGCCCCGCCGCCGTGGCCCGGCATGGACAGGATCGGTATGTCCCAGTGCGGATCGAAGAGGCAGCCGGTCTGGTAGTTGGGCACCGCACGGTTGGGGTCGCCGGGCACCTCCGTGCCCAGGGGTTGCTGCACCACGCACAGCTCGGTGAAGCCACCCTGCTTGGGATACGGCTGCGTCGGCCAGGTGGCCTGGCGCGCGTCCTGCTTCACGGGCCGCTCTTCGATGCCCAACGGCGCGCTGCCATCCTTGCGATCGAGGATGTAGTACATCCCGGTCTTGCTGCCGTAGATCACCACCTTGCGCTCACGCCCTTCGATCTGCACATCCGCCAGCACGGGGGACATCACGTTGTCCATGTCCCAGATGTCGTGGTGCACCGACTGGAAGTGCCACTTGTAGGCGCCGGTGGTCAGGTCCAGAGCGACGATCGAGTTGGAGAAAAGATTCTGCCCAGGCCGCTCCGAGCCGTCCTGCGACGAACCGCCGCGCACGTTGCCGAAGGTCCAATACACCAGGTTGAGTTCGGGGTCCACGGCGGGGTGGATCCATGGGGTCGCGCCCGTGCGCTTGGCTTCCTCCGCGCCGCCCCAGGTTTCGTAGCCACGCTCGCCCTGGCGAGGTATGCCCCAGAAGTAGTTCAGCACATTGCCGTTGGTGGCATCGGCGGCGAAGGCGGCCCCGCGGTTGCCATCGTTGGTGCCCACATGCAACCGGCGGTTGTGGTACACGATGGCCACCTTCTGGACGGAACCCAGGTAGTTCGGGTCGGCGGCGTCCGACGGGTACTGCTTGATCCAGGCCACCGCGCCCGTGTCCTTGTTCAGCGCCACCAGGCGGTTGCCGTTCGCAACGGTGTAGACCAGGCCCAGGTCCTTGGCCACGGCCACGCCGCGGCGGGTGATCACGCCGTAGGGCGTGGTCCACTTCCACTTGGTCGCACCCGTCTTGCCGTCCACGGCAATCACGTTGCCCAGCGCCGATTCGATGTAGATCACGCCATCGACCACCACCGTGGTGCTCTGGTTGGTTCCGGTGTTCAGGCCGCCTTCGATCCGGTTGGTCCATGCGCCCCCCAGGTTGGCGACGTTCTGCTTGCCGATCTGCGCCAGCGCCGAGTAGTTCTGGTTGCCCAGGTTGCCGCCGACCTTCGGGAAGTCCTTGTCTCCCGCAGTACAGCAGTTCTGCAGGTCTGCCGCAGCGCCAGCAGCGTTTGCAGGGCCGCCATTGCTTCCCCCGCACCCGTGCAGGAAGGCGGCCGAGGCCAATGCCACTGCCGTGAGCGAAACAGCCGTGGTGAGTTTCTTGTGCATTGATGTCTCCTTGCAGATGAAACCAGCGTGCTATTTCGCCGCCGTGCAGAACGGGGTGAGTCCCATCACGGACTTCACGCCCTGCACCACGAGCTTCTGAAACGCCTGCGCCCCCGGTCCCTCGGAATTGGCCTGGAACGAGTGCGTGTTGTGGCCCAGCGTGGTGAGCCAGGCCCGGCCGCCGTCGTAGTACTGGCACCAGGCGACCGGGTGGAAATCCTTGTGGCCAGGATGCGGGCTGGCGGTCAACGGATCGAGGGTGGCGGTATCCACCTTCGCGAGGAACTTCACGTTCGTCGGAAATGGCGTGAGGTTGTACCACTCGTCCTGGAACGCGAACCGTGCCGGCACACCCTGGGTGGAGGGGTCGTCCGCCAGGATCTGCACATCGCCATTGCGGTTGGGGGCATGGTTGTAGAAGTTGGCGTTGCCCAACAGGCCCTCGTAGTACGGCCAGTTGTATTCGGCCCCGAACGCGTTGTGCAAGCCCACGAAGCCGCCCCCGCGCCGCATGTAGTTGCGCAGCGCGGTGCGGGCGGCATCGTTGCTGGTGGTGACTGCTTCGTTCCACAGCGTATCGCGGTTGGAGCTGGCGAACACCACCGCCTTGTAGTTGTTGATGCGGTTAGCGATCACCGTGACGTCTTCCGTCCAGTCGGCGGCAATGCCCGCTTCCTCAAACATCCGCTTGAGGCCCGCCTGCATGACGTTGTCCGCATTCATCGCCGGATTGAGCCCGGCGGCCATCGGGGTACCCAGGTTCGCGTGGCGCGGCCCCGCCGTGCGCGAATAGATCAGTACCCGGTTGGGGGTGTTGGCGAAGGCACCCCAGTCGTTGTAGCAGGCCGGATCGACCCCGCGGCACACGTTGTAGTACGGGTCGATGCTGGGGGCCACCACCGTTTGCGGGTCGGAGTCGCCGCCGCCACAACCCGCCAATCCCATCAAGATCGCTGAAAGCATGCCCGCCAGATGCAGGGCGCGTGCCGAAGTGTTCAAAGTTGTCTCCTGTGTGGTTCTGCGTTTGTCGGAACGAAGGTCTCCCCCGTCCGCCAACGCATACTAAACACAATGGAAACATTTTCCAATATGGAAACTCTTTCCTTTTTACACTTGAAAACACTTTTTCAAAGGGTTAGCAGGTACCTCCGGTCCAGGGGAGCAAGGGGCAAAGGCATGGCCACCAGTCCTTAAGAGGGGCGCTTGCGAAACAGAGCGGAAGCGCCGCTGGCCCGTGAAACCTCTGCCGCAGTCGAAAGGATGTCGGGAGCCAGTTTGGCCATGCGCTGCTCGGTCAGTCGCACCATGGGGCCGGCGATGGTGACGACTCCGACCGCCACCCCATCGGCGCCAAACACCGGCGCAGCCATGGCCGTCATGCCGGGGGAAAAGACCTCGACAATCGTGCTGTAGCCTTTGTCACGCGCTGCGTTCACATAGTCCATCACGGCTGCTATGGAGGTTGGCGCATTCGGGCCGAAGTCACGGGGATCGCACAGGCCTTTTCGCGCCACGAGGGAGAGCGCATCGTCTTTCGGCAGCGTGGAGAGCCATGCATGGCCCGCGGCACTGCACGCCAGCGTGACCGACAGGCCCATGTCGGGGTCGTACCGCAACCCATGGCGGGCACCCTGCGCCTTGGCGACGAAGATGAGCTCATCGCCGTCCACGACAGCCAGGCGCACCAGTTCCCCGGAAACGCTCGCCAACTGGTCGAGCAGCGGCTGCGCCAGATCGACAACTCCGGTGCGGCTCAGGTAAGCAAGCCCGATCGACACCATCTTGGTGGTGAGCCGGTAGTGGCCATCACGGGCGTCCTGCGCCACATAGCCGTATCGGATCAGGTCGGCCAGCAGGCGGTGGGCGGCAGACAAGGGGAGCTCCAGACGGCCCGCAAGCGCCGATACCGCGCTTCCTTCAGGGTGTTCGGCCAGGTACTCGAGAACCTTCAGGCTGCGCTCTACTGCTCCGCTCATTGCACCACTCCACCGGTTCAACATCCCGGCACAGCAGGACTGTAGCAACCTCCCGAATCAGATTCCGCGCGGGAAAACCGTCAGACCATCCATCGCGTGTCGCCCAGTTGCCCGCGCAACGTCCCAAGTTGGCGGAAAACGGTCTGGTTCACGCCGTGCGCCGTGTCGCGCCGCTCAATCCACGACCCTGCCCCGCAACGCCTTCGTCGCGCTGCGCTGGCTCTTGCCCTCCAGCCGCCGCTGCTTGGAGCCATAGGTCGGCTTGGTCGCCCGCCGCACGCGCGGTGGCGCGGCCACGGTGTTGACCAGGGCGTTCAAGCGCTCCATCGCATCCGCCCGGTTCATGTCCTGGCTTCGGTACTGCTGGGCCTTGATGACGACCACGCCCTCCTGGGTGATGCGCGCATCGCGCAGGGCCAGCAGGCGCTCCTTCACCCCTTCGGACAACGAAGACGCGGCGATGTCGAAGCGCAGGTGTACGGCGCTCGATACCTTGTTGACGTTCTGCCCGCCCGCGCCCTGGGCGCGCATGGCGGTGATCTCGACCTCGCGCTCGTCCACCTGCAGCACGGCCACCTGGCCGTTGATGCGCGGGGCCTCCTGCGGCGGGCGGGGTGGGCGCGGGGCTGCCGCCTCGGGCACAGCGGCGATGGGCGGAGCCTTGGGTGCCTCAGTGGTCATCGCGCGCTCACTCGGCTCCATCTGCCAACGCCGCCAGCAGTTCCCGCAAGAAGGCCTCAGGCCGCTCGAACTGCACCCAATGCCCGGAGCCGGCCACCAGCACCATGCCGCGAAAATCGGGCGTGGCGGCAGCGTACGCGGCCTCCAGCTCGGCCATGAAGCCCTGGTACAGCGCATCGTCTTCCCCATAGATCACATGCACCGGGCAGGTGACTGCGGGCAGCGAGCGGGCCAGGATGTCGGTGCGCGCCAGGCGGCGGCGCGTCATGCGGTCGCGCACCACATTGCCCACATGCACTTCGAGCGCCAGGCCCTCGACCAGGGCCGGTTCGCGCAGCATCAGCGCGGCCAGGTTGTAGCGGTGCATGTCGAGCTGCTCGGCTGGGGGCAGGTGGCGCCAGCCCTTCAGGCGCACGGGCCGCTCCGCCACCACGCCCATGGCGGGGGCGCCCACCACCACCAGCTGGCGCGCCAGCTCGGGGTGGGCCGCCAGCAGGAGCCCGGCGGTCAGCCCGCCGAAGGAAAAACCCACCAGGTCCACCGGCCGCGGGCCGAACAGGGCGCGTAGCCCATCGGCCATGGGCTCGACGAGGGCATCGGCATCGCCGCCCGTGGGCGGGGTGGCCGAATCGCCAAAGCCCGGCAGGTCGGGTATCCAGATATGGCGGCCGGCGGCCACCAGGGGTTCGATGTTGCGCACCCAGTGCGTCCAGCTGCCGCTGCCGCCGTGCAACAGCACCAGGGGCGGCACATTCGCATGCGCCTCGCCCCAGCTGTGCCAGACCGTCTCACCACTGCCGCAGGGCGTGGTGTGGCGCTGGGCCAGGGCACGCAGCCGGTCAATCTCGGGGGACGGCAGGCTGGCGACCGGGCGATCATCCCGACCTGGGGCCGTGGTGCCCCCTTCTTCCTCGACCCCAGCCGCCATCACATACCCGCCAGGCCGTCGATGGCCAGCGCGTAACCGCGCACGCCAAAGCCGCACATCACGGCCTTGGCCGCTGCGGCGATGTAGGAGTGGTGGCGAAAGGCCTCGCGCGCGTGCACATTGCTGATGTGCAGCTCGATCAGGTTGATGGCCGTGCCCTTGGTGGCGTCGTGCAAGGCCACGCTGGTGTGGGTGTAGGCGCCGGCATTGATCACCACGCCAGCCAGTTCACCGGCGGCATGCAGGCGGCCGGCCTCGTGGATCCAGTCGATCAGGGCGCCTTCATGGTTGCTCTGGTGAAAGCGCAGCGTGAAACCGTGGCGCTCGCAGGCCTCGGCGCACATCTGCTCCACATCGGCCAGGGTGTGCGCGCCATACACGGCGGGTTCGCGCGTGCCCAGCAGGTTCAGGTTGGGGCCATTCAGGACAAATACGGTCTTTTTCTGGTTCGCAGACATGCATGCACTCCGGGCGTTGGTGGGGCCTGACCATCTATCGAAGGAACGGCCAGGCAGCCTTTGGTTCTTGCCAACGCGGGATTATGCGGTGCCCGTCACCGTATTCGCCTTCAGCCTGGCACTGCAGCACAGGGGGCTGCGCTGCCAGGCAATGAGGCCCTCAACCCGAATGCGGAGGAACTCAGCGGTCCCAGCGGCCACGGCCGCCGTGGCCGTGGTGATGGTGGTGGCCGTAGCCGCCGCCACGGTAGTAGTACCGGGGTGGGGGCGGTGCGTAGTACACGGGCGGGGGCGGTGCGTAATACACCGGTGCCGGTACCGAGTACACAGGGCGCGGCGCATAGTAGACAGGCGCCGGGGCCGAGTACACGGGGTAGCCGCTGTTCACGCCCACCACCACGCCTGGCGAACTCAGGCCTATCGACCAATTGACATCGCTGCGGGCCTGGGCCGAGCCAGCGGCTGCAAACAGCGCCAGGGCCACACCGGCGGCAGCGGCCACGGATTGGATAGAACGGGTTTTCGTCATGGAAATCTCCTGGTAGTGGAGGCTGCCCTGATCTCAGGATCGCCTCACTGGTACTCAACGCACCAGATGTCCGAAAGGATGGCACGAAACACCATCTTTATTGTTTCTTTACGTACACGTGAGTGCGCACTCCTGGGCAATAGTTCACGCCAGACCGTTGTAACAGGGCAAAGCGGCCAGGAAAAGGGCGGCGCAAGGTGCCCCTCCGTTCCCATTTGGGGGCCGGTGGCACCATTGCAACCCTGCGCGTCACCCGGGCACGCTGCAGTGCAGCAGACGGGCCGGCCACCCCCTAAAATGGACCAATGACCACGTCCACCCCAGCAAACACCCCTGCCGCAGCACCCGAAGCGGCCCTTGAGACCGCCAAGACGAGCAATTTCCTGCGCCAGATCATCGAAAACGACCTGGAAAAGGGCACCTACGCCAGCCGCCAGTGGGGTGGTACGCCGGGCGATGCCGCCCACCACGCCAAGGGCCAGCCCGACCCGGCCAAGATCCGCACGCGCTTTCCGCCCGAGCCCAACGGCTACCTGCACATCGGCCACGCCAAGAGCATCTGCATCAACTTCGGCCTGGCACGCGACTACGGCGGCGTGTGCCATCTGCGCTTCGACGACACCAATCCCGAGAAAGAGGATACGGAGTACGTCAACAGCATCATCGACGCCGTCAAATGGCTGGGCTTCGACTGGAACGGCAGCCCCGACGCCGCGCCCTACCAGGCCAGCGATTATTTCGACTTCATGTACCGCGCGGCCGAGTACCTGGTCGAGGCCGGCCACGCCTACGTGGACGAGCAGACCGTGGAGCAGATGCGCATCAACCGCGGCGATTTCGGCAAGCCCGGGGTGGACAGCCCCTTCCGCAGCCGCACGCCGGCCGAGAACTTGAAGCGCTTTCGCGAAATGCGCAACGGCGAGCACGAGGACGGCTCCATGGTGCTGCGCGCCAAGATCGACATGGGCAGCCCCAACATCAACATGCGCGACCCGGCGATCTACCGCATCCGCCGCGCCACGCACCACAACACCGGTGATACCTGGTGCATCTACCCGATGTACACGTATGCCCACCCCATCGAGGATGCGCTGGAGCAGATCACCCACAGCCTGTGCACGCTGGAATTCGAAGACCAGCGCCCCTTCTACGACTGGGTGCTGGAGCGTTTGACCGAAGGCGGCCTGCTGGGCAACCCGCCCCCGCGCCAGTACGAGTTCTCGCGACTGAACCTCACCTACGTGATCACCAGCAAGCGCAAGCTCGCCCAACTGGTGTACGACCATAAAGTGAGCGGCTGGGACGACCCGCGCATGCCCACCATCGTCGGCCTGCGCCGGCGCGGCTACACGCCCGAATCGCTGCAGGTGTTTGCCGATCGCATCGGCGTGACCAAGAGCGACAGCTGGATCGACTACAGCACGCTGGAAGGCTGCCTGCGCGAAGACCTGGAACTCAAGGCCTTCCGCGGCATGGCCGTGCTCAACCCCGTCAAGTTGGTGCTCACCAACTGGGACGAGGTCATGGGCGCCGGCCACCTGGAGGACTGCACCCTGCCCTCGCTGCCCCACCCGCCCGAAGGCGTGGAAAGCCCCGACCGCCACTTCACCATCGGCAAGGAAGTCTGGATCGAGCGCGAGGATTTCGAGGAAGTGCCCCCCAAGGGCTACAAGCGCCTGTTCCCAGGCAACAAGGTGCGCCTGAAGGGCGGCTACGTCATCGAATGCACCGGCTGCAACAAGGATGCCGACGGCAAGATCACCGAAGTGCTGGCCACCGTGGTGCCCGACACCAAGAGCGGCACCCCCGGCGCCGACAGCGTGAAGGTCAAGGCCGCCATCACCTGGGTGGGCGTGGCCGACGGCGTCAAGGCCGAAGTGCGCATCTACGACCGCCTGTTCCTCGAAGCCCAACCCGACGCCGGCGGCAAGGACTTCATCGAAGGCCTGAACCCCAACAGCCTGAAGACCGTGACCGCCATCGTGGAACCCTCCCTGGGCCATGCCCACAAGGACGACAAGTTCCAGTTCGAGCGCCACGGCTACTTCGTCGCCGACCGGGTGGACCACGAGCCGGGCAAGCCGGTGTTCAATCTGGCGGTGGGGTTGAAGGACAGCTGGGGCAAGTAAGCCCCTCTACGAACACAGGCGCCTCGGCGCCTTTGTTCTTAGTGAGGCCTGTGGTCTCGACACAGCAAAGGCACAATGCATCTGTGAGCGACCACGCAAACACCGCAGCACAAGCTCAGGCCATCATCATTGCCGGTCCCAATGGCGCTGGCAAAACGACGTTCGCGCGCGAGTTCCTACCAGCGGAAGCCCGGTGCCCCGTGTTCGTCAACGCGGACCTGATCGCTGCGGGCCTGTCGCCCTTTGCCCCCGAAGTAGCCGCCATCAAGGCGGGGCGCATCATGCTGGCGGAAATCGATGAACATGTAGCCCACAGACGCAGCTTTGCACTGGAAACCACCCTGTCCGGCCGCACCTATGCCAGCAAGATCCGGCATTGGCGAACGCTGGGCTATCGGGTGAACCTCTTTTTCCTGCAACTGCCCAATGCCGACATGGCCATCGAACGGGTGCGCTTGCGGGTATCGCAGGGTGGACATAACATTGCTGACGAGGTCGTGAAGCGGCGGTTTGATGCCGGGCGGTTCCATCTGGCCCACACCTACCAGCCCATCGTCGATGCCTGGTTTCTGTATGACAACCAGCACCGCCAGCCATTGCTGCTGGCGCAAGGAACCAATCCATGAGCACACCGACTATCGACGCACAGTCCACTACCGACGACCTGGCCCAGGCTGCATTGGCAGCGCTTACCAGGGCGGGCTTGCGCGCAGCAGAAGAGGCGCGCAATGCAAACACCCACATGGTGATCACCGTAGAGGGTGAGGTGCAGCACATCAGCCCCGAGGAATACGTCAGCCAGCGCCAAATGCCGCAAAAATCTCCCGCGTGACAGCGGACCCGCGTACTGTCAGCCCTTCCCTACCCCACCCATCGCACTCAGCCGATCCCCGCCCGGGCCCGCCAGCGGCACCATGGACCCTTGTTCGTGCAACAACGGAGGTCCCCATGCCCACGACAACCGCACCCCGCCAGACACTCATCGATCTGGAAACCCAATTCTGGCAAGCCATGGTCGACGAGAACATCGGCGCTGCCACCGAGCTGCTGGCCGAGCCCGCGATGATGGTCAGCAGCCACGGCGCGCTCAAGTTCGACCGCGCCATGTACGGCAAGATGGCCAAGGAAGGCCCGATGGTAGTCACCGCTTTCGAGTTCAGCGACATGCAGGTGGAGTTTCCGACCGATGCCATGGGCATCCTGACCTACCGCGTGAAGCAGGGTGTGGCGCCGCGCGGCGACAAGGCCAAGGCTACCGAACAGGTGATGCACGACAGCTCCACCTGGATACACGCTGACGGACGCTGGCAGTGCGTGATGCACACCGAGACGCCGGTCGATGATTCGATGAAGTTGCCGACCAAGCACTGATGGCAGGAATGGATGGGGCGCAGAGGTTCTAAGATCGGCGGTTCTCTTCCATCAAACCGTACCGATTTCCTCATGAATTTCGCCGCCCGCCTCCAGCAACTGCCCTCCGCCTCCCATCTCGCCTCGCTGCAACTGCTGGGCGCAGATGGCCAGGTGCTCGCCACCATCGAGAACAAGCCCGGCCAGACCGGCTCGCTGGTGGTGTATGCCGCGCTGGCTGCGCTGTATGGCGGCAGCATCACGCCCAAGGCGGCTGCCCTGGGCCTGGAGTGGTATGCCGAGCATGTGGCCGATGCCAAGGCCTTCCCGGGCAAGCACCCCAACATCGACCGCCTGCTGGGCTGGGCCGAGGGCAGCGAAAGCTACCGCGCGCACGTGATAGCGCAGGCCTGATAGCCCCGCTCCGGGCCAAAGCCGGCCCAGTCATCAGCGGCTTACTTCAGCCACTTGTCGGAGGCACCCTTCAGGATGCCCCGGCTGTCGATCTGGCCCCACACGAAGTTCATCACGCGCGTGTAGTCCGCATCGTCCTTGGGCAGCATGAAGCCCAGGTAGCTCTTGGGCGTGAGCGGCGCGTCGATGAAGGCGGCGTGCAAACGCGGGTCGGCCTTGCTGTAGACCAGGGCTTCGTAGGTCTCGGTGATCATCACGTCGCCCTTGCCTTCGGCGATCAGTGCCGGGATCTCGGCGTTCTTCTCGTGCGTGCTCACTTGGGCGGCCTTGAGGTTCTGCAGCACATAGGTCTCGTTGGTGCCGCCCGGGTTCTTGATCACACGCACGTTGGGCTTGTTCAAATCGTCCACGGTGGTGTACTTGGCCTTGTCGGCCGAGCGCACCAGGGCCACCTTGCCGAAGGGCGCGTAGCCCGGCAGCATCTCGATCAAACGGATGCGCGCCACGTTGCGCGTGATGCCGCCCACGGCAATGTCGAACTGGTCGGACTGCAGATCCGCCATGAGCTTGGGCCAGGAGGTCTGCACGTACTCGATCTTCACGCCCAGTTCCTTGGCCATGGCTTCGATCACGTCGATATCGTGGCCCGACAGGCCGGCGTCGGTCTTGATGGCGAAGGGGCGGTAGTCGCCCGGCGTGCCTACGCGCAGCACCTTGCTCTCCATGATCTTGTCCAGGCGCGGGCCGGCCTGGGCGGCGTTGCTCAGGGCAAGGGTGGCGACCACGGCGGCTGCGGCCATGGCGAGGGCTTTCTTGGCGATCATGTGAGGGCACTCCGAAGGATTGGGGGTAAAGGGATCAAGGCTGCGCGCGACCGCCACCGTCTGCGCGGGCGATTCGCAACAAAAGGATACTGCAGACAACGAGGACATTGCAGGTACGCATGCGCCGTCACTCGGACCGGACCGAATGCGGTTACCCTGACCACATCCATTTATTGCCCATATCCAACAGGAACACTCCCATGGCCAACAAGAAACTCAAGGTCACCATCGAACTCGAAATGTCCGTCCCCGAAGACTGGGAGCTGGTCGAAACCTCCGAGGGCACGCCCGTGCTGAGCCTGCCCGACGGCCGCTACATGGACATCGCCATCGAGCCGCTGTTCGCCACCGACCCCGAAGAGCTGTGGAGCAGCACCGACGACGAAGACGCGCTGCACGAAGTGCTGGACATGGTGGACAGCGAGGCCGTGACCTACGAATTCGTGAAGCACTGAGATCTGCCGAGCGGCCGTGCGGAGGCACGCACCGCAGCGCCCCCTCAATACAGCCCGTACTGGTAGTCGTAGCTGCGCAGCGAGAGATCCGGCTGGCCAGTGGTGTCGAAGCCCAGTTGCAGCAGGTTGGGGCGCGGGTTGGCCGTGTCCACCACGAGCTCATCGTCCGCCTCGGATTCCGACGGTGTCAGGAACACAAAGCTCTGGAACACCGCATTCAGCACGGATTCGGTGCGCCGGGGGCGGTGCTCCTCGTCCAGCAGCAGCACGGGCTTGTGCAGTTGCTCCTGGTGCATCCAGAACCACACCCCCTCGCCCGCCGGGCCGGGCTGGGCGCCGGATTGGCCCTTGCCGTACCAGCTGTTGGGCAACTCGCCCGGGGTGACACCCGCCGGGTCCCAGGCGAGCGCGCCCAGCCCGTCGCCCACTTCGATGTAGATGCTCACACTGCGGTCGTAGCGGGCCCGCACGGCACGCGGCAGGATCTTGTCCAGGCCGCGAGGGCCCGTGCGCTGGTAGTCCCAGTCGCGCAGCAGCATGTCGGTGACCTTGGCCATGTCTGCCGCGGACTGGAAGCCGGAGTCGCCGAGCTGTATCTGCCAGTCCCCCAGCACCTTCACGAGCGGGGGCAAGGGCACGCCCAGGCTTTTTTCCAGATCGGCAAAGGCCGCCCTGGCAGGCTTCTTCCTGGCGCCGCCATCGCCCGGCGTGACGGTGATGAACTCCGCCTTGGCCGCCACGCCGCGCACGCGCTCGATCCAGGGCCTGCCCTGGTCGTACAGAGGACCCAGGATGGGCCCCAGGTCGCGCACCTTCCAGGTGGTGTCGAAGCTGCGGGACTTGCCCTCCAGCGTGGCCTTGCCCCGCAATCGCACACGCTTGAGACCCACGGGCAGCGGGAACACCAGCACCGGGGATCGGGCGATTCCGTCCGCCGTGGCCTGGTGATCGAACTTGCCCACCGCCTTGCCGTCGACGAACACGTCGGCCGCCACGCGGTCGCCCGGCTCGATCGAAGGATGGATACCGGCCTTGCCCGGGGTGCCCACGGGGACGGCGTCGCCCTCTGCGGCAAAGGCCTGCCCGCCGTGCGCACCGGCCATGGCGGTCGCCAACCAGGCCGACATGCCCGCGAGAACGTGCCGCCGCTGTGGCCCAGGCTGTTGCTGTTGCTGTGCCATGAAATCCATTTCTCCCCCGGTACTTTCGTCGGTCATCTGAATGCCTGCCGCAGCTGCGCTGCGCCTGCCGAACCCGTCCTCAATACATGCTGTAGTTGTAGTCGTAGCTGCGCAGCCACAGGCGCGGGCGCCTGCCGTCCTCGAAGTGCAACTGCAACAGGTTGGGGCGCGGGTTGGCGCTGTCCACCACCACTTCGTTGTCGGCCTCGGGCGAATCCACTTCCGTCACCGCGAAACGCTGGAACACGTGGGTCAGCGCGGCTTCCGTGGTCCTGGGTCGGTAGTCGTCGTCCAGCAGCAGCCGCGGCCTGTCGAGGTGGTCCTGGTGCAGCCAGTACCACACCCCTTCGCCCGGTACTCCGGGCCTGGCCCCGGGGTTGCCGCCATCGCCCCAGGGGCCCAGCGGTTCACCGGGCGTGGCGCCCGCAGGGTCCCACGCGAATGCGCCCAGGCCATCGCCGACCTCGACGAACACGGCCAGACTGCGGTCGTAGCGGGCGCGCACCGCGGCAGACAGGATGGTATCGATCCCGTCGGGCCCTTTGCGCTCGTAGCCCCACTCGGGCCCCAGCAGCAGGTCGGTGACCGTGCACATCGCAGCGGCCGACAGGAAATAGGAGTCGTTGACTTCGATCCGCCAGTCGCCCAGAACCTTCACCAGCGGGGGCAGCGACACCCCCAGCTGTTTCTCGAGGTCTGCGAAAGCGGCCTTGGCGGGCTTCTTCCTGGCTCCGCCATCGCCTGCCTTGACACTGACCGCAAGCTCCAAGCTTTTTTCCAGGCCGCGGATGCGCTCGATCCAGGGCTTGCCCTGGTCGTACAGAGGTGCCGACAAGGGGCCGATGTCGCGCACCGTCCAGGTCCTGTCGAACGGCACGGCCTTGCCCTGCAGCGTCGCGTCGCCCTTGAGCCCTATGCGCTTGATGCCTGCAGGCAGGGAGAACACCAGCGCCGGGCGCCTGGGAAGGCCTTCCACCTGGACCTTGTGGTCGAGCCTCGCGACCACCTTGCCATCGACCAACACATCGGCGGCCACCGTGTCGCCGACACGGGCCCAGGGATGGATGCCAGCCCTGCCGGCGGTGGCGGCCTGCGCAGCCGCCGCTGCCATGCCCGGAATGGCGCCCGCGACGATGGATGCCGATATGCCCGCCAGAATGCTTCGCCGCTGCGCCATGGAATCCCTTTCCCTCCATTTGTGATGGTGGGATTGTAGGAATGCGCAACGGGCTGCAAACGCGCTACGGCGACCCGCAAAGTAACCAGCTGTGAACGGTAAAGCGCCGTCTACAACTGAGACTCCAGCAACGCCGCCATCCGCTCAGCGAGCTTTTCCCTGAGCGGCCTCTTCCGCCACTCCTCGTAGGTCACGCGCCGGGACTTTGCCAGGTCCTCCTCGAACACGCGCGTCTGGCGCTCGGCGAATGCCGAGTCGTAGACATTGAGGTTGGCCTCGTCGTTCAAGCGGAAAGACCGGTTGTCGAAATTGGTGGAGCCCACCGACACCATGCGCTGGTCCACGATCATGACCTTGCAGTGGTACATGCTGGGCTGGTACTCGTAGATCTCGGCACCGGCCGCCAGCAGCGGGCCCCAAGTGGCGCGCGAGGCGGCTTTCACGGTCTCGGTGTCGGTGTACGGGCCGGGTGTGATGAGGCGGATGCGCACACCGCGCTTCAAGGCATCGAGCATGAGCTGGCGCGTGAGGTCGTCGGGCACGAAGTAGGCCACCGACAGGTCCAGGCTGCGCTCGGCCGCGGTGATGGCCATGTGGTACATGAGCTGCATGCTCTCACTGCCGCTCGACGGCGAGCTCGAGAACATCTGCGCGCGCTGGTTGCCCTGCGGTGCAATGGGCGGGAAATACGCATCCCCATGCACCACCTTGCCCGTGACCTTGAGCCAGTTGTCCAGGAAGGTGGCCTGCATCTGCGCCACCGCGGGGCCACGCACCTGGTAGTGCGAGTCGCGCCAGTGGTCGGGGTCCTGGGCATTGCCGGTCCACTCGGGCGCGATGCCCACGCCGCCGGTGAAGCCCACCTGCCCATCCACCACAAGCAGCTTGCGGTGGGTGCGGTTGTTCATGCGCGCCAGGTTGTACCAGTGCGGCTTGTGGAACTTCTCGACCAGCACGCCGGCCTCCCGCATCTCGGTGAGGTAGCTTTCTTCCATCTTGGCACTGCCCACCCAGTCGAGCAGCACATGCACTGGCACGCCCGCGCGGGCGCGCTCGGCCAGGGCATCGGCGAACTGCTTGCCGATGTCACCGGACCAGTAGATGTAGGTCTCGAAGGCCACGCTCTTTTGCGCCGAGCGGATGGCCGCGAGCATGGGCGGAAAGATCTGGTCGCCGTTGATCAGCTCCTTGACCTCGTTGCCGCCCAGGATGCCCGGGCCCAGCAGGCTGCCCATGGCCCGTTCGAACTGCGGGCTGGCACTGCTGTACAGGCGCGGCAACTGGTGCTGGATCTTTTTCTCGCCAGCCGTGAAATTGAGTGCGAAAAGCACGAGGGCGGCCGTGGCCACGAAGGTGAGGAGCGCGATGCGCACGGTGCGACCGGGTTTGGGCATGGCGCGATTGTTGGAGAGCCCCCGAGGACCCCATGTAGGCCGAATTCCCCAGATGACGCGGCACAATGGCGCCTGTTGTCTGCTTGCGCCATGCACCACCACGCCCTTCACGCCTCCCTCCCCACCGTTGCACCGTTGATGTCCCGGCGCACTGCCCTGCTCGCCGCTGGCGGCAGCCTGCTGGCCCTGCATGCGCCGGGTGCGCACGCCAAGGCACAGGCCACCACAGCTGCCGCCCCCACGGTATGGCCGCAGGCACTGCAGGTGCCGGGCGGCGTGGCCCGCCTGTCGCTGGGGCCGGCGGCAACGCGGCCGGTGGTGCACACCCCCGGGGCCAAGGGCGAGCCGCTGCCCGTGCTGGTGGTGGGCGATGCCATCGAATGGACGGCCGTGGTGGGCATCCCGCTGTCCGCCACGCCCGGGCCCGCACACGCCACCCTGCAGCCGGCCGGTGGTGGCGCAGCGCGGCAGTTGCCCTACACCGTGGCGCCCAAGAAGTACAAGGAGCAGCACCTCACCGTATCGCCGCGCACGGTGGACCTGTCGCCCGAGGACCAGGCCCGCTATGAGCGCGAGCGCGACCACCAGGCCCTGGTGATGGCCACTTTCACCGAGCAGCCCGCCGGCAAGGCGCTCGATTCGCTGCGCATGCGCGTGCCGGTGCCGGGGCGGCGCTCCAGCTCGTTCGGGCTGCGCCGGGTGTTCAATGGCCAGGCGCGCAATCCGCACAGCGGCATGGACATCGCCGCCCCCACGGGCACGCCCATCCTGTCGCCGCTGCCGGCGCGCGTGATCGACACCGGCGAGTACTTCTTCAACGGCGGCACGGTGTGGCTGGACCACGGCCTGGGCCTGCTGTCCATGGTGTGCCACCTGAGCGCCATCGACGTGAAGGTGGGCGATGTGCTGGCCACCGGCCAGCGCCTGGGCGCCGTGGGCGCCACCGGCCGCGTGACGGGCCCGCACCTGCACTGGGGCGTGATGCTCAACCGCACCATGGTGGACCCCGCCCTCTTTGTTCCCGCCGCATGATGGCGGCGCACGCCTGCCAGAGCACCCGCATGAAACACCCCCATCCAGCCCGGCAGGCCAAACCTGCCCCATCGGCCCGGGCCGCTGCGCGCCTGGCCATGGCATCCGCTGCCGTGGCACTCCTGTGCACAGGCTGCGCCGTGGTCACCGTGGCCGATGCCGCCGTGAGCGTGGCGGCCACCACCGTGAAGGTGGGGGCCAAGGTGGTGGGCGCCACGGTGGACGTGGGCGCCGCCGGGGTGAAGGCGGTCACGGGCGGCAGCAGCGACTGAGCGCCCGCCGCGCCCCTCGTTTCTCCAACCCAGCCGGCCGACCCGCACATGCGCGGCGCGGGCTTGCGCACACGGTAGTCCTTGCAGCCACCACGCCTGCCCAGCGGCGGGCAGGCTGTTCCAATCCCGTTGCATTGGCAGTATGTGAATGCGAATACGGAGCAGTTGTACTTGACACACCTACTTGCTTCTCATTACATTTACCCCTGATTGCAAATCAGTTGCACTACCCTTATCGCTTACCCAGCCACACCAAGGGCAGGTGCAGGCGCGCCACAACGCGTTCCGGCATCTCCTGCTCTTTCCATGAAGTTGTGCAAAGAGCACATTTGGCACCACGTTAACCGCCGAAGATGTTGCGTTGATGCATCGCAGCGGCTTGGGGCACATAGTTATCCAATGTAACATTCTTGGGTAGACAGCGCCTGGCCAGCCACCCGAATGCGCGCCCTGCCAGCCACTGGCGTCTTGCCCGTCACACCGTTTTTCTTATCCATCTGGAGGCCACTTTGGCAAAACAACCCGCAAAGCGGGGCAGCAAACTGCGCCCGCAACAACCGTCCCGCCCCGCAACGGCTGCCATCGCACCGGCCAGCGACAAGGCTTTGCTGCCCCTGGGCGCGCTGATGCTGGCCGCCTCGGTCAGCAGCTGGGCGCAGACCGCCACGCCCGAGGCCACCATGGGCACGGTGACGGTCAAGGAAGCCGCCGAAGTGCAGTCCAAGGACCAGTTGCAGACCAAGAAGACCCAGATCGGCAAGGGCACGCAGGACATCCGCGACATTCCCCAGTCGCTGACGGTGATGACCGAGCGCCTGATGGACGAGGCCAAGCTCGATACCCTCAAGCAGGCCCTGCACTACACCTCGGGCATCACCTTCGCGGCCACCGAGAACGGCACGGACCAGGACATCCGCCTGCGCGGGTTTTCCGTGTCCACCGTGGGCGACCTGATGATCGACGGCATGAAGGACCCCTCGCAGTACGAGCGCGACACCTTCAACTACGACCGCATCGAAGTGCTGCGCGGCTCGGCCTCCATGCTGTTCGGCCGGGGCTCCACCGGCGGCGTGGTCAACCAGGTCAACAAGAAGCCGCTGCTCTTGGACCAGTATGAGCTGGAAGCCACCTACGGCACCGACAGCGTGCTGCGCACCACGGCCGACCTGAACAAGCTGCTGGGTGAAGACGCGGCCTTCCGCCTGAACCTGATGCACACCAAGGGCGACAACCACGGTGCCAAGATCGACAAGTACGGCATCGCCCCCACCGTGAGCGTTGGCGTGGGCACGCGCAACGAGTTCTCGGTCGGCCTGTTCCACCTGAATTCGGACAACGTGCCATGGGCCAACCTGCGCTACCTGCAGGGCACGGCCCCCACGCTGATCAACCCCAAGAACTTCTACGGCACGCAGAGCGACTACCTGCGCGGCAAGGCCACCTACGCCATGGCCTCGTGGATCCACCGCTTCGACGACGGCAGCGAGCTGACCACCCAGCTGCGCGCCGGCACCTTCGACCGCTCGCAGTGGGGCACCACGGCAGGCTACGGCACCACGGGCGGCGCCGCCACCACCTGGGCCAACCTGAACGGCAGCACCCTCCTGACCAGCGCCGGCCTGAGCCCGCGCGCCGACACGCACGAAGGCGTGTACGCCCAGACCAACTACACCACCAAGGCCAACTGGGGCGGCATGAAGCACGAGCTGATGGCCGGCATCGACGCCAGCCAGGAAAAGGCCTTCTTCAACGTGGCCCTGGGCCAGCCCGGCACCAACTACAACAAGGGCAACACCACGGTGGGCACGCCGGACGACGGCCGCACCACCGCCTTGTCGCCCTCGTACCGCTACGACCAGAACTACGACTCCACCTCGGTGGGCGCCTATGTGCAGGACCTGGTGCAGATCGCCCCGCACTGGAAGCTCTTGGGCGGCCTGCGCTGGGACCGCGTGAGCTCCACGCCCGAGCGTGACGCCTACGCCAACAACGTGATCACCCACGAGACCACGCGCCTGCGCTACAACTCGCTGTGGAGCCAGCGTGTGGGCGTGCTGTTCCAGCCGAGCGACACGGCCTCCTACCACTTCTCGTACAGCACCTCGTTCAACACCTCGGCCGAC
This sequence comes from Acidovorax sp. GW458-11-26-14-TSB4, assembly GCF_059423865.1. Classification (NCBI taxonomy): domain Bacteria; kingdom Pseudomonadati; phylum Pseudomonadota; class Betaproteobacteria; order Burkholderiales; family Comamonadaceae; genus Acidovorax; species Acidovorax sp. GW458-11-26-14-TSB4. The sequence goes on from NZ_JBWKYR010000030.1 coordinate 29,366, forward strand.
ACGTACCGCTTCACCACGCAGCAGACCGCCAACACCGACGCGGAAAAGAGCCGCAACTTCGAGCTCGGCGCCAAGCTGGACTGGCTGGGCGGCAACCTGTCCACGCGCGGCGCGATCTTCCGCACCGAGAAGTACAACGAGCGCACCACCGATGCCGACTTTGCCGGCACCGCTTACCTGCTCAACGGCAAGCGCCACGCCGCCGGCGTCGAGCTGGACGTGGTCGGCCGCATCAACCCGCAGTGGGACATCTATGCGTCGTACACCTGGATCCCCGTGGCCACCATCGACAAGACGGGCAGCGCCGCAGCCAACACCATCGGCCAGCGCGTGGGCCTGACGCCCAAGCACAGCGCCAGCGTGTGGCTGGGTTACCAGGCCAATACCAAGCTGCGCGTGGCCGGCGGCGTGCGCGGCGTGAGCGAGAACCGTCCCGTGAGCGGCACCACCGGTGCGGCCTCGGCCACGGCGTACGCCCAAGGCTATGTGGCCCTGGACCTGATGGCGCAGTACAACTTCACCGAAAGCCTGTATGCCAAGCTGAACATCACCAACGCGACCAACCGCAGCTACGGCGACCAGCTGTACCCCGGCTTCGTCACGCTGGGCGAGCCGCGCAACATCCGCGTGACCGTAGGCACGCGCTTCTGAGCGACTGCCCTACCATTGGCCCCACCCGAGACACCGACACCCGCCATGCTGCTGCACATCCCGAACCTCCTGAACGCCGACGAACTGCGGGGCGCCCAGGAACTGCTTCGGGATGCGCCGTGGCATGACGGGCGGGCCTCGGCCGGGCCGCAGGCGGCGCAGGCCAAGAACAACGAGCAGCTGCCCGAGCAGTGCGAGGCGGCGCAGGCCCTGCGCCAGCTGCTGCTGCGCGGGCTGGAACGCAGCCCGCTGTTCTTCTCGGCCGCCCTGCCCAAGACCATTTCGCCCCCCATGTTCAACCGCTATGGCGGGGCGGCCAATGCCTTCGGCAACCATGTGGACAGCGCCGTGCGCTTTTTGCCCGACGGCAAGGGGCGCGTGCGCACCGACATCTCGTGCACCGTGTTCCTGAGCGCCCCCGAAGACTATGACGGCGGCGAGCTCGTCATCGAAGACACCCACGGCCCCCAGCGCGTGAAGTACGCCGCCGGCGACATGGTGGTCTACCCCGGCACCAGCGTGCACCGGGTGGAGCCCGTCACGCGCGGCCAGCGCCTGGCCGGCTTCTTCTGGGTGCAGAGCATGGTGCGCAGCGACGAGCAGCGCCGCCTGCTGTTCGACATGGACCAGCACCTCACCCAGCTGCGCGGCAGCGTGGGCGATGCATCGGGCGCCATCGTGGGCCTGACCGGCACGTACCACAACCTGCTGCGCATGTGGGCCGACGTGTAGGCTGGGCACGCATGTCCACCCCTCCCACCCCCGCCCTGCAGCAGGTGCCTGCGCACATCGTCTCGCTCGACGACCATGAGCGCCATGCGCGCACCCTGCTGGACGACAACGCCTGGGCCTACTTCGCAGGCGGTGCAGCCGACGAGATCAGCCTGCGCGCCAACCGCAGCGCCTGGGATGCGCTGCCCCTGTGGCCGCGCGTGCTGCGCCCCCTGGCAGGCGGCCACACGCGCGTGGAACTGTTGGGCCGCACGCTGGCGCACCCCGTGCTGCTGGCGCCCGTGGCCTTCCAGCGCATGGCCCATGGCGATGGAGAACTGGCCACGGCCTACGCGGCCGCCGCGCTGGGCGCCGGGCTGGTGCTCAGCACCCAGTCCACCCTGCCGCTGGAAGCCGTGGCCCAGGCCGCACTCAGCGACGAGGGCCGGGGCCCGCTGTGGTTCCAGCTGTACCTGCAGCACGACCAGGGCTTCAACCGCGCGCTGGTGCAGCGGGCCGAGGCCGCAGGCTACGAGGCCCTGGTGCTCACCGTGGACGCCCCCTCCAGCGGCGCACGCGACCGCGAGCGCCGCGCCGGCTTTCGGCTGCCGCCCGGCATGGGCGCGGTGAACCTGGCGCAGTTGCCCCCGGCCCCGCGCCCGGCACTGCAGCCCGGCCAGAGCGCGATGTTCGACGCCCTGCTGCACCAGGCGCCCACCTGGGACGATGTGGCCTGGCTGCAGTCCATCACCCGGCTGCCGGTGCTGCTCAAGGGCGTGCTGCACCCTGCCGACGCCCGCCAGGCCGCCAGCCTGCAGGTGGCAGGGCTGGTGGTGTCCAACCACGGCGGTCGCACGCTCGATACCGCACCCGCCACGGCCGTGGCGCTGCCGCGCATCGTGCAGGCCGTGCAGGGCGGCATGCCCGTGCTGGTGGACGGCGGCATCCGCCGCGGCACCGACGTGCTCAAGGCCATGGCGCTGGGCGCCTCGGCCGTGCTGGTGGGCCGCCCTGCCGTGTGGGGCCTGGCCAATGCCGGTGCCGCCGGCGTGGCCCAGGTGATCCGCCTGCTGCGTGACGAACTCGAAATCGCCATGGCACTGACCGGCTGCAAGACCCTGGCCGACGCCACCCCCGAATTGCTGGGCCTGCCGCCTGCGCCTTCTCCATAAACACACCCCTTCTCCAGAAAGCTGCTCCACCATGAAGAAAACCATCGGCATCCTGCTCGCCACCGCGCTCGCGGCCTCGGCCGCCTTCGCGCAGACGGGCGAGCTCAACCTGTACTCGGCCCGCCACTACGCGACGGACGAGGCGCTGTACAACAACTTCACCAAGGCCACCGGCATCAAGATCAACCGCGTGGACTCCGACGACGCCGGCATCCTGGCGCGCCTGAAGGCCGAGGGCACGGCCTCTCCGGCCGACGTGATCCTGCTGGTGGACGCGGCCCGCCTGTACCGCGGCGAGGCGGATGGCCTGTTCCAGCCCATCCAGTCCAAGGTATTGAGCGATGCCATCCCGGCCAACCTGCGCAGCACGCCGGCGGCCGACGGCGGTATTTCGTGGTTCGGCCTGTCCACGCGTGCCCGCGTGATCGTCTACAACAAGATCAAGGTCAAGCGCGAGGATGTGGACACCTACGAGAAGCTGGGCGACCCGAAGAACAAGGGCAAGCTGTGCATCCGCTCGGGCTCGCACCCCTACAACCTGAGCCTGTTCGGCGCCGTGGCCGAGCACCTGGGCGACGCCGCCGCAGAGGCCTGGCTCAAGGGCGTGGTGGCCAACCTGGCACGCCCGCCCAAGGGCGGCGACACCGACCAGATCAACGCCGTGGCGTCCGGCGAATGCGAGATCGGCGTGACCAACAGCTACTACCTGGCGCGCATGATGCGCTCGGGCAAGCCCGAGGACGTGGCCGCCACCAACAAGGTCGGCGTGGTCTTCCCCAACCAGCAAAGCTGGGGCACGCACCTGAACATCGCCGGCGGCGCGGTCGCCAGGAATGCCAAGAACCGCGACAACGCCATCAAGTTCCTGGAATACCTGGCCAGCGCCGATGCGCAGAACTACTTCGCCAACGGCAACAACGAATGGCCGGCCGCCAAGGGCCTGGCCATCGACAACCCGGCCCTCAAGGCCATGACGGGCAACAAGCCCTTCAAGAGCGAGACCATCCCGATCAGCGCCGTGGGCGCCAACGTGACCAAGGTCCAGCAGATGCTGGACCGCGTGGGCTTCCCCTGATCCTCAGCCGCCCGGGCTTTTGTCGACCCGGGCGCTGCGCACACCACTGACCTGGCCGCGCACCACCTTCCAGAAGTTCCTGGTGCCTTCCACCAGGCGCCATGCCTTGGAGCGATGGGCCAGGACCCCCACCTCGGGCAGCACGTCGCGCAGGCTTTGGACGTTCAGGATCTTGGTGTACTTGCGGATCGTGCTCGGGCTGTGGATCAGCAGCATCACGCGCCAGCCGTAGTGGCGGCCCAGCACCAGCATGCCGATGGCGCTTTCGAGTTCGTCCAGGTCGCCATTGAATTCGTCAACGGCCCGGTCGATGATGGCCAGCAGGTCCTTGTCGGTCATGGGTTAGGCAGCAGGATAGGGGGCAGAGCCACCCGGAATGGGCGGACAGCGGCGCCAGTGTCTCACGGAAACCGCAATAACGATAATAAGAACCATTTAGCAGCAGCGCCGCACTGCGGCCAGGCCGGCAGAAAGGCCGCCTGCGGCAGCTATGCTCGGTGCTCACTTCGCCTGCCACAGCCCATGACCCCGCGCCTGATCCGCTTCAACAAACCCTATGGCGTGCTCAGCCAGTTCACCGCCGAGGGCAAGTGGCAGGGCCTCAAGGACTACATCGACCAGCCAGGCGTGTACGTGGCCGGGCGGCTTGACGCCGACAGCGAGGGCCTGCTGCTGCTGACCAGCGATGGCCCGCTGCAGGCCCGCATCGCCGACCCACGCTTCAAGATGGAAAAGATCTACTGGGTGCAGGTGGAGGGCCAGCCCGGTGAAGACGCCCTGGCGCAGTTGCGCAACGGCGTGCAGCTCAATGACGGGCCGACCCGCCCGGCCCGCGCCCGCCTGCTCGACCCTGCGCCGGCCGTGTGGGCGCGCACACCCCCCATCCGCGAGCGCAAGGCCATCCCCACGGCCTGGATCGAGCTGGCCATCCGCGAGGGCCGCAACCGCCAGGTGCGGCGCATGACGGCGGCGGTGGGCTTTCCCACCCTGCGGCTGGTCCGTGCCGCCATCGGGCCCTACACGCTCGATGGGCTGGCGCCCGGCACCTGGGCCGAGCAGGCTGTGCTGTAGCGCCCTCTTCTGGCGCTGAAATCCCGCAACGGGCCCCCGACGCGCCATTCAGGGTAATCCCGGATTTCCATAGTCCTCTAGAGAACTATAGTTCTCAGCATGCAAGCTTCCCCGCACCTGGCCCTGGTCGACACTTCCCCCGGCATGCGCCGCTATGCCTCGCTGGCCGCCGCCTTGCGCGCCCGCGTGGTGGCGGGCGAGTGGCCGCCGGGCAGCGCCCTGCCGTCCGAGAACCTGCTGGCCGCCGAGCACCAGGTGGCCCTGGGCACCATGCGCCGCGCGCTGGAGCTCTTGGTCGAGCAGGGGCTGATCGAGCGCATCCACGGCAAAGGCACCTTTGTGCGCCAGGGCCTGTCGGGCGGCTCCATGCTGCGCTTCTTCCGCTTTGGCGGTGGCAGCAACGAGGTGCCGCAATCGCGCATCCTGCTGCGCCAGAGCGTGCCGGCCACCGCTGTGGTGGCGCGCGCCCTGGGCGTGGGCCCGGGCGAGACCGTGCTGCGCCTGCTGCGCCTGCGCCTCTTGGCCAGCCAGCCCTGCCTGCTCGAAGACATGTGGCTGCCGCTGGACCTGTTCGCCCCGCTGGCCGACGACGAGCTGGGCGGCTGGGACGACCTGCTCTACCCCATGTTCGCGCGCCGCTGCGGCGTGCACGTGCACCGCGCGGTGGACCAGATCGGTTTTGGCGTGCTGACCGCTGCGCAGGCCGCCCAGCTGCGCCTGCAGGCAGGCCACCCCTGCGTGGCGGTGGAGCGCAATGCCTACGACCTTGCGGGTCGCTGTGTGGAATGGCGCACCACACGCGGCGATGCGCATGCCTTCCACTACTCCGTCACGCTGACCTGAGCCTCCACCCCTCTCTTTCGGACCACTGCAGGAGCCCCGCAACATGACGACCTCTTCGCCATCCTCCGCCTCCCTCCCACGCCGCCGCCTGCTGGTGCAGGCCGCCGGTGCCGCGCTGGCCGCGCCCTGGCTCGCGGCCGGCCATGCGGCCACGGTGGCCGGCGGCCGACCGATCACCCTGGTGGTGAGCTACCCCGCCGGCGGTGGCGCCGACCTGATCGCGCGCATCGTCGCGCCTCGCATTGCCGACGCGCTGGGCCAGAGCGTGGTGGTGGAGAACAAGCCCGGCGCCAGCGGCCAACTGGCCGCCACCCAGGTGGCACGTGCCACGCCCGATGGCAGCACGCTGCTGCTCGATGCCTCGTCCTTCGCGGTGAACCCCCCGCTGTTCCCCAAGCTGCCCTATGACAGTGCCAAGGCCTTCACGCCGCTGGCGGTGCTGGCGACCTTTCCCAACGTGCTGGTGTGCACGCCGGGCTTTGCGGCCAAGTCGGTCAAGGACGTGCTCCAACTGGCCAAGGCCAGGCCGGGCGAGCTGACCTATGCCTCCTCGGGCAATGGCTCGGCCCAGCACCTGGCGGGCGCCATGTTCGAGGGGCGCGCAGGTGTGCAGCTGCTGCACGTGCCCTACCGCGGCGGCGGCCCGGCCATGACCGATGTGATGGGCGGGCAGGTGCCGCTGTTCTTTGCCAACGTGGCCTCGTCGCTGGGCCACATCCAGGCCGGCAAGCTGCGCCCGCTGGCGGTGACCAGCATGGTGCGTGCCCGCTCGCTGCCCGAGGTGCCCACCATGGCCGAGGCCGGCGTGCCCGGCTACGAGGTGCTTGAATGGAATCCGCTGCTGGCGCCCGCCGGCATGGCGGCGGATACCAAGGCCACCCTGGTGGCCGCAGTGCGCAAGGCCCTGGCCGACCCCGAGGTGCTGGGCCGCGTGCGCCAGCTTGGCGGCGACGTGTTTGCCGATGCCTCGCAGCAGACAGCCGGCAAGTTCATCGCCGCGCAGCAGGAGCAATGGGCCAAGGTGGTGCGCGAGCGCAAGATTTCCGTGGGGTGAACTCCAGGAGCGTGTTCGCGTTCCAAGCGCGCACGCTTTGTGCATGCGCAGTTGATCGAAATGGCTTTTTCTTCCGCTTTGACCCCTCTCTCCCCTGCCCTGCCTTCGGGCTGGGACACCCATGTGCACGTCTTTGACCGTGCCGCCCCGGCGCAGGCCGGGCACTACGAGCCCGTGCACCGGCCGCTGGCCGACATCGAGGCGCTGGCCGCCGCGCATGGCGTGGGCCATCTGGTGCTGGTGCAGCCCAGCGTGTACGGCACCGACAACCGCGTGCTGCTCGATGCGCTGGCGCTGTCCCCTGGCCGCCACCGCGGCGTTGTGGTGCTGGACGGCGATGTGCCCGACGCCGAGCTCGACCGCATGCACGCGCTGGGCGTGCGCGGCGTGCGCTTCAACCTCGTCTCGCCCGTGGGCAATGGCCCCGAGACCATGAAGGCCCTGGCCCCGCGCCTGGCCGAGCGGGGCTGGCACGTGCAGTGGTACGCCAGCCCCGAAGACCTGGCCACCATCGTCCACCTGCACCAGGGCACGCCCGTGGCCTGCGTGCTGGACCACCTGGCCGGCCTGCACGGCCTGCTGCCGGCCGACGACCGCGCCTGGCAGGCCCTGGCCAAGCTGGCCGGGCAAGGCGCCTGGGTCAAGCTCTCGGGCTGGTACCGGCTGCAGGCCAGTGCGCCCTACGGCCTGCTGCACCCGGCCATCACCCGCGTGGCCGCACACATGGGCGAGCGCCTGGTCTGGGGCTCGGACTGGCCGCACACCTCGTTCGCGCCCGACGCGCTGCCGCGCTATGCCAGCGTGTGGGAGCCGGTGGTCAACGCGCTGGGCCACGAGGCGGCGCTGCGCATCCGCGATGCCGGGGCCAAGCTGTACAGCTGACGTGGCCCTCAGCATCTCGCGAGGTATGCGGCATTGCCTTTCCGGATGCAACGTACCGTCGGCTGCCCGCAGCAACGGGCACACGGCAGGCCAGTGCCACCGTGGAACTGGCTTTGCCAGGCCCCTGGTGGCGTCCCCCTCGGGGGAAGGCGCGAAGCGACTCAGGGGGGCCTATTCATTCACCTGGGCCGCCTCATCGATCACCAGGTAGCGCTTGACCAGGTCGAAGAAGCTTTCGTAGAAGGTGTCCGTGGTGATGGTCTCGCTGCCCACGCGCACCAGCGACTCGCTGCTCGACGAGAACGGCAGCGACACGGACCCGATGGCCCCCACGCCCAGGCTGGCCGAGTTGTTGGTCTTGCGCAGCGCAAAGCTGTCCTGGATGGCGGTGACGAAGCCCAGGCTGATCTTGCCGGTGGGCGACTCGGGCACGCAGACCACGCGGATCACCATCTGCATATGCGTCTCGGCGCCGGGCTGGAAGTTCTTCTTGCCCTCCACCAGTTCGGCCGAGCTGGTGTTGATGATGTAGCCCTGGCTGAGCAGCGCCCGGCGCGATGCCTCGCAGGTCTGTGCCGGGGTGGCATCGAACAGGCGCGAGTAGGTGGCCAGCGAGCCGAATTTCTCCTGCGGCGCCTGGGGGCCCTGCGGGCCGCTGGGCAGGGCTGCGCAGCCCGTCAGGAACAGCGTTGCTGCACCCGCCAGCACCAGGGCCAGCGGGCGGAGCGAGCGGAAGAACAAAGGCAAAGCGGGGCAAAGGGACTGGCGCGGGGACATCGGCGGATTCAAAGGCAGCACTCCGAAAGGGCAGGCATCGGCAGGCGGGTGTCGCTGTGAGACCCAGGGCGGGCCGGTGGTTCCCGGCATTCTAGAAATGAAACCCATTGAGGAGATGACATGCTCATTTCCAGTATCCAGGCGACTGCTGGCCTGCACTATCCATGCCACATGATGCCATGCCGCTCTCATTTCGATAGCCAGCCAGCCGCTGTCCGCGATGTTTGGTGGTGATTGTTACAAATCCCTTCCCAAGTGGCACGGGGCGATGCTGCATAGCAGCACAGTTACACATCCCGACATACAAAAAACCAATTACTACAAATACACTACACGCCATTGGGCCGGCGGCACCCTATGGGAGGGGCTGAACAAGGAGCCCGGGAGGACCGCGCCAGCGTGCGCGGTGAAGGACGAACTACGTGAACACCAAAGCCGGACCACCATCGCTTTCGCTGTCCCTGGAACCCATCGACAAGGAAGGCGCCGCCGCTGCGGCTCCCTCCGCCGCCACAGGGCGCGTCTGCGCCCGCTGCAAATACACCCGCCAGTCCAGCGACACGGCACCCGACTGGCAGTGCCCCAGTTGCCAAGTGGCCTACGACAAGGTGGATCCCCCCAAGCCTGCAGAACCCAAGGCCGCCGAAGCACCGGCCCCGGCGCCCGCCCCCTACATAGGCAAGGCCGCCCGGGCGCGCGCAGCCGCTGCAGAGGCGGCTGCCGCCGAAGCCGAGGCCAAGAAGAAGGCCAAGGCGCGCAAGAAGACTTCGCGCGAGCTCCCCACGACCTGGATCGGCCTGGGCCTGGCCGTGGTGCTGGTCCTGGGCCTGGTGGGCTGGAAGGTCCAGGCCGACAAGGCCCGCGCCCAGGAGCGCGCCGCCAAGATCGAAGCCGATGCCCGCGCCGCCGAAGTGGCGGCCCAGAAGGCCGCCCAGGAACAGCAGGCGCGCATGCAAGCCCTGGAGAAACAGGCCCGCCGCAGCAGCGAGGGGCCCGAGGCGGTGAAGGAACTGCAGGCCCTGGCGGAAAAGGGCGACCTGCGCGCCATGCTGGTGCTGGGCACCACGCTGCGCGATGGCCGCGGCGTGGCCAAGGACCCCGAGCAGGCCATCCAGTGGCTGACCAAGGCATCCAATGAAGGATTGGCCCTGGCCAGCGTACAACTGGGCTACAGCTATGAACGTGGCCTGGGCGTGACCCAGCAGGCCGAACAGGCCGAGAACCTGTACCAGCGCGCCGCGCGCCAGGGCGACCCCTCGGGCCTGTACAGCCTGGGCCTGCTCTACTCCACCGGCCTGGACAACGTGGGCCGCCGCCCCGTGGCGGCCCACATGCTGCTCGACCTGGCGCAGCGCGCGCACAAGGAGCAGCAGCAGGACGACACGCTCGTGCCGCCCAACCGCGGCGCCTTCTGGGCGGCCGGCACCATGCGCCGCCTGGCGCCCAGCATGAGCATCGTGGAAGTGGCCGAGGCCAAGCGCCTGGCCGACGCCTGGAAGCCGGGGCAGCCCTTCGGCTTCTGACCCCCGGCGGAGCTCTGGAGTGCCGGCTCTAAAGCCGACCTGCTGAGCGGCAGATTACCGGCAGATACAGGCAGCGGGGCGCGGCAAGGGTAAAGTGCAGGCCCTTGCCTTGGCCGTGCACCCCGTTGCACGTCCTGCTTTTTCGCTTCTTCTGCCCCTCTCCCCATGTCCAATCTCATCGTCCACGGCGGTACGCCCCTGCGTGGCCGCATCACCCCGTCCGCCAACAAGAACGCCGTGCTGCCGGTGCTGTGCGCCACCCTGCTCACGCGCGAGCCGCTGCGCCTGCATGGCGTGCCCGACATCACCGACGTGCGCAAGATCCTCGACATCTTCCGCATGCTGGGCAGCAGCGTGCAGATGGACCAGGCCACGGGCACCCTGAGCCTGCACCATGAACACACGGTGTTCGACCCCGCACAGCACCGCCTGCCCGAGGAGATGCGCTCGTCCATCATGCTCATCCCGCCGCTGCTGGCGCGCTTTGGCGTGGCGCGGCTCGAAGACAACGTCAAGGGCTGCACCCTGGGCGTGCGCGAGATCGACCCGCATGTGGAAGTCTTCCAGCGCTTTGGCGGCAGCGTGGAGCGTGCCGAGGGCTCGCTGCTGGTGCGCAGCAGCCACCAGGGCGCGCTCACGCCCACGGACCACTGGCTCGACTACGCCTCCGTCACCACCACCGAGAACTTCGTGCTCTGCGCCGTGGCGGCCAACGGCACCTCCACGCTGACCAACGCGGCGTCGGAGCCGCATGTGCAGGAGTTCTGCCGCTTCATGGTGATGCTGGGCGCGCGCATCGACGGCATCGGCACCTCGCGCATCACGGTGCAGGGCGGCGCGGCGCTGGGCGGCGGCGAGTTCCGCTTCGACGAGGATTTCCACGAGATCACCACCTTCCTGGCCCTGGGCGCGATCACCGGCGGCGACGTGATCGTGCGCAACAGCGCGCCTGGCAACTTCCCGCTGATCGACCGCACCTTCGCCAAGTTCGGCGTGGTGGTGACACACGAGGACGGCTGGTCGCGCGCGCACTGCCCCGGCCCGCTCAAGGTGCAGACACCGTTCACGAGCAATGTGCTGACCAAGGTCGAGGCCGCGCCCTGGCCCTACTTCCCGGTGGACCTGCTGCCCATCTTCATCGCCCTCGGGGTGCGCGCGCAGGGCAACTGCATGTTCTGGAACAAGGTCTACGACGGCGCGCTGGGCTGGACCGGCGAACTCTCCAAGTTCGGCGCCCACGTGTTCTCGTCGGACCCGCACCGCCTCATCACTTTCGGCGGCAACCCTCTGAGCCCCGCACTGGTGGAGAGCCCCTACATCATCCGCGTGGCGATTGCCCTGTTCATGGTTGCGGCCAGCATCGAGGGGCGCTCGGAGATCCGCAACGCCGCCCCCATCCGCCGCGCCCACCCGCGCTTCGTGGAGAACCTGCGCAGCCTGGGCGTACAGGTGGAGTGGACCAGCGAAGATTAGGGCAACGCCAAACCAAGTCCCTCGCGCGCCGCGCGCCCCGCTTTGGGCGGTCTGCGGCGTTGCAAATACTCGCCATAGCACAGGCTATGGCTGCGCTTTGCGCCTGGCAGCCCATCCCAAATCAGGGCACGCGCCATCGCGAAGACTTGATTTTGCGTTGCCCTAGCTCAGCGCCGCCGGAACCAGAGCACCACGCCGAGGAACACCACGCCCGTGAGAATGGGCGACCAGGACATCAAGAGTTCGACCCACGTCGACTTGCGGATGCCCGACCAGACCTCGACCTGCACCCGGTCGATGCGCAGGTTGCGCGACGACTCGAACTCCAGCTGCGGGGCGGCCTTGCGGTCTTCCTTGAAGCTCACGCCCTTGGCTGCCCCCACCATGGACACCAGCTGCCCTGCGCGCGCGCCCTTGTGCACCAGCTCGGGTAGAAAGGAGATGGGCGAGGGCCCGTCGAACTGCAGGCTGGTCTGCCAGCGCGAGCCGGCATCGCCGTCGGCCAGCGCCACGCCCGAGACCTTGACGACGACGGTGAAGGGGTTCTTGCTGGTCGGCAGCGACAGCTCGTCACCGCGCCATCTTTCGGTGTTGGCGTAGATTCCCTTGCCCTTGTCGCCTGGCGTCTGGGCCTGCTTTTCCTGGAAGCGCTGGAACTTCGCCAGCGTCTCGGGCGACAGGTCGTAGATCTTTTCCAGCGTCTTGCCATAGGCGCCGGCTTCGTCCTTGGCCTGCCCCCCCGGCAGGGCGGCCACCAGCATCAGAAACGCCGCTGCAGCCCACAGCCACCCCCGGCCCGAACGGGCCACACCAATCTCGGTACGCATCACGGATATTTCCCCTCTTGCTCTGTTGTCGTTGCTTGTGCGCCCGGCCTCCCGTGCCGCGCTGCAGCGAAGTGTAGTAGGAGACAATGCGCCACTTTTTTTCCGCACCTGCCCATGCCCTTGCCTGCTGCCCTGCTCTGCCTCGTGGTCGCCATCAGCGACGGCGACACCCTCACCGCCCGCTGCGGCGCGCCTGGCGCCTACGAACGGATCAAGGTGCGCGTGGCCGCCATCGACGCGCCCGAACGCAGGCAGGCCTTCGGCCAGAAGGCGCGGCAGAACCTGGCGCAGATGTGCTTCAAGCGCCAGGCCACGCTGCAGCCCATCGAGGAGGACAGCTATGGCCGCACGGTGGCCAATGTGCGCTGCAACGGCGCCGACGTGGCCACGGCCCAGGTGGCCGCAGGCCTGGCCTGGGTGTACGCGCCGTATGCGGAGCACCACCCGCACCTGGCACCGCTGCAGCGCCGGGCACGTGCCGGGGGGGAAGGCCTGTGGGCCCAGAAGCGCCCGCTGGCGCCGTGGGACTACCGGCACCGGCACCAGAAGCCCTACTGAACCCCGCTACCGCAGCAACGCCAGCACCCCCTGCGGCAGTTGGTTGGCCTGCGCCACCATGGCCGAGCCGGCCTGCTGCAGGATCTGCTGGCGCGCGAGCGTGGCGGCCTCCACCGCGAAGTCGGCATCGAGCACGCGCGAGCGGCTGGCCGAGAGGTTTTCGCTGCTGTTCTGCAGGTTGGCCACGGCCGTTTCCAGGCGCGAGGCCTGGGCACCGATCACCGCGCGCTGGCCGTTGACGTAGTCGAGCGCCCGGTCCACCGCCACGATGGCCTGGGCCGGCGAGACCGTCACGTCCAGCGTGCTGCGCAGCCCCAGCGACGTCAGGCCCATGGCGCCTATCGATGTTTCCAGGGTCTGGTTGGCATTGGCCCCGATCTGGAAGACCTTGGTCGTCGTGCCGCCCTTGGACGTGGCAATGGTCTCGAAGGACTCGGCAAAGCCGTCGAGCACGTCGGTGCCCGAGCGGCTGCCGCTGTTGGGCACGGTGCTGGTGGCGGTCTTCGTCTCGCCGCCATCCACATCCTGCCCGCCGATGGCGCCGGTATCGGCATTGTTCAGGTCGAAGCCGCTGATGAAGGCCGCGCCGTTGGCGGCGAACTGCGTCTTGAAGTCGGCGGCGCTGGCAAACTGCCCCTGCGAGGCGTTGGCCAGCGCCTGGTCAAGCGTCGAACCCGGGTTGGCGCTCAGGTAGGTGAGCACATCCTTCACGCCCTCGCCGCCCGCACCCTTGATGCGGTTGTGCATGTAGCGCACGGCGGAATAGCTCGACGAGTAGAACTCGCTGGTGTTCGACGGGCCGTTGATGGCCGCCACCACGGCGGGCAGCCCGATGTTGGCGATGTCGCCCTTGACCCGCTCCTCCGCCCCCTGGATGAACTCGGCCGTGCCCTCGGCAAACCACAGGTTGTTGGTGGTGATGTCCTGCCAATTGGTGCTGCGCGCCATCACTGCGTGCACCATCTCGTGCGCGATGATGCGGTCGTTGTAGTAAGGCGCGTTGCCCCCGTCGGGGAAGTTGGGCGGCACGAAGTCGGCCATGTCCACCTGCAGCGTCAGGCCGGTGCCGCGCCCCTGGCCATCGAAGCCCGTGGCCTGCACGTAAGCGGCCACTCCGCCCGCCCCGTCGGTGTAGCCGGTGTACTTCACCGCCAGCGCCGCCCCGTCGGCCTTGATGCCGTAGAGCTTGCTGATCAGCGTTTCGCTGCTCTCCAGCCAGCTGCCCACACTGGTCATGCCGTCGAACACGGCCAGCAGCTTGGCATCGCCCACCAGGCTGCCCTGGCTGGGGTCGAACACGTTCATGCCGTTGAACTGGGCCGTGGTGGCGGTGCGGTCGATCTCGGAGGCCAGTTGCGCCACTTCGGCCTGGATGGCCTGGCGGTCGGTGGCGCTGTAGGTGCCGTTGGCGGCCTGCACGGCGAGTTCGCGAATGCGCTGCAGGCTCGACGCAATGGTGCTGATGGCGCCTTCGGCCGTCTGCAGCAGGGAAATGCCGTCGTTGGCATTGCGCGCCGCCTGGTTCAGGCCGCGGATCTGGCTGGTGAAGCGTTCGGAAATGGCCAGGCCGGCTGCATCGTCCCGGGCGCTGTTGATGCGCAGGCCCGAGGACAGCCGCTGCACGGAAGTCGCCAGCGCGTTCTGCCCCACGCTCAGGTGGCGCTGCGCGCTCAGCGTCATCACATTGGTGTTGATCATCAACGCCATGGCATGCCCGAAGAAGAACTCCTGACCGATCGAACAGGCAGGGCTGCGCATGCGCCGCCGCCGCCAGGGCCGGCCCCATGCCAGCCCCTTGTTTCTGGGTTATCGGCGGATGTAACAGGAACTTTTGCAAGACTTTCAGCTGGCGCCTGCGCCGCGTCCCCGGAAGTCGCCGAGCAGGCCGGGCGCAAAGCCGGTAGCATCGGGGCCCTGGTAAAAACCCTGATTTCCCGGCGCCAGGCGGGAACCCTTGGGGTTTCGCCCCACACGCCTCCCGCGCCCGCACTTTCCCGCTGCTCCTCGCCTGTGTCCGAACCGTCCCCGACCTCCACGCCCCTGCCAGCAGGCCAGCCGGCCCCCAGCGTCTACCGCCACGGCGGCTTCCTGGCGTTTCTGTCCGCCCGCCTGATCGCCGTATTCGCCACCCAGGTGCAGGCCGTGGTGGTGGCCTGGCAGGTGTACGACCTCACGCGCGAGCCGCTGGCCCTGGCCTACGTGGGGCTGGCGCAGTTTCTGCCCATGCTGTGCCTGCTGCTGCCGGCCGGCGACCTGATCGACCGCTTCGACCGCCGGCGCATCCTGGCCATCAGCTGGGCCGTGGGCGCTGCCTGCAGCGGCCTCTTGTGGTGGCTGTCGGGCCATGGCGCCACGGGGGTGAACGGCATCTACGCGGTGCTTGTGCTGTTCGGCTGCGCGCGCGCCTTCTCGGGGCCGGCCATGCAAAGCCTGCTGCCGCAGATCGTGCCGCGCGAGCAACTGGCCCAGGCCCTGGCCGCCAACAGCATGCTGATGCGCGCGGCCAGCATCGGCGGGCCGCTCTTGGGCGGCTTGCTCTACGCCGTGGGCGGGGGCGAGCTGACCTATGCGCTGTGCTTCGTCTGCTTTGCGCTGGGCGCCTGGCTGCTCACGCGCGTGGCCGTGCCCTACGCCGCGCCCCCCGCCGCGGCGCAGGGCAGCATGTGGCAGCGCTTTGGCGCGGGCATCGGCTTCATCCGCTCGCGCCCCATCATCCTGGGCACCATTTCGCTGGACCTGTTCGCCGTGCTGCTGGGCGGCGTGGTGGCCTTGCTGCCTATCTACGCGCACGAGGTCCTGCACGTAGGCCCTGCGGGCCTGGGCGCACTGCGCAGTGCCATGGCCGTGGGCGAGGTGGGCGCCGGCCTGTACCTGAGCATGCGGCCCTTCAACCGCAGGGTGGGCTCCACCATGTTCATCGCCGTGGCCATCTTCGGCGCCGCCAACCTGGTGTTCGCGCTGTCCACGCTGTTCTGGCTGTCGTTCGCGGCCCTGCTGGTCGCAGGGGCCGCCGACATGGTGAGCGTGTACATCCGCGGCGCGCTGGTTCAGTTCTCCACGCCCGACGAGATGCGCGGGCGCGTGAATGCGGTGAACATGCTGTTCATCGGCTCCTCCAACGAGCTGGGCGAGTTCCGCGCCGGCACCAGCGCGGCCTGGCTGGGCGTGGTACCCGCGGCCGTGCTGGGCGGCGTGTGCACGCTGGGCGTGGTGGCGGCCTGGGCCACGGTGTTCAAGCCCCTGCGCAAGGTCGACAAGTTCGAGGAAGCGGCACAGGCGCGGTAGCCTGGGAAAAAGCTACAAATGCAAACAACCCCGCGCGCATTTGTTTCGCGTGGGTAAAAGCCGCTGCGGGCCCTTGCCTTGCCTGGGCGGCAGGCGCAGCATGGCGGTCCGCCCTGACTTCAGCAGGGCACCTGGATGGATGCCGCACCATGCGCCAAGACCCTCTCGCCCCCTTTTCCACCCCGGCGATCAGCCGCCGCCAGTGGCTGGCCCTGGTCGCCCTGGGTGCATCGGCCAGCATGGTGCCCACTTGGGCCGCCGCGCCGCTGGCGCAGGCCGACATCCCCGATGACGCCCTGCGCGCGCGGCTGATGGACCGCATCACCTGGGGCAGCACCGCCCAGGGCGCACAGGCCATGTCCGCCATGGGCGCCCAGGCCTGGCTCGCGGACCAGTTGCGCGCACCTGCCAGCGCCCCGCTGCCGGCCGCAGCCCAGGCGCAGATCGACGCCATGGCCATCAGCCGCACCCCGTTCGAGGCCCTGGCCCTGCAGATGGAGCAGCGCCAGCGCGAGGCCCGCGCGCTGCCCACCGAGGACGAGCGCAAGGCCGCGCTGGAGGCCTGGCAGAAGGACATGCGCAACCTGCAGCGCGAGGCCGGCCAGCGCTTCGTGCTGCGCGCTCTGTACTCGCCGGCTCAGTTGCGC
Source organism: Acidovorax sp. GW458-11-26-14-TSB4 (assembly GCF_059423865.1). Taxonomy (NCBI): domain Bacteria; kingdom Pseudomonadati; phylum Pseudomonadota; class Betaproteobacteria; order Burkholderiales; family Comamonadaceae; genus Acidovorax; species Acidovorax sp. GW458-11-26-14-TSB4. The sequence continues at coordinate 45,915 of NZ_JBWKYR010000030.1, forward strand.
GAGAAGATGACCTGGTTCTGGATGAACCACTTCAACGTGTTTGCCGGCAAGGCCAACCTGCGTGCCGCCGTGGGCGACTACGAGGAGCGCGCCGTGCGCCCCCATGCGCTGAGCCGCTTTCGCGACCTGCTGGGTGCCACCACGCGCCACCCGGCCATGCTGCGCTACCTGGACAACGCGCAGAACGCGGCCGGCCGCATCAACGAGAACCACGCGCGCGAGCTGATGGAGCTGCACACCCTGGGCGTGGGCGGCGGCTACAGCCAGCAGGATGTGCAGGAGCTGGCGCGCGTGCTCACGGGCGTGGGCATCAGCCTGCGCCCGCTGGACGAAGAGCCCCCGCGCATGAAACCCGCGCTGCGCGCCCATTACGTGCGCCAGGGCTTGTTCGAGTTCAACCCCCAGCGCCACGACTGGGACGCCAAGACCCTGCTGGGGCAGCCCCTGCGCGCCCAAGGCCTGGCGGAGCTGGACGAGGCCCTGGACCGCCTGGCACGCCACAGCGCCACGGCCCGCTTCGTCACGCGCAAGATGGCCGTCTACCTGGTGGGCGACGCGCCGCCGCCCGCCCTGCTCGACGCCCTGGCGCGCAGCTTCGAGCGCACCGATGGCGACATCGCCGCCGTGCTGGCTACGCTGTTCCAGTCGGCCGAGTTCCAGGCCTCGCTGGGCCAGCGCTTTCGCGACCCGGTGCAGTACCTGCTGGCCGGCGCGCGCCTGGTGCATGGCGAGCAGCCGGTGCTGGCCAGCACCGATCCCCTGCTCAACTGGCTGCAGCGCCTGGCCGAGCCACTGTATGGCCGCGCCACGCCCGACGGCTACCCGCTCGATGCCGCCACCTGGTCGGGCTCGGGCCAGATGAGCACGCGCTTCGAGGCGGCCCGTGCGCTCGGTGCAGGCATTGCCGGCCAGGGCCAGCGCATGCCGCCACCGCTGCTGGCGCAGACGCCGTACCTGCGCCAGATCGATGCCACCCTGGCACCGGCCACGCGGGCCGCGCTGGTCCAGGCCCAGTCGCCGCGCGAATGGAACCTTTTGTTCCTTTCCTCACCCGAATTCATGCACGGCTGAAAGGACTCCGCATATGCTGCGACGCCACTACCTGCAAGCCCTGGGCGCCAGCGCCCTGGGCCTGGCCACCGCCCAGGTGGCCGCCGCCCCGCGCGCGGGCGATGCGCGCCTGCTGCTGGTGTTTTTGCGCGGTGGTTACGACTGCGCGAGCCTGCTCGTACCCACCGGCAGCAGCTTCTATTACGAAAGCCGGCCCAACATCGCCATTGCGCGCCCCGGGGAGGACGGTGGCGCGCTGGAGCTGACCAGCGACTGGGGCCTGCACCCGGTACTGGCCGATTCGATGTTGCCGCTGTACCAGCGGCGCGAACTGGCCTTCGTGCCCTTTGCCGGCACGGACGACCTCTCGCGCAGCCATTTCGACACGCAGGACAGCATCGAGCTGGGCCAGCCCCTGGGTGGGCGGCGCGACTATGGCTCGGGCTTTCTGAACCGGCTGGCGGCCGAGCTGGGCGCCAGGCGCACCACGGCCGCCCCCATGGCCTTCACCAGCACCCTGCCGCTGGTGCTGCGCGGTACGGTGGACGTGCCCAACACGGCGCTGGCCGCAGCCGCCGGCAAGACCGGCGTGGACGAGCGCCAGGCCGGGCTCATCGACATGATGTACCGCAGCACCGCGCTGGCCCGCCCCGTGGCCGAGGGCTTTGCCACCCAGGGCGAGGTGGCGCGCAGCATGCAGGGCGAGATGGACGCCGCCAGCCGCAATGCGCTGAGCACCAAGGGCTTCGAGGGCACGGCCCGGCGCATGGCGCGGCTGATGCAGACGCGCTACCACCTGGGCTTTGTCGACGTGGGTGGGTGGGACACGCATGTGGGCCAGGGCAATGCCACGGGCGCTTTGGCCAACCGCTTCGAGGAACTGGGCCAGGGCCTGGCGGGCTTTGCACAGGAGATGGGGCCGGCGTGGAAGAACACCGTGGTCGTGGTGGTCAGCGAATTCGGCCGCACCTTCCGCGAAAACGGCAACCGCGGCACCGACCATGGCCACGGCACCGTGTTCTGGGTGCTGGGCGGCGGCGTGGCGGGCGGGCGCATCGCGGGCGAGCAACAGGCGCTGACGGCCACCACCCTGTTCCAGGACCGCGACCACCCGGTGCTCAACGACTACCGCGCCGTGCTCGGCGGCCTGTTCGGCCGCATGTACGGGCTGAATGCCACGGCCCTGGCAAGGGTGTTCCCTGGGGCCCGTGCTACGGACCTGCGCTTGGTCTAACGCTCAGGCGTTCAGAACGCCCGACATGAGTTCAGGCAGGCGCTCGATCTTCATCTTGAACCCACAGGCCTGCGCATGGCCGCCACCGCCCATGCTTTCGGCCAAGGCGATGCAGTCGAAATTGCGCTGCGAGCGCAGCCCTGCCTTCACGCCCTTGGCGCCGGCGCTCCACATCAGCGCAAAGGTGCCGGTCTTGGCCGAGAGGATGTCGCCCACCAGGCTGTGGAACATGCCGGGCGCATTCACCATCAGGCCCTCGATGCCGTTGAACACCAGGGGCTGCGCGCCCTCGGCGATGTCAGCGCAGAGCTTGCGGTACTTCTCGTCCATGGCCGAGCCGCGGGCCATGAAGCGCTCCAGCTGCTCGGGCGTGAAGGACGCGATCTCGCGCCAGCGCTCGAAGCTCTGTTCTTCCATGTCCAGCGCCGAGAGAAAGGCCGCGCTTTCTGGGAATTCCCACTTCCAGATGTCGCGGTCCTCCACGTACTGCAGCAGCGCCGGCATGGGGGTGTGCGGGTGGAAGAACTCCCAGGCCAGGTGCGCGCCCGACTTGTCCATGTCGAAGTGCACCACACCGCAGCGGCAGGCAAAGCCGGTGAGCTTTTCGGCTGCGCTCTTGTGGTGGTCCAGCATCACCAGGCGCGCCGCGCGCTCGTCGATGGCAGACAGGATCTCGGCCGAGAACGAAAAGTCCAGGATGTAGACCGAGCGGCCTGCCAGGGCCGGCAGGTCGTCCACCGACTGCACGTCGCCATGGTCCAGGCCCACATACTCGGCCTTGTCGCCGTAAAACAGCCAGGCGGCCAGCGCAGCGCCAAAGCCGTCGGGGCAGCCGCGTCCGTGGTAGAGCACCAGGGGCGCGGGGTCGTTCACATCGGAGGCAAACAGCAGTTGCAGGGGCAGAATCGTTTTTTTCATCATTGCCTCCGATTGTCGCCGGGCCGCAAGGCGGGGGGAACCAATACATTGCACCCGGGCTCCACCAGGCATGGCACGCAGCACCCTCTCGCGCATCTTCCACCCCTTTTCTTTTGGCCGGCACATGTTCCAGACCCTCAAAGAACTGTTCGACAGCTTCACCGCCCCGTTTTCTCCCGAGGCCTCGCCTGCGGAGCGCGCGCATTCCGTGCAACTGGCCGCCGCCGTGCTGCTGGTGGAGGTGGTGCGCGCCGATGCCGCCATGGACGCCGCGGAACGCGATGCCATGGTCCGCGCCCTGCGCGAGCGCTTCACCCTCACCGACGATGAAATCGAGCGCCTGGTGGAGCTGGCCGTGGACACGGCCAAGACCGCCTACGACTACCAGCGCTTCACCGGCAACCTCAACGCCCACTTCACGCAACCGCAGAAGATCGAGCTCGTGGAGGCCATGTGGCAGGTGGCGTATGCCGACGCCCGCCTGGACGAGAACGAGATGCACGCCATCAGCAAGGTGGCCGGGCTGCTGCACGTGACGCATGGCGAATACATCGCCGCGAAGATGCGCGCCAAGGAAGCCGCAAGCCTCTGATCTACACCGGCAGCCAGCGCCACCAGAAAGGGGTTTTGACCTCGCGTGCGCCACGCTCGCGCAGCAGCGCGACGAACTCCTTGCGCCCATGGCGCTGGGCCGCCTGCAGCGGCGTCATGTCGTCGAACTCCGAGCGCAGCTGCGGGTCTGCGCCATTGTCCAGCAGGTAGTGCGCGATGGCATCGTGCCCGTGGATGAGTGCGGCCACCAGCGGTGTGCACAGGATCTCGGGATGCTGGTAATTGGGGTTCACCCCCGCGCTGATGTGGTGGCGCACCAGCGCCAGGTCGCCCGCCACGGCGGCGGCATACATGTCTTTCCAATCGCCTGCGGACATGGTGAAAGACCCTCCTTCGGATCAGCGGGCCTTGCCGCCGTATTTGGCAGCGTACTCTGCAGCCAGCTTGCGCGCAGCCACCTGCCCCTTGGCGTCCAGAATGGAGAGCAGCTGCGTGCGGTTCTTGATCGCCTGCGGGTCGCCGGCATTGGCCGGCATGTCGATCCAGGCAAAGGCCCGCACATAGTCCTGCGGCACGCCGTGGCCCTGCGCGAACAACAGGCCATATTCGTTCTGCGCGGCCAATGATCCGGCCTCGGCCGCCTTGCGGTACCACAGCGCCGCCTTCTCGTGGCTCTGGGGCACACCGGCGCCCTTGCGGTAGGACTGGCCCAGGTTGAACTGTGCCTGCACGTCGCCCTTTTCTGCCGCCAGCGTGGCGTAGTGCTCTGCACGCTGCAGGTCCTGCGGCACGCCATCGCCCTTGGAATACATCAACCCCAGATTGGCCATGGAGGGCGTGTAGCCGGCGTCCGCCGCCTCGGCGAACAGCGCCGCGGCTTTCTTCACGTCCTTGCCCACGCCCTGGCCCGTGTAGTAGAGGCTGGCCAGCATGTGCTTGCCGGCGGCATCGCCGGCGTTCGCCGCAGCGCTGAACTCCTTGAAGGCCATGGCGTAGTCGCCCTTGCCATAAGCAGCGATGCCATCGTTCACGGCTGCATGGACAGTGGCGGAAAAAGACATGGCAACTCCCAAGGTCAGGGCGGCAGCAAGGGCACGCGGGATCGTCATCATCGGCAGGGGCTCCTTCGGCTATTGGGGCGCATTCTGGCATGCCAGGGCGGCTATGCGGTGGCCCCCACCGCCGCCATGGCCCGCGCATGCTCGACCGCGGTCAGCACCTGGACCGGCACCACCGGCACGCCCGTGCCATCGAAGAACGGGGTCGCCCGGTAGCTGCCGGTCAGCCGCGACGCGGCAATGCGCGGCATGAAGCCCAGCAGCGCCCTGGCCTGCTTCCACCCGCCCAGCTTCGGCGGCGTTCCGCCCTTGGCACCTGCGGTCTCCAGGTGCATCTGCACGGGCGGGAAAGCAGGTGGCGCCAACGGCTCGCCACCCTGCGGACGCAGGCAGCTGTGCACCAGGCCCACATAGGGCATGCGCCAGTCGCGCCCGGTATTGCCCAGGGGCGTGTGGCAGCAGCGCGCATACCAGCGCAGCAGGCCCTTGTCCGTGAGCGACACACAGGCCAGGTGCTCCGTGCCGCCGGTGAAGGTGATGTTGCGCGCATGCGTGGCGACGACCTCCGTGCCCGCCAGCGCATCGAGCACCATGCCAGCCTGGCCCAGGTGGTGGGCATAGGCCTGGCAGTCCCGGCAATAGCACACTGCGTGCAGGGCCGAACGGGTCTCAACCACCTCGCCGGTGACCTGCCCGCACCGGCATTGCAGGCGCTGGGCATGCGGCGCATGGCTGTTGGCATGGTTCATGGCGTGTCTCTCCCTTATTCGCAGTTTCTCCAGGCTCCTGGCACAAGCTTAGCGCCCCTGCTGCCAGAATCCGTCAGTTGTCTGCGCCCTCGCCCCCCTTCACCTCGTGCCATTTACTCCGTCGCCCGCGCCCATGTCCCCACCGCTGCACATCCTCTGGCGCGACGAACACCTCGTCGCGGTCTACAAGCCCGCGGGCTGGCTGGTGCATCGCACGGGGCTCGACGCGGGCGAGACACGCTTCGTGATGCAGACCCTGCGCGACCAGCTGGGCCAGCATGTGTTCCCGGTGCACCGGCTCGACAAAGGCACCTGCGGCGTGCTGGTGATGGCGCTGCACAGCGACGCGGCGCGCGCGCTGTCGCAGTCCTTCGAGCACCAGGCCACGCACAAGCGCTACCTGGCCATGGTGCGCGGCTGGGCCCCCGAGGCCACCGAGGTGGACCATGCCCTGAAACCCGACGACGCCCCGGCCGATGCGGCCGTGCAGGACGCGCACACGCGCTTTCGCCTCGTGGCCCGGCTCACCCTGCCCGAGGTCAGCGACCCGCGCTTTCCCGGTACCCGTGCCTCGCTCGTAGAGGCGGTGCCGACCACAGGGCGGCGGCACCAGATAAGGCGGCACCTGAAGCACCTGGCGCATCCGATCATCGGGGATGCGACGCATGGCAAGGGGCCGATCAATCGGTGGTGGGCCGAGCGGTTGGGGTTGCAGAGGCTGTGGCTGCATGCCTGGCAGTTGCGGGTGCCGCATCCGGTGACGTGCGAAACACTGGTGTTCGACAGCGGGCTGCGGCTGGAGGCAGGCGATGGCGTGCAGCAGGCCGCCCCCACCGCCGACTGGCAGCGCCTGCTGGCAGAGTGCCCCTGGTCCATGGTCCCGTAACGCGGGCGACATGCAGCGGGCGGGCGGCCCCGAATAATGGGTTTTCCCAAGAACAACGGAGACCGCACGCATGACCACCCCGACCACCGGCAACAACCGCGTCCTCGCCCACACGGGCGCACGCTACCCCATCATCCAGGCGCCCATGGGCTGGATCGCCCGCACGCCGCTGGCCTCGGCCGTCTCGCGCGCCGGCGGCCTGGGCATCATCGAGACTTCGTCGGGCGAAACCGCCAACTGCCAGGCCGAGATCACCAAGATGCGCGCCCTCGGCCTGCCCTTCGGCGTGAACCTGCCCATCCGCTTCCTGAAGGACGACGCCATGCTGCGTTTCGTCTGCGCATCGGGCGTGAAGTTCGTCACCACCTCGGCAGGCAGCCCGGCCAAGTTCATCGCGCCGCTCAAGGACGCGGGTATCACCGTCTACCACGCCGTGCCCACGCTGGAGGCCGCGCTCAAGTGCGTGGATGCGGGCATCGATGGCCTGGTGGTGGAAGGCGGCGAAGGCGGCGGCTTCAAAAACCCCGAGGAGGTGTCCACCCTGGTGCTGCTGCAGGCCATCCGCGCGCGGGTCGATGTGCCGCTGGTCGCCGCTGGCGGCATCTGCGACGGGCGCGGCATGGCCGCGGCCTTTGCCCTGGGCGCCGAGGCCGTGCAGATGGGCACGCGCTTCGTGAGCTGCGCCGAAAGCCCGGTGCACGCCAACTACAAGAACGCCATCGTCGGCGCCAGCACCACCGGCACCTGGATGCTCAACACCCGCGCCAGCCCCTGCATCCGCGCGCTCAAGTCCGAGCGCACCGCCGCGATCCACGAAGCCGGGCTGATGCCGGCCGACAGTTTCGAGGGCATACAGCGCGTGTACTTTGGCGGCGACATGGAGGCCGCGCCGGCGCTGGCAGGGCAGACGGCGGGGCTGATCGATTCCGTCAAAACGGCGCAGCAGATCATTGACGATACGGTGGCGGAGTTCTTCTCCATCACCGCGCGCATGGGGGCGATGGCCACGGCGCGTTCCTTCGGTTGATGGGTGGTGGTGGGTGGTGGGACCACAATGGCCCGGTGAACCGCACTTCCAAAGGACCATTGCCATGCCCACCCTTTGCAGGCACGCCACCACACGCCCTTACCGCCAGCACCCAGGGGCTGGCCTGTTGCTGCTGGCTGCAGCGCTGATCACAGGCTGCGCCACACCTGTCGCCAACACCGGCCCCGGGCCGGCCAGCGCCGAGCGGGCGCACCTGCCGCTGCTGCGCGGCTGGTTCGACGGCAAGGAGGTGCTGTACGTGACCACCGACGCCTCCGACGCCGAGGTGGCGCGCGAGCACCTGGCCAACCATGTGCCCCAACTCGCCCATGCGCTGGCCGACATGCCCGCCGCTGTGGGCGGCAACCGGCGCCCTGGCGCTACGTCTCGCGTGTACGGCAGCACCAACTTCCGCCAGCCCAGCGTGTTTGCGTCGGCCCCCGAGCCCGTGGGCCATGCCAACCGCAGCGCGGCTTATAGCCCGCTGTGGCAGCTGGTCAAGGTCACGTGGCGCGACCCTGCGCAGGCGGGCGTGCTGCGGTCGGAGGAGGAGGTGCTGGATGCTGCCGACAAGGGTTTTGTGGTGCTGGAGGTGACGCGGGTGGTGCTGAACTGTCCTATCGTTCATCGTGGGGGGTTGGGGGTGTTGCCGGGGGTGACGGTGGATGGGCGTACGCCGTGAACGAACGCTTTGAGCGGTGCTTCGGTGTTCGGTCTCTGTGGTTGCTGCGGCGCGTGATGTGAGGGCGGAGGCCGGGTCTCGGCCCGGCGGCCGAGGTACCTTTCTTTGCGTCGCCAAAGAAACGTACCCCAAAGAAAGGC
>NZ_JBWKYR010000031.1:0-53941 GCF_059423865.1 Acidovorax sp. GW458-11-26-14-TSB4
ATGGGTTGAACTGTACGCCGCACGTGTTCAGAGAAAAACCAGCCAGTCGCGAATTGACTGTTCCAGTTTTGGAAATAATGGCTGGTGGGTGGATGGGCCTGCCGATCAGGTGGTAATCCGCATGTAACTGGTTTCGTGTGAAAATTGAAATTCAATTACATAACCCGCAGAGACAAGCCCATGCAAATCCGCCGCGCCACCAAGATCGTTGCCACCCTGGGTCCCGCATCGAGCGACCCGCAACTGCTGGAGGCCATGATCCGTGCAGGCGTCAATGTGGTGCGCCTGAACTTCAGCCACGGCAAGGCGCAGGACCACATCGACCGCGCCACCACGGTGCGCGCCGCCGCGCAGCGCGCCGGCCGCGAAGTGGCCATCATGGCCGACCTGCAGGGCCCCAAGATCCGCGTCGGCAAGTTCGCCGAGGGCAAGGTGCAACTGGTGCCGGGTGAGAAATTCGTGCTTGATGCCTCGCGCACCGAACCGGGTGACATCAACGGCGTGGGGCTCGACTACAAGGAACTGCCGCGCGACGTGAAGGCCGGCGACGTGCTGCTGCTCAACGATGGCCTCATCGTGCTCACCGTGGACGCCGTGCGGGGTGAAGAGGTGCACACCACCGTCAAGCTGGGTGGCGAGCTGTCCAACAACAAGGGCATCAACAAGCAGGGCGGCGGCCTCACGGCACCCGCGCTCACGGCCAAGGACATGGAGGACATCCGCACCGCGATGAGCTTCCAGGCCGACTACGTGGCGGTGAGTTTTCCGAAGAACGCGACCGACATGGAGATGGCGCGCCAGCTGTGCAACGTGGCGGCGTCCGAGTTCCGCCACAAGCCGGGCCTGATCGCCAAGATCGAGCGCGCCGAGGCGATTCCGCACCTCGAAGCCATCCTGCGCGTGAGCGACGGCATCATGGTCGCGCGTGGCGACCTGGCCGTGGAAGTGGGCAATGCCGCCGTGCCAGCGCTGCAAAAGAAGATGATCCGCATGGCGCGCGACCTGGACAAGGTCGTCATCACCGCCACGCAGATGATGGAGAGCATGATCACCAACCCCGTGCCCACGCGCGCCGAGGTTAGCGACGTGGCCAATGCCGTGCTCGACGGCACCGATGCCGTGATGCTCAGTGCCGAGACGGCGGCGGGCAAGTACCCGCTCGAAACCGTGATGGAAATGGCCACCATCTGCGCCGCCGCCGAGGCCGCCGAGGACCACCCCCTCGATGCCGATTTCACGGGCCAGACCTTTGGCCGCATCGACCAGTCCATCGCCATGGGCGCGCTGTTCACGGCGCACCACCTGGGCGCCAAGGCCATCGTGGCCATGACCGACAGCGGCGCCACGGCGCTGTGGATGAGCCGCCACCGCATCCACATCCCGATCTATGCGCTCACCCCCAAGGTGGCCACGCAGCGCAAGATGGCCATGTACCGCAATGTGCGCCCGCTGCTCATGGACACCAGCGCCGACCGCGACACGGCGCTGGAGCAGGCCGAAGGCCACCTCAAGACGCGCAACATCGTGCAAAAGGGCGACGTCTACGCCATCACCTGCGGCGAACCCATGGGCGCGCCCGGCGGCACCAACATGCTCAAGATCTGCCGCGCAGGCTGATCCCGGGGGGTGCTCAGGCCGCGGGGGCCGCAGTGCCCGGCGTCCGGGCCATGCGGTCCCGCAGCACACGTGCGGAAAGGTCGCACATCCAGGCGACGGTCCAGCACAGCCAGCCTGACCACAGAGTGTGGCTCATGAAATGCGCGCCCCGCGCCTGCTGGGCCAGGCCCAGCAGCAAACCCCCCGCCAGCGAAGCCGCCAGGCAGGCCCACGCCGCCTGCGGCTGCGAGCGCCGCAGGGCGAACCAGCCCCCGACGAAGGCGAAGCCGGCCGAGGCATGGCCGGCGGGGAAGCACCTGCCGCCGCCGCCATCCACCAGGCCCCAGGCCCAGTGCGAGGCATAGCGCGCCACGCCGCCGAATTCGGCCAGGTCCCAGGGGCAACTGGTGCTGCTCAGGTTCTTGGCGATGCCCACCGCGGCCAGTGCGAGCAGCGCACTCGCCACCCACTGCAGGCGCTCACCCATGTCCAGGCGGCGCAGCGGGCCCAGGGGCCACCACACGCCGAGTGCCAGCAGCAAGACGAGCAGCCAGCCCACCCGTCGCGCCCCTTCGTGCGCAACGTGCACGAAGAACCACTGGTCGCGCATCGGAAATCCCGAGGCATCGCCAAAGGCGCGGGCCAGCGACCGGTCCTGGCCCAGAAAGTCCCACAGCACCACGAGGGCCAGGCAGGCCAGTGTCCAGGCCGCGATGCGCCGCTGTGCGGAGAACGGGGGGAGGGCGGGGTCAAGGGGCGAGGAAGGCAGGCGCATGGGGCGACGATAGGAATCCGCTCTTAAGGCCGTCTTAAACCCCTGCGGTGGTCTGGGCGCAGGCTGCGCGGGACTGCCACAATGCGCGCATGCGAATCCTTGTCGTGGAAGACGATGCCGGCATTGCCAGTGGCCTGCGGACCAACCTGCAGCAGCGCGGCTATGCGGTCGATGTGTGCGATGGCGTGGCGGGCGCCTGGGCGGCCCTGCGCGCCGAGCGCTTCGATGCCGTGCTGCTGGACCTGGGCCTGAAGGACGGCGACGGCAGCGAAGTGCTGCGCCGCCTGCGCGCCAGTCCGGTCGCCACCGCCGGGGTTCAGGTCGCAGTGGTGCTCCCGGACCCGGCTACGCCGGTGCTGATCCTCACGGCGCGCGACCACGTGACCGAGCGCATCGCCGGGCTGGACCTGGGGGCCGACGACTACCTGGTCAAGCCCTTCAACGTCGATGAGCTCGAAGCCCGGCTGCGCGCCCTGCTGCGCCGTGCCACCGGCCGCGCCACCCCCACGCTGCGCCACGGCGACATCGAGCTGGACCCCGGGGCGCGCACGGTGCTCCAGGCCGGGCAAGCGGTGGAGATGTCGCCGCGCGAGTTCTCGGTGCTCTGGGTGCTGATGGATGCACGTGGCCGCGTGCTCTCGCGCCAGCAGATCGAAGAGCGCCTGTACAGCTGGGACGTGGCCATCGAGAGCAATGCCATCGAGGTCTACATCCACCACCTGCGCCGCAAGCTGGGCAGCGCCTGCATCCAGACCATGCGCGGCGTGGGCTATTTCATGCCGCAGGAGAAAACCGGATGATGAAGGCCTGGGGCCGGCGCCTGCTGCGCGTGGCCGGCAGCTCCTCGCTCACCCGACAGCTGCTGCTGTGGTCGCTGGGAGCCCTGGCCCTGGTGTGGGCCAGCTTTGTCTACCTGGGCTACCAGACCGGCATCCACGAGGCCGACGAACTGACCGACGGCCACCTGGCCAGCGTCGCGGCGCTGCTGCTCAACCTGCGCGCGTCCGAGTCGGTGGATGTGGAGAACACCACCCAGCGGGCCGCTATGCCCTGGCTCAAGGCGCACGACTACCAGCAGTCGCTGAGCGTGGTGCAGTGGGACGCCCAGGGCCGCCTGCTGGCACACACTGGCAGTGCTCCCCTGCCCGCCTTCAGTGCGGCCGAAGGCTTTTCCAACCTCACGCTGGGCCCCAAGGCGACGGTGTGGCGCAGCTTTTCCCAGTGGTCGGCCGACCGCAGCCGCAAGGTGGTGGTGCTGCTGGAACTGGGTGAGCGCGACGACCTGGCCGAGGACATCGCCGAGCAGATGGTGGAGCCCGGCCTGTGGCTGCTGCCCGTCGTGGCCCTGGCGCTGGGCCTGGCGCTGTGGCGGGGGCTGCGCCCCTTGTACGAGCTGTCGCGCGACGTGGCCGCGCTCGACCCGGCCAGCGCCGAGCGGCTGACCGCCCGGCGCGCCTGGAGCGAGTTCGAGTCGGTGGTGGCGTCCATCAACACGCTGCTGGAGCGCCAGCAGGCCGCCATGGCACGCGAGCGCCGCCTCGCCAACGAGGTGGCGCACGAACTGCGCACGCCCCTGTCGTCGATTGCATTGCAGGCCAGCGCGCTCGACAAGGGGCTGGACATCGAGGCCCAGGCCCAGGCGGTGGCCCGCATCGGCCAGGACGCGCTGCGCGCCGGCCATGTGCTCAACCAACTGCTGGCCCTGGCGCGCACCAGCCGGGCCGAGCTGCACGAGGCCAAGGCGCCGCTGGACCTGGCGGCCATCGGCCGCGCGGTCTGCGCCGACTACGCCCAGGCCGCCTGGCAGCGCGGCGACGAGATCGCGCTGGCCGGGCCTGAGCGGATGGCCATGGCGGGCCATGCCGTGCTGCTGGACCTGGCGCTGCGCAATCTGATAGAAAACGCCCTCAAGCACACCCCGGAAGGCACCCAAATCGCCGTGCAGATGGGCTGGGACGGCGGTGGCACGGCCTGGCTGCAGGTCTGCGACGACGGCAGGCGCGAAGCGGATGGCCACGGCCTCCCGGTGCCGGTGGACAGCCTGCACCTGGGGCACGAGATCGTGCGCCGGGTGGCCGAGGCCCATGGCGGCCGTTTCGAGGCGGCGCCCGCCCCCGCCCCGTTTACCACCTGCTACCGGCTGGAATTTCCTACAACCCCTCTGGCGGGGGCCGGGTAAAATCACCGGTTACCAAGCGGTTACCGACCGCGCTGCGCCTGCCACCGGGCGCCCGGCACCCCATCAACCCCTGTACGGACCTCACGACCATGCCCCTCGTCTCGATGCGCGAACTGCTCGACCACGCCGCAGCCAACAGCTACGGCATCCCTGCCTTCAACGTCAACAACCTGGAACAGGTCCAGGCCGTGATGGCGGCTGCCGACGAGGTGGGCGCACCGGTGATCCTGCAGGCCAGTGCCGGCGCCCGCAAGTACGCCGGCGAGCCCTTCATCAAGCACCTGATCCAGGCCGCCGTCGAGGCCTTCCCCCACATCCCGCTGGTGATGCACCAGGACCATGGCACCTCGCCCAAGGTCTGTTCGGGCGCCATCGACCTGGGCTTCGGCTCGGTGATGATGGACGGCTCGCTGATGGAAGACGGCAAGACCCCTGCCTCCTTCGACTACAACGTGGATGTGACGCGCAAGGTCGTGGAGATGGCGCACAAGGTCGGCGTCACGGTCGAAGGTGAACTGGGCTGCCTGGGCAACCTGGAAACCGGCGAGGCCGGCGAGGAAGACGGCATCGGCGCCGAGGGCAAGCTCGACCACAGCCAGATGCTGACCGACCCCGAGGAAGCTGCCGTGTTCGTCAAGGCCACCCAGCTCGACGCCCTGGCGATTGCCATCGGCACCAGCCATGGCGCCTACAAGTTCAGCCGCAAGCCCACGGGCGACATCCTGGCCATCAGCCGCGTCAAGGAAATCCACCAGCGCATTCCCAACACCCACCTGGTGATGCATGGCTCCTCCTCGGTGCCCGCCGAGCTGCTGGCGGTGATCAACCAGTACGGCGGCAAGATGAAGGAAACCTACGGCGTGCCCGTCGAGGAGATCCAGGAAGCCATCAAGTACGGCGTGCGCAAGATCAACATCGACACCGACATCCGTCTGGCCATGACCGGCGCGGTGCGCAAGTTCCTGGCCGAGAACCCCGACAAGTTCGACGCGCGCGAATGGCTCAAGCCCGCGCGCGAGGCTGCCAAGCAGGTCTGCAAGGCGCGCTACCTCGAATTCGGCTGCGAAGGCCAGGGCAGCAAGATCAAGGGCCTGAGCCTGCAGCAGGTGGCCCAGCAGTACGCAGCCGGCACGCTGGCCCAGGTCGTGCACTGACCCGGCTCCGCCTCCGGCAAAGCCCGCCAGCCCTGTGCTCGCGGGCTTTTTTCTTGCCGAAGTGTCTCCTTTGCGATGGGGAGTTGCCTCTACATCAGGAGAAAGCGCCAGGCATCAAAGTTTCTTCATGTAAGCTCATGGTCAGCAAGTAAGTAATTCCACTGACCTTACCCCTGAGCAAGGAGACGACATGCTGATTGGTGTGCCTGCAGAGTCCATGGCCGGAGAGACCCGGGTCGCGGTGACGCCCGAGACGGTCAAGAAACTCAAGGCCCAGGGCCATACCCTGCGCATCGAGGCCGGCGCCGGCATTGCCGCCAGCGTCACCGACGCCGCCTACGAGGCCGCCGGTGCCGAGATCACTGATGCCGCGGGCGCCTGGGGCGCCGACCTGCTGCTCAAGGTGCGCTGCCCGTCCGAAGCCGAGACGCCGCGCCTGCGCGCAGGCAGCACGCTGGTCGGCATGCTCAACCCCTTTGACGCCGCCGGCCTGCAGCGCCTGGCGACGGCCGGCGTGACGGCCTATGCCCTGGAAGCCGCCCCCCGCACCACCCGTGCGCAAAGCATGGACGTGCTGTCCTCCCAGGCCAACATCGCCGGCTACAAGGCCGTGATGATCGCCGCCGACCGCTACCAGCGGTTCTTCCCCATGCTCATGACGGCCGCCGGCACCGTGAAGGCCGCGCGCGTGGTGATCCTGGGCGTGGGCGTGGCCGGCCTGCAGGCCATCGCCACGGCCAAGCGCCTGGGCGCGGTGATCGAGGCCTCGGACGTGCGCCCCAGCGTCAAGGAACAGGTCGAGTCGCTGGGCGCCAAGTTCATCGACGTGCCCTACGAGACGCAGGAAGAAAAGGACGCCGCTGAAGGCGTGGGCGGCTATGCCCGCCCCATGCCGCAAAGCTGGCTGGACCGGCAGAAGGCCGAAGTCGCCAAGCGCGTCGCGCAGGCCGACGTGGTCATCACCACCGCCTTGATTCCCGGCCGCCCGGCCCCGGTGCTGGTGACCGAAGACATGGTAAGGTCGATGAAGGCCGGCTCGGTGATCGTCGACCTCGCTGCGCCCCAGGGCGGCAACTGCCCGCTCACCGAACCCGGCCAGACCGTGGTCAAGCACGGCGTGACGCTGGTAGGGGAGACCAACCTGCCGGCCCTGGTGGCGGCCGATGCCTCTTCGCTCTATGCACGCAACGTGCTCGACTTCCTCAAGCTCATCGTCAACAAGGAAGGTGCCCTGCACATGGACCTGCAGGACGATATCGTGGCCGCCTGCCTGATGGCCCACGAAGGCACGGTGAAGCGCGCATGAGGGCGCTCCCCCGCCTGCTGGCCGCGATGGGCGCGACGGCGGTCCTGGCTGCATGCGCTCCCATGCCCGCCGGCCCGGCCGAATTCAGCGCCGGGCGCACGCGCGTGGTGCTGCCATCCCCCGCCTGGGAAGACCTGGGCAGCTTCAGCGAAACCCTGTCGGCGCTGCCACCGCCGGCCAGCGTGCCCCTGCAGACCCGTGCCGTGGCCTTGCGCGGAGCACGCAACGAAGTGCTGGCCGTCATGCTGGTGCAATCCCACCAGCGCAGCGATCCGCGCGATCGCACGCTGTGGACCGCCTCCTGCCCGCAGGAGCAGGGCCTGTGGGTGCGGGACGCCGCCGCCGGCAGCCCGCTGCGCGTGGATTGCCTGCGCTTCAAGCGCTGGGCCCACACCAGCGACCGCTTCCTGGACAAGGCCCACCCCGGCCTGGTGCGCTGGATCGGCGAGCGCGGCGTGGCACTCGCACAGCCGCACTCGCACGTGAACTACCGCTACGCCACCGAGGGCGGCGCCTACATCGAGGTGGATGCCCTGGTGGACCTGCGCCTGCTGAAGCTGCCCGCCGTCAACACGCCCGACTACCTGCGCGCAGGCCTGCCGGCCGAGGACTGGAGCCAGCAGATGGCGCGTGCCGTGCGCGTGAGCGTCGGCATGCTCGATGGATTCCTGGCCGTGCCGCCGTTCCCCGCCGCACTGCCGCAGTAAAAATCAAGGAAGGCACGGAACATGGGGATCATTTTGCAAATCCTGGGCCTGGTCATCACCTTCACCATGGCCATGGAGGCCCTGCGGCGCTTCGGCATCGATGTGGGCTGGCTCAACCCGCTGACCTTCTTCCACCGGCGCGCCTGGCGGAAAAAGGTCACCACGCCACCGCTCTACGCGCTCGACCATCCGGTGGACGTGGTCGCCGTGCTGGCCCTGGCCACGGTGCAGACCACGGGCGCCATCACCGTGCAGCAGAAGACCGGCGTGCAGGCGCTGCTGCGCGAGCACCTGGCGCTGACCGAAGGCGATGCCGGCAGCCTCTGGGTGGCCAGCGCACACCTGCTGCGCAACCGCGCGCTTGCGCTCACCGAGCTGCCCGAGGTACTCGCGCGCAGCGCCGACAAGTTCACCGATTACCACGTGCAAACGCTCAAGACCGTGATGCGATCGGCCGCTCTGATCGAGCCGCCCATCAACCCGGCCCAGCAACAGCTGATCGACGCTGTGGATGCCTATTTCGCCAAGAAGAACGCCGCCAAGGGCCCCTGGTCTGCCGGAACCTAACGCCAATTGAAGAAAGAAGGACACATTTCCATGGATGCCGTCTCTCCCACCCTCATCAACCTGATCATCTTCGTGCTGGCCATCTATGTCGGCTACCACGTGGTCTGGACGGTGACCCCCGCGCTGCACACGCCGCTGATGGCGGTGACCAACGCCATCTCTGCCATCGTCATCGTGGGGGCCATGCTGGCCGCCGCGCTCACCGAGACCACGCTGGGCAAGAGCATGGGCGTGATCGCCGTGGCGCTGGCCGCGGTCAACGTGTTCGGCGGTTTCCTCGTGACGCGCCGCATGCTGGAGATGTTCAAGAAGAAGGACAGGAAGGCCGCCGCGCCCAAGGCCGAAGGAGGCCAGGCATGAGCATGAACCTTGTCACGCTGCTGTACCTGGTGGCCAGCGTCTGCTTCATCCAGGCGCTCAAAGGGCTCTCGCACCCCACCACGTCGATCCGCGGCAACATCTTCGGCATGACCGGCATGGCGATTGCCGTGTTCACCACGGCGGCGCTGATCTGGACCTTATCGGGCGGCAAGCCAGAGGGCCTGGCCTATGTGCTGGGCGCCCTGGTGGTGGGCGGCGCGGCCGGTGCCCTCATGGCCAACCGGGTCGAGATGACCAAGATGCCCGAGCTCGTGGCCTTCATGCACAGCATGATCGGCCTGGCCGCGGTGTGCATCGCGGTGGCCGTGGTGGCCGAGCCCTGGGCCTTTGCCATCGTGCCCAAGGATGCGCCGATTCCCGGCGGCAACCGCATCGAGCTGGCGCTGGGTGCCTTCATCGGCGCAGTGACCTTCAGTGGATCGGTGATCGCCTTCGGCAAGCTCTCGGGCAAGTACAAGTTCCGCCTGTTCCAGGGTGCGCCCGTGCAGTTCCCCGGCCAGCACAAGCTCAACCTGGTGCTGGGCCTGGCCGTGCTGTTCTTCTGCTTCGGCTTCTGGCACTCGCAAAGCTGGATCGACATCGTGCTGGTGATCGCGCTCGGCTTCATCCTCGGCGTGCTGATCATCATCCCCATCGGCGGGGCCGACATGCCGGTGGTGGTCTCCATGCTCAACAGCTACTCGGGCTGGGCGGCTGCGGGCATCGGCTTCTCGCTCAACAACTCGATGCTGATCATCGCCGGCTCGCTGGTGGGCAGCTCGGGCGCGATTCTGAGCTACATCATGTGCAAAGCCATGAACCGCTCGTTCTTCAACGTGATCCTGGGCGGCTTCGGCGGTGACGCGGCCACCGCTGCATCCGGGGCCAAGGAGCAGCGGCCGGTCAAGAGCGGCAGTTCGGATGACGCGGCATTCGTGCTCGGCAATGCCGAGACCGTGGTCATCGTGCCCGGCTACGGCCTGGCCGTGGCGCGCGCCCAGCACGCGGTCAAGGAGCTGGCGGCCAAGCTCACCGAGAAGGGTGTGACGGTGAAGTACGCCATTCACCCGGTGGCGGGCCGCATGCCCGGCCACATGAACGTGCTGCTGGCCGAGGCCGAAGTACCCTACGATCAGGTGTTCGAGATGGAAGACATCAACGGCGAGTTCGGCCAGGCCGACGTGGCCATCATCCTGGGCGCCAACGACGTGGTGAACCCCGCCGCGCACACCAAGGGCAGCCCCATCTATGGCATGCCCATCCTGGAGGCCTACAAGGCCAAGACCGTGATCGTGAACAAGCGCTCCATGGCGGCAGGCTATGCCGGCCTGGACAACGAGCTGTTCTACATGGACAAGACCATGATGGTCTTCGGCGATGCCAAGAAGGTCGTCGAGGACATCGGCAAGGCCATCGAGTAGACCTTTTCCCCGCGGAGTAAGACCCTTCGGACGCTACGGCAACAGCGCTGTCGCCTAGGGGAAACTAAGCACCCACGGAGCCACCACCGGCAGAGACAATGCCGGGGTTCCATTGCAACGAGAAGTTTGGAGAGACACGCATCATGACCGACCGTCCCTGGTTGTCCGCCTATCCGCAAGGCGTTCCCGCCGATATCGATACCTCGCAGTACCCCTCCCTGGTGGCGCTGATGGACGAGGCGTTCACCAAGTACGCCAGCCGCGTGGCCTACAGCTTCATGGGCAAGGACGTGAGCTATGCCCAGACCGATTCGCTGAGCGCCGCCTTCGCCGCCTACCTGCAGGGCCTGGGCCTGGTCAAGGGCGACCGTGTGGCCATCATGATGCCCAATGTGCCGCAGTACCCCGTGGCCGTGGCCGGCATCCTGCGCGCCGGCTTCGTCGTGGTCAACGTGAACCCGCTGTACACCCCGCGCGAACTGGAGCACCAGCTCAAGGACTCGGGGGCCAAGGCCATCGTCATCATCGAGAACTTCGCCACCACGCTGCAGCAGTGCATCGCCAACACCCCCGTCAAGCACGTGGTGCTGGCGGCCATGGGCGACCAGCTGGGCCTGCTCAAGGGCACGCTGGTCAACTACGTGGTGCGCAACGTCAAGAAGATGGTGCCCGCCTACGACCTGCCTGGCGCTGTGCGCTTCAACGACGCGGTGGCCAAGGGCACGCGCGGCAGCTTCAAGAAGCCCGACATCCGCTCCGACGACATCGCCCTGCTGCAGTACACCGGCGGCACCACCGGCGTGAGCAAGGGCGCGGTGCTCCTGCATCGCAATGTGATCGCCAACGTGCTGCAGTCCGAGGCCTGGAACGCGCCCGTGATGGCCAAGGTCCCCTCGGGCGAGCAGCCCACCAGCGTCTGCGCGCTGCCGCTGTACCACATCTTCGCGTTCACCGTGAACATGATGCTGTCCATGCGCACGGGCGGCAAGACCATCCTGATCCCGAATCCGCGCGACCTGCCGGCGGTGCTCAAGGAACTGTCCAAGCACACCTTCCACAGCTTCCCGGCGGTGAACACGCTGTTCAACGGCCTGGCCAACCACCCGGACTTCAATACCGTCAACTGGAAGAACCTCAAGGTCTCGGTGGGCGGCGGCATGGCCGTGCAGGGCGCCGTGGCCAAGCTCTGGCTGGAGAAGACCGGGTGCCCCATCTGCGAAGGCTACGGCCTGTCGGAGACCAGCCCCTCGGCCAGCTGCAACCCCGTGACGGCCAAGGAGTACACCGGCACCATCGGTGTGCCGATCCCCGGCACCATGATGAAGCTGCTCGACGACGAAGGCCACGAAGTCACCACCCTGGGCCAGCCCGGCGAGATCGCCATCAAGGGCCCGCAGGTCATGGCCGGCTACTGGCAGCGCCCCGACGAGACCGCCAAGGTCATGACCGAGGACGGCTACTTCAAGTCTGGCGACATCGGCATCATGGATGAGCGCGGCTACTTCAAGATCGTGGACCGCAAGAAGGACATGGTGCTCGTCAGCGGCTTCAACGTCTACCCCAACGAGGTCGAGGAAGTGGTCGCCAACTGCCCTGGCGTGCTCGAATGCGCGGTGGTCGGCGTGCCCGACGAGAAGACAGGCGAGGCCGTCAAGCTGGTCATCGTGAAGAAGGACCCCGGCCTCACCGAAGCCCAGGTGAAGGAATACTGCAAGGCCAACCTCACGGGCTACAAGCAGCCACGCGTGATCGAGTTCCGCACTGAACTGCCCAAGACCCCGGTGGGCAAGATCCTGCGCCGCGAGCTGCGCGACAAGAAGTAAGACGGCGGCGCCATGCCGCTGGGCACGCTCTACGCCTGGGGCGCCAACCACCTGGGCCAGGCAGGTGCCGGCCCCGGCGAGGACCGGCTGGCCCCCTTGCCGGTGGAGGGCCTGCCGCCCGTGCAGGCGGTCTGCGCCAGCCCCGCAGGTGCCGTGCTGGCACTCGATGGCAAAGGTAGTGTCTGGAGCTGGGGCTGGAACCACCAGGGCATGCTCGGGCGCGGGGCGCAGCCGGCCGGCGCACAGCCCATCTGGCCGCCCACGTTGCTGCGCCGGCGGCGCCACCGCATGCTGGAGCCGGATCCTGCGGACCCCGCAGCCATCGTGCTGCAAGGCGCATGTCCGCCCGCCCCGTTGCCTGGCCTTCCGCCCATCGGGCGGATCGCCCTGGGCAATGACAACGGCTATGCGCTCGATGCCGAGGGCCAGCTCTGGGCCTGGGGCGCGGGCATCGGCACCGGCCACCCCTGGCCGAAGAACCAGATCGAGACGCCCGTGCACTGGGCGCCCGTGCGCGTGCCAGGACTGCCGGCCCTGCGCAGCGTGCACGTCCACCCCGAGGGGCTGGCGGCCTACGCCATCGACACCACCGGCCAGGCCTGGAGCTGGGGCAACGGCTGCGAAGGCGAACTTGGCCACGGCAAGCGGCGCAACGACCATGTACCCGGGCGCATCACTGGCCTGAGCGCGGTGCGCTCCTGGCGGCTGGCAGCTTCTGCGCGCTGGCCGTGCAGGAGGACGGCAGCGCCTGGGGCTGGGGCAAAGCCCAGGACGGCGTGGGCTTTCTGCCGCCCACCAAGCGCACGCTGAGGGTGCCGGAGCCCGTGCCTGTGCAGGACATGGGCGCTGCCGTACGCCAGGCCTGGATGGGCGGTCACCTGGCCCTCTACCGCACGGTGGATGGTTCCATGCATGGCGCCTGGGTCGGGCTGCTGGAGCTGCTGGCGCGCCATGCGCTGGGCAACGGCGAACCGGACGAAGACCTGCTGCGCCAGGCAGTTCCCCTGTCTCTGCCGGGCACGGTGCTGGCCATGGCAGCCGCAGGCCACAGTTCCTTCGCCGTCTGCATGCCTGGATAATTGCCGCCTGTCCCGGTGCACGCAGGCCCCGGGGCTCCGCCAGAGCGTTGCGAAGAAGAAAAGAAAAGCCCGTCCGACCGTTCCCTTGCCATGACCACAGCCATCCTCAGTGCCTTGCCCGAAGAGCAGTCCAGCCTCATCGCCCGGCTCGAGCGCGCCCAGCGCCTTACCCATGCGGGCCGCTCCTTCTGGAAGGGCGAGTTGTGCGGCCGGCCCGTGCTGCTGGCGCTCTCGGGCATCGGCAAGGTGGCGGCCGCGACCACGGCCACGGCGCTGGTCGAGCACTTCGGGGTGGCGCGCATCGTCTTCACCGGCGTGGCCGGCGGGCTGGCCGAGGGCGTGAACGTGGGGGACGTGGTGGTCGCCCAGGCCTTCCTGCAGCACGACATGGACGCATCGCCCCTGTTCCCGCGCTGGGAGGTACCCGGCTATGCGCGCACGCGCTTCGACTGCGACGCGCGCCTGGCCACCCTGCTGCAGGACGCGGCCCGCAACTGCCTGTCCGGCGCCGGCCGCCTGCCCGAACTGGGCGACGGCGCCCACCGCGTGCACCACGGCCTGGTGGCCAGCGGCGACCGCTTCGTATCGAGCGCGCCGGAGGCCCAGCAGCTGCGCCAGGCCCTTCAGGAGGCCGGCCACCCCGTGCTCGCCGTCGAAATGGAAGGCGCCGCCGTGGCCCAGGTCTGCCTGGACTACAGCATCCCCTTCGCCGCCATCCGCACGGTCTCCGACCGTGCCGACGACACCGCCCACGCCGACTTCGCCCACTTCGTCCAGACCGTCGCCAGCCGCTACGCCGAGCACATGGTCCAGGCCCTGATGCGAACGCTGTGAGCGGATAGCATCAGGCGCTGTCTCGCTTGAACCCCGCCGCATCGCACGAAGGCGCGCAGCGCCCGAAGTGCAAATACCAGCGCCACCGTGGATCCGGCTTTGCCGGTCCAGGGGTGGCGTCCCCCTCAGGGGGGAAGGCGCGCAGCGCCACAGGGGGGAGCCTATTTCAACCAGCCCCGCTTGCGGAAATACCACATCGGCCCGAGCGCGCTCGCCACCATGAGTGCGATGCCATAGGCGTAACCGTAGGTCCACTTGAGCTCGGGCATGAACTCGAAGTTCATGCCGTACACGCTGGCGATCAGCGTTGGCGGCAGCAGCGCCACGCTGGCCACCGAGAAGATCTTGATGATCTTGTTCTGGTTGATGTTGATGAAACCGACCGTGGCGTCCATCAGGAAGTTGATCTTGTCGAACAGGAAGGCCGTGTGGTTGTCCAGCGATTCGATGTCGCGCAGGATCTGGCGCGCCTCCTCGAACTGCTCGGCGTTGAGCATCTTGCTGCGCATCATGAAGCTCACCGCGCGGCGCGTGTCCATCACGTTGCGGCGGATGCGGCCGTTCAAGTCTTCCTGGCGTGCGATGGCGGCCAGCACCTCGCCGGCGCGGGTGTCGGTCACGTCGCCGGCCAGCACCTGCTTGCTCACGGATTCGAGTTCGTCGTAGATGTTCTCCAGCGTGTCGGCCGAGTACTCGGCGTCCGCATCGAACAGCTTGAGCAGCACTTCCTTGGCGTCCTCGATGAGGCCGGGCGCGCGGCGCGCCCGCATGCGCAGCAGCCGGAAGACGGGTACGTCCTCGTCGTGGATGGAGAACAGCACGCCCCGGCTCTTGAGGTTGGCGTTGTGCTGGTTCAGGATGAAGGCCACGCGCACCGAGCGCGGGTTCTCATCGTCGTCGATCAAGAAGTCGCTGCGGATGTGCAGCTCGCCATTGTCTTCCTCGTAGAAGCGGGCGGATTCCTCGATGTCCTCGTCCATCGCATCCTCGGGGATGGACAGGCCGTAGTGCTGCTTGATCCAGCGTTTCTCTTCGAGCGTGGGGGCTTCCAGGTCCACCCAGATCGGCTGGAACTTGGCGAGCTCTTCCAGGGACTCGATCTCTTCCTGGAACAGCCGGCCATTGGCGAGCGTAAAGATGTTGAGCATGGGCTCACTCCCTTTGTATTTGGCGTCTGCGGTAGGGGGTCAGGGGTTGCTTTCAACCCCACGGCAGGCCGGGGAGCTGAAAGCTACCAACTCGGGTAGGTTTCCAAGGAGCTTTCTCCGTAATAAAAATGCAAGTGGTGGATTATCGCACCGGCCGGCCTGCGTGCCCCGGGGTTCAGGGGGCAGTTGCCGCACGGACGATGGCCAGTGCCCGGCAGAGGTCGGCCCAGGCGGCGGCCTTGTTGTCCTGCGAACGCAGCAGGAACGCAGGATCGTAGGTGACCACGGCCGGGCAGCCCGCCAGGGTGTGGGGCCCTGCGCGCAGGCGGCCCAGGGGCTCGGTGCTGGCCAGGGCGGCGCGGGCGGCCACGTGGCCCAGCACCAGCACCAGGGCCGGCTGCAGCGTGGCAACGGCCTGGGCCAGTTGTCCGGCCACATCGGCACCATTGCCATCCCCGCCGCCGGGTGCCGCGCGCTCCAGCGCCGCCAGGAACACGCGGGGGTGGCGGTGCAGCTGCATGGCGCGCAGCATGTTGTCCAGCAGCTTGCCGCTGTCGCCTGCCAGCGGGTCGGCGGGCGTGGGGATCTCGGCCACGATGAGCCAGCCGCTGCCCAGTCCTGCCGGGGTGCGTGCCGGGTCCGCCGTGGGGTACAGCGCCTGGGGCGCATGCAGGGACAGCCCGGTCGCCGCTGCCGCCACGGGTGCAGAAGGCGCCGTGGACGCCGGGGCGGCGGCGGGCACGGCTGGGCGCTGTGGTGCCGCGGGCATGGGGGCTGGCGGCGGCGCTGGCACGGGGCTGGTCGCCGGGGGCGAGTCCTGCGCGGCCTCGCGCAGGGGCGCGGCGCCGGCGAGGGCGGCTGCGGGCGGGGCCGCAACGGCTGCGCCAGGGGCCCACACGGTCACCCCCATCTCCTGCAGCATGGCGCGCTGGCGCGCATCGAGTGAAAGGCTCATAGGATGGATGGGCTCACAGGGGCAGGCTCATGACCATCGCGTCCTCGCGCTGGCCATGGTCGGCGGGGTAGTAGCGCTTGCGCTCGCCCACGCGGTGAAAGCCATGGGTTGCGTAGATGTGCTGGGCGCGCAGATTGCTGATCCGCACCTCCAGCCACAGCCACTGGGCGCCCTTGCCGCGCGACCACAGCGCCAGCGCATCCAGCAGCACCCGGGCCCAGCCCTGGCGTTGGTACTCCGGCGTGACGGTGAGGTTCAGCAGATGCACCTCGTCCACCCCCATCATGGCCACGAAGTAGCCCAGCAGGCGGTCGCCGCCCATCAGCAACTGGCACTCGTAGCGCGACGCCATGGCATCGATGAAATTGCCCCGCGTCCAGGGGTGGGTGTAGGCGCGCTGCTCCACCTCGAGCACGGCATCGAGATGGGCCAGCGTGAGGGCTTCCAGGCGCACCTCGGGGGCGTCGGCAGAGGGAGTGGGGACGGCGCTCATGGCGGCTTCGGTTCAAGAGGGGTTGGACGCCGCCTGGGCGGCGCGCAAGGCCTCCCGCTCGGCGGTGGTTTTCGCCACTTTATCGCGGATGTAGCGTGGCAGGGCATCGCTCGCAGCCATGGCGCCGCCCGCGGCCAGCAGGGCCGGGGCCAGGCGCAGCAGCGCTGCGGCGGTGGGAAGGGCCGGTACATGCGGTGCCTGGGGGGCCAGGCGTTCGCCGTAAGGCGTGCGCGCGTTGCCAGCCACGCTCCACCCCGCGGGTACCTCCACGGTCTCGGGGGCACCCAGTCCGAAGTCGGCATCGGCCTGCCAGCGATGCTCGGCGGGCAACCATTCGCAGCGGGCACTGTAGACCTCGTCCATGCGTGCGTCGAGCACCGCCACCACCTGCGTGCAGCCGTGGCGCTGGCGTGCCTCCTCGGCCACCGCCAGCAAGGTGTCCACGGGCAGCACCGGTACGCCCGCACCGCCGCGCGCGCCGAACGCCAGGCCCTGGGCCACGGCACAGGCCGTGCGCAGGCCCGTGAAGGAGCCCGGTCCGCGGCCGAAGACGATGGCGTCCAGCGCCGCGAACGACAGGCCGGCCTCGGCCAGCAGGCGGTTGATGGTCGGAATCAGCACGGCCGAGGCCTGCGCACCGCCGGGGCCGGTGTGCTCGCGCACCAGGTCCCCGTGCTGCACGGCGATGGACAGGATGTCGGTGCTGGTATCGAAGGCAAGCAGGTTCATGGGAGGGGCAGGCAGCACATCAGGCCGCAGATTTTCCGGAAGCGGTGGGCAGGGCGGCGGGCGCGGGGCTCTTGCGCAGCACGCCCATCAGGATACCTGTGGTCACGAGCGCCAGGCCCGCGCCCAGGTTCCAGTGCAACGGTTCGCCCAGGAACAGCACCGCGCCGATGGCCGACAGCCCGGGCACCAGCGCCGTGATCATGGTGCTGCGCACGGGGCCGTAGTGCTGGATCATGCGCGTGAAGGCGATGCCCGAGATGACCACCGAGCCCCCGCCCTGGAATACCAGATGGAACAGGATTTCGCTCCAGGGTGCCTCACGCAGGTGGCTGGTGACCGTGCCCAGCGCCACCAGCACGCCCCAGACGGGCACATACAGCAGCAGCGCGAAGGCGGTGATGGCGATGGTGGCCTGCACCGCGTCCACCGCGAGGCGCCGCGCCTGCACGCTGTAGGTGGCCCAGCACGCGGCCGCCAGCATGAACAGCAGGTCGCCCTTCCACACCTCTCCCCCGGCAAAGCCCGACAGCAGGCTGCGCCCACCCACCAACAGGTCGCCGGCCACGATGAGCGCCAGGCCCAGCGCGCGCAGGGGCGTGATGCGCTCGTGCAGCACCACCATGGCCAGCAGGGCCGTCCACAGCGGCAGGCTGCCGGGCATGAGCACGGCGGCGTGCGTCGCCGGGGCGTGGAAGAAGCCTGTGTAGGCCAGCACGGCGTACAGCACGCCGCCGAAGACACCCAGCAAGGCGGTGGTGGACAGGGGCATCGGCGAGATGCCGCCCAGGCTGGAAGCAGGGGCGCTGGCGCCCATTTGCGCCCGCCGGCGGCGCACCTGCCACCAGCCCCAGGGCACCAGCACCAGGCTGGCGCCGACGATGCGCAGCAGCGAGATGTCCAGCGGCGCAAGGCTGCGCTGTGCCGAGGCACGGGCAATCACGATGAAGCTGGTCCAGATGGTGACGGTCACCAGGGCCGCGAGCAGGCCCATGGCGCGGGGGGAAAGGCGCATGGGGGGATTATCGGCGCGCCGGGGAGGCCGTGCCGGTGGCGGGCGATAGACTACCCGTCCATGTTCTCCATGCCTTCGCTGTCCCGTCTGTCCCTGACCTCCCTGGCGCCCCTGGCCGTGCTGCTGTGGGCCACGGCGCTGCCCGCTGCCCGGGCGCAGGCCCCATCGCAGCTCCCGCCCGAAGTGGAGGCTGCCCTCTCCCGCGCCCGCCTGCCGCGCGAGGCGCTTTCGGTGCTGGTGGCCGATGCCCAGGCCGGCCCACGCCAGGCGCCACGCCTGGCGCACCGCACCCAGGTGCCGATGAACCCGGCGTCGGTGATGAAGCTGGTGACCACCTACGCCGCGCTCGACCAGCTCGGGCCGGCTTACACCTGGAACACGCCCGTCTACGTGCAGGGCACGGTGCAGGACGGCAGCCTGCGAGGCAATGTCTACATCCAGGGCCAGGGCGA
This sequence comes from Acidovorax sp. GW458-11-26-14-TSB4, assembly GCF_059423865.1. Taxonomy (NCBI): domain Bacteria; kingdom Pseudomonadati; phylum Pseudomonadota; class Betaproteobacteria; order Burkholderiales; family Comamonadaceae; genus Acidovorax; species Acidovorax sp. GW458-11-26-14-TSB4. Next base: position 18,591 of record NZ_JBWKYR010000031.1, read on the forward strand.
TCCCAAGCTGGTGATGGAGCGCCTGTGGCTGTTGCTGCGCCGCCTGCAGGCCCAGGGCATCCAGGTCATCGTGGGCGACATCGTGCTCGACCGTACCGCCTTCGACGTTCCCGAGCAGGACCCTGGCAGCTTCGACAACGAGCCCCTGCGGCCTTACAACGCCGCGCCCGATGCCCTGCTGGTGAACTACAAGTCGCAGGTGATGACCTTTGTGCCGGACGCGGCGGCAGGCCTGGCGCGCATCCAGTACGACCCCCCGATGGCCGGTGTGCAACGCCAGGCTTCCGTGGCGCTGGCCGCCCCCGGGGCGGACTGCGGCGACTGGCGCGGAGCCCTGCGCGCAGAACTCTCCGATCCGGCGCGCATCGCCTTCCAGGGCGTGTTTCCGGCCAGTTGCGGCGAGCGCGTCTGGCCGATTGCCCCGGCGGACCCGCGCGGCTTTGCAGCGCGTGCTGTGGAAGGGATGTGGCGCGAGGTGGGCGGCAAGCTCACCGGCAGTGTGCGCGATGGCAAAGTGCCGGCCGGGCTCAAACCCGCCTTCGTGGCCACCTCTCCGGCGCTGGCCGAGGTGGTGCGCGACGTCAACAAGTACAGCAACAACGTCATGGCCCAGCAGGTGTTCCTCACGCTGGCCCTGGGTAACAAGGGGGCTGCTGCCAGCTTCGACGGCGCGCGCGAAGCGCTGCGCCGCTGGTGGCAGCTGCGCTTTGGCGACGCCGACCAGCCGGTGGCCGACAACGGTGCCGGCCTGTCCCGCGATGCGCGCATCACGGCCCAGGGCCTCGCGCGCATGCTGCAGTCCGCCTGGGCCTCGCCGGTGATGCCCGAACTGGTGTCCTCCCTGCCCATCGCCGGGGTGGACGGCACCTTGCGCCGCAGCCAGGCCCGCGGGGCGGCCCACCTCAAGAGCGGCAGCCTGCGCGATGTGATGGCCGTTGCCGGCTACGTGCATGGCGCCAGCGGCCGGCGCTACGTGCTGGTGGCAATGGTCAACCATGCCAACGCCGGGGCCGCCCGCCCGGTGCTCGATGCGCTGACCGACTGGGCGGCGCGCGACCAGTAGGCGGCGGCTCGGGCGGAATGGGCGACCCTGTGTCCCCCAGGCGTCCGCAGGCCCTCGTATTCCCTAATGGCGGCTCTGGCGCTGGTGCGCGCAGGATGCGGCGTTGCCATTGAATGACAGAAACTGCACAGAGAGAGGATTGCGCCCATGAAGTACTTTCGCCTGACCTGTATCGCCGCGGTAGCGGCCCTGCTCGCCGCTTGCGGGGGCTCCGACGAGAACGGACGCGGGGACCTGATGGAGCCGCCCACCGTCCTGACCACGCTCACCGCCGCCCAGATCGATGCGGGCACCACGTCCAGCGGCCTCAGGGCCATTGCCGGCAAGGCCAGGTGCGACGTCAAGGTGGTGGCGCTCAACTACTACACGGCTGGCGTCAAGGCCGGCGAACTTACCAACGCCTCGGGCGTGATGCTGGTGCCTGCGGGCAGTTGCAGCACCGAGAGGACCGCCCTGCTGGCCTACGCCAAGGGCACCGATGTGCAAAAGCCCCGCACCCTGGCCAACCCGCAGGACAGCGAGACCTTCCTGCTGGCCGCGATGTATGCCGCGCAGGGCTATGCCGTGGTGGCCACCGACTACCTCGGGTTCGCCAAGTCCGGCTACAGCTACCACCCCTACCTGCATGCCGATTCGGAAGCCACCTCGGTGATCGATTCGGTGCGCGCCGCGCGCAAGGCATCCGCCTCGGTGGGGGGCAACCTGTCGGGCCGCATCCTGTTCACCGGGTACTCGCAGGGCGGCCATGCCTCCATGGCTGCGCACCGTTCCGCCGAGCGCGACTACGGAAACGAGTTCGACGTGGCGGCCGGCGCCCACCTGGCAGGGCCCTACAACCTCTCGGGCTCGCTGCGCATTCCCGATGCGATTGCGGGTGTGCAGTTCTTTGTGCCCTACCTGGTGACGGCCTGGCAGAAGGTCTACGGCAATATCTACAGCGACGTGAAGCTGGCCTTCAAGGCGCCCTACTCGAACTACATCGAGACCCTGCTGCCCAACCCGACGATGAACTACACCACGCTGGTGACCTCGGGCGCCCTGCCGTCCGGCACACCCAACCAGGCGCGCGATGCGGTGTTCCAGCCCGCATTCATCGCCAGCAGCCAGACGAACCCGAACGACCCGCTTTACCTCGCTGCCCAGAAGAACGACATCCTGGGCTGGACCCCCAAGTCGCGCGTGCTGCTGTGCGGCGGTTCGGGCGATCCCACAGTGCCGCCCGCCGTGCACCAACGGGTGATGGCCGCCGATTTCGCCGCCCGCGGCGTGACCAACGTGATCTCGGTGGACGTGGACAGTGCCATCCAGGCCACCTTTGGTCCCGGTGGCACAGCGCCCACCGATCCGGCCTCTGCGGCCTTCGCCACCTACTACGGCGCCTACCACGGCACCTATGAACCCCCGTTCTGCCATGCCCAGGCACGCGCTGCCTTCGACGTCATCGTGAAGTAGGCGCACCGGTTCTGCCCGCATCCAAAGCCGACCTTCGGGTCGGCTTTTTTCATGGTGCCCGGCTTGGTAGTTTCCCGGGCGGTCAACCGGAGGGGGCGGGGGTACGATGGTAGTTGCAAAAAAGCACGGTCGTGCTTTTTGTAATCGTCTTATCTGGAGAACTCCCTTGATCCCACAACAATGCAAGACAGCCCTCTCGGTGCTGGCAGCAGCCTGCCTGCTGGCGGCCTGCGGTGGCGGCGGCTCGGACACCGCGCCTGCGGCACCGGTGACCTCGGTGAAAGTGGCGGGCGACAGCCTGGCCGACAGCGGCACCTTCGGCTTCAAGGCCACGGTGCAGGGTACGGCAGCCACGGGGGCCGGCTCCACCCCGATCTGGCCCGAGCGCGTGGCCACCAGCTATGGCCAGACACTGTGCGCGCACTACCTGTTCAACGGCACGGCGTTCGTCGCCAACAACAGCTGCTCGAACTACGCCGTGAGCGGCGGCCGCATCAACAACTTCACCGCGCCGACGTCCCCGGTCTCCATCACCCAGCAGCTCAAGGACCTGGGGAACGCCGGCTACAGCGCGGCAGACCTGGTGCTGGTCGATGGCGGCGGCAACGACGCGGCCGACTTGGTGGGCGCTTACTTGCGCGCCTCTGCAGACAACGGGCAGGCCTATGCGGCCATGCTCACCAGCGTGCTGCCCGCAGCCACCGTCAACACGGCCCTGGCCGGCGGTGCCGCGGGCCTGGCGCAGATCGGCGGCGCCTACATGCAGGCGCTGGCCCAGCAGTTCGCCGCGACCGTCCGGGCCAACACGGTAGCCAAGGGGGCGCCGCGCGTGGCTGTGCTGAACGCGCCGGGCATCACCCGCACGCCCCGCTTCCAGATGGTGCTGGGCTCCATCGCTGCCCAGCGCGGTGCCGACGCCGCGAAACAGGCCGAAGCCCTGTTCGACGGCTGGGTCCAGGCCTTCAATGCGCAGTTGGCCACCAGCCTGGCCGGCGACGCCAAGATCGTGGTGGTGGACTTCTACACCTCGTTCAAGGACCAGTCGACCAACCCCGGCCAGTACCAGCTCACCAATGCCACCACGCCCGCCTGCCCGGCCACGGGCATGGGCAGCGATGGCCTGCCGACCTACAGCTTTCCGACCTGCACCGCGGCCGCGCTGTCTGCCATGGCACCCCCGGCCGGAGCCACTGGAGGAGCGGACTGGTGGAAGAGCTACGGATTTTCCGACAGCTTCCATCCCACGCCCTACGGCCACCAGCTGATCGGGCAACTGGTCTCGCGCTCGCTGTCGCGCGCTGGCTGGCTCTAGGCCGCCACCGTGATCTCCGCATTTTCCAAGGAGTTTTCCATGCACCACTTTTCCCGGCTGGGCTTGGCAACGGCAGCCCTGCTGCTTGGCGCTGGCGCCTCGGCACAGGTCGCCGGCACCTTCAGCGTGCGCGCTGGCTTCACCCACATCGCCCCGCAGGTCAAGAGCGGCAACCTCAGTGCCCCGAGCTTCCCGGGCACCACGGTTGACGTGGGCAATGCCACCTCGCTGTCGGGCGGTGTGAACTACATGGTGACCAACCACTGGGCCATCGACGTGCCCCTGGCGCTGCCCTTCAAGCACGACATCGAGGGCGACGGCGCCATCGCCGGCGTGGGCAAGCTCGGCGAGACCAAGGTCCTGCCGGTCACCGTGTTCGCGCAGTACCGCTTTGCCGAGCCCGACGCGAAATTCCGCCCGTATGTGGGGCTGGGCCTGACCTACAGCCGCTTCTTCAAGACCCGCACCACGGCCACCCTGAGCGGCCTGACCGGCGGCACCCCGGCGCGCCCCACCACGGCCTCGGTGGACAACAAGTGGGGGCTTACGCCCCAGATCGGCTTTGTCTGGAGCATCAACGAGCGCTGGTCGCTGGACGCCGCCTACTACAAGAGCTTCCTCAAGACCACGACGCACCTGTCGTCGGGCCAGTCGATCACCACGCGGCTGAACCCCGACGTGATCGCCATCGGGGTGGGCTACCGATTCTGAGGGCGCGTCCGGGATGCAAAAAGCCGACCTCCGGGTCGGCTTTTTTTCGTGGGCTGCAGCCGCAGGGCTTACCAGCGCGCGCGCAGGCGGTCGTAGGCGTAGTTGCCGAACTGGCGCTGCGCGTTGGGCGTCAGGTACACGCTGTCGGCGAACACGTAGGAGTCCTGGTTGGCACCCGTCAGCAGGGTCGAGGGCGTGCACAGGGCCGAATTGACCTGGCCGGCGCCAATGCCGATGCCGTTGGTGGTGTCCAGCGAGGTGCACACGGGCGTGGTGGCGTTGTTGAAGCCGTAGTTGGCGGGGGTGCCGACATACAGGTTCACGTAGTAGGCCGAGTCCACGTAGAGCACGTTGGCGCCCAGGTCGACGATGCTCACCAGCAGGCCTTCGTTGAAGCGGCTGCTGGCGTCGCTCAGCAGGGCCTCGCGGTTGATGGCCTTGGCCCAGGGCGTCTTGCCCAGGTCGTAGGTACCGGTGACGACGACGTTCTTGGCGCCTGCTGCGACCAGGCGGCGCACCTGGGTGGCCAGGTCCTGGCCGGCCTTGCGTGCAGCAGCCACCATGTCGGTGGTGCTTTGCGTGCCGGCCGTCACGGCGGCCATGCCGGCGATCACGTCGCTCGGTCCGCCGTTGATCACGATCAGGTCCCCGGTGGCCAGGCCGCCGGCCGCCAGGAAGGCGTCGATCTGCTCGGTCACCGTGGGCGTGGCCGCCACACCGGCGGCATCGGGCTTGATCGCCACGCGTGCATTGCCCACGGCATAGCTGCGGCCGCCGGCCGTGGACGATGCGGCCAGGGTCTTGCCGTAGCGCGATGCGATCTGCAGCGTCCAGTTGTTCACGCTGCCATCGTTGACCGAGTAGCGCGTGCCCTTTTGGCCGACGTCGCTGTAGGCGTCACCGAAAGCCACCAGGCGTTCGGGGTTGAAAGCCGACTCCGTCGTGCTCGAACCGCAGGCCGCAAGCAATGCGGCCGACGCGCATGCGGCCACCAGTACGGTGCGGCGCATCCAAGTTGCTGCCATGTATTTCTCCAGAAAATGGGGTGTTAGTTTAACGACGCCGTGTCAAGGCGTGTAAAGGCTTGTCACGGAGCGACTTTGGACAGAGTGCGGCGCCCGGCGCGGGTTCCCTTGGCGTCACGCGGCGGCGGCCCGCTGCAACCGGTCGCGCACACCTTCCCACTCGGGGCCCGAGGGGGGGGTCTCGATCCAGATCAGCTTGACCCCTTCGTCGTCGAAGCTGCGCAGCACGGCAAACAGCTGCTGTGCGGTCGCGGCCGCATCATCGGGCATGCGGCGCATGACCAGGCGTGACGAGCGGGTGCGCAGCGCCGTGCGCGCATAGACCGCCATGTGGGCCGCATCGGCGCCCAGCAGGTCCAGTCCGGTCTGCAGCGCCTTGGCATCCATCAGCCGCACCTTGGCGTTGGGGGCGTAATGGGCCTCCAGCGTGCCCGAGGCGCGGGGCGTGTGCGCGGGCAGATCTTCCCTGGACAGCGGCTGCATGCCGCAGGCCTGTGCGATCTGCGCGCGCGTGATCGCGCCGGGCCGCAGCAGCACCGGCTGGCCGCGCGTGCAGTCCACGATGGTCGACTCGATCCCCACGCCGCACGGCCCGCCATCGAGCACCAGCAGGTCCTCGCCCAGCTCGTCGGCGACATGCCGGGCGGTGGTGGGGCTCACACGGCCGAAGCGGTTGGCGCTGGGGGCGGCCACGCCCCACACGGGTGGGCCGCCGAGTTCACTGCCATCGCCCGGGGCTGCGCAGGCGAGCAGCAGGGCATGGGCCACGGGGTGGGCGGGGCAACGCAGGCCCACGCTGCCCTGGCCGCCGGTGGCCGCAGTGGCCACGCCGGCCAGGCGCGGCAGGATGATGGTCAGCGGGCCGGGCCAGAACGCGTCGACGAGCGCCTTGGCGAAAGCCGGGATCTCGCGGGCGAAATGGGCGATGCCTGTGGCGTCGGCCACGTGCACGATCAGCGGATGGTCGCTGGGCCGGCCCTTGGCGGCAAAGATCCGGGCCACGGCGGCATCGCTGCTGGCATCGGCTGCCAGGCCATACACCGTCTCGGTGGGCAGGCCCAGCAGGGCGCCGCTGCGCACCGCGCGGGCGGCGGCGGCAATGGATTCGGGCTGGGTGCCGTCAAGGATCATGGGGGCTGGCTCAGAAAGGCGCAATGCCCAGCAAGGCGGCAGCCTTGAGGGCGGTGGCGCGCGCCGCGTCGGCGCTGTCGGCGGTGATGTTCAGGTGCCCCATCTTGCGCCCGCGCTTGGCGTCGCGCTTGCCGTACAGGTGCAGGTGGGTGCCAGGCAGGGCCAACACCTCGGCCCAGGGCGGGGTCTGTGCGCTGCCGTCGGCGGCAAACCACAGGTCGCCCAGCAGATTGAGCATGACCGCGGGGCTGTGCTGGCGCGGCTGCGTGAGCGGCAGGCCGGCCATGGTGCGCACCTGCAGCTCGAATTGCGAGACATCGCAGGCATTCTGGCTGTAGTGGCCGCTGTTGTGTGGGCGTGGGGCGATCTCGTTGACCACCAGGCTGCCATCCTGCAGCACGAAGAACTCGACGCACAGCACGCCCACGTAGGACAGGCCCACGGCGATGGAGATGGCGCCGGCAATGGCTTGGCGCGCCAGCGCATCGGGCAGGTTGCCGGCGTGCACCTCGGTCACGGCCAGGATGCCTTCGCGGTGCAGGTTGCGCTGCACCGGCAGGTGCACACAGGCGCCGTCGGCACCGCGCGCCACGATGACCGAGCATTCCAGCGCCAGCGGCAGCATCTTTTCGAGCACGCAGGCCACCTGGCCCACGGAATCCCAGGCGGCGGCGAGTTCGGCGGCGGTCTTCACCCGCACCTGGCCCTTGCCGTCGTAGCCCATGCGCGCGGTCTTGAGGATGCCGGGCAGGAGGTCTGTGGGGACGGCGGCCAACTGCTCGGCGGTCTCGATCACCGCGTAGGGCGCGCAGGCCACGCCGCAGCGCACGAAGTGGGCCTTTTCCTGCGCGCGGTCCTGGGCCACGGCCACGGCGCCCGCAGCAGGCGAGACCGGGCGCAACGCGCCCAGCGCCGCCAGGGCGGTGGCGGGCACGTTCTCGAACTCGGTGGTCACGGCATCGGCCACACGCGCCAGCTCGGCCAGGCCGGCGGCGTCCTCGTAGCCGGTCTCTATGTGGTGGTGGCTCACCAGGCCGGCGGGGCTGGTGGGGTCGGCGTCGAGCACGGCCGTGAAGTAACCCATGGTCTGGGCCGTGTGCACGAACATGCGGCCCAGCTGGCCGCCACCGAGCACGCCCAGCGTCGCCCCAGGAAGAAGAGGTGCGGACAACGTGGTCATGCGGCGGGGGAGGGCAGGGCCATGTTGCGCGCCACCTCGGTCTGCTCGGCGCGGAAGGCCTCCAGGCGCTGGCGCAGCCCGGGGCTCTCGCTCGCCAGCAGCGCCACCGCGAACAGGGCCGCGTTGGCGGCACCCGCCGTGCCGATGGCGAAGGTCGCCACGGGGATGCCCTTGGGCATCTGCACGATGCTGTGCAGCGAGTCCACGCCCTGCAGGTGGCGGCTGGCCACGGGCACGCCCAGCACCGGCACGGTGGTCTTGGCGGCGATCATGCCGGGCAGGTGGGCGGCACCGCCGGCACCTGCGATGATGGCCTTCAGGCCCCGGCCTGCAGCGGCCTCGGCATAGGCGAACATGTCGTCGGGCATGCGGTGCGCCGACACCACGCGCGCCTCGTGGGCGATGCCGAATTGCTCAAGAATCTGCACTGCATGCTGCATGGTCTCCCAGTCGCTGCTGGAGCCCATGACCACGCCGATCTGGATGGGTTTCATGGTGTGTGTGGGGGCGCCCCGGCGGACTGGGGTCCGCTGCGGCGCTGTAGGTGGAACCCCCGATTTTACGATTTGCGATGGCCCCCCTGCCACGGGGTTGTTTCAATGCGCCAAAATAGCGCCAACTTGCTTCACCGGCCCTGGGCCTCCGACCATGATTGATGTCACCGTAGAAAATTTTGAAGCCGAGGTGATTGCCGCCTCGATGGAAGTGCCCGTGCTGGTGGATTTCTGGGCGCCCTGGTGCGGCCCCTGCAAGTCCCTCGGCCCGGTGCTGGAAAAGCTCGAGACCGAATACGAGGGCCGTTTCCGCCTCGCCAAGATCGATTCCGACCAGGAGCAGCAGCTGGCCGGCATGTTCGGCATCCGCAGCATTCCGACCTGCGTGCTGCTCATGAACGGCCAGCCCGTGGACGGCTTCATGGGTGCACTGCCCGAGGGCAAGGTGCGCGAATTCCTCGACAAGCACGTGCCCACGGCCGAAGCCCTGGAAGCCGAGGAACAGGAGGAGGAAGCCCAGGATGCGCTGGCCGGCGGCGACACCGAGACCGCGCTGGAGAAGCTGCAGCACGCCGTGGCCACCGACCCGGGCAACGACGATGCACGCTTCGACTACGTCAAGCTCTTGCTGCAACTGGGCCGCGACGATGACGCCAAGGTGGCATTTGCCCCGGTGATCGCCAAGGCACCGAACTCGCGCAAGATCGCCGCGCTCAAGGTCTGGATGGACGCCATCGACACCGTCGCCACCACCGAAGGCGCTGGCGACGCCGCCGCCTTCGAGGCCAGGATCGCCGCCAACAAGCGCGATTTCGACGCCCGCCTGGCCCAGGCGCGCTGGCTCATCACCGAGCAGCGCTGGACCGATGCCATGGACGAGCTGCTGGAGATCCTCATGCGCGACAAGGCCTGGGGCGACGAGGTGGCGCGCAAGACCTACGTCGCCATCCTGGAGATCATCGAGCCGCCCAAGGCCAAGGTGGCCGACGGCCAGATTCCGCCCGATGATCCGGTCGTCGCGACCTACCGCCGCCGCCTGTCCAGCGTCGTGCTCAGCTGATCGGCATCCACCATGCAAAAAGGCTCCCTCGGGAGCCTTTTTCATTGCCGGAGTGCGTGCGCTCAGCCGACGAGGCGTTCCAAGGCCTCGCGGTATTTCGCCGCGGTTTTCTCGATAACTTCGCGCGGCAGGCGTGGCGAGGGGGGCGTCTTGTCCCAGGGCCTGCCGTTGACCTGGGCCTGCTCCAGCCAGTCGCGCACGAACTGCTTGTCGTAGCTTGGCGGGTTCTGGCCGGCGGCCAGCGCGGCCTCATAGCCTTCCACGGGCCAGTAGCGCGAGCTGTCGGGCGTGAGCACTTCGTCCATCAGCACCAGCGTGCCATCGGGCGCCAGGCCGAACTCGAATTTCGTGTCGGCAATGATCATGCCCTTGGTCAGGGCGATCTCGGCCGCCGCCTTGTAGATGGCGATGCTCAGGTCGCGGATCTGCGTGGCCAGGGGCAGGCCGATCATCTCCACGGTGCGCTCGAAGGTGATGTTCTCGTCGTGCTCGCCGGCGGCGGCCTTGGCGGCCGGGGTGTAGATGGGCTCGGGCAGCTTGGCTGCATTCGTCAGGCCCTCCGGCAGGGGCACGCCGCAGACCGAGCGCGACTCCTGGTACTCCTTCCAGCCGCTGCCGGCCAGGTAGCCGCGCACCACGGCTTCCACCGGGATGGGCTTCAAGCGCTGCACGAGCATCGAGCGGCCGCGGATCTGCGCGGCCTCGGCCGGGGTGACCACGCTCTCGGGGGCATCGCCCGTCAGGTGGTTGGGGCAGATGTGGCCGAGCTTGTCGAACCAGAACAGCGCCATCTGCGTGAGCAGCTCGCCCTTGCCGGGGATGGGCTCGCCCATGATCACGTCGAAGGCCGAGAGGCGGTCGCTGGCCACCATCAGGATGCGGTCGTCGCCCACGGCGTAGTTGTCGCGCACCTTGCCGCGTGCCAGCAGCGGCAACGAGGTCAGGGCGGAGGTGTGCAGGGCGTTGGAGCTGGGCTGGGTCATGGTGTCGGTGTGGGGCAGTCGATGTCCGCTGCAGGCCCGGGGAAGGGGAGGGCGCGCACCCGCGCGGCCACGTTCTCTGTACAGCAAGCCGATTTTACGCGCCGGGGCGGCGGGCAAGGTGCGGCAAGGACTTGTGGCGTGCCCCAAGGGGCGGCACACTGCCGGGTTCGCCTTCCCCCTGCCCTTGCCGGCAATCCCCTGTGCCCACCTCCCATCCGCTTTCTCCCCGCCGCGAATTGTGGCTGCTTCTGACCCTGGCGGGCGTGCAGTTCACCCACATCCTGGACTTCATGATCATGATGCCGTTGGGTCCGCAGCTCACGCGCATCTTCTCGATCACGGACGCACAGTTCGGCCTGCTGGTCTCGGCCTATACCCTCTCCGCGGGAGCCTCGGGCCTGCTGGCCTCGACCTACATCGACCGCTTCGGCCGCAAGCGCCTGCTGCTGGTGCTGTACGCGCTGTTCGGCCTGGCCACGCTGGCCTGCGGCCTGGCGCCCACCTATGCCACGCTGATGGTGGCCCGGGTGCTGGCCGGCATGTTTGGTGGCGTGCTCTCGGCCCTGTGCCAGACGGTGGTGGCTGACGTGGTGCCCTTCGAGCGGCGCGGGCGGGCCATGGGCATCGTGATGACCTCGTTCTCGGTGTCCACGGTGGCCGGCGTGCCGCTGGGGCTGGTGCTGGCCGAACATGGCGGCTGGCACATGCCGTTCTTCGCGATTGCCGCCATGTGCGTGGTGCTGCTGGTGTTTGCCGCACGCACGCTGCCGACGATGGATGCCCACCTGGCGGCAGGCCAGCAGCGCACGGCATTGGGCGGCATTGCCGAAGTGTTCAGGGACTCCAACCACCGGCGCGCCTTTGTGTTCTCGGGCCTGCTGATGTCCACCGGTTTCACGGTGATCCCCTACATCACGATCTACATGCAGGCCAATGCCGGCGTGCGCACCGACGAGGTGCCGCTGATCTACCTGTGCGGCGGGGTGGTGACCCTGTTCACCGCGCGCCTGTTCGGGCGCCTGACGGATGCGCGCGGCAAGGTGCGCACCTTCCGCTGGCTGGCCCTGGCCGTCGGGCCGTGCCTGCTCGCCATCACCACGGTGCATGGCGTGCCGCTGTGGGCGGTGCTCACGGTGTCCACACTGATGTTCGCCTTCATGAGCGGGCGCATGATCCCGGGCATGGCCATCATCACCTCGGCCGCCAACCCGCAGCTGCGCGGTACCTTCATGACGCTCAATGCCTCGGTGCAGTCGGCGGCCATGGGCGTGGCATCGCTGGTGGGGGGCGTGCTGATCAGCCGCGACGCCCAAGGGCTGGTGCAGGGCTACTGGATGGCCGCCGTGGTCGGCACCGTGGCCAGCGTGCTGTCCATCGTGGTGGTGGGGCGGCTGGTGCTGCATGGGGCAGCGCCGGGGACTGCAGGAAAGGCCTGACCTGCCGACTCAGCCATTGTGCGCCCTTTTCGGGCCGCTGGCACCTCGGGCGGCATAACCCAGCAGGCGGGGGCGGTATGGGATTGCATTTCGGTGACAGCGGGCGCATAGTGAACCCGTCGATGGATGCATCCAAGTTCGCCAGGCCGCAACTCTGATCAAGGGCGGCCATTCGTTCCACAGTGAGCCACAGGAGACTTATTTATGAACTTGACGATCAGCGGTCACCACCTCGAAGTTACCCCAGCCCTGCGCAGTTATGTGACGACCAAGCTGGACCGGATCAATCGGCATTTCGACCAGGTAGTGGACGTCAAGGTGCTGCTGACAGTAGAGAAGCAAAAGGAAAAGGAAAAGCGCCAGCGAGCGGAATGCAACATCCATGTGAAGGGCAACGACCTGTTTGCCGAAAGTTCCCACTCCGACCTGTATGCTGCCGTGGATGAACTGGTGGACAAGATGGACCGCCAGGTGGTGCGCCACAAGGACCGCCTGCAGGACCACCACCACGAAGCTGCCAAGCGCGAAATGCACGCCTGAGCGTTGCATTGCGGCCCACAGCAACCGCCCCTGGAGGCGGTTTTTTTGTGGCCCCTTGTAAATTGCTCAGGGTTTTTGCCAATATGTGCATAATTGTTACCTCTGACCATGAACCGACTCGCCTCCATCCTGCCTCCCGCCCAAGTGCTTGTGAGCGTGGACTCCACCAGCAAGAAGCGTGCTTTTGAAGAGGCGGGTCTGCTGTTCGAGAGCCAGCACGGGCTCTCGCGTGCCCTGATCACCGACAGCCTGTTCGCGCGCGAACGCCTGGGCTCCACGGGGCTGGGCCATGGCGTGGCCATCCCGCACGGCCGCATCAAGGGCCTCAAGGCCCCCATGGCGGCAGTGTTCCAGCTCGCCCACCCCATAGGCTTCGATGCCCCTGATGAAATGCCGGTGGCGCTCCTGATCTTTCTGCTGGTGCCCGAAGCGGCGACCCAGAAGCACCTGGAGATCCTGTCGGAGATTGCCGAGCTGCTGAGCGACTCGGTGCTGCGCGAAAAGCTCAAGGCCAGCACCGACGCGGCCGAACTGCACGGCATGATTGCCGGCTGGCAGTCCACCCAGGCCGCCTGAGCCCCACGGCACCGCGCTCACCCCCCCCGCAGCCCGCCGTGAAGCCCAATGTTGTCAGCGCCGACGTCCTGTTCGAGGAGTTCCGCAGCGCCCTGAAATGGGAATGGGTCGCGGGCCTCGGTGCCTCCGAGCGCCGCTTCGACGAAGTGGCCGTGCGCTCCGCCCGCTCGGGTGCCGACCTGGTCGGCTACCTCAACTACATCCACCCCTACCGGGTGCAGATCCTGGGCGAGCGCGAGATCGCCTACCTGAGCAATGCCTCGCCCGACGACTGCAAGCGCCGCATCGCCCGCATCGTGACGCTGGAGCCGCCGGTGCTGGTGCTCGCCGACAACCAGACCGCGCCCGATGCGCTGGTCTCCATGTGCGAGCGTGCGCAGATCCCGATGTTCTCCACGCACGAATCGTCGGCCTTCGTGATCGACGTGCTGCGGGCCTACCTGTCCAAGCACTTCGCCGACCGCACGACCATGCACGGCGTGTTCATGGACATCCTGGGCCTGGGCGTGATGATCACCGGCGAGTCGGGCCTGGGCAAGAGCGAACTCGGCCTGGAGCTGATCTCGCGCGGGAACGGCCTGGTGGCCGACGATGCGGTGGACCTGTTTCGCATCAACCAGACCACCATCGAGGGCAAGTGCCCCGAACTGCTGCAGAACCTGCTGGAAGTGCGCGGCATCGGCCTTTTGGACATCCGCGCCATATTTGGCGAAACGGCCGTGCGCCGCAAGATGCGCCTCAAACTCATCGTGCACCTGGTGCGCAAGGAAACCCTGGAGCGCGACTACGAGCGCCTGCCCTACGAGCCGCTCACGCAGGACGTGCTCGGCGTGCCCGTGCTCAAGGTGGTGATCCAGGTGGTGGCTGGCCGCAACATCGCCGTGCTGGTCGAGGCGGCCGTGCGCAATACCATCCTGCAGCTGCGCGGCATCGACACCTACCAGGAGTTCGTCGAGCGCCACCGCCGCGCCATGGAGCGCGACACCGGCGGCTAGAGCTCAGGCCGCCAAAACTGTCGCGGCCGAGGCCAGTGCTCCCGCGCAAGGGCCGCCCCGCCGCGCTGGGAGCGTCCCCCTTTCAGGGGGAAGGCGCGAAGCGCCTCAGGGGGTCATTTCTTGGCACAATCGGCGCACTGGCCGTAGAGCGCCATGGTGTGGTCCTGCACCAGCCAGCCCTTGGCCTTGGCCACGATCTGCTGGCGCTTTTCGATCTCGGGGTCGTAGAACTCTTCCACCTTGCCGCAGGACGTGCAGACGAAGTGGTCGTGGTGCTGCCCCTCGTTGAGCTCGTACACCGCCTTGCCGCTCTCGAAGTTGCTGCGGATCAGGATGCCCGCCTGCTCGAACTGCGTGAGCACGCGGTACACCGTGGCCAGGCCGATGTCCGAGCGCTCTTCGAGCAGCACACGGAACACGTCTTCGGCCGTCATGTGGCGCTGCGTGCCCTTCTGGAAGATCTCCATGATCTTCAGGCGCGGCAGGGTCGCCTTGAGGCCGGTGCTTTTGAGTTCGTCGATGTTGGTCATGGATGGGTCCTGGTTGCCGGTGTCCCGGGATCAGTAGGGGGCAGGAGGCTGCCGCTACAATGGTTTGATCATATCCTCAGCCCTTTCCCCCATGCCAGTCAAAGCCCGTATCAATGCCCGCCTGGGCTGGATCCTGTTGGTGGGTGCCGCCGCCGGTACCCTGGCGGGGTGCAGCAGCCTGGACAGCGCCAGCCGCCGCGTGGCCAGCGTGGTCACGCCCTACAAGATCGATGTCGTGCAAGGCAATTTCGTCTCGCGCGAGCAGGTCGAGGCCTTGAAGCCCGGCATGAGCCGCCAGCAGGTGCGTGAAATCCTGGGCACCCCCCTGGTGACCAGCCTGTTCCACGCCAACCGCTGGGAGTACGTCTTCACCCTGAAGAAACCTTCGGCCGAACTGCAGACCCGCAAGCTCACGGTGTTCTTCGAGGGCGACGTGCTGGCCCGCTCGGAGGGCGACGAAATGCCTTCGGAGACCGAGTTCGTCGCCTCCCTGGACGGCGGCCGTACCGGCAAGAAGGGCAAGGTGCCTGTGCTGGAAGCCACCGAGGACCAGTTGTCGCGGTACCCCGCCCGCAAGGCCGAAACGCCTGCCGAGAAGGCCGCCGACGCCGCCCCGCAGGAAATGGCACCCACCCGCTACCCGCCGCTCGAAGCCCCCGGACGCTGAGCGGGCGGCAGCCGCAGCCCCCGCGGGGGGCTTTTTTCATTGTCACTGGTCTGCGGACCACTACCAGCGAACCCAGAGAAACACATGGCAGGGAATACATCGACAGCCTCCAACCCCGTGCGCGTGGCCATTGCCGGCGCATCGGGCCGCATGGGCCGCATGCTCATCGAGGCCGTGCGCGCCACCGATGACTGCGTGCTCGCTGGCGCACTTGACGTGGCCGCCAGCCCCGGCATCGGCTCGGACGCCACCGCCTTCCTCGGCCATGCCAGCGGCGTGGCCATCACCTCGGACATCAAGGCCGGCCTGCAGAACGCCGACGTCCTGATCGACTTCACCCGTCCCGAGGGCACGCTGGCCCATCTGGCGGTGTGCGCCGAGCTGGGCGTGAAGATGGTCATCGGCACCACCGGCTTCTCCGACGAGCAGAAGGCCGAGATCGCCGCCCTGGCGCGGCGCACGGCCGTGGTCATGGCGCCCAACATGAGCGTGGGCGTCAACGTCACGCTCAAGCTGCTGGAAATGGCCGCCAAGGCCATGGCTACCGGCTACGACATCGAGATCATCGAAGCCCACCACCGCCACAAGGTGGATGCGCCCTCGGGCACCGCGCTCAAGATGGGCGAAGTCATTGCCGAGGCCATGGGCCGCGACCTCAAGGAATGCGCCGTCTACGCCCGCGAAGGCATCACTGGCGAGCGCGATCCGTCCAGCATCGGCTTTGCCGCCATCCGCGGGGGCGACATCGTGGGGGACCACACGGTGCTGTTCGCGGGCGTCGGCGAGCGCATCGAGATCACGCACAAGTCCAGCAGCCGCACCACCTACGCCCAGGGCAGCCTGCGCGCCGTGCGCTACCTGGCAGCGCACAAGACCGGCCTGCACGACATGTTCGCCGTGCTGGGCCTGAACTGAGTCCCGCCCGGCGCATGGATGCATTCCACTGGTGGCGGCAGGGCGATGCGGTGACGCAGGGCACGGCCCTGCTGCTCTTGGGCATGTCCGTCGCCAGCTGGGTGGTGATCGTCTGGAAGCTGCGCCTGCTGCGCCGTGCCAGCGCCGACGTGGCGCGCTGCGTGGCCGCCGTCTGGCAGGCGCCGTCGCTGCCCGAGGCCGCGCAACGCCTGCAATCGTTTGACCGCCTGCAACTGGTGTTGCCCATGGTGGCGGCCGTCAACACCGTGGCCGACCAGGCGTCTCCCGCCGCCCTGGCCTCCATGGGCAGCCTGTCCCAGCGCCTCACGCGCGTGCTGCGTGACGCCCTGCACGCGGTGCTGGGCCGCCTGCAGTTCGGCCAGGTGCTTCTGGCCACCGTGGGTTCCACCGCCCCTTTCGTGGGCCTGCTGGGCACCGTCTGGGGCATCTACCATGCGCTCTCGGCCATGGCGGGTGCCGGGCAGATCACCATCGACCGCGTGGCCGGCCCGGTGGGCGAGGCCCTGGTCATGACCGCGGCCGGCCTGGCCGTGGCGATCCCAGCCGTACTGGCCTACAACGTCTGCGGACGGCTCATCGGGCGCATCGAGGCCGATCTGGAAGGGTTCGCCCGGGACTTGCGCGAGTTGCGTACCGACATGGCGCACGGGGCCGCCCCCGTGGGCAAGGTGGCCGAATGAGCTTCGGCAGGCTGGAGCGCACCCCGGGCTCCCAGCCCATGAGCGACATCAACATGACGCCGCTGGTCGACGTGATGCTGGTGCTGGTGGTGATCTTCATCCTCACGGCGCCCCTCATGGCCAGCTCCATCCGGCTGGACCTGCCGCGCGCAGACGGCACGGCCTCCGGCGCGCCCGCCAAGGCGGTGACGCTGGTGGTGGACCGCACCGGCCAGGCTTTCCTGGACGACCAGCCGCTGGCACAGGCCGCACTGGCCGAGCGCCTGCAGCGCATCGGCGCCACGGCGCCCGACACCGAAGTGCAATTGCGTGCCGACGCCGCCGTGCCCTATGGCCGCATCGTCGAGGTCATGGGTGCGGCCCACGCCGCCGGCCTGCAGCGCATCGGCTTCGTGGCCGAGCCGCAGGCCGCCGCAACGTCCCCGAGAGCCCCCTGAAACCTGGCCGGCCGGGCGAGCGCACTGCGTGGTGCGCCCGACAGCCTAAAATCCGCGCAGCGCAGTCCTGTGGCTGCACCCTACTGACCCGAGCCTCCATGCAAGATAAATACTCTCCCCAAGAGGTTGAGCGCGCCGCGCAAGACCACTGGACCGCCCGCGATGCCTACCGCGTGGTCGAAGACGCGAACAAGAAGAAGTTCTACGCCTGCTCGATGCTGCCTTACCCCAGCGGCAAGCTGCACATGGGCCATGTGCGCAACTACACCATCAACGACATGCTCACGCGCTACCTGCGCATGAACGGCCACAACGTGCTCATGCCCATGGGCTGGGACGCCTTCGGCCTGCCGGCCGAGAACGCGGCGCTCAAGAACGGCGTGCCCCCTGCCAAGTGGACGTACGAGAACATCGCGTACATGAAGAAGCAGATGCAGGCCATGGGCCTGGCGATCGACTGGTCGCGTGAAGTCGCCACCTGCGACCCCGAGTACTACCACTGGAACCAGTGGCTGTTCCTGAAGATGCTGGACAAGGGCATCGCCTACCGCAAGACCCAGGTCGTGAACTGGGACCCGGTGGACCAGACCGTGCTGGCCAACGAGCAGGTCATCGACGGCAAGGGCTGGCGCACCGGCGCCACGGTGGAAAAGCGCGAGATCCCCGGCTACTACCTGAAGATCACCGACTACGCCGAAGAACTGCTGGACTTCGTGACCGGCGACAAGCTGCCCGGCTGGCCCGAGCGCGTCAAGTTGATGCAGGAGAACTGGATCGGCAAGAGCGAGGGCGTGCGCTTCGCCTTCCTGCACGACATCAAGGGTGATGACGGCAAGGCCATCGGCGATGGCCGCATGTACGTCTTCACCACGCGTGCCGACACCATCATGGGCGTGACCTTCTGCGCCGTGGCGCCCGAGCACCCGCTCGCGGCCCATGCCGCGCGCAGCAACCCGGCCGTGGCGGCGTTCATCGACGAGTGCAAGAGCGGCGGCACCACCGAGGCCGAACTCGCCACGCAGGAAAAGAAGGGCGTGCCCACGGGCCTGTTCGTGACCCACCCCATCACCGAAGAGCAGATCCCGGTGTGGGTGGGCAACTACGTGCTCATGGGCTATGGCGACGGCGCCGTGATGGGCGTACCCGCGCACGACGAGCGCGACTTCGCCTTCGCCCTCAAGTACGACCTGGAGATCAAGCAGGTGGTGCTGGTCGATGGTGAGCACTTCAACTACCACCAGTGGAACGACTGGTACGGCGACAAGCAGCGCGGCGTGACCATCAACTCCGACAGCTTCAGCGGCATGGGCTACAAGGAGGCCGTGGCCGCTGTGGCCCACGCCCTGCAGGCCAAGGGCCTGGGCGAGACCAAGACCACCTGGCGCCTGCGCGACTGGGGCGTGTCGCGCCAGCGCTACTGGGGCACCCCCATCCCCATCATCCACTGCGAAGAGCACGGCGCCGTGCCCGTGCCCGAGAAGGACCTGCCGGTGGTGCTGCCCACCGACTGCGTGCCCGACGGCTCGGGCAACCCGCTGCACAAGCACGAGGGCTTCCACGCTGGCGTGACGTGCCCGGTCTGCGGCAAGGCCGCACGGCGCGAGACCGACACCATGGACACCTTCGTGGACAGCTCGTGGTACTTCATGCGCTACTGCGACCCGAAGAACAACGATGCCATGGTGGCCGATGGCACGGCCTACTGGATGCGGGACCAGCAGGCGGCTGCGGGCGGCAGCGGCATGGACCAGTACATCGGTGGCATCGAGCACGCCATCCTGCACTTGCTTTACGCACGCTTCTGGACCAAGGTCATGCGCGACCTGGGGCTGGTCAAGGTGGACGAGCCGTTCACCAAGCTGCTCACCCAGGGCATGGTCCTCAACCACATCTACTCGCGCCGCACCGACAAGGGGGGCAAGGAGTATTTCTGGCCCCATGACGTCGAGCATGTGCACGACGAGGCGGGCAAGATCATTGGCGCCAGGCTCGTCAATGCGGTTGGTGACCTGCCTGTGGGCACGGCCATCGACTACGAGGGCGTGGGTACCATGTCCAAGTCCAAGAACAATGGTGTCGACCCCCAGGACCTGATCGAGAAATACGGTGCCGACACGGCTCGCCTGTACACCATGTTCACGGCCCCGCCCGAAGCCACGCTGGAGTGGAACGACGCCGCCGTCGAAGGCAGCTACCGCTTCCTTCGCCGGGTATGGAACTTCGGCTTCAAGCTCGCCGCCATTGACCGCGAAGCGGCGCTGGCCAGCGTGGCCGGGGCCTCGAGCCTGGCGGACGTGCAGTTCGGCAAGGAGGCCAAGGCCCTGCGCCTGGAGATCCATACCGTGCTCAAGCAGGTGGACTACGACTACCAGCGCATGCAGTACAACACCGTGGTCTCGGGCGCGATGAAGATGATCAACGCGCTCGAAGACTTCAAGGCCACCGACTCGGCCGGTGCCCAGGTGGCGCTGATCGAGGGCTTCGGCATCCTGCTGCGCAGCCTGTACCCGGCCACGCCCCACATCGCCCATGCGCTGTGGAGCAGCCTGGGCTATGCCAGTGCCCTGGGCGAACTGCTCGATGCACCCTGGCCCCAGGTGGACCCCGGTGCCCTGGTGCAGGACGAGATCGAGCTCATGCTCCAGGTCAATGGCAAGCTGCGTGGCTCCATCCTCGTGCCGGCCCAGGCCGACAAGGCCGAGATCGAGCGCATCGCGCTGGCCAGCGAGGCTTTCACCGCCCAGGCCGCCGGTGCCGCGCCCAAGCGCGTGATCGTGGTGCCCGGGCGTCTGGTGAACGTGGTGGTGTGAACATGATGCACAAGCGCACCCTGCTCACGCTGGCGCCTGCCGCGCTCTTGCTCACGGCCTGCGGGTTCCGCCTGCGCGGCGTGCCCGAGTTCTCGTTCGACGTGCTGTTCATCGCAGCGCCCAACGCTTCCACGCTGGCGCGTGAGCTGCAGCGCACGCTGGAAGGTTCGGGCACCAAGCTCACCGTGCTGCGCGACCCCGTGGACCTGCCCAAGGCCCAGGTCGGGCTGGAGCTGCTGTCCGAGCAGCGCGAGCGCATCGTCGTCGGGCAGAACGCTTCGGGCCAGGTGCGCGAACTGCAACTGCGACTGCGCGTGAAGTTCCGCGTGCGCGGCTCCAACGGCAGCGAGCTGATCCCCGAGACCGAACTGCTGCAGCAGCGCGACATCAGCTACAACGAAACCATCGCCCTGGCCAAGGAGGCCGAAGAGGCGCTGCTGTACCGCAACATGCAGACCGACATCGTGCAGCAGCTGCTGCGGCGTCTGGCGGTCGTGAAAAGGTAGCCCCCTGAGGCGCTTCGCGCCATCCCCCCACGGGGACGCACCCGGTGCGGCGGGGCGGCCCTTGCACGGGGGCTCTGGCATCGGGTGCGCCAGTTTCGGGTGTTGCGCGCATGCGGCACCACCGAGAAGCCGAAGCCCTCATTTCAGCGGCGGTATCCGCATCAGGGTGCTCTTGCCGAAGAGTGATTCCACCAGGTCAACGGCCACCTCGGCCGTCTGGTTGCGCACGTCCAGGGCCGGGTTCAGCTCCATGATGTCGAGCGAGGCCAGGCGGCCGCTGTCGGCAATCATCTCCATGCACAGCTGGGCTTCGCGGTAGGTGGGGCCGCCGGGCACGGTGGTGCCCACGCCTGGCGCAATGCCGGGGTCGAGGAAGTCCACGTCGAAGCTCACGTGCAGGTGGGTGTCCTCGTCCATGCCGGCCAGGGCTTGCTGCATGGCCTGGCGCATGCCGATCTCGTCTATGGCGCGCATGTCGAACACCTCCAGCCCCTGCTCGTGCACCAGGCGCTTCTCGCCCGCATCCACACTGCGGATGCCGATCTGGCGCACCTGCTGCGGCATGAGCGCCGGGCCGCCGCCAGGCATGCCGGCCAGGCCCGTCAGCTCCACCGGCCCCAGGCCGCACAAGCAGGCCACCGGCATGCCGTGCACATTGCCGCTGGGGGTCAAAGCGCTGGTGTTGAAGTCGGCATGGGCGTCGAGCCAGAGCACGCGCAGCTTCTTGCCGGTCTCGGCGCAATGGCGTGCCACGGCGCTGATGCTGCCCAGGCCCAGGCAGTGATCGCCGCCCAGCAGGATGGGCAGGCGCCCCTGCTGCAGCTCGGCGTACACCGCATCGAACACCAGCTGGTTCCACTGCACCACCTCGGGCAGGTGGCGGTAGCCGTCCACCGGCGGCTGCCAGGGGTTGGCCGGGCCGTTCAGGTTGCCCCGGTCCACCACCTGCAGGCTGTGCCTTTCCAGGGCCGCCTGCAGCCCTGCCACGCGCAGGGCTTCGGGGCCCATGGATGCGCCGCGCGCGCCAGCGCCTATGTCGGTGGGGGCGCCGATCAGGCTGGCGGCCAGCAGCGATGCGGGGGAGGAGGTCATGCGAAAAAGCCTTTGTGGGGGTGAAAGAGGGCTGCTGCGGCACGGGTAGCGCCGTAGCGCGGGCAGGGCGTTATTGTGGGTGCGTGGACGCGCAATGCAAAGCCAAAGGCCTGTGCAATTCTTGCCATGGATTGATCACTTTGTTCCATTGCATTGGCATTTTGTGGGTTGCGAAGTCCTGCGCATTGCCGCGAAGCCCGGCCGATGCCGCAGGGGCGATAGACTTTGCACCATGCAAGTCGCCCTGGCCCAACTCTCTTCCCACCTTCAAAAGGGCCTGTCGCCGCTGTATGTGCTGCATGGCGACGAAGCGCTGCTGCAGCAGGAGGCAGCCGACGCCATCCGCGCCACGGCGCGCAGCCAGGGCTATACCGAGCGCAGCTCCTATACGGTAGCGGGCGCCCACTTTGACTGGAGCGCCGTGCTGGCGGCAGGCGGTTCGCTGAGCCTGTTTGCCGACAAGCAGATCGTGGAGGTCCGCATCCCTTCGGGCAAGCCCGGCAAGGACGGTAGCGTGGCGCTGCAGCAGATCGCCGAATCGGCCCGGGGCAACGACAGCACGTTGACGCTGGTGATGCTGCCGCGCCTGGACAAGGCCACGCGCACAGGGGCGTGGTTTGCGGCGCTGGAAGGCAACGGTTGTTCGATCCAGATCGACCCCATCGAGCGCGGCATGCTGCCGCAGTGGATCGCCCAGCGCCTGGCCACCCAGGGCCAGCGCGTGGTGGCAGGCGAGGAGGGCCAGCGCACGCTGCAGTTCTTTGCCGACCGGGTTGAGGGCAATCTGCTCGCGGCCCACCAGGAGATCCAGAAGCTCGCCCTGCTGCACCCGCCCGGAGAGCTCACGCAGGCCCAGGTCGAGGCCGCCGTGCTCAATGTGGCGCGCTACGACGTGTTCAAGCTGTCCGAGTCGGTGCTGGCGGGCCACACCGGGCGCGTGCAGCGCATGCTAGACGGCCTGCAGGCCGAGGGCGAGGCCGAGGTGCTGGTGCACTGGGCCCTGGCCGAAGACATCCGGGCCCTCAAGCGCGTGAAGGATGCGATGAACGCCGGGCGCCCCCTGCCCATGGCGCTGCGCGAGAACCGCATCTGGGGCCCCAAGGAGCGCTTGTTCGAGCGCATCCTGCCCAAGGCCAGCGATGCCGCGCTGGCGCGCCTGCTGCAGTCGGCGCACACGGTGGACGGCATCGTCAAGGGCCTGAAGGTGCCCGACTGGCCCACCGACGGCTGGCAGGCCCTGCAGCGCCTGGCGCTGCAGCTGTGCCGTTTGACCAGCGCGGCGCGCTGAACCCGGCCGCGTTCAGCGGCTGTCCAGTACGCCCCGGGCCTTGTCCACCCACATCTGCAGATTGGCCACCAGGTCCTTCTGGCTGAAGGAGCAGCTCTCCTCGGAGAACAGCGCGCTCGATTCGAGCCGGTCCAGCAGGTTCAGCAGCACCTCGCTGTAGCGCGGCGGCAGGGCTGACAGCAGCTGCGTCTGTTCCCGCGCCAGGCTGCTCAGGGTCGCAGCACTGGCTGCGCCATCGCTGAAACGCGCCAGGGCGCCTTGCAATGTGGTGAGTTGGTCGTGTTCGGCGGACATGCCCCAAGTATCCGCGAAAGGCCCGGGCAGTTCGGCAGCCGCACGGTCGTGCGCTTTTGCGCGCCGGCTTCGTGCACAAGTTCACGCCAGGCCCGCCGGCCTGCGCCGCACACCATTGTTTGCAAAGCCGGCCGCCGTCAGACTCGCGGCCAGGCGGTTCGCAGCCATGCATCACAAAGATGGTGGCACGGCGCACACCGCTGGTTCATGGAGCCCTCCATGGGTTCTGAACGATCTACCTGTTTGTGATTTCTATCTATATATACCGATTCACTGAGAGACCCGATGAAACATCTGATGAAGAACAAGTCCGTGCGCACCGTTGCAGCCCTGGGCGCCATGGCGCTGTGCTCCACGTTCCTGGCGGGCGCCGCGCATGCGGTGCAGCCGGCCATTTCCATGGGCTACGACCACGCCCTGGTGCTGCGCGCCGACGGCACGGTCTGGTCCTGGGGCTATGGCGGCAGCGGCCAGCTGGGCCTGGGCAGCACCGCCACGCGCACCACGCCCACCCAGATCCCCACGCTGCAGAATGTGGTGCAGGTGGTGGCGCGCGGCTCCTTCTCGCTGGCCCTGAAGGCCGACGGCACGGTCTGGGCCTGGGGCGACAACTCGGGCGGGCGCACCGGAGGCAACGGCACCAGCGTGCCGGTGCAGATCAATGGCCTGTCCAACATCGTGAGCATCAACGCCGGCACCGACACTGCGGCTGCCTTTGCCACCGATGCGGCCGGCCAGGTCTACGCCTGGGGCAGCAACAGCAGCGCGCTGCTGGGCACCGGCCAGACCAGCCCCGGCGGCAACCCCGTGCCCCGCCTGGTGGCCGGCGCCCAGGGCGCCGTGGCCGTGAGCGCCTCGGACGCCGCGGCCCTGGCCCTGCGCCAGGACGGCAAAGTCCTGGCCTGGGGCTCCAACGGCAACAAGGCCCTGGCACCCGTGGCCGGCACCGCCACCGCGCCCGTCGTGATCGACGCCCTGGGCAGCGTGCAGGCCGTGGCTGCCACTTCCATGAACATCGCGGGCCAGTACTACGCCTTGAAGGGCGACGGCAGCGTCGCCGTCTGGGGCCAGGCATCGACCAACGCCACCTACTGCGGCCAAAAGGGCATCCAGAATGGCGGCTTCGCCCTGATCGACATCTCCCCCATCGCGGGCCTGTCGCGCATCCAGCAGATCGAGCCGGGCGATGGCCACACCCTGTTCGTCGATGCCGACGGTGCCGTGCACGCCTGCGGCGTCAATGCTGCCGGCCAACTGGGCGACGGCACCCTGGTGAACCCCAGCACCGAAGTGCCCAAGATCGCCCACGTTGCGGGTCTGCCCCCCGTGGTCGCTGCGGCGGCGGGCTCGGCGATCTCCGGCGCCATCGGCACCGACGGCAGCGTCTGGATCTGGGGCAAGGGCACCAACCTGGGCGGCACCGACAAGACCACGGCCCCTGTGCGCGTGATGGGCGGCAATGGCGCAGCCTTCGATGCCGGGCGGGTGGGCGAGGCCAGCGGCACCTTTGCCGGCGGGCAGACCGGCCCGCTGAGCAATGTGACGGTGGACGTGGGCGCCACGGTCTCCCCACTGCACCGCGGCAAGACAGGCCGCGTCTACGTGGCCGCGCTGGCCGGCTCGACCGCGCTGTTCCTCGGGCCGAATGGATGGTCTGTCTACACGGGTGGGACCATTCCGGCCTACCTGGGTGGTCCGCTGCCGCGCACGGTGCCGGTGCGCATTGCTTCGGGCCTGAACTTCAGCGGGCTGGAGGGCGTGCAACTGGTGGTGGGCTACGGCGTGGGCGACGATGCCTCGGCCGCGGCGGAGATGATCAGGGCAGGCCGTTACAAGGTCGTGCACACGCTGAACTGAGGGCTGCGCAGGGGCTTGGGTACGCGCATCGGCCCATAGCCCCCCATGCGCTCCCCCTGGCGCGCAGGGGGAGGGCGCTTCTGCGAGAATCGGGGCCATGAACGCGCTCAACGTGGCTGAATACACGCACACCCTCGGATCCCAGGCCAAGGCCGCCTCCGCCCTCATGGCGAAGGCGCCCGCCGCCATCAAGAACAAGGCGCTGCGCGCCCTGGCGCGCCTGCTGCGCGAGCACACCGCCGCACTGCAGGTGGACAATGCCCGCGACCTGGAGCGTGCCCGTGCCGCCGGCCTGGCCGAGCCCCTGGTCGACCGGCTCAAGCTCACCCCCAAGGTGCTCGAAACCTGCGCCGAAGGCTGCGAGCAACTGGCCGCCATGGCCGATGTGATCGGCGAGATCATCGGCATGAAGCAGCAGCCCAGCGGCATCCGCGTGGGCCAGATGCGCGTGCCCATCGGCGTGTTCGGCATGATCTACGAGAGCCGGCCCAACGTGACCATCGAGGCCGCCAGCCTGTCCATCAAGAGCGGCAATGCCTGCATCCTGCGCGGCGGCTCGGAGGCCATCGACTCCAACAAGGCCCTGGCGCGCCTGGTGCAGCTGGCGCTGGCCGAGGCCGGTTTGCCCGAGGACGCGGTGCAGCTGGTGCAGACCACCGACCGCGAGGCCGTGGGCCAGCTCATCGCCATGCCGCAGTTCGTGGACGTGATCATCCCGCGCGGCGGCAAGGGCCTGATCGAGCGCATCAGCCGCGATGCCAAGGTGCCCGTGATCAAGCACCTGGACGGCAACTGCCACACCTATGTGGACGACCCCTGCGATGTGGCCATGGCCGTCAAGGTGGCCGACAACGCCAAGACCCAGAAGTACAGCCCCTGCAATGCCAGCGAGGGCCTGCTGGTCGCGCGCGGCGTGGCGGCCGAGTTCCTGCCCCTGATCGGCGCCGTCTATGCCGCCAAGGGCGTGGAGATGCGCGTGTGCCCCGAAAGCCGCGCGCTGCTGGCCCCGGTGGCCGGCGCGAAACTGGTGGACGCCACTGAGCAGGACTGGTCCGAGGAATACCTTGCGCCCATCATCAGCATCAAGCTGGTGGCCGGCGTGGACGAGGCCATCGCCCACATCAACCACTACTCGTCGCACCATACCGACGCCATCCTCACCACCGACCATGTGCATGCCCAACGCTTCCTGCGCGAGGTGGATTCGGCCAGCGTCATGGTCAATGCCAGCACGCGCTTTGCCGACGGCTTCGAGTACGGGCTGGGGGCCGAGATCGGCATCAGCACCGACAAGTTCCATGCCCGTGGCCCTGTGGGCATCGAAGGCCTGACCTCGCTCAAATACGTGGTGTTGGGCGAAGGCGAGGTGCGCGGCTGATGGCGCTGGCCGCATGGCGGCCGGCTTGACGCGCACGCCATCCCCACCGACTATCTCCCCGTGAAAATCATCATCCTGGGTGCCGGCCGTGTCGGCCACAGCGTGGCCGAGAGCCTGGTCTCCGAGCGCAACGACATCACCGTCATCGACACCGATGCCGAGCGCCTGCGCGACCTGGAGTCGCGCTTCGACCTGCGCGGCGTGGTGGGCAGCGGCATCGACCCCGCAGTGCTGGCCGAGGCCGGCGCGCACGACACCGACCTGCTGATCGCCTGCGCCGCACAGGACGAAACCAACCTGGTGTGCTGCAAGATCGCGCAGGTGCTGTTCAGCGTGCCCACGCGCATCGCGCGCGTGCGCTCCACGGGCTTCGACAACGACGAGCGGCTGCTGGGCCCCGAGGGCTTTGCGGTGGACCGCATCATCTGCCCCGAGGAATCGCTCACGCGCTACATCGGCAAGCTCATCGAATACCCCGAGGCCATGCAGGTGCGCGAGTTCGCCGGCGGCCGGGCCTGCCTGGCCTCGGTGCGCGCGCGGCTCGGGGCGCCCATGGTGGGCCGCACCATTGCCGAACTGCGCGCGGGCGCCCCCGATGTGGCGGTGCGCATCGTTGCCATCTACCGGCGTTTTCCCGACGAGCCCGACCGTTTCGTGGCCTGCGATGGCAACACGCGCATCGAACCGGGCGACGAGGTCTTCGTGCTCGCGGCCAGCGGCCACATCGCCCACGTGCTGGCGGCGCTGCACCGGCGTGGCGCCGCGGGCGTGCAGCCGGTGCGGCGCATCATGATCGCGGGCGGCGGTCGCGTGGGCCTGCGCCTGGCGCGCCAGCTGGCCAAGCTGGGTGGGCGCTTTCGCGTCAAGATCGTCGAGGGCGATGCGCAGCGCTGCACCGAGCTGGCCGCGTTGCTGCCGGCCGACATGCTGGTGCTGCACGGCGATGCCACCGATGAGGACCTGCTCGGGGACGAGAACATCGAGGATATCGATCTCTTCCTGGCGCTCACCGACGACGACGAGAACAACATCATGTCCTGCCTGCTGGCCAAGCGCATGGGTGCGCGCCGCGTGCTGTCGCTCATCAACCGGCGCAGCTATGCCGACCTGATGCACGGCACGCAGATCGACATTGCGCTGTCGCCCGCGCAGGCCATGCTCGGCGAGCTGTTGGCCTATGTGCGCCAGGGCGATGTGCAGGCAGTGCACAGCCTGCGCCGCGGCGTGGCCGAGGCGCTGGAGATCGTGGCCCGCGGCGACCGCAAGAGCTCGCGCGTGGTGGGCCGCAAGGTCGGCGAGCTGCAGTTGCCCGCCGAGGTGCACATGGGCCTGATCGTGCGCGGCCTGCCCGATTCACCCGACGTGGCGCCCGAGGACCTGCTCGAGCCCGAGGTCATCATCCCGCGCAGCTCCACGGTGATCGAGAGCAACGACCACGTGGTGTTCTTCCTGCCCAACAAGCGGCTGGTGCGCGACGTGGAAAAGCTCTTCCGCGTGAGCGCCACCTTCTTCTGACCGCCTGCGGCCATGGTGGACCTGTTCCCCGTCCTGCGCGTGCTCGGCATGCTGGCGATGATCTTCTCGCTGGCCATGGGCCTGCCGCTGGCCGTGTCGTTGTGGACGCGCGACGGCATCTGGCATGTCTACCCCCAGGCCATGGGCGCCACCTTTGCGGTGGGCGCCTGGCTGTGGTGGCGCCTGCGCCTGTTCCGGCAGGAGCTGCAGCCGCGCCACGGGGTCATGCTGGTGACCCTGGTCTGGCTGGCGCTGCCGCTCTTTGCGTGCATTCCCCTGCTGCTGGCCGGGCACCACATCGGCCGGTCCATGTCCTTCACGCATGCCTATTTCGAGGCGGTCTCGGGCCTGACGACGAGCGGCTCCACGGTGCTCGCCGGGCTCGATACGCTGCCAGTGTCCCTCAATGTGTGGCGCACCTTCCTGCAGTGGATGGGCGGCATGGGCATCCTGATCCTGGCGGTGGCCGTGCTGCCCCTGCTGGGCGTGGGCGGCAGCCAGCTGTTCAAGGCCGAGGCGGCCGGCCCACTCAAGGATTCCAAGCTCACGCCGCGCATGACCGGGACGGCCAAGGGGCTGTGGGGCGTCTACGCACTGTTCTCCGTGGCCTGCGGCCTGGCCTATTGGCTGGGCGGCATGAAGCCGCTGGACGCCCTGATGCACATGTTCACCACGGTGAGCCTGGGGGGACTATCGTCCTATGACGCGAGCTTCGGACATTTCCAGTCGCCGCTGCTGGAAGCCATCTGCATCTTCTTCATGCTGGTCGCCAGCTGCAATTTCGCGCTGTACTTCGTGGCCTTCCGCAAGGGACATTGGGGTGGTTTCTGGAGGGACCCGGAACTGCGTGCCACGCTGTTCGCATTGGTGGGCGGCGGCCTGGTGATCTCGCTGCTGCTGTGGGCCAAAGGGGTGTATGCGCCGCTCGATGCACTGCGCCACGGCATGTTCAACACCATATCCCTGGCCACCACGACCGGCTACGCCACGGTGGACTACCTGGCCTGGCCGGTGTTTGCGCCGGTGTTCATGCTGCTGCTCTCCGGCGTGGCCACGAGTGCGGGCTCGACCGGCGGCGGCATCAAGATGGTGCGCATGCTCATCCTGGTCAAGCAGGCGCGCCGTGAGATGAACCGCCTGGTGCACCCGCGCGCCGTGCAGCCGTTGTGCCTGGGCGGTGGTGTCGTGGACAACCGCGTGATCTTCGCCGTGTTGGCCTTCATGCTGGTCTATGGTGGCACGGTCTTCGGCCTGAGCATGCTGCTCTTGCTGACCGATCTGGATCCGGTGACGGCTTTCTCCGCCGTGCTGGCCAGTGTCAACTGTGCCGGACCGGGCCTGGGGAGCGTGGGCCCAGCCACCAATTTCGCGGGCCTGACGGATTTCCAGATCTGGGTCTGCTCCCTGGCCATGCTGCTCGGGCGCTTGGAAATCCTGAGTTTCATGGCCTTGCTGACCCCTTCGTTCTGGCGGCGCTGAAAGAAAGCGGCCCGCCGGGCTTGCGAACAATTGGTCACGCCCCCACCCTACAATGGCTCGCCACCGCAATAGACCCGCCTCCACGTAAGGTTTTCCATGGTTCCGCACCTCATCACGGCCCTGACCGGGCCGATCAACGAACTCGAGCAGCGCGTGCTCGACTCCATGCCCGCCATCGAGCGCTGGTTCCGGCTGGAGTGGATGGAGCACACGCCGCCGTTCTACACCTCGGTGGACATCCGTAACGCCGGCTTCAAGCTGGCCCCGGTGGACACCAACCTGTTCCCGGGCGGCTGGAACAACCTGACCAAGGAAATGCTGCCCCTGGCCGTGCAGGCCGCGATGGCCGCCATCGAGAAGATCTGCCCCGAAGCGCGCAACCTGCTGATCATTCCCGAGAACCACACGCGCAACACCTTCTACCTGTCGAATGTGGTGCAGCTGCAGCGCATCTTCAACATGGCGGGCCTGAACGTGCGTGTGGGCTCCATCAGCCCCGAGATCAAGAAGCCCACCCTGATCGAGCTGCCCAACGGTGACACGGTGACGCTGGAGCCCGTGGTGCGCAACAAGCGCCGCCTCGGGCTCAAGGATTTCGATCCCTGCACCATCCTGCTCAACAACGACCTTACCGCGGGCGCGCCCGGCATCCTGGAAGACATCCACGAGCAGTACCTGCTGCCGCCCCTGCACGCGGGCTGGAGCGTGCGCAAGAAGAGCACCCACTTCAAGAATTACGAAGAAGTGGCCAAGCGCTTCGGCAAGATGCTGGGCATCGACCCATGGCTCGTGAACCCCATGTTCAGCCAGTGCGGCGACGTCGATTTCGCCGAAGGCGCGGGCATGGAGAACCTGCAGACCAATGTGGACGCGCTGCTCACCAAGGTGCGCCGCAAGTACAAGGAATACGGCATCAACGAAAAGCCCTTCGTGATCGTCAAGGCCAACAATGGCACCTACGGCATGGGCATCATGACCGTGCGCGATGCCAAGGAGCTCGACGCGATCAACCGCAAGACGCGCAACAAGATGGCCATCATCAAGGATGGCCAGGTGGTCAACGACGTGATCATCCAGGAAGGCGTGCTCACCCAGGAGCGCGTGAATGATGCCGTGGCCGAGCCCGTGGTCTACATGATGGACCGCTACGTGGTCGGCGGTTTCTACCGCATGCACGCCGAACGCGGCACCGACGAGAACCTGAACGCCCCGGGCGCGAGCTTCGTGCCCCTGGCCTTCGAGCACAGCACGCACATGCCCCAGCCAGGCATGCGCCCGGGTGTGAGCGCGCCCAACCGCTTCTACATGTACGGTGTGGTCGCACGCCTGGCCATGCTGGCGGCCAGCTACGAACTCGAAGCCACCAACCCCGACGCCGAAGTCTACGACTGAGGTTTTCTCCCTAAAGCGACGAAAACCGCGAAAGGACCCCTGGCCCCGCCTGCCACGTCTGCAGACGGGGCGCCAGAGGGCAGTTGCTGCGCTGCAACATGCCCCGGGCTGGTGCGCTGCTGCACCAGCACAGGAGCACAATAGCGTTCCCAAAAGTAACGGAACCCCGGCAGACCCCCAGTGCGCCGGGTGCGGTCAGTGCAAAGCTCCAAATCCTCGCTCGCAGCGCTCACGCTGGGCGCCATCGGTGTTGTCTACGGTGATATCGGCACCAGCGTGCTTTATGCGGTCAAGGAGGTGTTCGGGTCGGGCCATGTGCCTTTCACCCAGGACAACATCTACGGCATCCTGTCCATCCTGTTCTGGACGCTCACGGTCATCGTCTCCCTCAAGTACGTGGTGCTGGTGCTGCGCGCCGACAACAACGGCGAGGGTGGCCTGATCGCCATGCTGGCCCTGGCCTCCCAGGCCGTGAAGGACAAGCCCCGCCTGCGCGGACTGCTGCTGGGCGTGGGCATCTTCGGTACCTCGCTGTTCTATGGCGACGGGGTCATCACCCCGGCGATCTCGGTGCTGTCGGCGGTGGAGGGCCTGGAGGTGGTTTCGCCGCACTTCAAGCAGTATGTGATTCCGCTGACCCTGGTGGTGCTGTTCTGCCTGTTTCTGGTGCAAAAGCGCGGCACCAGCGGCATCGGCAAGTTTTTCGGGCCTATCACCCTGGTGTGGTTTGCCACCCTGGCGGTATTGGGGGTTTCGCACATCGTCACCCACCCCGAGATCCTCTGGGCCATGAGCCCGCACTATGCGCTCGGCTTCATGTTTGCCAACCCGGGCACCAGCTTCATCATCCTGGGCGCCGTGGTGCTGTGCGTGACCGGCGCCGAGGCCCTGTACGCCGACCTCGGGCACTTCGGCAAGCGGCCCATCCGCCTGGCCTGGTTCTGCGTGGCCATGCCGGCGCTGGTCCTCAACTACTTCGGGCAGGGCGCCCTGCTGCTGGCCGAGCCCGAAGCGGTGAAGAACCCGTTTTTCATGATGGCCCCCGGCTGGGCGTTGCTGCCCCTGGTGGTGCTGGCCACCCTGGCCACGGTGATCGCCTCGCAGGCGCTGATCACCGGCGCCTTCAGCGTGACCAAGCAGGCCATCCAGCTCGGCTACCTGCCGCGCCTGAACATCCAGCACACCAGCGTGCGCGACACGGGGCAGATCTACATGCCGCTCGTGAACTGGGGCCTGTTCGTGGCCATTGTGCTCGCGGTGGTGATGTTCCGCTCGTCGAGCAACCTGGCGGCCGCCTATGGCATCGCCGTGACGCTGGACATGCTGATCACCACCACGCTGACCTTCTTCGTGATCCGCTACGGCTGGGGCTACCCGCTCGCGCTGTGCGTGGCGGCCACGGGCTGCTTCTTCGTGGTCGACCTGGCCTTCTTCGCTTCCAACCTGCTCAAGCTGTTTGCCGGCGGCTGGTTCCCGCTGATGATCGGCGGCGTCGTTTTCACCTTGATGATGACCTGGAAGCAGGGGCGCCACCTGGTCAACGACAAGCTGCGCGCCGATGCCATCGACCTCAAGGACTTTCTGGAGTCGGTGTTCATCAGCCCACCCACGCGCGTTGAAGGCACGGCCGTGTTCCTCACGGCCGAGACGGGGGTCGTGCCCAACGCGCTGCTGCACAACCTCAAGCACAACAAGGTGCTGCACGAGCAGAACCTGTTCGTCACGGTGAAGAGCCATGAAGTGCCCTGGATCGGCATGGACAAGCGCCTGCAGGTCGATGCCCTGGGCCACGACTGCTGGCAGGTGGTGGTGCACTACGGCTTCAAGAACGACCCGGACCTGCCGCGTGCGCTGGAGCAGCTGCGCGGCCGCGGTTGCGGCATGGAGCCCATGACCACCAGCTACTTCCTCTCACGCGACACGGTGGTGCCCACCATCGGCAGCGGCATGGCGCCCTGGCGCGAAAAGCTGTTTGCGCAGATGCACCACAACGCCAGCGGTGCGGCCGACTTCCTGCACCTGCCGAATAATGCGGTGGTGGAGCTCGGCTCCAAGATCGAGATTTGATTCGGGGCGGGGCTTCGATAGACCCCATCGTGCACCGCCGCGGTGCAACGGGCAGAATCCCGCCCATGCAGTTTCTCAAGGATCTGAGCCTGTCGGCCTTCACCGCGGGCTTCGTTGCGGTGCTGGTGGGCTTCACCAGCTCGGTGGCCATCGTCTTCCAGGCAGCCCAGGCTTTCCATGCCACGCCGGAGCAGACCACCTCCTGGATGTGGGCGCTGGGCCTGGGCATGGGCCTGTGCTCCCTGGTGCCATCGCTCATCCTGCGCATGCCGGTCATGGTCGCCTGGTCCACACCCGGCGCAGCCGTGCTGGCCACGGCGGGGATGGCCGGCGGCTTCAGCATGGGAGAGGCCATCGGCGCCTTCATGGTCAGCGCGGTGCTGATCACGCTGTGCGGCGTCACCGGCTGGTTCGAGCGCATCATGAACCGCATCCCCATGGAGATCGCAGCCGCGCTGCTGGCAGGCGTGCTGGCGCGTTTCGGCATCCAGGCCTTCACGGCAGCGCAGACGGCCTTGCCCCTGGTGCTGCTGATGCTGGGTTGCTACCTGGTGGGCCGCCGCCTGCTGCCGCGCTATGCCGTGGTGCTCACGCTGGCGGTGGGCATTGCCTGGGTGGCGCTGCGCGGGCAGATGGCCTGGTCGGCCGTGCACTTCTCGCTGGCCGTGCCGGTCTGGACCACGCCGCAGTTCAGCCTGTCGGCCCTGGTGAGCCTGGCCATCCCCCTGTTCGTGGTGACCATGGCCTCGCAGAATCTGCCGGGTGTGGCTGTGATCCGCGCCTCGGGCTACCCGCTGCCGGTCTCGCGCCTGCTCACGCTCACGGGCCTGGTCACCCTGGTTCTGGCACCGTTCGGCGCCTTTGCCCTCAACTTCAGCGCCATCACGGCCGCCATGTGCATGGGGCCCGAAGCCCATGAGGACCGTGCACGTCGCTACACCGCCGCCGTGTCCTGCGGCGCCATCTATGTGGTGATCGGCATCTTCGGCGCGGTGATCACCGGCCTGCTCACCGCCTTCCCCAAGGAATTGATCGCTGCCATCGCCGGGCTGGCCTTGCTGGGCACCATCGGCAATGGTCTGGCGACCGCCTTGCGCGAGGAAGGGCACCGCGAGGCGGCCCTTATCACCTTCCTGGTTACGCTCAGCGGCGTGGTGGTGGCGGGCGTGGGCTCTGCCTTCTGGGGCGTGGTCGCAGGCAGCCTTGCGCTATTTGTGCAACAGTACGGGCGTACGCGCACCCAGGGCGGCTGACGGCTATCTCTCTATATATGCAGGGGCCGTACCGCGACCCAGGGTGTTGCCTTTCTCATTACCTCCATCTTCCAAGCCCATGCAAATCCTCTTCATCGCCGATCCGCTGGCCAGCTTCAAGATCTACAAGGACACCACCTTCGCCATGATGCGCGAGGCCCAGCGCCGTGGCCACAGCATCACCGTGTGCGGCCCGCAGGACGTGAGCTGGCAGCGTGGCGGCAAGGTCACGGCACGCGTGACAGACATCGTGCTTACCGGCCACCCCGAGACCTGGTACACCGAGGCGCCCGCGCGCACGGCCGTGCTGGCCGACTTTGGCGCGGTGCTGATGCGCAAGGACCCGCCTTTCGACAGCGAGTACTTCTACGCCACCCACATGCTGGAGCAGGCCGAGCGCGACGGCGCGCGCGTGTTCAACAAGCCCCGGGCGCTTCGCGACCACCCGGAGAAGCTGGCGATCATGGAATTCCCCCAGTTCATCGGCCCCACCCTGGTCACGCGCGACCCGGCCGACATCCGCAGCTTCCACGCCGAGCACAAGGACATCATCTTGAAGCCCCTGGACGGCATGGGCGGCATGGGCATCTTCCGCGTGGGACCGGACGGTCTGAACCTGGGCAGCATCATCGAGACGCTGAACAAGGACGGCGCCGAGAGCGTGATGGTGCAGAAATTCCTGCCCCAGATCGTCGAGGGCGACAAGCGCGTGCTCATCATCGGCGGCAAGCCTGTGCCTTACTGCCTGGCGCGCATTCCCCAGGGCACGGAAGTGCGCGGCAACCTGGCGGCCGGCGGCAAGGGTGTGGCCCGCCCCCTGTCCGAGCGCGACTGGGAGATCGGCAACGCCCTCGGCCCCATCCTGCTGGAACGCGGCCTGCTGCTGGCCGGTGTGGATGTGATCGGTGACTGCGTCACCGAGATCAACGTCACCAGCCCCACTTGCTTCCAGGAGATCTTCGACCAGACCGGCTGCGACGTGGCGGCGCTGTTCATCGATGCACTGGAGGCGGCGCTGGCATCGCCGGCACGCTGATCTCACTTGTCTGCCTGGTTGTTGCGGAGCCCCTCAAAAAAGTGCTATAGTCGAGGGCTTCGCTGCACAGAGGACCTTGTTGGGAAGTCTGGGTGGTTCGAAGAAGGAAGTTTGCAAAAACTTCGAAGTTTTGGAAAAGACGCCGATTTCTCGGTATACAATCTAAGGCTGCGCTG
>NZ_JBWKYR010000032.1:0-42721 GCF_059423865.1 Acidovorax sp. GW458-11-26-14-TSB4
AATGGGGAGGTGATCGAAATGGCACACCCGAACCACCGGGAAAAATTGGGCATCGCTAGAACTGGCGCGGGTTAGCGGGCGATTTGGGGGCGGCGGGCCGTGACGGAAGGTTTGGCACGGAATGGGCGGTCAGAGGGGCCAAAACGGCCGAATTGGGCATTTTCCGGGTCCGGGTGGGCCAAGGGTACTCCAAAGCGGTTAGGCGCCTCAGAGACCCGAATTTCCAGGGGTTCCGGGGACTTTGCCCCAGTTTTCGCGCCGCGCCACTCAGGTTTTAAAGGGTCGAGAAAGTTGGACGCTGGAACTCGGACGGTACAACGCCGTCCGACTTGGAAATTCTCCACGGAAATCAAAGACTTACGGATTTCCTCGCTCCTCCGAGGCTTACGTCCGACTTCTGGGCAAGTCGGACGTGCAAAACCTTTAAATCCGCCCATCTTTAAAACAGCGCCCCCTGGCGTCTATCCGAGGGCGCGGTCACGCCCTGGGCGGCCACGATGCGGACAATCTGGCCCTCCGTGAGGTGGTACTCAGCTGCCAGTTCGCGGGCGGTCTTATGGGTGGCATAGGCAGCACAGATGCGGGCGTTGCGGACGCTGATCAGTGCCCGCTCGGCCTTGGGGAGCTGGAAATGGGACTCGCGCCCGTAGACCTCGGCCAGCTTGCGCAGATTGGCCGTGCCGATCACCTTGGCGTAGGTATGCTCCTCCGTCACCCGATCAGGGGTGGGGATGTAGATGCGCAGCCCCCCAGAGTGGCGCACGAACGCCATGGTGGCCTCCAGGCCGATCAGGCGCACGAAGTCCTGCAGCAGCGGCGGCAGAAGTTCGAGGTCGATGGCTGCGGGGTGGGTCATGACAGGGAAGCGATACCGCTCTGCAGCCGGGCCAAGGCTGCGATGGCGGCTGGGTAGCAGCGGCTGGGGACCACGGTGCGCAGCTCGCGCATCGCATCGTGCGCTGCCAGCAGCAGGGCATCGCGCTCGCGGGTCACCTTATCGAGCGCAGCCTGGCGCAGCTCAGCCCGTTGCCGCCAGGCGCCGGTGGATGCCTGGGCGTCATGGAGCTGCACAAGCGGCACGCCGGCACCTGGCTGTACGGAGGCGCGGCGGATGCCTTCGCGCGTGTACATACGGGCCACGGTGGGCATGCTGGGCACAGGTGGGTCATTGAAGATAGCCACTGCTCACCTCGCTCGCAAAGGCGATGCATTGCGCAGTGCAATGGCCTCTATGGCGGGCCACTCCTCGGGCAGCACCAGGGGCTTGCCCACGCGGTGGCGGGAAACCATGCGGCGCAGCACCATCTCGGCGTCGGCCTGCTTGAAGCCGTTGCAGATTTGAAGGTAGAGGCGGGTTGCCTCTTCATCGTCCTGGCGGCTCACCGCAGCACCGAACAGAGCAACGCGCTCCTGCAGCTCGGCCAGGCTTGGCGAAAGGATCGATGGAGTGACGGTCCAGCCCTGCTCCTCATGGTACATGGCATCAAGCCGGCAAGTGGTGGTGAACATGGAGATTTCGGGCCGGGACGGGTGAGGAGTCTCGATGCGATAGGTGATCATTTCAGGCATCGCGCAGCACCTCTTGGTGTGGGGCTTGGCCGTGCCACTGCGCATCCGGCCCGAGCTTCTCGAAGCTGCCCGACCAGCCATGGATGGAGCCGCACGTGCAGACCGTTCGGCGGCTGTCCCAGTCGTGGAGTGCGTTGCGGTCGAGCGTGTAGCGCTTGCAGTAAGCGCACTGCGCGATGGCGCCTTCATCGTGGAACATAGTGGCGGGAACGCCGTTGAGGGGCTTGGCGGTGCATGGGCACGGCTGCACCTCGCCCGGGCAGGAGTGCACGTCGCCATTCATCGTGCACAGGCCGCTGTAGCAGTCGTCCACATGGCCGCGCACTTGGCCGCTGCCGTTGCACCGGCGGCAGTCGATGCGGCCTTTTGGCGCTGCGGCATCGCGTTCCAGGTGGGCAGGGTCGGGGTGACCACACGCGCATGTCAGCTTGCGCGCTGAGGATGGCCCCCACTCCTCGGGGTGGTGCTCGCATACTGGATTTGAAGTCGAGGCGGGCGTGTTGGCGGGCACGGATTGCATCTCGGCTTCCAGCTTTCTGGCGAGTGCCTCGAAATAGCGCACGCGAGCGACCCAACTGGGATAGCAGGCAGCGTGGCGCGGTGCAGTCGCATTAGTTGCGGCTTGATCGGCGACCTGCTTTCGAAGCCATGCGACGGCCGGTGGACCCCAAACGAAAAGCGAAGGGGTAGTAGTCGAGTCAGGCATTGCTCTTCTCCCTAATGGCGGCGGACTCGCTCACCAGCTCGTCATAGATGGACGGATGGCAGATCAGCGTGTGATCGCCTACTTTGAAAATGGCAGGCGTGTCCTGCCATGTGACCTTCACGCCCCAGTTGCGGCGGCGCTTGTGTATTGGGTGGCGGGTCAGCTCGACTCTCTTGGCGTGGGTGACCGCAAGAGCGCTGAGCTGGACCTGCATGCCCATGACAAAGGTCGGATCAGCCATGGGGAGCTTTCCTTGCGGCATGCGCGGCCTGTGCTGCCTTTTCCTTGGCGCGATCCAGCATCGCCTTGAGCGCCTCGATCACGGTGGAGGCGTGGGACACCGGGATGAATTTCAGAGCGTCGTATCGGGTGCCTGTGGTGCGGGCTACGAAGGCGAGCATTGCGGCCTCGCTGGGGTCGCGCAGGCCGCTGGTCTCGCCCAGCTTGCGCCAGAGCCAAGCGATCTTGGCGGCCTGGTCGAAGACCTTCGGCGTGGACGGTGCGGGCTTGAATCCGCAGCTCGCCATGTGGGCCAGCAGCTTGGCGCGTCCCGGTGCGTCGAGGTCGGCCGAGCTGCTCGCGCCGGTCACCTCGCGAAGGTGGTAGCGGTAGTCGTCATCGG
The DNA here is from genome assembly GCF_059423865.1 of Acidovorax sp. GW458-11-26-14-TSB4. NCBI lineage: Bacteria > Pseudomonadati > Pseudomonadota > Betaproteobacteria > Burkholderiales > Comamonadaceae > Acidovorax > Acidovorax sp. GW458-11-26-14-TSB4. Next base: position 2,898 of record NZ_JBWKYR010000032.1, read on the forward strand.
ACCAGCCCAGGGCCTTTTTGCCCTTGTGGATTTGGCCCAGGTCGAACTTGCGCGCGGCTGCGACCTTGGCGGGCGAAGTGTGCGCAGTGAAGGCGCGGCGGGTGGTGGTTGCCATGGCTTTTAAACGATGGATGTGAACAGGCCGCGCTGCGGGTCTGCATCGCGGTGCTTGAGGTGGCAGGCGGGGCACAGGTGGCGATTCGGGCCGACCTGGCGCGCGTGGGCCTCGCAGAGGGCTGCATCGCATGTTGGGCGGCCCTGGCCTGGGCCGTCGCACAGGTAGGAGCTGTAGCGCGCGCAGACCTGGTCCTTGCCATCGATCAGCACGCGGGCGGCGCAGGGCTTGGGCAGCTTGGTGCCCTTGACGTGTACGGCGCCCATGTCGGTGCGATAGAAAGGCATCAGCGCACCTCGGCCACGAAGGGAAGCGGCTTGGCCGCGACCACCTTGGAAAGGGAGTACTCCTCGCGGCGCAGGCCGAAGGGCCAGCGCATGCGCGCAATGGCCGCGTCGCGCAGCTTCACGCGCCGGGAGTACTCGTCTTCTGCGATGCCGTCTGCGAAGGCATCAGGCAGGCGCTCGATGCGCTCGCGGAGCTTGCGTGTGGCGGTGTTGATTTGCTCGACTGCACGGCCCGCTGCCGATTCGGAGCCGGCGACCAGCAACGGGACATCGCCACCTTCGTAGGAGTCGTTCTGCTCGTACACCAGCCACATGCGGGGCTTGCTCATGCGGACCTCCCCGTTGGGATGGTGCCGGCACCGCAGTGCCCGGGCGCGTTGATGCAGATGCGAAAGTCGATCACGCCCAGCATGCCGAGCAGCCAGAGCGTGAACAGGCCGGCACCAATGACTTGGAAGAAGCGCTTCATTTGAGCAGCCTCTGTTGCGTTGGGAGTGCCTTGCGTGTGGGGCGAGCGGGCGGCATCACCTCGCCGTGCGGCATGTGGACCTCGCTCGCACGAACGAGCGCGAGGCTTACCTGCAGCTCCTCTTCATCGACCACGTAGCCCTCGTAGTTGCGTTCCGCGCCACCGTGTCGTACGCGCACGGCGGTCTGGAGTGCCTTGATGACCTTCATGCCTTCATCGGCCGGGAGCATCACCATGACATGGCCTACGCTCACCACGGCCATCTGTTGGGCTTTGGCGGTGGCGCGGCTCATGTCGACACCTTGTCGGTTTCGTCTTCGACCAAGCCGTCAGAGACTTCCTTCGCCAGGTCGGCCAGGCGCACCAGTTCGTTGGCGCAGAACTGATCGAGTTCTTCCCACTGCTCGGCCATGTCCAGCAGTTGCACGCGCATGGTGCCCAGGCGGCGGCGATGGCGCGCTGCGAGTTGCTTCTTGGTCGGTGCGCTCATGTCAGCAGCTCCCGTGCCGGCACGCCGCCAACACCACGATGCAATTCGGCTCGCACTCCAGCATCCATGCCCGCAGCGAAGTGACCGAGGTCGGTCTTTCGCGCTTTCGAAGTGTCGCGCGGCTTTGCCGATGTCAGATCGGGGTGATTAACCTCCATGTAGCTCAAGAGCAGCGTCTGATTGCGAGCGGGCTGGGCGAATCGCTCGACCAGCTCTTGAGCCGCCATCACCCACCCTTTTGCGAAGGCATCGCCGCGCGCCGTCTTGGTGATCGCCTTGCAATTGCGAGGCTGTTTGGCGATGTGCGCCAGGCGAGCCTTGGCACATTGGCGCGCGAGCACCTCGTAGGCGTAGCCGGCCACCGTGGGTGATGCATCCAGGCCGACGAAAACGTAATGGCGCGTGCGAATGTAGTTGCCTGCGGCGTTGTATTGCCCTCGCAGGCTGGTGAACTGCTCACAGCCAAATGCATCGGCGATCATGTTGACCAGGCACAGTTCCCACACATTGGCAGCGGTGCTGCATGCCTTTACACGAACCTCGGTCACGTCAGAAAGGCTCACGTCCTGTTCGCGCAGTCCGAACTGCTCCATGAGCTTCTGAGCCTGGCGCACGGCGGTGGCGGCTTCATGCTCACTGGCGCTGCGCCCTAGTGCCAGGCACTTCTTGATCTTCTTCAGTGCCTCATCGCGGGTCATGACCTGACCTCCAATGCATCGCTGGTGCCGCACAACAGCACCAGGCGCTCCACGTCGAAGTGCGGGCCGAAGATGGCCGCGCCCTTGTACGTGAACTGTTCACGCGCCTCGTGTTCGATGCTGGTCAACACGCACTTAAAGGCGGTTTGGACCAGCTCGCTGGGCGTCATGTAGCGGGAGAGCAGCCACTTGCGGGTGGTCTGTGTGGTGGTACTGCCTTGCTCGCTGCGGGGCGCGTCAAAGACGGCCTGCAGGTATGCGCTGCGCGCGAAGTCGCCGACGATGCGGAAGGCATAGCCGGGGAACTGCACGCGACCGAGGATGTCCTGGGCGCGTTCGTTGGTCATCATGGCCGCCTCTCCTCGTTCTCCGCGTCGATGCGATTGACGAAAGCCACCGCCGCGCGCACCTGGGCCGGCGAGACCTTGCCAATCGACATGGCGGGCCGCTCATCGTGGGGCACGATGCTCACGTCATGGCACAGCACGCGCAGGTGCTGCAGTGCCTCTTCCAGGTCGGTCGGCTTGGGCGCGATCAGCCAGGTGTAGATACCCATGATCGACGTGACCAGGAAGCCGAGCTGCTGCAGCAGGAAGAACCAATGGTTGTTGCCCGCGCCGAACAGCACCCAGCCGACATTGCTCACCAGCCAGGCCACGAAGGCCCAGCCGGCATAGCGGGTCTTGGTGGCGAGCAGCAGCGCGCCCAGCAGGCCCATGGTGGCCGAGAACATCTCAATTTGCAGCATGGCGGCGTGCCTCCCATCCGGTTCGCTTGGTCCAGTGCATGAGCACTTCGCTGGGCACGCCGGCTTCGATGATGCGGAGCGAGGCCGTGCCCCCGGTGTGGCGCTGGGCCAGGGTGCTGGCGCTTTCGAGCACTTCATTGCTCGCGTGTTCGTCGGCCGCATCGAAGCTGATGACGTGCTTCCAGGCGCCTGCGGTGTTGATTTGCAGTTGGCAGGGCTTGCTGGTCTCGGTGGGCGTGGTGGTGGCGGGCATGCCGGTGGTCCTGTCTTTAAATGTTGGTGGGGCCGACCTGGGTGCGGGTGTCGGTGTGAGGGGTTGCGGGGGCGGTAGCCGGCTGGGCCTGCGGGGCGGTCTTGGGGGCCAGCCCTGCAGCCGCGACGGTGCGCCAGCAGGAATCACAGAAGATGAGACCTGCAGGCGCCTTGTTGTGGTGGCACGCGGCGCACGTGTGGACGGGGCGCGAGTCGATCATTTGGCAAGGTCTCCCCAGCTCTGTGATGGGCTCGACTCATCAGCGGCCAGTGCCCCGCACATCCAGTCGTGGGCGTTGATCGCACAGTCGAGTTCATGCTCGCTGTGCTCTTCAAGGTCGCACTCCTGGGTGTCGTCTTGGCCGAAGCGGCTGTACACGTCATCCATGGACATGCGCTCGGTGAGCACCGCGATCTGCGCGTCGATGGCGGCATGGTTGTCGTCGCCGAAGAACGAGCGCTCGCGCACGCGGGGCTTGATGGCGCGCAGCGCCGCGATTTCGGCGTCGATTTCCTGGGTGGTGCGCATGGTGCTCATAGCGCAGCGAGGTCCAGGCTGATGGCGACATAGGCGCCGGCTTCGTTGCGCTCGTAGAAGCGGATGTAGAGCTTGGAGCTGGCGACCGTGATGCTGTCGCTGATGGCATCCATGGCCCGGGACCAGGTCTCATCGTCAATCTTGAGGCGGCGCAGGCCCAACACGCGCTCGGTGTTGATCTTCCCGGCCTTGTCCACCTGAAATGCGTCGTTGATCAGCGCCTTGATGTTGGCGTTGCTGCCCCGGCTCCATGAGTGGATGCACTCGTCAATCAATGCCTTCGCAGCTTGCAGGCGTTCGTCGAACACCATGGTTTCCTGCATCTGGCGAACGATCCGGTACCGGCCATCGAAGCTGTGCAGCGTCACGTTGCCCTTCTTGCCGCCCGCCTTGGCGTCGTACTCGGCCAAGCTGCGGTCGATGAAGGCCTGCACCTGTTGCATGGCCGTGGCCTTGAACTGGGCCAGGGCCGCGTGCTGCGCCTTGGCGCTGTCGATCAACGACACCACGGTGTGGTGGCGGTCCTTGTCAATGTCCTTGATCTTCGACACCGGGATATAGGCGCCGTTGGCGTCTTCCCAGTAGCCCTTGGGGACGGTGGTCTCTGTGGTCATGGATGGTGGTCCTTTCGGGTGGTCAGTGGAGGTTGGAGGGGGCGATGGGGCGACCGTTGAGCGCGTCGTCCTGGGCGGCTTTCATCGCCCGGGCGGCGGCCCCCAGGGCGATACCTGCGGCAGGCACCACATCCAGCGCGCCAGCCTCTGCAGCGGTGTTGAGGTACGCCGTAAAAAGGGCGTTGAGCGCTTGTGAGGGGCTACTTGCCTCGCGCATCAACTCCTGTGCACGTTGGCTCAGTCGATTTGCCTCGTCGAGTTCCTCGGGCGTGGGTTCAGGCGCATGTCCCGAGCTGGATACAGCGGCGTCGCTGTGGGGCATAGTCGAAGCCCGGGACGCTTCGCATGCCTGCAATACGGCCGGGTGCCCTGCCATCGTTCGCGCCAAGCGCGGGATGTAGTGCAGCGTGCCAGCGCCGTGTGCAACGTTCATGCAGGCCGATGCGAGCGCATCCATTGCAACGGCTGCATATTCGGTGCGCGAGGTGACGACAAACAGCAGCTCGCGCGTGAGTGCCGTTGCCTCGGCGGTAAGGGCGGCGTTGTCGGGCATGGCTTTTGTCATCGTGCAGCCTCGCTGCGGAAGTCGCGGCGCTTGCCCATGTGCAGGCTGGGAATGCGCGCGTAGTCCATGGCGCCCGGGCGGGACACCGGGACTACAGGGATGTGCTTGCCCAAGGTGCGGTTGATACGGTCCGGCTTCGCAATGCGGTCCTGGTCGGCCTGGGCCTGGTGCGCGTCGGCGCTGGTGATGGGTGCCATGGTGGCGGGTGTCTCCGGGTTGAGGTTGATAACGGTGAGGCCTTCGAGCTGGTAGCCAGGCAGGGGCGTGCAGCGGCCGGTGAAGGCGTATTGGTAGGCGCTGCAGCGCGCTGCGCCCGACTTGACGCGCTCCAGGTGCCCGCTTTTGTGCAGGGCCATCAGGTGGGCCTGCATGTCGGCGATGTGGTACGTGGGGCGCCAGTGGTGGGTCAGCGCGGCATCGGTCCACCACTGGTAGGCGCGCTCGGCGAGGAACAGCCACAACACGCGCGCGTCTTGGGTGATGCCTTTAGCCATGGCGGCGAGCCTCCGCAACGCGGGCCAGGTTGGCCGAGCCGACGAACCATGCATAGTCGATGGCGGCGTACCTGATGGCTTCGCGGCGGGCAAGCTGGAAGCCGTTTTGCAGGCAGCGGGCGCGGCAGGTGATCCAGCGCAACGGGGGGCGGTGGTAAGCCTGCGAGGGCTGGGCCACCGGCAAGCGGGTGATCTTTCCAGCGAGGCTCACGACAGCGCCCTCCAATACTGCGCCGCATCATTGGTGGCGGCTGTCTTGGCAGCAGCCAGGTGATCCAGCTCGGCGCGCAGTTGGGCCATGTGCTCGCGGTGGAGCTGGCGCTCGCGGTCCATCATGGTGGAGACGCGGCGGATGCGCCGCGCCAGCCAGGCCTGGCGCATGGCATGGACCAGGCCGACCGGGCCGCCCTGGGTGATGGCTTTAAACAGTGTCACTGATGGTCTCCTTGGGCTCGCTGGCGGGTTGCTCGGGTTGCTGGACTGCGATGGGGATGACACGGGGCCGCGGCTTGGCCTCGCGCAGCACGGGCGGCGCGCTGGCCTCCCGGTGATGGCACCGGCGGCAGGCCTGCCAGTGCTGCATGGCACGTGGGCTGCCCGTAGGCGGTTCGCGGTGGGCGAAGCTCCGGCACTGCTCGGCGGTGATCGCCTGCGGCTCGCCCCCGGCCTCCTCGGTGAGGTGCGGGCACGTATACCGCCCAAAGGTGTGCAGCACCTTGTCGGCGATGCGCGCGGTGCTGGCCTTGCCTTTGCCGTACTCGCCGGACCCGTTGAGCACCTGGCTCAACATGGCGCCGCTGATGCCCAGTTGCTTGGCGACCTGGCTGCGCGGCACACCTTGCGTGCGGGACTGCAGCAGGGCGAACCATGGCTCTTGCATGTAGCTGCATTGCGTGGCTCCGCTCATTCGGTAACCACCTTGCGGCGGGCGTCGGCTGGCGGTGCGTATGCGGCGGGCGCAGCAGCGTGCGGGATGCGGCTAGGCTTGGTCTTGGGCGGGTGCATACCCGTGTCTTTGACCAGCACATAGGCCTTGAAGCCCCCCACCCTGCGCGCGCTGAGCTGCACCACATCCGGGGCCACCTTGGCCCAGGTGTTGAGGTAGCCCGCGATGGTGCTGCGGGTGCTCGCCATCACCTCATCGCTGCCTGCGTCCACCAGCGTGCTCGCCGCGTCGTCGCTGGTGAGCTTGCGGCGCATGCGCAGCAGGTTCCACAGGCGGGTGGACAGCGCGGCCGGGTCGGGCGGTGCCGCATCAGCGGTGCTCTGTGCTGCGGCCCTGCAGGTCGCCAAGCCGCGAGGCGTGAACCGGTAGCGCTTGATGCGCACCACCGTGCTGCGTGCGATGCTGGGCACGTGCTCGACCAGCTCGTGGCGCAGCAGGCGCTCCAAGGCCAGCCCGGCGTTGCCGGGATCCTTGGCAAAGTCTGGGGTCCAGCCGGCCAGGTCGGTCGCGGTGAACTCGCGGGTAGTGCTCTTGATGGTGGCACCCAGGGCTGTCAGTGCGGCCCCTACAAACCAGGGTTGCTTGCGCTGCATCATCGTGCCGCACCTTTGCGCTTCACCTCGCCCGTGAACTCGGTCACCAGGGCACGGCCCTTGATGTGCTCGGCCTCGACCTTCTTCCACCCGTTGGCCGCAGCCCACTGCTCGATGTTGGCGATGGCGCCCAGCACCAGGCGCATCTTGCCCTGGGCCTGCTGCAGGATGGTCTCGACCACGGCTGGGCTCATGGGCACATCGGACTTGGCCGCGACCGCCGCCTGCACGTCAGCCAGGCTCAAGGGCTCCAGCTCCACGATGCGGGCCACGCGGCTGGCGATGTGCTCATAGCGGGCGACCAGAGCCGGGAAGTTGGCCATACCCACCAGGAAGCACGTCACGCCCGTGAGGTCGGTGATGTCACGCACCGTCTCCAGCATGGGGGCGATGGCCTGGCCCCCGCGCGCCACGCGGCTGGTGGGGATCAGGAAGTCGGCCTCATCGATGATGAGGGGCGTCATCGACACGGCCAGGCGCCCGATGATGCGATCTTCGACGGCCGACTGCGAGCCATCGGGCGAGAGGCCCATGGTGGTGGCGATGTTGGACAGCATGGACTTCTTGGTCCAGGTTTCCCGGGCGCGGACGAAGATATAGCCGTTGTCCGTGGCCCACCGCTCGGTCAGCTCGCTCTTGCCGATGCCGAATGCTCCACGCACCAGCACGAGGCCTTGTTCACGGGCGCCGCGCTGGGCCACGATGGCCTCGGCTTCCCGCAGGCGTTTCAGGTTCTCGGTTTTCACAAAGCCCTTTTTCATTTACATTCCCCTTCGCTTGCTGGTATTCACAAAAATCACTTCAGGCAGCTCTGTGGCGGCGGCAACCGTCACAGGGCACTCTTAAAAGCACCGGGCTCCTCGCCCTTGGTGCCATCACTCCAGGCCATGCCCCGACCGGCGTAGTAGTCGGCCAGCCCCTCGTAGTCACTGCTCGCCACGTAGGTGGCAAGCCAGTCCTGGTCATCAGCGGTCCAGGTGTCGCGGTTGCGCATGAGCCATTCGTAGCGGTCTCCGCGCGTGTCAAAGAAAGGCCTGTCCGGTGCCGATTGCTCGGCCCCGCCCGTGGAGGGAAGGTGTGGGAGGGGAGGAGAGGAAAGCACCTCCACGAAGGGCAGCACCTCGGGGGCGGCTGCTCCTGACAGGAAAACGGTGTTGGTCCCATCGGCGTCGATGGGGGAGCCCAGCTCGCGCAGGGCGGTGTCGATCTGCTGCTGACGGCGTTTGATGGTGGCTGCGGTGCGCTTTTCGCGGGCCATCTGGATGACGGCCTTGGGCATGGCATCCACTCGGTTCGCCTGGTACTTGGCCTCGCACACATACTCACCATCGAGCGTGTAGATCAGCACGTAGGTGGGGTCATGGATGTCAAAGCGCACGCTCACCTCGCGGCCGTCGATATCGCGGCGCATCAGCTCGGGGGCCTGGTACTCCTGATTGCTCAGCACCACCTGGCCGCGCTTGGCGGTGCGGACCATCGCCGGCATGAACAAGTCGCGCGCCTCGCTCTTGCTGGGCATCACCTGCAGCGCTGGGTCGGCCATGTGCTCCCAGGCCTCGGCCGGGGTCATGTGCTTGCCATCCGCGCGCTTTGGCAGGCTGCGGTGGCGGTGCTGGGTGTTGTACTCCTCCACCATGCGCACCACCTCATCCAGGAATTGCCTCCAGGTGGGCGCCTTGGGGCTGAGTCGCACGACCTCGCCAGTCCCCTCGGCGCGGCGCACGGCGCGCTGCTCCTTTGCCAGCTCGGCCGCGACCTTGCGGAAGGTGCCGCCGTCGACATCCTTGCCCTGATAGGAGCCGAAGTTGCGGGCCGACTTGATGGCGTGGGTCGACCATGAGCGCTCGATCACGCCGCGCGCCTGGGGCTTGCCGGGGATGCCGGTGCGGTGGTCCACCCCCAGGCGGTTCATGATGCCGACCACGGGGCAATCCAGGGCCTTGCCGGTCTCGCCCGATCCGTTGTCGCTGTACACCACCGCAGGGATGCCGTGGGTAGAGATGGCGTGGCGCAGGGCATCGCCCACCGCCACCGTGGTCTCCGAAAGGCTCACAGACCACCCGACGATCTTGCGTGAGGCCCAGGACAGCACCACGGTCAGCTCGGGCGCGAAGGGCGCGCCGTGCTCGGGGTGGCGCACCTTGGCTTTGTAGGTGTGGCCGTCCACCACATAGACGTCGGTGGGGTCGAGGTGCTCAGAGGCACGCTTTTTAAACGGCAGGCGTTGGTCGCGCTCGCTGCCGGTGTGGCGGGCTTTGATCAGGCCCACACTGAACTCTGCGGACTGGCCCAGCTTGTCCAAGGCGCGGCGGGCACGGGCGTACAGCGCCTCCCAGGTGTCGTAGTCACGGCCCAGGTCTTTGGTGACCCGCTGGGCTGCATGGGTGAGCTTGCGAAAGCGCGCATCGGTGCTGTGGTACAGGCCGATGACACGAGCAACATCCTCATCGAGCGTGGTGACCGGGGCCACCTCGGCCACCACAGGTAGCAGGCCCCACCAGCCGCTGGCGCGGTGCGCGCCCATCCATCGCTCCAGGGTGCGGGCGCTGACCATGTCGCCACGGGCGCGCTGGTTTGCAGCGCGGGCCACGGTGACCAGGTTGCTGTCTGCATCGCTGATGGCGATCTGCCCGGCCAGGATGGCGCAGCTCTTTTTGGTGCCGTGCAATGGCACCAGTTCGTGCAGCATGTTGACCAGTTGCACGCGGGCGTCGGCCACTGCCTTGTCGGCCACGCTAGGGGGACGGCGCGAGGGCACCGGCACGAGCTGGTCGGGCAGCGGCTTTTCTGGCGGGGCGAAGGACCGCACGGGGGCGGGCTCGACCGTTACCAGGGCCAGGGCGCCGGCTTCGGCGATGGAGCGGGCGGTGATGGCAGCGCGCGTCTCGGCAGGCAGGGCCGAGCAGTCGTATTCCCAGCCACCGCCAACGCGTCCTGTGCGTGGCCGGGTCGGCACGTTCAGAGCCACCAGCTTGTCGCGAGTGCGTCGCTCTGATGCTGGCATGCCAGGCATGCCTGCCAGCTCTCGGGCGGTGAGCCAGGTCATGCGCGGGCCTCCACAAGCTTGATGCGACCGGTGCGCGTGACGGTGATCTTGGAGGTGCGCTTACGCGCGTTGGTGCGCGGCTTGGCGTAGCGCTGGGGCCAGATTTCCTCTGGCTTTTTGTCGAGCGCTGCCGCAACGATCTGCTCGGCTGCCCACCAATGAGTGGACAGCACACGCTGAAAGTGTGAGTAGCCGTGGCTTTTTGCCAACTGACGAAGGCTTACACCTTTTTTTTCGAGTGCAGCCTTTACATCGGCTGGATGCCAATCGGTGGGCTCCATACATTTTTGTGTGTCCATGAGCATGATTATGAACACAAAAAGCGATGACGCCAAGCGGTTACTTACTTTTTTTGTTTTCTTGACTCATGCGCAGGTGTATGCCAAGCCGATGAATGTGCACAGGAATGGTTGAACGCACAATTGCCTGCATGTTTTAATGTGTCGATGGACACACTAAAAAGTGACGGGGAACGCGCCGTCCAACTCTCCACCATGGAACACGCGCAATCCGAACTGAGGGATGAATACGCTGCCGCATTGGGCGAGCGCATCCGGCATTGCCGTGGGTCCATCAGCCGGGAGGAGTTCGCCAAGCGTCTCGATCTGCATGTGAACACCGTGGGCAAATTTGAGCGCGGCGTGACCATCCCCGATGCCCACACCATCATTCGCATGGCAGAGGTTGGGGGGTGCAAGGCTCAGTGGTTGCTTACTGGCGCGGAGCCATCGTCAGGCGTCAAGAAAAGCGTGCGTGCAGTAGAGACAGCCAACTATGTTTTCGTGCCGCACTTCGACGTACAAATGTCGGCAGGCAATGGCGTCTTCTCGGATGTCGAAACAGTGATCGCCATGCGCCCCTTTGACATCGCGTTTATCCGGCACGACCTGGGCATTGCGCACAATGACTTGGCTCTGGTCTCGGTGGTAGGGAACTCTATGGAGCCCGAGCTGCGCTCACGCGACACCACCCTGCTCGATCTCAAGGCAACCGATGTAGTGACCGAGGGTGTGCACGCTATCCGTTTAGACGATGCGCTGATGCTCAAGAAGGTACAACGCCTGCCTGGGCGGGTGCTGCGTGTGAGCAGCACCAACCAGGACTACGCACCGTTCGACATCGCGGGCGGCGATGATGAAGCGGACACTGAACGTGACTTCGCTGTGCTCGGGCGCGTGCGCTGGGGCGGCAAGACTTTCAACTAGGAGAAGCAAGATGGAGAGCGTTGTTCCGGCACCCACGCAGCACTCGGAGAAGCGAAGCGGGCTCGCCGTTGGATTGGGCATCGGCATGGCGGCTGTGCTTGTTGTAGGGGCGTCTTTTGCCTATGCGAAGTGGGACGAGTGGACGGTATGGCCCGAGCTTAAAAGACCTGTGCTTGCCACGCTCAAAGACCCCGACTCGGCGGTTTTCCGAAACCAGTATGTTGGGCGACGGGCGCTGTGTGGTGAGGTGAATGCCCGCAATGGCATGGGCGGTTATGTCGGCTACTCGCGCTTCGTCGCAGGTGGTGAGCGCTTTGCTCTCGAAGGCGCGAGCACACGTACCTGGTATGGCAAGAGCGAAGAAACGCAGCGGCTCACAGATGCGTTGAATAAAGAGGTGGCCTTGATGCGCTCACTCAACCGCAAGCCGACCGAAGACGAGATTCAAGGCTCGCTGTTTAAGGACTTATGGAGCGAACGTTGCGAGGGAATCAGTTGACCCAGCGCCGAGCGCCGTGATACCGTAGGCGCTCCCTCCCTTTAGGGCCAGCACATGCTGGCCTTATTTTTTTGGGCCTCGACCTACACAGTCGGGGCCATGACTCCCACACTCTATTTTGTGGCCGGCATGCTGTGCACGCTGGTCTGGGTTGCGACACTCGCGCTGTGCGAGGCGCGCTCCACGTTGCCCGCGCGCCGCCGCATGCTGGGGGGTGTCACCCCGCGCCAGGCCGTGGCTATGCTCTCGCTGTCTGCGGCCGGGCTGGTCGGCCTTGTGGTGCATGAGGGCTACACCGACAGGGCGGTGGTGCCGACCCAGGGGGACCGCCCCACCATCGGGTTTGGCAGCACGGTCCACGAGGACGGCACGCCCGTCAAAATGGGCGACACCACCACGCCGCAGCGGGCACTGCTCAAAGCCCAAGCCCACATCAGCAAGGATGAGGCCGCGTTTCGTGCGAGCTTGCCAGGCGTGGAGCTGCACCAGGGTGAGTATGACCTCTACCTTGACTGGATGTACCAGTTCGGCCAGGGCGCATGGCAGCGCTCGCCCATGCGGCGCGACCTGGTGGAGGGCAACCACCGACAGGCATGCGATGGGCTGCTGATCTATCGAAAGATGACCAGCGCGCGACAGGAAGGCCCGGGCTGGGTGGTGAGCCAGCGCGATGCCAAGGGCAACCCCACCCGTTGGGAGTTCGATTGCTCCACGCCGGGCAACCGCGTCTGTATGGGCGTGTGGACGCGTGCACAAAAGCGGCACCAGCGGTGCGTGGAGCTGGCGCAATGACCATGGCTCAGCACCTCTTGCGCGCTGTGGCGGGCTTCGTGGTTTCGGCCTTTATCGCGGCGGCGTTTGCTTTCGCGTGGGTCGTGGGCGAGGTGCACCGCTGATGGCCGCCCGCATCCTCGCCGCCCTGGTCCTGGTGCTCGCGCTGGTCGGTGCGGGCTACTGGTGGGGCCACACCGCCACCGACAACGCATGGGCCGCGCGCCAGGCCAAGGCCGACCAGGCCGCGCGCGCACAGCTCGACAGAGAGACCCAACGCGCCGACCAGGCCGCAGCCAATTACCTCACAGAGCACCTTGACCAGGAAGACCGCTATGTCGCCCTCAACACTCGCTATCAAGACCTTCTACGCCGCGCTCCTCTTGTTGTTTATCGCCCTGTGGCTGATGCAGCCAGCAGCGACCCAGCTGGGCCTGCGCAAGCGGTGCCGCCGTCACCAGGCAATGCGCCTATGGCTGCTGTCCCTGGCGTCCCTGTGCTCACTTTGGCTGCTGTCCGGGTGTGGAACGGTGCCCTCGCCGGGGCCGACCAGATCGCCGGTGCCTGCAGCCCTGCTGGTCCCTCCGGGCAAGCCGATGCTGCTTGCGCCGCGCCTTCCGGCCTCACCCTCGCCGATGCCTGGGCCAACCACGCCATCAACGCCCAAACCTGCGCGGCCGACCGCCTCCGGTACCAGCGCTTGATCGACTACCTCAACGAAACGAAGTGACACCGATGTCCTTGGAAAAAGACGAACTGATGATGCTGGGCAAGCTGGATGGAAAGCTTGACCTGATCTCCGGCCACCTTACGCAGCAGGACAAGCGCATTGACGCGCTCGACCTGCGCATGGAGGAGCGCATCGTAGCCCTGACCAAGCGCATGAATGAGCGTCATGACGCCATCGACGCACGGTTGCGAACGGTCGAGCAGCGGGCTGCTGTCGCCGGCGCCCTGGGTGGCTCTGCGGTGTCGATTGGCATCGCCCTGGCCATCGAGGGTGTCAAGCACTGGCTGAGCCGTGGAGGCCCGAGTCCGTAATGGCACACGCCCACGAAAAGCGCACCCAACTGCGGGGGCTGTATGTGTACCAGCGCCTTGCGATGGAGACCGCCTGCAAGAAGCTGGGCGTGCCGCGCAGCACTGCCAATCGGTGGAAGCAAGAGGCTTCGGACAAGGGCGATGACTGGGACACCGCACGCGCCGCCGTGGGCATGGGCGATGAAAACTTTTCGTCGCTCGCCAAGCGGCTGCTGGAAGACTACCTGGTGCAGCACCAGGCAACCATGACCATGCTGCGCGATGACAAAGTGATGAGCGCGCGCGAGAAGGCCGACACGCTGGCAAGCATGAGCGACGCCTTTGCCAAGACCATGAACAGCTTTAAAAGGCTGTCCCCCGAGATCAACGCACAGGCCATACAGATCGATGTGCTGCGGCGCTTGATCTCCTTTACCCAGGCGAAGTTTCCGAAGCACCTTGCGGCCATCGCAGAGCTACTGGAGCCGTTTGGCGAAGAGCTGGCGAAGGTGAAGTAGCGCCATGGCGAAGATCAGCAAGGAATTCCTAGCCAACCTGACCGAGTTGGCGGACGGCCTGCGCCGCCAGATCGACGCCAACATGGACGGGTGGGACGTGTCGCCCGACGCCATCGCGGAACGTCGCCGCAAGGTGTTCGACGCAGTGACAGGCTTCGAGTACTGGGACCGCAATTATTTCAGCCACTACGGTACGGCCGATCCCAGTGCGATGCACCAGTACCTGTACAAGCGCCTGCCCGAGATGGTCAGCGAGCCGAGCGGGCAGCGCGACGCACTGGCGGCACCACGCGGCGAGGCCAAGTCCACCAAGGTGAGCATGTCGTTCGTGCTCTGGTGCATCGTGACCGAGCGCAAGTGGTATCCCGTGATCATCATGGATGCCTTCGAACAGGCCGCCGAGATGTTGGAGGCGATCAAGGCCGAGCTGGAAGCCAACCCGCGCCTGCAGGGCGACTTCCCAGAGGCCTGCGGCCAGGGCAAGGTGTGGCGCGCGGGCGTGATCGTCACACGCAACGGTCGCAAGATCGAAGCGTTCGGGTCGGCCAAGAAAATCCGGGGCCGGCGTCACGGCGCCCACCGCCCCGACCTCGCGGTGATGGATGACATCGAGAACGACGAGAACGTCAACACGCCAACCCAGCGTGACAAGCTGCAGAAGTTCGTCACGGCCAGCGTCCTGAACCTGGGGCCGCCTGATGACTCCATGGACGCCATCTTGGTCGGCACGGTGCTGCACTACGACTCGGTGCTTGCGCGCTTCCTGCGCAACCCACTGTGGAACAAGAAGGTGTTCAAGGCCATCATCGAGTGGCCGCACAACATGGAGCTGTGGGAGCAGTTCGAGGGGCTACTGCTGGCCGGTGAGACGCCCAAGGAAGGCGAGGCAGCGGCGATGGCCCTGTACCGTGCCAACCAGGCCGAGATGGACAAGGGCGCGGTGGTGAGCTGGCCTGCGCTGCGCCCGCTGGTCAAACTGATGATCAAGCGCGCCCGCGAGGGGCACAGCGCATTCGACAGCGAGCAGCAGAACGACCCGGTCGCTGGCGACGATGCGCCCTTTGCGCACTCCATACGGTTCTGGGTGAACCGCCTGGCCGAGTGGATTTTCTACGGCGCGGCAGACCCCTCCATGGGCAAGCAAGGCAACAGCCGCGACCCGAGCGCGCTTGGCATCGGCGGCTACAACCGCGCGACCGGTGTGCTCGACGTGGTCGAGGCCAAGATCAAGAAGCGCACGCCGGATCGAATCATCAGCGACATCATCACGCTGCAGCAGGAGTACTGCTGCATCGTATGGGGCGTGGAGTCGGTGCAGTTTCAGGAGTTTTTGCGCACCGAGCTGGTCAAGCGCAGCGCTGCCTTGGGCGTGCCGGTACCGGCGCGCGGGCTGCTGCCCATCAGCGACAAGCTGCTGCGCATCGAGAGCCTGCAGCCGCACATGCACAACGGCCTGATCCGGCTGCACAGCAGCCAAACCACGCTGGTCGACCAGTTCAAGCACTTCCCCAAAGCAGACCACGATGACGGCCCCGACATGGTCGTGATGCTGTGGATGCTGGCTGTAACCGGGGGCATCGCTGCCGCTGCCCAGGGCGGCCAGGCCGAGGCCGCACCCAGCGCCATGGAGCGCTTTGGGCGCACGGCGCAGCGCATGTTTCGCGGGCCGCGCTGAGCGCCCTGCATCAATCACTGAGAGGCCACGATGACCGAAGACCAACAGACCCTGCTCCTGATCCGGGGCACCATCGCCGGAATGACCGAAGAGCAACAACGCCAAGTCGCCGAGCACGCGGCGGCGATACGCCTGATCGCCAACAGCAAGAACGACCTGGGCCTGATGGCTTTCGCGCTGGTGGGCGCCGAGCTGCAGATTGAGGAATGACCATGGGACTGTGGCGCAGCTTTAAAGACCTGATCGGCGTCGACCAGGCAGAGACCACCTCGGACCCAACGCCGGCACCAGCAGCCGCCCCGATGCGCGAGGCCGCTGGCTCCCAGGGCGCCGATGAACCGGGCTGGCGCAAGCTGACGGGTGATGGCCTGGCCTCGCTCAATGAGCGCGACTTGGCTCCTATGGCGCAGGACCGCATGCAAAAGCTTTCCGAACATCTGTGGCAGAGCAACCTGCTCGCCAACCGCCTGGTGGAGCTGCCCCTGGCCTATCTGCTGGCCGAGGGCGTGACGCTGCAGTGCAAGGATGAAGAGCATCAAAAGCTCCTCAATGCGTTTTGGTCGGACCCCATCAACAACTGGCCGCTCAAGCTCACGTCCCGCGTGCGGGCGCTGGGCCTGCTGGGCGAGCAGTGCTACATCGCCCGTGTGCGCGAAGATGGCTTTGTGCGCCTGGGCTACCTTGACCCGCGCCAGATTGCGACCGTGGTCAACGACCCCGAGAATCCAGAACAGCCCATTGGAGTGGTGACCAAGCGCGACAACCGGGGCAAGCAGCACAAGTACCGTGTGATCGTGCTTGGCGACGATGCCGATCTCTTCACGGAGAACACCGCCCGCATCCGTGCCGAGGAATTCACCGACGGGGAATGTCTGCTGTATCAGCTCAACAAGTTTCCCAACGGCAGCCGTGGGCGCAGTGACCTGCTGGGCCAGATGGACTGGCTGGATGCCTACGACGAGTTTCTCTTCAACGAGCTGGACCGCATTGGCTACCTGCGCTCGTTCGTTTGGGATGTGACCATGACCGGCGCAGATGGTCCGACGGTGGACAAGTACTCAAAGGACTTTAAACCGCCCAGCCCCAACAGCACCTTCGTGCACAACGACTCCATCAAGCTCGAAGCCAAGTCCGCGCCGCTGCAGGCGGCAGACACCAGCGAGAGCGCGCGGCTCCTGCGCAATCATGTGCTGGGGGGCAGTACCACGCCCGAGCACTGGTACGGCGGCGGCGGCGATGTGAACCGCGCAGCGGCCTCGGAAATGGGCGAGCCTACCTTCAAGGTTTACAGCATGCGCCAGGGCTTCCTCAAGCTGATGCTTGAGGAGATCGGGCGCTATGTGATCTGGCAGTCCTCGCAGGGCAAGACGCCGGATTGGTCCGACGAGCGCAACCAGGTCACCGCCGTCTTTCCCGAGCTGGTCAACCGCGACGTGACCAAGTTCGCGGCCGCCATGGGATCGGTGGTGACGGCCGTTATCCAGGCCATCGACGCCGGCCTGTTGACCGAGGAGACCTCCCTCAAGCTGATTGCCGACGTGGCCCAGCGCTTCGGCCAGGACTTCGACGCCAAGACCGAGCTGGCCGAGGCGCGCAGGGAACACGAGGCCCGCAAGGCCAAGCGGGCGCAGGAGGATGCCTTTACCCTGCCCGCCCATCTTCAAGGCGCCCTGCAGGGCGGCAAGGACGTGCCTGGCGCCCCTGCGCCAGGTCGGGCACCTGGCCCAGCACCAGCACCCGCCAAGGCCGACGCTGCGGCCGAAGGCGCGTGACACCCGAGCAAAAGCGCTTTGAGGCGGTGCTCACTGAGCGCCTGGCCGAGCGCGCCCGCACGCTGCTGGGTGCGCAACAAGGGGTGATGGAGCTGCTGCAGGCGGCCCAGGCCCAGATCATCGAGCAGCTCGCCGCGCAGCCGGCCGACTGGGCGCAGTGGCAGTTGACCAGGCTGCGCGACCAGATCAGCACAATCCTCACCGCGACGGGCCAACAAGCGGGCGCAACCATTGACCTGGCGCTGCGCAATGCCTGGCAGCAGGGCGAAGACATCGTTGACAAACCGCTGGCCGCTGCAGGCCAGGCAGTGGAGATGCGCCTGGCTGCGCTGGATATCCGGGTGCTGGCGGCCATGCGGACGTTTGGGCACGAGCGGCTCAACAACGTTGCGGCCGAGGCGGTGGGCAAGATCGGGCAGCAGCTCGGCTTGGTCACCATCGGCAGCGTGACGCCCTTCCAGGCGATCAAGGCAGTGCAGCAGCTCCTGGGCAATGAGACGCCCAGGCGGGCCACCACCATCGTGGTGACCGAGGTCAGCCGGGCCTTTGCGGTGGCGGCAGATGAGCGCCTGGTGCAGGCCGCGCCCCTGGTGCCCGGCCTGGGCAAGCAGTGGCGGCGCAGTGGCAAGATCCACAGCCGGTGGAGCCATGACCTCATGGACGGCCAGGTGGTGGACGCGGGCAAGCCATTCCGGGTGCCCAACCCCGGGGGCGGCATCGACCTGATGCAGTGCCCCCACGACCCCAAGGCGCCTGTGGAACAGGTGGTCAACTGCGGCTGCGTGTCGCTGCCCTGGCTCAAGAGCTGGCAGGTGGCCACCCCGGGGGCCAAGCCGTTTTCGGAGCTGGAGCTGCAGCTCGACCGCCGCAAGGCCCAGCTCGATCAGGACGCCAAACGGGCGGGTCGGCGGCGGGAGGGGCCGGCACTGGAGCCGGCTGCGCGCTAGAACGCTTTAAGTCCGGTCCAGGCCACTACCCCCGCAGGTTTTCCGGCGAGGGGGGCGGAAACCCCTTTAAACATGCTTTAAATTGGATTTTTCGGGTCGGGTGACATCCGCCGGATCGGAGTCGTGGGGCAAAGTCGCCTTGGCGGGCACTTTTGCCCGTGTTCGCGACGCCTGGCCGGAGGCGCTACAGAGGCATGTGACGGCTTCGTGACGCACCCCCTTTTTGCGGCGTGCGAGTGCTGCGCCAATTTTGCTTCCATTCGGTGGCGCAGATGTGTATATTCCATCCGTCGCACCCACTAAAGGTGCGGGGATTTGAACAGCAGGTTTTTCGCACCACCTGGTGCGTGGATTTAAACGGACACTGCCGTGCCCTCTGGGGCGCGTGGATTTGAACCACAAGCAAAAAGGCACCCCCGGGGTGCCTTTTTTGTTTCCGCTGCTCTCGGGGTCTACAGCGCTTTGCCACGCCGATGAGGGGCATGGGCCTTGCCGATGGGCTGCAGGCCTGCCTGCAGTGCCGCGCAGGCCAGAGCCACGAGCTGCGGCAGCTCGCCCACCAGGTAGCGCTTGTAAGTCGCCAGCGACACGCCCAGGGCGTCCGCCGCCCGCTGCTGCGTGTAACCCAACGCATCTTGCCAAGCCTGGAGTGATTGCGCGGGCATCATGCGGACTCTTCGGGCTTGGCGGGGGACGTCTCATCCTCGTAGGCAAGCAGTGCATCGAGCACGGCGGGCAGCGCGGCGAAGCGCCTGGTGCTGCCCGCGCGCAACCCGCTCAGAGCCGTGACAGTCCGATGCCCGTCGCCCGCGCGCATCGCGGTTTCCATGTTGGTGATGAGGCCGAGCTGCTCTGCCTGCCACTCGGCCGCCCAGGTCTGCACGGTTTGCCGCTTGGCCTGCAGCGTGGTGGCCCGGCGAAGTTGCTGGTTGATGGATCGCTGGGTCGTCATGCCGCTTGCTCGCTGTAGCGCTGCTTGGCCGCTGCCTCGATGGCCGCATAAGCCTGTTGAGGAGAGATGCCCTTGACGGCATTCCAGAGCCACTTCTCAACATCGACGCCTTCAGAGGTGACATTGCACTTGCCATTCCATTGGGCACTAGACTTCGTCCCGATGATGACGGGACCGACGGAGTCCATGAGGATGGCGTAGCCACGCGGATGGTCATCGCCCGCCTGCTCGATGATGTGCGGATTGCCTTGCTGATCGATTGCAACGTAGGTTCTCATGGGGATGGTCCTTGGGAAAATTGATGTGGTGGACATGAGTGCCTCTCAGCACTTGCTGTCGATGTACGCGAGGGCATCGGCTCGGTCGGAGAACGTGCGGCCCATATCGCGAAAAGAGAGCCACTCGTAGTAGCTGACCAGCTTGCGCCCCCGGCGCACGTTGCGAGCGGCGCAGAGGCACGTCATGAAATACGGCTCACCGCCCACCGTGCTTTTGAGACTGAGGAGCACCCAGCTCAGGCCATCGGCCTTGCGGGTGGTGATGAGTTCGCCAGTGCTCATTTCGGGCGCACTGGTTTGGACCTGTACTTGCATTTTGAATCTCCCCGCCAACAGGTGGCGTATCGTGTTTCGCGCATCAGCCGGATGCGTCGGCCGGTGTCTGTCGATCACCGTGGAGTCAATGTAGCTCAATTTGAGCTACTTTGAAAGCACCGAATTTGCTCGCTCTCGGGCAGCGTGGTACGCTGAAAGCACCTCACCGCAGTTTCGGGCCAGCACATGCTGGCCTTAGTTTTTTGTGCCCCCCTCGGCACAGTCACTCCATCGCAACCGCCGCATGTCGCGGCCCACCTGATGGAGTGAGCAATGGAACCCAAAGACCCCGCCGCCGAAGCCAAGCAAATGACTGCGGCCGAGGCCGCCAAGCGCGTCAAGCGGACCGTGACCGAGCTGGTCGACGGCAAGGAAGGCGCCAAGGTGCCTCGCAGCAAGAAGGTGGCTGTTGAAGCCGAAGAAGTGCTGTCGTTCCAGGACTACGGCACGCACGTGGTCGTGGTGACCATCGACGGCCAGAAGCTCACCGACGCGGCTGAGTAAGCGGACCATGCCGAAATTCGCACCATTGGTTGCCGCGCTCGCTGCTGCGGGCGGGCTGCGCACCACGATGGAGGTGGAAGGCGCCATGCGCGAGGCTGCGGCCACGCCCGAGCGTGACTTCCGCCAGCTCATGGACGTGGTGCGCGCCGCGATCTCCGAGCAGATCAACAGCGGCCGGTTGCCCGAGCAGCGCCGGTACATCAGCCTCTCGGCCATCTACGCCGACCGTGCTGTCATCGAGATCGACGGCAAGCACTACCAGTACGGCTATTCGTTCAAGGCCGTGGCCGGGACCGAGCAGCTCGTGCTGGCGGCGCCCATTGAAGTGGTCGAGTCGTATGTGCCGGTAATCCAGACGCCGGCCGCGACAAAGGCTGCGCCTGGCGCAGCGGTGACCACCGTGCGCGAGGCCGTGAACGCTGTCGAGCAAGGCGCCGCCGATGCCGTGGCCTTCCGCGAGGCTGCCGATGGGTCCATCGAAGTCACGCTGATCAAGGCCGGACGCAGCATCAACAAGGCCTACTACCCCGACACCGCGCTGCGCGAGGCCGTGCCCCTGTTCGATGGTGTGCGCGTGTTCGCCAAGAGCGACGCGGAGCACTCCGCAGGCAAGGGCAAGGACGTGCGCAACCTGATCGGGGGCATCTACGGCGTGCGCTTCGTCGAGGGTGCGGCGCCCGACACCGGAGCGCTCGTGGGCACCTTCAAAGCCCTGGACCCGACCGACGCAGCAGTCACCAAGATGACAGAGGCCGTTAAGCGCGGCATGCAGGGGCTGCTGGGTCTTTCCATCGACGCGGACGCCCGCACCAAGAAGCGCAAGGCCGGTAACGAGACCCTGCGCGAGGCCGTGAAGTTCACGCGGGTGCATTCCGTTGACCTGATTGTCGAGCCGGGCGCTGGTGGCGGCCTGGATCGTCTGACCGAAGCCGCCGCCGACCAACTACCCACCACCACCGAAGGAAACGCAATGCCTCTCTGGAAGCAACGCATGCTGGAAGCCGTGAAGGCCAAAGACCCAGCCAAGCACGCCACGATCAACGTGGACACGATCACCGACGATGAGGTGGTCAATCTGCATGAGTCCGTGTGCGGCCCGCTGGTGCCTGCGGACCCCAGCACCACGCGCATCACCGAAGCCGTGGGCGACAACGCGCCACTGACACGCGCCGACCTGGCCGTGTTCGCGGCCCGCCAGGGCGCTGCCGCCCGCATCGGCGCCAGCAAGCTGCCCCAGGCGGCCAAAGATCGCCTGCTGGTGCAGATCAACACCGCCCCGGCCGAGCGCCTGACAGAAGCCGCCGTGGACGAAGCCATCAAGGCCGAGGGCGTGTACATCGGCCGCTTCACCGAAAGCGGCGCGGTGCGCGTTCCCGATTTCGGCGGCATCAGCGTGGAAGACCGCTCCGTCAAGATCGGCGAGATGCTGACGGCGTTCTTTGACCCGTCCCACAAGGAGCACCGCAACGTGCAGTCGCTGCGCGAGTGCTACATCGAGATCACGGGCGACAAGCGCGTGACCGGCATGGTGCGTGACTGCGACCTGTCGCGCATGGCTGAAAGCCTGGGCGTGATGCGCGAGGCCGTGAACAGCACCACCTGGTCGGAGGCGCTGGGCGACAGCATCACCCGCCGCATGCAGGCCGTCTACACCGGCTTGACCAACCTGGACACCTGGAAGAAGGTGGCAACCTGGGGGCCGGTGAGCGACTTTCGCACGCAGGAGCGCGTGCGCATCGGCGGCTATGGGAACCTGCCCGCCGTGGCGCAGGGCGCGGCCTACGGCGCGCTCAGCTCGCCCGGTGACGACAAGGCCACCTACGCAGTGACAAAGCGCGGCGGCACCGAAGAGGTGACGCTGGAAGCCATCAAGAACGATGACGTGCAAGCGCTGCGCCGCATTCCCACCGAGCTGGCCTTGGCGGCAAAGAACACGCTGTACGAGTTCGTGTTCGACTTCTTCCGCGTCAACGGCCTGATCCACGACGCCAAGGCGCTGTATCACGTGGATCACGGCAACCTGCTCACCGCAGCTTTGAGCGCGGCCGAGTATGCGACCCACCGCCTGGCGATGCTCAAGCAGACCCGCGCGGGCAGCGCCAAGCGCCTTGCCACCGGTCCCGCCTCCATCCTCGTGCCCTACGAGCTGGAAGAGACTGCCTTCAACCTGTTCGTGCGCAACCAGAACCTGGACAAGACGTTCGTGCAGTCGATCAACCCCGAGGTGATACCGGTGAGCTACTGGACCGACGCCAACGACTGGTGCACGGTGGCCAGCCCCACGGTGCTGCCGGTGCTGGAAATCGGCTTCCTCGACGGGCGCGAAGACCCCGAGCTGTTCGTGCAGGACCAGCCCAACTCGGGCTCCATGTTCTCGAACGACAAGCTGACCTACAAGATTCGCCACGTGTACGGCGGGGCCGTGCTGGTCGACGGCGAAAAAGGCACCACCAAGGCGGTGGTCGCGTAACCCAACTCGTAGCAGCGCGAAGTGCGCGCCGTGACCGGCGCGGGGGTGTGGTGAGCCTCGACGGATTGAGAGATGGAAATGCACCCGGCCCCCTCGCAAGAGGTGGGCTCGCAAAGGCACCGTGCGAAGCCTTTGCGAACCCAGCCGCAACCGACCCAACCAACCTTTAAAGCAGACCCGACCCATGGCCCTGGCCGACTATCAACAGCTCGTAGATGACATGGTGCCCGACCAGGCCGCCAACATCACGCCCGAGGTGCGCGACCGCGCCATTGGCAACGCGGTGCTGCGCTATGGCACTGACCTGGAGCGGGTGGTGGTGGAGGATGTGGTGTGGACGGACCCGGGCTATGACGGCCCGATGCCGGCCGACTGGATCGATGGTGCCTACGTGCGCCAGGCCGAGCACCCTGTGGGCCAGCAGCCGCCCGCGCTGATCGAGCTGGCGGTGTACCAAGGCCCGGGCGGGCAGCGCCTGGCGTCTGTGGAGCCGATGGATGCCGGCGACGTGGTGCGCGTGACTTATGGCTCGCCGCACCTCCTGCAGGCGGCACCTACCCCCGCCGACACCATACCGCTCAAGCACCGCTTGGCGGTGGCCCAGCTCGCGGCCAGCCTGCTGTGCGCCCAGCTCGCCACGCGGTACAGCGGCCAGCGTGAGACGGCCATTGGCGCCGATGTCACCCAGGCCGAAACGCGGGCGCGTGAGTACTCGGCCCGCGCCAAGGAATACCGCACGGCGTACTACGTGGGCACGGACCAGGCCGACCCATTTGCCAAAGGCACCACGCCCGCAGGCACCGGGGCAACCGCCGCCGCCGTGGTGAGCTGGCCTGGCCGCACGCGCGGCAGTCTGACGCGAGGTGTGCTGTGACCCGGATGCACCTGAGCTTTGCCGGGCTGGACGCACTGCGCCGTGGCTTTGACCAGGCGCCCGCGATGACGCAGCGCGAGCTGCTGGGGGCCACCACCGAGGCCACGTTGCTGATGGAGCGCGAGGTCAAGGACGGCATGCCGCGCGTGACGGGCATGACGGCGGCCAGCGTGAGCAGCGATGCTTTCAGCAGCCCCGTGGGCGTGATCGGCGTGGTGGGCAGCTCGCAGCCAACCGCCATGTTCCTGGAGCTGGGCACCAAGCCGCACATGCCACCCATTGAGGCCTTGGTGCCATGGGTGCAGGCCCGCCTGGGCGTTGAGCCCAAGCGCGCCCGCAGCGTGGCCTTTCTGGTGGCTCGCAAGATCGCCCGCAAGGGCACCAAGCCGCAGCGCAATTTCGAAAAGGTGGCCATCGCAACCGAGGGCCAGGTGCTGCGCATGCTGGAAGACGCTGCAGGCCGCATAGCAGCCAATCTGGCCGGTGCTGGGGGTGGGGCATGAGCAGCGTACTGCAGGCCCACCGCGCGGCCATTGTGGCGGCGCTGGCATCCGTGCCCGGCATGGGCGTGGTGCACGACCGCGAGCGGTATGCCACCGACAACGGCAAGTTCGCGGCGCTGTACCTGTACACGCCCGCTGGTGGCAAGCCACAGATCCGTGGCTGGTGGATTCGGCGCGTGGAGACCGAGGAGCGCATCGACGTGTACGGCCCGGGCACCAGCACCAACGTCTTCATATGGCAGGTGCGCGGCTACATGGCATTCGCCGACGCCGATGCGTCCGAGCTGGTGCTCGATGAGCTGGTGGAGAGCTTTCGCGCTGTGGTGCGCGATGACCTCTCGCTGGGCGGCGTGTGCGAGCCGCCACCCGAAGAAGAGACGGACGGTGTGCAGGTGCTGGACGCTGGACCCGTGATGTTCGCTGGGGCGCTGTGCCACAGCGTGCTTTTGCAACTCAAGACCTGGAGCGACCTATGACCAAGAAAGGCACGACCAATGCCAGCCCGACCACTGCCCTTGCGGCCCAAACGTCCACGGCGAACGCGACAGCAGAAGCGGCCACGGCGCAGGCCGGCGCCAGTGCAACTGGATCTGGAGCTGGAGCCGGAACCGTGGTTTCTGCCGAAGCGGCAACGGCGGGCGCCCAACCCACCGGGGCCGACAAACACCAAGGCCATGGCGGCCACTACCGCCGCTTGAATGGCGTGCGCCAGCTGGTGCACCGCACGAAGGCCGAGGACGAAGCCGAGCCAGCTGAGAAGGCTGGCGACAAGGGCGACGAAAGCGCCCAGGCAGAGCCGGCCTGACCAGACCGCCCACTGACGCAACACACCGGAGATTGAAATGGCAAAGAAAACACGACTGACCAGCCTGCTCGCGAAGATCGAGACGGTATACGGCACCGACCCCACGCCCACGGGCGCATTGAATGCGGTGCGCATCTTCGACGGCACCATCCAGCCGCTGGAAGGCGATGAGGTGTCTACCCAGTACATGCAGGCGCACTTCGGCGCGGGCGAGACCACCCAGGTCACGCAGTACATGAGCATGTCTTTCAAGGTGCCTTTCAGCGGCGTGGCCGCTGCAGGCGATGAACCTGGCGTGGCGGCCCTGCTGCGCATGTGCTCCATCGCCATGACGGAAGACGTTGGCGTAAGCCACACCTTCGACCCGGTGACCAACAACCCCGAGTCGGGCACGATCTACTGCAACATCGACGGCATCCTGCACAAGTCCACGGGCGTGCGTGGGAACGTCAAGGTTGATATCGCGGCCAAGGCCGTGCCATCGTGGCAGTTCGACATCATGGGTGCCTTCGTGCCGCTCACTGATGCCCCGCCGCCCGCCGCCGTTTACGCGAAGTTCCTGAAGGCGTTGCCGGTCAACAAGACCAACACCACCGCCACGCTGGACAGCATCACGCTGGCCGCGTACAGCTTTTCTTTCGACGTGGCAAACACGGTCACCAAGGAAGACCTGATGAACGTGGACAGCGTGGACATCACCGACCGCGTGTCGACCGGCTCCATCACCTTCCGGACCAACAGCATCGCCACGAAGAACTGGGTGGAGATGGCCCGTGTGCGCGCCCAGGTGCCGCTAGTCATCAAGCACGGCCAAGGTGCGACCAACACGATCACCATCACCTCGGCCCAGGCCGAGATCGGCAAGCCCACCTACGGTGACTCCAACGGCATCCACACCACCACGCTGCCGCTCAAGTTCGTGCCTACAGACGCCGGCAATGACGAGTGGTCCATCGTGATCTGACGGCCCCCGCCGTTTGACCAGGCGCACCTGGTGCGCCTTTCTTTCTCCCTCTCTCACTTCAACTTTTAAAGGAGCCTCTCATGGCCGTCGTTTTTGCTCGCAGTCACCCAATCTTCACGCGCCCCGCAACCTACTACGCGCCCGCTGGCGCTGGATTCGACGCCTGGCGCTTCACCATCGACTTCAAGGTCTTGAGCGGGGACGAACTCAAGGCCCTGAACGAGCGCTATGAGAAGGGCGAACTGTCCAACGCGGGCTTGCTGGATGAGGTGGTGAAGGGCTGGCACGGACTCAAGGACGCTGATGCGCAAGAAGTGCCCTACAGCATCGCCGAGCGCAAGGCGACGGAAGCGGAGTACCCCGGTTTCGAGCAATCGATGGCCATCGCGTTTTTTGATGCGGTGGCGATCAACCAGCGCACGGCGGCGGTGCTGGCCGAGGAGGCCGCAAAAAACTTCGCGGCGCAGTCCAGCACCACTACGGACTAGACGGCGCCGCCGACGACGTGGTCGATGAGGAGATGCGCAGGGAGGCAGAGGGCCTGGGCATCGACATCGACCAGCTCGTGCCGCCGCAGGACCAGCTCGAAGAGCCAGAGGACTTCGAGCTGTGGCCGGACCATTGGGATGCATGGATGGTCTTTCTGCGCGTGCAGAGCCAATGGAAATTGGTAGTGGGCATGGGTGGTGCCCTGTGGACAGGATTGGACTACCAGGGCGTGGACATGGTGCTGCGCAAGGTGGTGCGCGATGAGGACCGCCACCTGGTGGTGCTGGATCAGCTGCAGGTGATGGAGCAAGAGGCTCTGAAGATTCGCAACAAGTAGACGCAAGGACAGGCACACAACATGGCAGGCGCGGTACGGCAGATCGGCATCAAGCTGGTGATCGACGGGCAATCGGCGCAGGCCGAGCTGCCCAAGATCGGCCGCGAGTTCGACCGTGTCGCCAGCAGCGCGGAGCAGGCCGCAGCACGCACCTCGCGCGGCCTGCAGCAGATGGACCTGTCCATTGGCAGCATCGTCAAGGGCGCTGCCGGCCTACAGGTGGTGGCCGGTGGTTTCAACGCGATCACCGAGGCCATCAAGGCACTGCCCAAGGCTGCGTTTGGGTACTCCAGCGAGATGGAGACCACCCGGCTTGGGATGGCCGGCATCCTGGGGTCGATGACTGCCATCAACGGCAAGCAGACCGACTTCAACCAGGCGCTGCAGATCGGCAACCAGTACATCCGCAAGCTCAACGACGACGCGCTACGCACCGCCGCCACTAGTCAGGAGCTGGTAGGCGTTTTCCAAGCACTCATGGCGCCCGGGCTTGGTGCGCGCATGACGCTGGACGAGATCCGTCAGCTCACCGTGGTTGGCACCAACGCGGTCAAGAGCATGGGCCTGGCCGGCGCACAGGTGGTGCAGGAGCTGCGCGACCTTGTGCAGGGCGGCATCACCGCTTCGGGCTCCACGCTGGCGACGGCGCTGGGCCTCAAGGATGCGGACATTGCCAAGGCCAGGGCATCGAGCGAGGGACTGTTCAAGTTCCTCATGGACCGCCTGCAGGGCTTCAAGGCGTCAAGCGAAGCCTTTGATGAGACCTTCAAGGGCAAATTCGAGCAGCTCAAGGAAGGCGCTACGCGTGTAGCAGCCGAGGGCCTGGACCCCATCTTTCAGGCCAGCAAGCAAGCACTGGGCGAGGTCAGCAAGCTCTTTACGACGATTGACCAGGCCGGCAATGTCTCGCTCAACCAGGGGCTGGTGGACGACATCCGGGGCGTCGCCAATGCCACCGTGAGCGCGGTGCAGACGGGGCGTGAATGGGTGGGGATCATCTGGGAGAACCGCGAGGCCGCTGTAGCGCTCGGCGCCGCCTGGGCGGGCATCAGGCTGGGCGGCGTGGTCACCGATATTGCCGCCGCCGTTGCAGCCAAGATCGAGCTGGCGCAGGCATCGCGCCTGGCGAGCGTGCAGGCTGCGGCGGAATCCGCCACCAATACAGAGGTGATGCTGACTTCTCGGCAGAAGGTGGCTGCACTGCTGTCGGAGCTGCAGGCCAAGGCGGCGTCGGCACAGGCCGAGGTGGCTGCACAGGCAGCGCAGATCGCAACCCTCAACACCACACGCGAAGCCATCGTGCTGTCGCGCGCCGAGGTGGTGGCAAAGCTGGAAGCAACGCGCGCCACCATAGCGCAGACCGAAGCGCAGATCGTTGCCGCTCGGGCTGCGGGTGCCCAGAGCTTTGCCATCGCCGCGCTGCGCGACGGAACCAACGCGCTTGCAGTTGCCCAGGCTCGGCACGCGGCGCTACTGAACGAGCTGGCACTGCTGGGACAACAGCAAGCCCGGGTGACCACCGCCATGGCTGCGGCGACAGCCGCGCAGACTGCCGCGACCAATGCGGCAGCGACATCCGCCGCAACCCTGCAGGCGGCCAATACAGCCGCGTCAGCGTCTGCGGGCGCTGCTGCCATTGCCTCGCGTGCGTTGGGGGGCGCCGTGGGCTTCCTGGGCGGCCCCATAGGCATAGTTACAACGGCGCTCACACTTGGCGTGACGGCCTGGCAGCTCTGGGGCAGCTCTGGGGCCAACGCGCAGACCCAGGTGCAGAGCGCTGTTGCTCGCAGCACTGCAGAGATTGTTGCGGACCTGAACAAGCAGATTCAGAAGCTGCAGGAGCGCAACGGGCTCCAGGCTGCTGGCCTTGGCGATCTGGCAAAGCAAGGTGGTGAAGCTGCTGACAAGCTTGGGGCATTGCAGGCACAGATCAGCAACCTGCAGGCCAACAAGGGACCAGATGGGGGCGCGCCCCTGCCCGAGGCTGCGCGCGTTGCGCTGCTGCAAACGCTGCTCAAGCAGTACGCCTCGCTCGCCGGGACAATGCAGACGGTCAACGCCAAGCAGGCCGAGTTTGACAAAGGGGCATCCACTGGTCAGAACATGACACTGACCCTGCAGGGCCAGGAACAGGCATGGCGCAAGGTGCTCGACGGCATCAAGACCACAAGCGCGGCGCAGCAGGAATACGAGACCAAGCTCACCGCTTCGCGTCAGGCGTTTGCGCAGTACGAGGCAGGCCTCAAGAGCAGCAACGCTGACCCCGCAGTACTCAAGGCGGCGCAGGCCGAGCAGCTCCAGGTCGAGAAGGCCCTCGCCGACGAACGCGACAAGAAGCTGAAGGAAATCGGCGCCGGGGGCGTGTCGGCCCGCAATCAATCCATCGAAGCCCAGATCGAGGCGGTGAAGGCCGGCTACAAGCGTGAAGCC
Organism: Acidovorax sp. GW458-11-26-14-TSB4; assembly: GCF_059423865.1. Lineage (NCBI taxonomy): Bacteria > Pseudomonadati > Pseudomonadota > Betaproteobacteria > Burkholderiales > Comamonadaceae > Acidovorax > Acidovorax sp. GW458-11-26-14-TSB4. The sequence continues at coordinate 32,081 of NZ_JBWKYR010000032.1, forward strand.
GAGGTGACCGCCAACGGCCTGGCCGAACTGGATGCTCTGCGCAAGCAAGACCTGGTGGGCGAGTACGACGCCATCGAGCGCGGCGCCGCGCTGCGCATGGCAGACCTCAACAGTAAGGAGGCGGCTATCCGCACCGAGCTGGCCCTGGTGGCCGGCAAGAAGGACTCTGCCAAGGAACAGGCCAAGCTGCAGGGCGAGCTGCAGGAGATTGCCCAGAAGCGGACCAACCTGGAAGCCGAAACGGCGCGCCAGGTGCGTGAGGCCGACGAGAAGCACCTGGACGCGTTGGACAAGCGCGCGACCGCAGAGCGCAACCTTGCCACCCAGGCCCAGGACAAGCTGCGCAATGCCAAGCTGGATCAGTTGGAGATCGGCAAGACAGGCGCGGCCCTGGGTGAGCTGCGCGCGGCGCGGGTAGAGGACGCAGCGGCCGAGCTGGAGCGCCAGGCCGTGGTGGCAGATGGCATCGACCTGAGCAAGCGCACAAGCGATGCGCTGCGCGACCAGGCCAAGGCCATGCGCGAGAACTTCAACACTGCGGGCTACAACGACGCCGCGCGTGGGGTCGCCGAGTACGTCAAATCCATTGACGACGCGAACCGGGCGGTGATGTATGAGCAGAGCCTTGCGGGCCTGTCGCAGCGGGACCGAGAGATTGCACTGGAGCAGTACCGCATCGCTATCTCGCTCAAGCAGCAGCTGGACCTGATCGACGCCAACAACCCGAACGATGCCCAGGGCGCGGCCAAACTCAAGGCGCAGGCGACAGAGGCGGCGATGCGTGCGAGTGCGGGCGCCGCGACGAAAGTCAACCTGGCAGAAGCCAGGAAGACAGCGGACCAGATGGACGACATCTTCCGCACAGGCTTTGCGAACATCGTGAACAACGGCAAGGGCGCCTTCAAGGCGATGGGCCAGTCCGTTGTGACCACGTTCAAGACCCAGGTCGCGAACGAGATCTACAAGATGTTCCTGCAGCCCATCGTCATGAAGGTGTCGGCAAGCGTGACCGCAACCCTGGCATCGCTGCTTGGTGGCGGATCGGGCGGTGGGTCAGGTACCTCGCTGCTGGGCCTGGCGAGCAACGCAAACTCTCTGAACACCGTCTATGGAGCCGCCTCGCAAGCGCTGACTGGTGGCACCGCTGGCGCCTCGGCACTGTCGCTTGGCTACGCCAATGCAGTCGGCATGGCGGGGGGCGACGCACTGGGCGCGCTGATTTCGGCCAATGGTGCCTGGGCGGGTGTCAGCACGGCGGCTACTGGCCTGAGCGCATCGGCTGCTGATGCGGCAATCGCCATGAACCTGGCGGCAGAGGCCGGCACTGGCGTGGCAATGGCTGCTGGCACTCTGGAGGCGTCTACGGCCGGAATTGCTGCGGCGGAAGCGGCAGGGATGATTCCAGGCGTTGCAGCAGCCGTTGAGGGCGGTGTGGCGGCGGGGGCCGCGACCGGGGTTATGGGTTCGTTGACATCAGCCCTGTCCGCTATCCCCGTGTGGGGCTGGATCGCCGCAGCGGTGATGGTGGTCGGCAGTGCTCTGAGCAAAAAGCCAACGCCTCACAGCGGTGGCGCGGTTTACTCCGACCCGATTCTGACCGCAGCCATCAATCCGAACGACAAAGACCCAATCGGGTTTTCCAGCTATGTCGACAAGGACACGCTGACCAAGGTCAACAGCATCGCCACGGGCACGCAACGGGGCCTGAACTCCATTCTTGCGACCGGCACGAGCAAGACGCCGTTGGCGGTGATGACGGGCTACGCTGATGACGAGAGCAAGGATGGAGCCTGGGGTCAGCTGATCATCAAGAAGCTGGACGCGACTGTTGAAGACGCCCTGGTCAACTGGGAGAGGTCGCGCACCGAGAGGTGGGCGCCGCGCGTGTTCGCGGATGGCGAGGAAGGATTTAAACAGTACCAGAACGCGGTGGCGGCAGACTCCATCGCTGCGCTCAAGGCCGTGAGCAGCGAGCTGCCGGCCTGGGTCAACCGCATGGTCAGCGCGGCCAATACGGCGGGCGACAACACTGCGGAGGTGTTCGCCAAGCTGGTGACGGACATCGGTGAATATCCAGAAAAGCTGCTGAAGACCTTGGGCACGAGCACGGAGCAGTTGTCGGCGAAGCTCCGGGAGGACTTGGTCGCTGGTGACGCCGAGGCGGCCGGCGAGAATTTCGCAAACTCCATCGTGGGTGGCATCGAGAACGCGCTGCTGGGCAACTTCTCCAACCAGGTGACCAACGCAGTGACCAGCGGGATGGTGACGCCATTCATCGACGCGATGCTGACAGGCGCGACCACGAGCGAGGCCATCTCTGCGATGACCACGGCGACGACCCTTGAAAGGGTCAAGCAGCAGGCTGCAGCCTTTAAAGAAATCTGGAACAACAAGGAGTTTCAGGAGGCACTTGGGGAGCTGCGCACCACCCTCTCCAGTACGGTCTCCACGGGGGCACAGGGCGCGGGCTACCAGCCGCAGTACGTGGCATCGACCACCTCGATCAAGGCCAACACGGAAGCGGTCAAGGAATCGACAGCCGCGAACAACGACGCGGCCGACGCGGCCAAGCGAATCGCCGATGAGCGCAAGGGCCTGCAGGACCAGATCGACGATCTGACGATGTCGCGCACTGAGCTGATCGCCAAGGAGCGCCTCACCGTCGACGCCAGCAACCGTGACCTGTTTGACCGCCTGCAGTTGCTGCAGGATGAGCGGCGGATATCGGATGAGCGCAAGGGCATGGAGCAGACGTGGCTCTCTGCTATTGGGGCAACGGCCGAGCTGCGCCGCCGTGAGCTGGAGAGCATTGACCCAGCCAATCGCGCTCTGCAGCAGATGATTTACAACCTTGAAGACGTCAAGACGGCAGCTGAGTCGGCCAAGGCCAAGGTGGACAGCGACTACAACGTGTTGGTCCGCTCGGTCGACGCCGAGAAAAAGGCGCTGGCCGACCGCCTTGCGACGGCGAAAGAGGGCCTGGCGGCGCAGTCGGAAGCGGCGCGCGAGTCGGTGAGCAAGATCACCGAAATCTTCAACACGCTGAAAAACGCCATCAAGAGCGTGGTGGTGGAGAGCGACGAACTTAATCGCGCCCGCCGTGCTGCGGCCGATGCCGCGCTGCGCGATGCTCTGACACAGGTCAAGAGCGGCGTGCGCGTGGACTCCATCAAAGGCCTGGAAGATGCCTTGCAGACGGTTGCCAAGCCGAGCGACCAGCTCTATGGCCGCTTCTCGGACTACGCCAAGGCTCAGGACGAGTCGGCCGATCTGATCCGCCAGCTGACAGGCCATGCCGGCGACCAGCTCAGCGTGGCTGACCTCACCCTCAAGGCCACCGAGGCCAGCGCGAAGGCGCTGGACAAGCAGTACCAGCAGGACATTGCCGCGCTGGACGCAACGCTCAAGATTTGGCGCGAAAACATCGATGCGGTGGCCGGCGTGGACACCAGCGTGATAAGCGTGCGCGACGCTGTCAACGCCCTGTCCGGCTCGCTGTACAAGAGCCAGACGGCCAACCAGGCGGTCGCAGCAGCCACGGGAGGCGCGCTGAGCGGTTTCAGCACCCGCCAGGTGGAGGCGGGCGTGACCTTCATCAAGCAGAAAGCGGCCACGGGCGATATGCGCGGAGTCTACGAAGGCGCCCTCGCGGCGGGCTTGACGGTGGAGCAGCTCCTGGGGCTTGGCGCAGCAGCAGGCTGGAGCACGATCTCTGCCGAGGACATCAAGGCCTTTGGCGTGCGAAACGGCCTGCGGCCCCTGGCCGGAAGCGCCGCGCCGAGCGCTGGTGCGGGTGCGGGCAACGGCGCCCTGTCGGGCTACACCAGCGAGCAGGTTTCGGGCGGTGTGGACTACATCAAGGATCGGGCCAGCGCGGGCGATATCAGCAGCATCTACCAAGGGGCGGTGAACGTTGGAATGACAGCGGAGCAACTGGCTGCAGCCATCGTCAAGGCCGGCTACGACGTGACGCCCGACCAGGTGCGCGACTGGGGCCAGCAGGCGGGACTGCCGCCTCTGGCTGGCAAGTTCGCAACGGGCGGTGCCTTCGTGGGCGGCGGGGTCGTGCACCGGCCCACGTACTTCGACATGGGCCAGATGGGCGAGGCGGGTTCGGAGGGCATCCTGCCGCTTGCCAACATCAACGGCAAGCTGGGCGTGTCGGCGGCCGGCATGGGCACAGGGGCCATCGTGGCGGCCATAGAGGCCCTGCAGGCGCTGCTGGCGACCGTGGCAGCCAACACCGAGGCGGGGGCCGTGCATGCGTACCAAGGGGCCAAGGCAACCCAAGAAATCGCCGACCGTGGCGTGGGCGTCAAGCCCATTAAAGACCTACCTCTGGTGATCGCATCATGAGAATTCTTCGACCGATTGATGTCTCCGATGCGGTTCTTATCAGCAGCAGCGTGCCCTTGCCTGTGGTTGGCCCTGGTGTTGATCCTGACCCAGCCCTGTGGCTTGCAGGTTCGACCTATGCGGTTTCCGTCGAGGTGTATGAGGGCAAGCGCCGCTACCGCAGCCGCCAGGCGGCCAACACCGGTAAGCCGCCATCGACCAGCCCTGACTGGTGGCTCGACCTTGGTCCCGTGAACCGGCATGCGATGTTTGACACCAGCCTGGGCACAGTGACCAGTGCGGCCGAGCAGATCGTGGTGGTGCTGCAGCCACAGTCATATGTGGATGCGGTGCTGCTGATGGGCGTGGATGCTGCGACGACGCGGCTGCGCGTGCTGGGCAGTCCTTACGACAAGACCGTGGAGATGATCCATGCGCGCGCCGTGAGCAACATGTACGAGTACCGGTTTGAGCCCTTCGAGGTGCGGCAGAAGGTGCTCTTCTCTGGCCTACCCGTGGGTGCCGGCGCGCAGATCGAAATCACCATCTCCAAGCCCGGTGGCACTGCGGCTTGCGGCATGTGCGTGGCAGGGCTGATGCGCCAATTCGGCCGCACCGAGTTCGGGGCCAGCGTGGGCATCAAGGACTTCGGCATCAAGAGCGTTGACAAATGGGGCGCACCCACCGTGCTGGAGGGCGCCTGGGCCGACCGCATGTCACTGACCGTTGATCTGCTCAACAGCGAGATCGACGCGCTCAAGCGCGAGCTGACCAAGTACCGCAGCGTGCCGGTCGCCTGGATCGCCTCGGACCTGTTCGAAGCAACCCAGGTGTTCGGTGTTTACAGAGACTTCGGCGTGGTTATCCCGAATGCCAAGCGCTCGAAGTGCTCCATTGAAATCGAAGGTTTTGCATGACCATCACCGTTATTCCCACACTGCCGACGCCGCCCAACAGCGTGACCCGGCCCACCACCTTCAACGCGGACTCGGACGCCACGTTTGCCGCCCTGCCTGCCGTCGTCCTTGCGTGGAATGCCAATGTGACGGCCTTCAACGATGGTGTGATCTCGGTTGCTGCCGACAAGGTCATATCCCTGCAGGCGCGGGATGATGCACTCGCCGCCGCCGTGATCGCGCAGGATTGGGCATCGAGCGCCATCAACGCGCCCGGCACCTGGGCAACCAGCTCCAGCAACTTGGTGCTTGCTGCAGGCACAGCGACCATCACGCTCGACCAGATGGGCAAGCTGTTTGCCAAGGGGCAAAACATCACGGTCGCCCGCACCTCCAATCCGCTGGTGCAGGCGCCCGCCATCATCACCAACTTCGTGCCGGGCACGGGCGTGATGACCTTCGCTCTGGGCGAGCCAACGGCAGCAGGGACCTACAGCGACTGGACCATCAGCATCGCGCCGCCGCCTGGTGCTTTCGTGCGGATCACCTACGACAACCGCAGCTCGCTGCGTGGTGTGTCGGCCATGCCAGGCGGTGCGGCGATGGTGGACGGGCTGGGCATGTTTCTCCATGCCGCTGGCTCCACCGAGCTGGACGACGACGAGACCTGCTTTGCGACAGCCACCGGGCGCTGGCTGTTGGTGGCCGCCAACCTGGATGTGGTCAACGGTTGGCTGCAACCGGTGCTGGACCAGTGCAACGTGGGTTCGATCAACGGTTCAGTGCTCTCGTCCCTCACCAGCATCAACGCAGTGACCTCGGCCACGCTGACGGCCCCCGCAGCGGGTGCATTGCCAGGTGATCGCGTCATCGTCACGCCGCCTGGTGCGCTGCAGGCCTGGGGCACGTTCTATGGCTTCGTGCCTGCCTTGGACACGGTCTCCATCGTGATCGGCAACAGCCATGGTTCGACCGCCCTCACCACCAATGTCGCCGGCACCTGGCGATTCACCGTTCTCAAGGAGCTGACCTGATGTCCATCGTTCGCGCAATCCGCCTCGCAAATTCGCTTGAGGCCGGCACCACCGATGCCACCGCGCTGGAAGCGCTGCTGGCCGACAACGCCCGCAAGGGCGAGCTGGGGGGCCTGATGACCCTGCGCGGCCAGGCCCGCCGCCTGGCCGACAACGCCATAGCCGCTGCAGCGGTTGCTGGCAGCCCCCTGGCCGTGGGGATCATGGCTGGCGCCCGGGTGGGTGCCGATGAGTTCGCGGCGAGTCCCATCGCCTCGGCTGCGCTGGCCGCCAACCGCAATGCCATGCGGGCCGTCACCCTGGCTGCAGCGGGCAATCGCCGCTGGATCGAGCAGTACCCTTGGACCCTGCGCGGCCCCGCAGCGGTGGTGTTCAACGGGGTGGCCTACGGCGCCGGCATCTATGTGGCCGTGGGCAATGGCGCTGTCATCTACTCGTCAACCGACCTGATCACGTGGACGCAGCGCGTCAACCCACTGGGCGGCGCCCTCAACATCCTGGATGTGACCTTTGCCTTCGGCCTGTTCATCGCGGTCAACTCTAGCGGCAACATCCTGACATCGCCGGACGGGATCAATTGGACGCAGCGCGCCAATCCGCTTGCCATTGCGGCCGACGCAGTAGGGGATGGCAGCGCGCAGCGGTACCGCGTTCTGATCAGCGGTGACAACAAAGTGGCCTTTGCCTGCTACGACTCGACGGCAACGGTCTGGAAGGTGGTGTACTCGTCCAACGGCACTGCCTGGTCTGCATCCGTGGGCGGCGGCACTTCCACTTACAAGCGCTGGCAGTTGGCGTACGGAAACGGCGCATGGCTGTGGGGCGGCACGGTGGACAACGGCAGCTTGTCACTGTGGCGAGCCCCAGACATTACGGCCGCCGTGTGGACGAGCGTGACGCCTGCGGCCATCAGCGTCAATTCGCTGACCTTTGCCAATGGCTACTTCTACATTTCGGTCGGCAGCAACTACTACCGCTCACTCAATGGCGTGACCTGGTCGCTGGTTGCGTCCGCCCCTGCGGGCATGAGCTACGCGTACTGCGTGCAGGCTGTGGCAGGTCTCCTGCTGGCGGTGGGTGGTGGGTCGAGCACCGCGATGGGATACAGCGCGGACGGGCTCGCGAGCTTTCGGATGCTGGCAGTGCCGTTCAACGGCAGCAACCGCGTGCACCTGGTCAACGACATGATCGTGTTGACGGGCACGCCTGGCGGTATCTACACCAACTACTGAGAGGCCTCGACCCATGAAAATCGTGCACAACGGCGCGTCCATCATCGGCACCGCCACCGACGAATACATCGGCCCGGACCAGTGGGCGCCGGCACCCGAGGACTTCGATGCAGCCCGCATGTCGGAATACACGATCCAGGACGGCCTGGTGGTGCTGGTGCCGAGCACCCGCATCACCAAGCTGGCCTTTCGGAATCGGTTCACCCAGGCTGAAAAGGTCGGCATAGATCTGGCATCCATCGACAACCCCTCGGGCACCATGCCCCAGCGCCAGCAGCAGGCCGCGCTGCGCGTGTACCTGGCCGACGTGGCCTCGGCGAGCTGGATCGACCTGGCGCGCGCCGACACACGGGCCGGTGTGCAGCAGCTCGAAGACCTGGGCGTGTTGGCGGATGGTCGTGCGCTGGTGATCCTGGACACGCCCGTGGCACTTCACGAAAGGCCCCTGTGATGCGCGCCGCTTTTTACAAGGGCACCCGCCCGGGTTTGCAGGGCATTTACAGCCGCCTGGTGCGCTGGGTGGATCGCGGCCCCTACAGCCACTGCGAGCTGATCTTTGCGGACGGCATGAGCGGCAGCGCCTCTTGGGTCGATGGCGGCGTGCGCCTCAAGGTCATTGCCTATGACCCGGCGCGCTGGGACTTTATCGAGCTGCCCGAGCACCTGGAGGCGCAGGCCCGCGCGTGGTTTGAGCAGCACAAGGGCGAGGGGTATGACCTGCTGGGCAACCTGCGGTTCGTCTTCTGGATGGTGCGCGAGTCGGCCAAAGACTGGTTTTGCAATGAGGCCCTGGGCGCTGCCTGCGGTCATTTGCAGCCGTGGCGACTTGGACCCAATGGGTACGCCGCGATGCTGCTGAGCATGTACCCGCAAGGGGGGCAGGAGGGCCAGAAATAAAAAAAGACAGGGCGAGTGATGGGGGTGCTGGAACACCCCCGCCACCCGTCTCCGCCGTGAGTGAGACGGCATCAACCAAAGACCCTGCCACCTAGCTAGGCGGGGCGATTCTAGGTGATGCCAGATGCAAGACGTGAGATGTGGCAAGTGCGGCAAGTTGCTGGCACGTGCCGAGGGAACCGTAGAGATCAAGTGCCCGCGCTGCGGGTGCCTGAACCACTGGAGGGCCGGGGTCGCTGATCGCAGCGGCGAGAGCCTCAAAATGCCAGAGCGCCGCCGAGCGTCATCAACCCAACAGGACAAAGATGACTCAACTCAAAAGCCCTCTCGCATGGCTGGGCGGCAAGAGCCGCCTGGCCGACCGGATCATCGAGCGGATGCCGGTTCACCAGACCTACTGCGAGGTGTTCGCAGGCGCGGCCTGGGTGCTCTTTAAAAAGCCGGAAAGCAAGGTCGAAATCATCAACGACATCAACTCGGACCTGACCAACCTATACCGGTGCGTCAAGTTCCACCTAGCCGAGCTGGTGGCCCAGTTCCGCTGGATGCTGGTGGCGCGTGATGAGTTCGACCGCTTCCTCAAGACGCCGGCTGACACGCTGACGGACATACAGCGGGCGGCGAGGTTCTTCTACCTTGCCAAGGCGAGCTTCGGGGCAAGGATCGTGCGGCCCACCTTTGGTATCGCGGCCACGGCGCAACCCCGCCTGAACCTGCTGCGGATCGAGGAGGATTTGAGCGAGGCGCATCTGCGCCTGGCGCGGGTCTTCATCGAGTGCAGGCCCTATGACCAGGTGGTGCAGCGGTTCGACAAGCCAGGCACGCTGTTCTACTTGGACCCGCCTTACTGGGACTGCGAGAGCGACTATGGCGAGGGGGTGTTCAGCCGGGACGACTTCGGGCGTTTGGCGGCCCTCTTGGGGGCGGTGAAGGGCAAATTCATCTTGAGCCTCAATGACACGCCAGGGGTGCGGGAGACCTTCGGGGATTTCCGCATCGAGTCGGTCAAGACGCGATACAGCGTGGCGGCCACCAAGAAGGCCGAGGCGGCCGAGGTGCTGGTCACAAACTTCCGATAATTGCGTGGGAGGTGCCTATGAACGTTGGAGATTCTGTACGGTTGGCGATCAGGGACTGGTGCGACGGCGAAATCCAGTCCGCGATGCTTCATGCATGTAACGCAATAGATGGGACCGCTGCCAAGAGATATCCCAAGATGCTTGTTGGAGAGCGCTTCAAAACGCTGATACGGGATCACTATGCGATCTTCGGCCCAATGGCGCAGCCCGGTCTCGACATGGTTGGCACTAGCTGGGGGGTGAAAGGTGTGAAAGGTAGTGGTGCTGGCGGCATCGTAGATACGGCTGACATCATCTACAAGATCCACCGATGCACCCATGGGCATGGAGCCGAGTTGCCTGGAGGCTTTGAGTTACTCCCAGATGCAGCGACTGATAGCACCAAGACATCTTTTCGCTTCATGGACAAAACGGAAACTGTTCAGCTTAGCGACCGCACAATTTTTGGCCTGCTAGCTGTTGCAGTCCTAGCTCCTGAGAATCATGATCAGAAAACCCTGGACGAGGACTACTTGAGCTACGGCCGGAAGCGAATGGAGATGCGTATAAACGACTGGTGGGGAAAGGCAGACTTGTTTCACTGGATCGTTGCGAGTGATCCGCCACCCGGGCCGGTGACCGCTCGCTTTTAGCACTCAGCGTGCGCGAGCTGGACAATAGGCCGGGTTGGGAGGTGCGGCGGAGGTGAGCTTCTAGCGCCTTCTACGCCTTCGGGGTCGTGTACGAGCAGGCTGATGGCGTGATGGCTGCGCTAGGTAAGCGAAGGAACCATAGAACACCACGACCATTAAAGCCCATGCACCAGGGTGCTCAAGCCCGAGATGCATGCCAATGGCCCCTACGATGAAAGCCATAAGCCCGCTTGCCACGGTGTATCCAACCAATCTGCCGAGCGAAAGGCTGTCCTCACGCAAACGCCACAGGTAAGCCGCAAAGAATGGGAGAGGTAGGAGGACAGCAATTGCAATGCCGCTTCCCATGCAGTTTCCGTTGCAATGGCCTTTAGCGACTGCCTCTGGAACAGCACAGACGCTGCCGACCAAGGCAATCAACAGAACCAGCGGACGTGCTTTAAGCATGCCCGACTTTAAGCAAAATCGTGCCAAAGCGAGCGGCAATTAGTGCCAAAGCCTGCGTAAATCGGTGCCAAAGAGGTCGGCGCGCAATT
>NZ_JBWKYR010000033.1:0-38320 GCF_059423865.1 Acidovorax sp. GW458-11-26-14-TSB4
AGGACCGAGCATCGCAGGCTGCCCCCTCGCCTGCGGCGAGGGGGACACGGGCAGCGGGGTCGCCTTTCTTTGGGGTATGTTTCTTTGGCGACGCAAAGAAAGGTACCTCGGCCGCCGGGCCGAGACCCGGCTCCCGCCCTCAGCAAAACATGCTGTCAAACCAGCCACGCCGGGCGCAGCACATCCCGGCTCCCGCCCTCGGCAGAGGCATGCGGCATGCCTCCCCAGCAAACGTCAGATATCGTCCAGCAAAGCGTAAGGCAGCGGCTGCAATGCGAGAGGCACACCATCAACGGCCCCCACCTGAAGAGACCCCTCAGCCGCAGAAATCTGCATCGAAACAATCAGATCAAAACCCCCGCTGGGAGCAGCAGCCACCTGCACCACCATCCCGCAAGGCTGTTCAAGATCACTGACGGCAAACACCTCCGCCCCGACAGCCACCTCGCGCTCGGCATGCGCGATGTAGGCCCGCCGCTTGAGCGTGCCGCGGAACTGGCTGCGCGCCACCACCTCCTGGCCCGGGTAGCAACCCTTCTTGAAGTTCACGCCGCCGATGGACTCGTAATTGAGCATCTGCGGCACGAACTCTTCGAACAAGGGCTGGGTCAGCGTGGGCACACCGCTTTGCACCTCGCTCCACAGCCACAGGGCCGGGTCGAGCGCTGGGCCGGCGGGAGTGGGTTCCGAGGAGGGTGCCACCCACAGGGCGCGCGGCTGGCCTGCAGCCGGGTAGAGGTGGACGACGGTCGCGGTGCCGACCTCGGCCTTGGTCCAGGCCGGAGCTGCGCCGCCAGCGACAGAAGCCACGCTATCGCCCGCCAGACCATACAGGGCAAAGTCGGCGGATGCATCGGTCAACTTCGCCTTGGCGCGCATCACGAACATGGACAGGCGCTTGAGCGTGGTGGCCAGCAGGTCCTGGCTGATCACCAGCAGCACTTCAGTGGGGCTGCGCTTGAAGCCCACCATGCTGGCCTGCATGCGGCCCTTGGCCGAGAGAAACGCCGAGAGTCGGGCCTCGCCCAGGCCCAGCAGGGCATAGTCCTGGGTGAGCTGGCCATGGAGGAACTTGGCGGCGTCTTCGCCTTCCACGCGGATCACGCCGAGGTGCGACAGGGGGGCAATGCCATTCAGGAGAAGCTGGGTCATGGCTGAATTATGATCCCCGCTCCCTTTATCTACAGGCAGCAGGGTTGTGGTGCGACGCTTACTGGTTTTTGTCATGGTGCTGGCGATCGCGGCAGGCGGTGTCGCCTTCTGGTGGCTGCACCAGCCCCTGCCCATGGCGGGCAATGAGCCTCTGGAGCTGGCCATCGAGCCCGGCACCACGCCGCGCGGTGTAGCGCGTGACGCGGTGGCCGCTGGCGTGCGCACCGATCCGTTGTTTCTCTATGCCTGGTTCCGTTTTTCCGGGCAGGACCGGCTGATCAAGGCCGGCAATTACGAGATCCCCCCTGGCACCACGCCGCGTGGCCTGCTGGCCAAGCTGGTGCGCGGCGAGGAGGCGCTGCGCGCGCTCACCCTGGTGGAGGGCTGGAACTTCCGCCAGGTGCGCCAGGCGCTGGCTGGCGACGACCAGCTCAAGCCCGATTCCAAAGGCCTGACGGACGAGGCGCTGATGGCGCAGCTGGGCCGGCCCGGCGTGGCGCCGGAGGGGCGCTTCTTCCCCGACACCTACACCTACGCCAAGGGCTCCAGCGACCTGGCCGTGCTGCGCCGTGCCCTGCACGCCATGGACCGCAAGCTCGAAGCCGCCTGGAGCCAGCGTGCCGCCGACACCCCGCTCAAGTCCGCCGACGAGGCGCTGGTCCTGGCGAGCATCGTGGAGAAGGAAACCGGCCGCGCCAGCGACCGTGCACAGATCGCCGGCGTGTTCGCCAACCGCCTGCGTTTAGGCATGCTGCTGCAGACCGACCCCACCGTGATCTACGGCCTGGGCGAGAAGTTCGATGGCAACCTGCGCCGGCGCGACCTGCTGGCCGACACGCCCTGGAACACCTACACCCGTGCCGGCCTGCCGCCCACGCCGATTGCCATGCCCGGCAAGGCCTCGCTGCTGGCCGCCGTGCAGCCCGAGCGCACCAAGGCCCTGTATTTCGTGGCCAAGGGCGACGGCACCAGCCACTTCAGCGCTTCGCTGGACGAGCACAACCGTGCCGTCAACCGCTACCAGCGCGGGCAGCAGCAATAATATGAAAGTGAAAGGGCGGGGCGGGCGTTGGGCCTGCGCGCCCGGAGTTTTCCCCAACCAAGGTATTCATGTCACGACCCGGCCTCTTCATCACCTTTGAAGGCATCGACGGTGCCGGCAAGTCCTCGCACATCGAGGGGCTGGCCTCGGCCTTCCGCGCACAGGGCCGCACGGTGACGGTGAGCCGCGAGCCCGGCGGCACGCCATTGGCCGAAAAGCTGCGCGAGATGGTGCTCAACGACGCCATGGACCCGCTGACCGAGTCGCTGCTGATCTTCGCCGCCCGGCGCGACCACCTGTGCAACGTGATCGAGCCGGCCCTGGCACGGGGCGATGTGGTGCTGTGCGACCGCTTCACCGACGCCACCTTTGCCTACCAGGGGGCAGGGCGGGGGTTCGACCTGATGACCCTGTCCACCCTGGAGCGCATGGCCCAGGGCGGGCTGGTGCCGGGCGCCGGTGCCGGCACCCTGCGCAACCCCGACCTGACCGTGTGGTTCGACCTGGAGCCCGAGATCGCCGCCCAGCGCCTGGCCGGCGCCCGCGTGCCCGACCGATTCGAGGCCCAGCCCGTGGAGTTCTTTCGCCGTGTGGCGCAGGGCTATGCCGACCGCGCCGCGGTGGAGCCCGGGCGTTTTGCCCGGCTCGATGCCGCGCAGGACCGCCACCGCGTGTGGCAGCAGCTCACCAGCGTGTTCGTGCGCAAGGGCTGGCTGTCCATCATGGTGCCCACGCCCAAGGACCTGGCATGAGCGAGGCTGGCACGACGGCTACCCCGCTGGCACCCTGGATCGCCGCGCAGCGCAGCACCCTTCTGGCCCAGCGCGGCCATGCCTGGCTGCTGCAGGGCCCCTCCGGCCTGGGCCAGTACGCACTGGGCCTGGAGATGGTGCGTGCCTGGCTGTGCGACCGGCCTACCGCCGATGGCGCGTGCGGCCAGTGCGGCAGCTGCCACGCCATCGAGGTGCGCACCCATGCCGATCTGTGCGTGCTGATGCCCGAGGTGCAGATGATGGCCCTGGGCTGGCCCTTGTCGGAGAAGGCGCAGGCCGACATCGACGACAAGAAGCGCAAGGCCAGCAAGGAAATCCGCGTGGAGGCCATGCGCGATGCGGTGGAGTTCTCGCAGCGCACCTCGGCGCGTGGGCGCGGCAAGGCGGTGCTGGTGTACCCGGCCGAACAGATGAACCACGTCACGGCCAACGCCTTGCTCAAGACGCTGGAGGAGCCGCCGGGCGACGTGCGCTTCGTGCTGGCCAGCGAGGCCGCGCACCAGCTCCTGCCCACCATCCGCAGCCGCTGCCTGGGCCACACCATGGTCTGGCCGGCCGAACCCGAGATGCTGGCCTGGCTCAAGGGGCAGGGCATTGCCGCCGATGCGGCGCCGGCCTTTTTGCGGGCCGCCGGCGGGCGGCCCGACGATGCGCTGGCCCTGGCACGCTCGGGCCGCACCCCGCAGGCCTGGGCGCTGCTGCCGCAGGCCGTGGCGCGCGGCGATGCCACGGCGTTCGGCGACTGGTCGCCCGCCCAGGTGATCGATGCGTTGCAAAAGCTCTGCCACGACCTGCTGGCCGCCAGCGTGGGAGCGGCGCCCCGGTATTTCGCGCCAGCCGACCTGCCCAAGCCGCCGCCGCTCGCGCCGCTCACGCGCTGGTCCAAGGCCCTGGCCAAGGCGGCGCGCACGGCCGAGCACCCCTTCAATGCCGGCCTCATGCTGGAGGCGCTTGTCGCCCAGGCGCGAAACACCCTACACTCGAGGCACTGAAGCCGCCCCCAATACCCATGAGCAGTCCCTCCACCGCCCCCCGCCCCAGCGTCATGCAGCTGGCCATCAAGGAAAAGGCGGCCTTGTATGCGGCCTATATCCCCTTTTTCGTGGAAGGGGGCATCTTCGTGCCCACCCAGCGCGACTACAAGCTGGGCGACGATGTGTACGTGCTGCTCACCCTGCCCGACGACACCCAGCGCTACCCTGTGGCCGGCCGTGTGGCCTGGGTCACCCCGGCCCGTGCCGCCGGCAACCGCACGCAGGGCGTGGGCATCCAGTTCCCCAAGGACGAGAAATCGCGCCAGCTCAAGCTCAAGATCGAGGAGCTGCTCGGAACTTCGCTGGGTTCGGACCGTCCGACACAGACCATCTGAGCCTTCGGCCGTGCCCTATGCCGACCCGCGCAGGCGGGTCGGCTTTTTCCATTTTGAAACCACATGTTCGTTGATTCGCATTGCCATCTCACCTATCCCGGCCTGGCCGAGCAGTTGCCTGCCGTGCGCCAGGCCATGGCCGAAGCCTCGGTGGACCGGGCCCTGTGCATCTGCACCACCATGGAGGAGTTCGGCGACGTGCATGCCTTGGCACTGGCGCACGGCAACTTCTGGAGCACGGTGGGCGTGCACCCCGACAACGAGGGCGTGACCGAGCCCTCGGTGCAGGACCTGCTGGACCGTGCGGCCCTGCCGCGCGTGGTCGCCATCGGCGAGACGGGCCTCGATTACTACGGCATGGAAGACCGCAAGGGCGGGCGCAGCATCGCCGATCTGGAGTGGCAGCGCGAGCGCTTTCGCACCCACATCCGCGCGGCGCGCGCCTGCGCCAAGCCGCTGGTGATCCACACCCGCAGCGCCTCGGACGACACCCTGGCCATTCTCAAGGAGGAGGGTGAGGACGGCGCCGGCAATCAGGCCGGCGGCGTGTTCCACTGCTTCACCGAATCCATGCAGGTGGCGCGGGCCGCGCTGGACCTGGGTTACTACATCTCCTTCTCGGGCATCATCACCTTCAAGACCGCGCAGGAGCTGCGCGACGTGGTGGCCTTCGTGCCGCTGGATCGCATGCTGATCGAGACCGACAGCCCCTATCTGGCGCCCGTGCCCTACCGGGGCAAGACCAATAGCCCGGCCTACGTGCCGCACGTGGCCAAACAGGTGGCGCAGACCCGTGGCATCGCCGTGGAGGAGGTGGCCGAGGCCACCAGCCGCAATTTTGAAGCATTGTTCAAGGGAGTGACCGCATGAGAACACACAGCAGCTTGCGCCGCCGTACGGCGCTGTTGGGCGCGCTGGCCCTGGCGGCCGGCGCCGCGGGCGCATGGGCGGGATCGTATGAGGACTTTTTCTCGGCCGTGCAGCGCGACGATGCCGACGAGGTCAACGGCCTGCTGCGCCGCGGCTTCGACCCCAATATCCGCGACCCCAAGGGCCAGGTGGGGTTGACCCTGGCCATCCAGGCCGAGTCGCTCAAGGTGTTTGCCGCGCTCATGGCCAACCGGCGCCTGAAGGTGGAGACGCGCAACCGCGACGACGAAAGCCCGCTGATGATGGCCGCGCTCAAGGGCAATGTAGATGCCGTGAAGGCGCTCATCGCCCGCGATGCCGACGTGAACAAGGAAGGCTGGGCACCGCTGCACTACGCGGCCTCGGGCGTGAAGGCCGAGCATGTGCGCATCATCGCCCTGCTGCTGGAGAACCACGCCTACATCGACGCCACCTCACCCAACGGCACCACGCCGCTGATGATGGCCGCACAGTACGGCTCCAACGATGCCGTGCAGCTGCTGCTGAACGAGGGCGCGGACCCCACCATCAAGAACCAGCTGGGCCTGACCGCCGTGGACTTCGCCATGCGCGTGAGCCGCACCGAGGCGGCCGAGAAGATCGCCACCGCCATCCGCCGCCGCCAGCCCAACGCGGGCAAGTGGTAGCCGGCTGATCAGGCGGCGCTGGCGGCTTCGTCCGCTGCGGACGGCCTGGCTGCCGTGGCAGGGCGGCTCTGCAACCGGGCGTACAGCCCGCCACTGGCCATCAGCTGGGCATGCGTGCCCTGCTCGACGATGCGGCCCTGTTCCATGACGACCACGCGGTCCGCATGCTCGATGGTGGACAGGCGGTGGGCAATGACCAGCGTGGTGCGGCCCTGCATCAGGCGGTTCAGGGCATCCTGCACCAGGCGCTCCGACTCCGTGTCCAGGGCCGAGGTGGCCTCGTCCAGAATCAGGATGGGGGCGTCCTTGTAGAGCGCGCGCGCAATGGCCAGGCGCTGGCGTTGGCCGCCGGACAACTGCGTGGCGTTGTGACCTACGATGGTGTGGATGCCCTGGGCGAGCGAGGCCACATGGTCCGCCAGGTTGGCGGCGGCCAGGCAGGCCAGCACCTTGCCCTCATCCACCGCATGGCCCAGGGCCACGTTGGCGGCAATGGTGTCGTTGAACATCACCACGTCCTGGCTCACCAGGGCGATCTGGCTGCGCAGGGCAGAAAGGTCCCAGTCTTGCACCGCATGGCCATCCAGCAGCACCTGTCCCGACGAGGTCGGGATGAAGCGCGGCAGCAGGTTCACCAGCGTGGTCTTGCCGGCGCCCGATGGGCCGACCAGCGCCACGATCTCGCCGGGTGCCACCGTCAGGCTCACATCGTCCAGCGCCGGGGCATTGTCCTTGCCGAAGGATACGGAGACATCGCGCAGCTCGAGCGCGCCCTGTGCACGCTCCGAGCGGTAGCTGCCGCCCTGCTCGGCACCGGTGTCGCCCAGCAGGGACAGGCCGCGCTCCAGCGCCGCCACGCCGCGCGTGATGGGGTTGGCCACGTCGGCCAGGCGGCGGATGGGGGCGATCAGCATCAGCATGGCGGTGATGAACGAGACAAAGCCGCCCACCGTCACGTCCTTGGCATCCAGCGTGCCGCGGCTTTGCCACAGCGCGATGCAGATCACCACCGACAGGGCGGCCGCGGCCAGCAACTGCGTGAGCGGCGTCATCGCGGCCGAGGCGATGGTGGACTTGATGGCCAGGCCGCGCAGGCTCTGGCTCAGGCGGGCGAAGCGCGAGGACTGTCCCTCCTGCGCACCGTGCAGCCGCACCATGCGGTGGGCCAGCACGTTCTCCTCGACCACATAGGCCAGTTCGTCGGTGGCCTGCTGGCTGCTCTTGGTCAGGGTGTACAGGCGCTTGGACAGGGTCTTCATGATCCAGGCGACGCCCGGCACCACCACCGCCACGATCAGCGTGAGCTGCCAGTTCAGGTACAGCAGGTAGCCCAGCAGGGCGAGCAGCGTGAAGCCATCGCGCGACAGGCCCATCAGCGCCTGCACCAGCAGCGTGGCACCGGTCTGTACTTCGTAGACCACGGTGTTGGAGAGGGCGCTGGCCGACTGGCGCGAGAACAGCCCCATCTCGGCTGCCAGCACGCGGTCGAACAGCGCGCGGCGCAGCAGCAGCATGCCCTCGTTGGCAATGCGCGCCAGCGCATACTGGCCCACGAACTGCGCCAGGCCGCGCACCAGGAACACCCCCATGATCGCCAGGGGCACCGCCCACAGCGGCAGGGTGCCCTGGGTGAAGCCCCGGTCCAGCAGCGGCTGCAGCAGCGCCGGGATCAGGGGCTCGGTGGCAGCACCCACCAGCGTGGCCGCAATGGCCAGGCCCCAGGCCAGCCGCTGGTTGCCGAAGTACACGGAAAGCCGCGCCAGGCGCGCGGTGAGGGTGGGGGCGGGCGGCGCTGCGGGGCCCGTGGCGCTGGGGTCAATGGCTTGCATGTGCCCCGGATTCTAAGTGCCAAGGACCTGCGGGCCGCGCCAGTGCTGAGCCCGCGCCCTTGCTGCACTGCAGCGATTGACCACAAGGCCTTGCACAGTTTGTCACAGCGGGTCTTCCCCAGTGTGTAACATCGGCGCTGCCAATCGGCATTTGTTCGGCTACTGCGGCTGCTAATGACCACAGATCACAACACCAACACATTCCTCCCCGCGGCATTGCCGCATCCCATGCGCCGCCAGGTCCTGGCGGCCGCCCTTGCAAGCACCGCCTCCTTGCCCTCCCTCGCGCAGTTCCGCGTGGAGGTCACGGGCGTGGGCCTGACCCAGTTGCCGATCGCCATCGCCCCCTTCCGTGGCGAGGCGCAGGCGCCGCAGAAGATCGGCGCCATCGTCCAGGCGGATCTGGAGCGCAGCGGCCAGTTCCGCGCGGTGGACACGGCGGGCGCGGTGCTCGACGAAACCTCGCGCCCTGATCTGGCGCTGTGGCGCCAGAAAGCGGTCGATTCCCTGGTGACCGGCAGCGTGACGCGCATGCCCGATGGCCGCTTTGACGTGCGGTTCAGGCTGTGGGACGTGGTCAAGGGCCAGGATATCGGTGCCCAGAGCTTCGTGCAGTCGCAAGCCGACCTGCGTCTGGTGGCCCACCGCATTGCCGACTTCGTCTACGAAAAGCTCACCGGCGAACGCGGGATCTTTTCCACCCGCATCGTCTATGTCACCAAGACGGGTGGCCGCTACAGCCTGTGGGTGGCCGATGCCGACGGCGAGAATGCGCAGTCGGCGCTGACCAGCCCCGAGCCCATCATCTCGCCGGCCTGGTCGCCCAATGGCGCGCAACTCGCCTACGTGTCGTTCGAATCGCGCAAGCCTGTGGTCTACGTGCACGAAGTCGCCACGAGCCGGCGCCGGCTGGTGGCCAACTTCCGCGGCTCCAACAGCGCGCCGGCCTGGTCGCCCGATGGCCGCAACCTGGCCGTGACGCTGAGCCGCGATGGCGGCTCGCAGCTGTACCTGATCGACGCCAATGGCGGCGAGCCCAGGCGGCTGATGCAAAGCGCGGGCATCGATACCGAACCCATGTTCTCGGCCGACGGCCGTAGCATCTACTTCGTGAGCGACCGGGGCGGTGCGCCGCAGGTCTACCGCGTGCCTGCGGGCGGCGGCGGCGCCGAGCGCGTGACCTTCACCGGGTCCTACAACATTTCTCCCAGTATCAGCCCCGATGGCAAGTGGTTGGCCTACATTTCCCGCGTGGGCGGGGCCTTCAAACTGCACGTGATGGACCTGGCCTCAGGCACCGTCACCGCCATCACCGACACCTCGGCCGACGAGAACCCCAGCTTTGCACCCAACAGCCGCCTCATCGTGTACGCCACGCAGCAGCAGGGCCGCGAAGCCCTCATGACCACCACGTTGGACGGAAAAATCAAGGCGCGCCTGGCCGGCCAGCCTGGAGACATCCGCGAGCCCGATTGGGGCCCGTTCCAGAAGCAATGAACTTTTCAGCACTTTTCACAATCTAGTTTCCAGGAGAATTTTGGATGAACATCAAACTCAAACGCTTTGCCCTCGCTCTGACCGTCACCGCCCTCGTCGCTGGCTGCAGCTCCGGTGTCAAGCTCGACGACGTGCCAGTGGAAGACAAGGGCGCCAGCTCGACCATGGGCAGCGGCAATACCGGAGCCAACACCGGCAACACTGGCCAGAGCACCGTGGCCCCTCTGGACCTGACAGGCTCCGGCGCCAACGCGCAAGGCCCCGTGGGCGTGGCGCGCATCGTCTATTTCGACTACGACAGCTATGTCATCAAGTCCGAGTTCCAGTCGCTGCTCGAAGCCCACTCGCGCTTCATCAAGGCGAACAATGGCCGCAAGGTCATGATCGAAGGTCACACCGATGACCGCGGCGGCCGCGAGTACAACCTGGCCCTGGGGCAGAAGCGTGCCGAAGCCGTGCGCCGTTCGCTGGCCCTGCTCGGTGTGCCCGATTCCCAGGTCGAAGCCGTGAGCTTCGGCAAGGAAAAGCCCGCTGCCCCCGGTAACACCGAAGACGCGCACGCGCAGAACCGCCGCGCCGAGCTGTCGTACCGTTGATGCCTGCACTCCGCCTTTCACAGCCCCTGCGGTCCCTGGCCGCAGGCTTGGCGCTGGCCTGCGTGGCGCTGCCGGGCGCGCACGCGGCCATCTTCGAGGACGGCGAGGCACGCCGCGCCATCCTGGAGGTGCGCCAACGGGTCGATGCGCTGCAGCAGTCGCAGCAGCGCACCGCCGATGAACTGCGCCGTGCCAACGAGGACAGTGCCCAGTTGCGCCGGGCTCTGCTGGAACTGCAGACCCAGATCGAAACCCTGCGCAGCGAGAACGCGCGCCTGCAGGGCCAGAATGAGCAACTGACGCGCGAGGTGGGTGAACTGCAGCGCCGCCAGAAGGACATCGCCCAGGGCGTGGACGAGCGGCTGCGGCAGTTCGAGCCGGTCAAGGTCACGGTGGACGGGCTGGAGTTCCAGGCCGATGCCGCCGAGAAGAAGGACTTCGAGGCTGCGCTCGCCATCTTCCGCGCCGGCAAGTTTCCCGAGGCCAACCAGGCCTTCGGCAACCTGATCCGCCAGTACCCGCGCAGCGGCTACGTGCCCTCGGCCCGCTTCTGGCTGGGCAATGGCCAGTATGCGGCGCGCGACTACAAGGAAGCGATCAACAACTTCAAGGCCCTGCTGGCCGAGGCGCCCACGCATGCGCGTGCGCCTGAAGCTGCGCTGTCGATCGCCAACTGCCAGGTGGAGCTCAAGGACGCCCGCGCCGCGCGCAAGACGCTGGAAGACCTGGTCAAGGCCTATCCACAGTCCGAGGCGGCCATGGCTGCCAAGGAACGTTTGGCCCGCATGAAGTGAGCACCGAGGACGCGATCCCCGAAGCACCGGAATCGTTGGCCGAGAGCGAAGTACTCGCTCCTGTGCCCATGGTTCCGTTTGGCGATGATGCGCATGACGAGGTCACGCAGCGCCGCTTTGGCGGGCTGGAGCGCCTGTATGGCGTGGAAGGTGCCAGGCGCATCCGTGCCTCGCACGTGGTGGTGGTCGGCATCGGCGGCGTAGGCTCCTGGTCGGCCGAGGCACTGGCGCGCAGCGGTGTCTCGCGGCTTACCCTGGTGGACCTGGACCATGTGTCCGAGTCCAACATCAACCGCCAGATCCATGCCCTGTCCACCACGGTGGGGCAGGCCAAGATCGAGGCCATGCGCGACCGCATCGCGCTCATCAACCCCGAATGCGACGTGCGCTGCATCGACGAGTTCGTGGAGCCCGGCAACTGGCCGCAGCTGCTGGGCAGCGACCCGGTGGATGCGGTGATCGACGCCTGCGACCAGATCAAGGCCAAGACCGCCATGGCGGTGTGGGCCCGCGCCACTGGCGGCCATGCCTTCATCAGCGTGGGCGCGGCCGGCGGCAAGCGCCAGGCGCACAAGGTGGACATCGAGGACCTCGCCGCCACCACGCACGACCCCTTGCTCGCGCAGATGCGCTACCAGTTGCGCAAGCACCATGGGGCCCCGCGCGAGGGCCGCAGGATCGGCATCACCTGCGTGTTCAGCCGCGAAGCGGTGGCCCAGCCCGATGCCTCGTGCACGGTCGAAGCCGGCGGTGATGGCTCGCTCAACTGCCATGGCTACGGCTCGGTGGTGGCCGTCACGGCGACCTTCGGTCAGTGCGCGGCAGGGTGGGTGATCGACCGTCTGGCGGTCGGTCCGCAAAAAGTGCCAAAAACCAAGCTATAATCTGAGGCTTTGCAGCATCTGCAGTTCAGCAATGAACCGCTGGCGTTGCAATGATGGGACGTTAGCTCAGTTGGTAGAGCAGCGGACTTTTAATCCGTTTGTCGTGGGTTCGACCCCCGCACGTCCCACCAAGATCCGCAAGGCGCTGCAGCTCTCAAGGCTGTAGCGCTTTTTGCTTTGTGCTCTCGGCGAGGGGGTCAACCGCCCTGGCGGGCCGTCAGCCACGCCATCAATTCCCCCCGGTCCTGCACGCCCAGGCTGTTGTAGAGCTGGCGCCGGTGGTAGACCACGGTGTTGGCGCTGATGTCCATGCGCACAGCGACCTGGGACTCGGGCAACCCGAGTGCCAGCCAGTACGCGAGCTCCTGCTGGCGCTGCGACAGCCCCTGGGTTTGCAGCAAGGCCTGCAGGCGTGCCTCGCGCGGCACGCTCTGCGTGATGTAGATCCCCACCGCCTGGCCCATGCCCGTGGCGGCTTTCATGGGGGTCGCGCGCACCGAAAAATGGCCGTGCACGGTGCGCAGCTCCCTGGTGGGGAGCCCCGGGAGGTGCTGTCCTTGCAGGCGCTGCAGCAGTTCGTGCAGTTCCTGGGGCAGCCCTGCGCCGCGCCGCCAGCGCCAGCCGAAGGCCAGGGGCAGCAGAGCCTCGGCTTCGGGCGACAGCCATAGCAAGCGCCCCTGGGGAGTGGTGATGAGCATGCCCTGGCTGTGCGCCTCGCTGGCTGCAGTGCCTTGCGCGCCGCTTTGCAGAATGTGCGCCAGATAGGGCTCCAGCCGCGCCAGCAATGCAGCGTCGCGGGGCCCGAAGGCCGGCGATGCCGCGTCGCGGTAGAACTTGAGCGTGCCTATGCCTTCGCCGTCGGGGGTGCGCAGCACCAGGCTCATGCAGTCCACGGCCCCCATGGGTCGCATCACCACGTTGTAGAAGTCGCTGCGCTGCAGCTCTGGCATGGGTACGCGCACGAGCTGGTCGAGCAGTTGGGGCCCCTGTTCGTGGCGCACCGCTCCGTCAAAGTCGCGCGAGCTGCGCACCAGCACCTGGCGCTCGCTGCGCAGGATGCGCGCGTCGAAATAGTCGGCCACCACCGATTGCACGGCCGGCACCTCCATGTGCACCCCCAGCTCACCTCCATCCGCAGGGTACATGTATGCACTGGAGTCGAAGCCGAGAACACCGTGCAGCGTCTCCAGCAGGGGGACGATCATGGGTGGCCCGCCCGCTTCCATGCGGGTCATGTGCTGCAAGCGTGCAAAGGCTTGCTGGGTGGAACTGGGCGAGGGCATGTCGGCTGCGGTCCGGTGAGGCGGTCGTGGGAGCGAGACCCCGAATCTAGGGGCCGTGCCGCGCAGGGTCAACACACCGGCGCAACACCCTATCCGCCGAGGGTGGGGTGCGCGCCGCTGCGGGCCTGTAGCCTGCGCCCCGATGAAGCACATCCTGGTCACGGTGCCGCGCAAGCCTTGCCTGCGGGTCCGGATGCCTTCCGATTTCCCTTGTCCCCATCCATCCTCCAAGGAGTTTCTCCATGACTGCCCTTGATGCCGCGGCCCCTGGTCGCGCCCTGACAACCTGCTTGCGACGCTGGCTGGCCGCCTCGCTCTTGCTGCTTGGCGCCAGCCAGGCCATGGCGCAGCTGCAGTGCACACCCGGCCAGTGGCTGGCCGAGTATTTTCCCAACATCCACCTGTCCGGGGCACCCGCGCTGCAGCGCTGCGAAGCCGGCCCCATCGATCACTATTGGACTGGCCGCAATGGCAGTCCGGATCCGGCAAAGCTGCCGGTGGACGGGTTCTCGGCACGCTGGACCGCGACGCTTGCGTTCCACGGGGGGGCGACCCGGTTCATCACCTTCACCGACGACGGTGTGCGCGTGTCGGTCGATGGCCAGCGCGTGATCGACAACTGGACCCGGCACGGCATCACCATGGACAGCGCCACCGTGCCCCTGGCGGCCGGCCCGCACGCGGTGCGCATGGAGTATTTCGAAGCCGGCGGCGAGGGCCTGGCGCAGTTGGTCATGGAGAACACGGCGCCGGCGCCGCCCGCGCCACCGCGCATTGCCTCCTTCGTGGCCCAGCCCGGCAGCATCGATCTGGGCGGCAGCAGCACCCTGGGCTGGAACGTGGACAACGCCACAGCTTGCACGGCCTCGGGCGGGTGGAGTGGCGAGCGGCCCACCAGCGGCAGCACCAGCGTGAGCCCGGGTGCCACCACCACCTACAGCCTCAGCTGCCGTAATGCCGCTGGTGCCAGCGTGAGCGCTTCGACCACGGTGGCGGTGCGCAATGCCCCGCCACAGCAACTGCCCACCATCGACAGCTTCGCGGCCACGCCCGCCCGCATCGCCGTGGGTGACAGCACCCGCCTGGCGTGGCGTGCGAGCAATGCCGCCAGCTGCACCGCGTCGGGCGGATGGACTGGCGCGCGCGCGTTCCAGGGCAGCGAACTGGTGCAGCCCCAGGCCAGCGCGTCCTACACGCTCACCTGCGCCAACAGCGCGGGGCAAAGCGTGACGGCCACGGCCCAGGTCGCGGTGGATGCCGTCAACCCGCGCCCGCCGGTCGGCGGCCTCACGGCGCGCGCCACACCCCAGGGCGTGCGGCTGGACTGGAACCCCGTGACAAAGAGCGGCAAGTGGGTCAACGGCTACTACACCGGCTGGTTCTGGGAAAACTACCCGCCCGAGGCCGTGGACATGGGCACCATGACGCATTTCATCTTCGGCCGCTATGCGCCCGGCCTGGGGTCGTTGCCCGGTGGCCTAGCGGGTGAGCTGATGGAGGGGGCCGGCACCGCGCACACGATGGCGGAGGATGCCCTGATCGCCAAGGCCCATGCGGCCGGCACCAAGGCCATCATGATGATCGGCGGCGAATTCGACGGCCCCGGCTTCATGGCTGCCACGGCCAATCCGCAGATCCGTGCGGTCTTCATCAAGAACATCCTCGACAAGGCCGAGCAAAAGGGCTACGACGGTGCCGACATCGACTGGGAGGAAAACCTGGACACCGCGCAAGGCCGCGCCCAGGCGCTGGCGCTGCTGCGCGAGCTGCGCACGGCTGCCCAGCAGCGCCCGCGCTACCAGGCCAGCCCGTTCGAGATCAGCTGGCCCGGTTTCTGGGTCAACACCAATTTCCAGGAGATCCTGCCCTGGCACGTGGAAGTGGCCCACGCGGTGGACCGTTTCAACCTCATGACCTACAGCATGGCCGGGGACTGGGGCGGCGGCTGGCTGTCCTGGCACCACTCGCCGCTGTTCGGTGCGGCCCCAAGCCATCCCACCTCCATCGCCTCCACCGTGCAGGCCTACCTGAACGCGGGCGTGCCGCGCTCCAAGCTGGGCATCGGCGTGGGCCTGTACGGCCTGTTCTACAACAACCCCGTCACCGGCCCGCGCCAGGCCGCGACCAGCGGCTCCAACGGTGGCGACGGGGTGAACAACTACCGGCGCCTGCTGGAGGACAACGCCTTCGGCCAGCCGGGCGCCGTCTACCACTGGGACGATGTGGCCAAGCAAAGCTACATCAGCTACAGCCAGCCCTGGTGGCGTGCCAGCGATGCGCCCGTGACCTACCTGAGCTATGAGGACGAGCGCTCCATCGCCGAGAAAGGCAAATGGGTGCATGAGCAGGGCCTGGGCGGCACGCTGGTGTGGACCATCAACTACGGCTACCTGCCCCAGCAGGGGGGCACCAACCCGCCGATGCAGGCCGTCAAGCAGGCCTTCATGGCGGCCAGCGCCTCGGGCTACCGCGTGTACCGCAACGGGGTGGCCATCGCCACCGTGGCCAGCGGCGCCACCTACACCGATGCCTCGGCACCCAGCGGCAGCCACAGCTACCAGGTGGCCATGCTCGATGCGGCGGGCAACGAGGGGCCGCGGTCGGCAGCGGTGACCGTGCTGGTGCCCTGATCCCGGCGCTGCACGCCATGCAAAAGCCCCCAGTGCGTCCTGGCACCGGGGGCTTTTTTGCGAAAAGGCTATTCGGTGTGCATTCGTGAATTAGTTCACGCTTTCCCGCCAATCTGCGCCAGCAGCTCTTCGCGCCCCATCACGCCCAGCCGGTTGTAGAGTTGGCGGCGGTGGTACACGGCGGTATTGAGGCTGATGCCCATGCGCTGGGCGATCTGCGATTCGGGCAGGCCCCGTGCCAGCCACCAGGCCAGCTCGTGCTGGCGCTGCGGCAGGCCCAGCCTCTGCAGCGCCGACAGCAGCCGCACGCCGCGCGCCACGCGCCGCGTGATGTGCAGTGCCACGGCCTGGCGGTCCTGCCGGGCCTCGGGTGCCGGGGCCAGGTGCGTGGCGCGCAGCGAGAACCGGCCCTGCGCCGTGAGCAGCTCCATCGTGGGCAGGGCCATTAGTTCGGGCTGCTCGGGCTGCTGCGCGTTCAGCCGCCGCAGCAATTCCTGCAGCGCGGGGGGCAACTGGGCGCCGCGGCGCCAGCCCCAGCCGAAGGCCTGGGGCATCAAGGTCTCGGCCTCGGGCGAGAGCCACATCATCCGCCCCTGCGGCGTGGCGACCAGCACTCCCTGGCTGTGCACCTCGCTGCCCTCGGCATCGCGCTCGCCCTCCTGCAGTGCGCGTGCCAGGTGGGCTTCCAGCCGGGCCAGCAGGGCGGCATCCTGCGCGGAAAAGCCGGTGGCCGCATCCCGGAAAAGATGGATCACACCCAGACCGATGCCTTGCGGCGTACGCAGCACCAGGCTCATGTAGTCCTTTGCTCCGGTAGCGCGCATCACCGCCTCGTAGTAGTCGCTGCGCTGCAATTCCGCCATGGACACTGCCATGTGTTCGCGCATCAGCCGGGGGCCGTGCTCGTGGCGCACCACCTCGGCAAAATCGCGCGGGCTGCGCACCAGCACCTGGCGCTCGCTGCGCAGGATGCGCGCGTCGAAGTAGTCCTGCGCCACGGACTGCATGGGCTCCTGTGCGTAGTTCATCAGCTCGCCATCGCTGCCCGGGTACAGCATGCAGCCGAAGTCAAAACCCACCACGCGGCGCAACTCCTGCAACACGGGCTCGATCAGTTGCATGCCGCCTGCCTCCAGGCTGGCCAGGCGGTGCAGGCGTGCGAGGGCATGGCGGTCAGGGCGGGTAGCGGAGGGCATGGCGGGTAAAAAAACAAGGAATGGAAGGCCGCGAATCTAGAAGCCGCCTGGCACCCGGTCAACGCCGCGTGCGGGCCGCCTGCAACACCCCATCCCCCCTGGGTGGGGCGCGCCGCCGGGTTCACGGGTAACTTGGGCTGGCATGCATTCTGGTGCCTGGTTCGTGCCGGGCACTTCCATCGATTACCACCCACCAGGAGCTGACGTGACATCCGTCCTGTTTTCCCGCAAATCTCGGACCGCCGCCGGCGCGCTCTCCCTGGCGTGCCTGGCGGTGCATGCCCAGGTAGAAATCATCGAACCTGTGGGCGACTTCGAGTTTGGCAAGGTGGCTGTGCATTCATCCGCCACGCAAAGCCTGAAGGTGGCCAACCGCGGCCCGTCTCCCGTGCAGTTGGGCAAGGTGATCTCCAGCACCGCAGCGGTCTCGCCGCTCTGTGTCGGCATCGGTTGCACGGTGGTCATTTCACGCGACTTCACCATCCCCGCGGAGTCGGATGGCTGCAGCAACACCTTGCTGCAGCCGGGGGCTGTGTGTTCGGCCCTGGTGCGCTTTACGCCCTCGGGCCCGGGGGGCCGCGTATCCCAGTTGAATGTCTTCAAGCCCCATGCGGCCTATGAGTTCCGGGGGCTGGGCGGCACCGGCGTCTCCGAGCCGCTGGACTGCGTGCTTGACTGGGCCGAAAGGACCTTTCCCCAGTTGCTGACCAGTTCGACCATGACCTCCAGCGTGCCGCCCTACCACCTGCGCTGCTATGCCAAGGGGGCGATCTGCGTGGGTGCCGATGTCGAGAACCCCGCGTTCGTCATGCCCAGCGTTTACGTCTACCAGGCCCAGGCCGATCCGGCGCTGCAACGCCTTGACATGCTGTACTGGCTGTCGCGCCTGGCGCAGTGCCAATGATGGACAGGCCTGCGGGGGGCCCATCCGGCTGGGGCAGGCCCAACGGCTTCAGAGGTATTCCAGCCCCTGGCTGCTGAGCCCGACCAGGTTGATGTGCGCGGCATTGAGGTCCAGGTTGGCCGCAGCCACTGCGAACGATGCATTGGTGTAGGCCCCCGACTTGATGACGCCTGCCAGCGCCTGGACCGTGCCGGCATCGGCCGCAATGCCGGTCAGGTTGGCATAGAGCAGGCCCACCACCTGCTCGGGCGTGGCCGAGGCGCCCAGCAAGGCGTTCAGTCCCAGTTGCGCCACCTGCAAGGGGGTCGAGCCTGCGTCCACGGCCTTGAGCACGGTGCCCACCAGGCTGCGGTTGTTCAGTGCGGCGGGGCCGACCAGCGCGCCGAGCATCCGTGCGGCCGTACCGGCAGCCCCGTCCAGATCGAGCGCCACGTAACCGTCCGCGAACTTGATCCGCTCGATCTGCAGCAGGGTGTCCAGGCCATCGCGGTTGGGAACCCCGTCACCCAGCGTCCACCCGCTGGCGCTCGTGGGTTGCAGCGCGTAGTCACCGCGGTTGCCCCGGGCGATCAGGGTGTCCAGGCCACCCAGGCCGTTGAAGGACTCGTTGGCATTGGTGCTGACGAAGATGTCGGCGCCCGCCGTGCCGGTTGGCGTGGTCGGGGTCGTCGGAGTGGTGGGTGCCGTGGGCGTGGTCGGGGTGGTGGAGAAGGTCAGCGTCGGCCCATTGGCCGAGTTGAACCCATAGGTGCCACCCAGGCCGTCGCGGCCGTAGATCCAGTCCAGCGCCAGCAGGTCGTAGGCCTGGAACGTGGTCTTGGGCGAGCCTGCATCCGTGTACGACATCACGGTGTTGTTGGTGTTGTCCTGCGAGGCCGGCAGGGGCCGTGGCGAATCGAAGGGGTGGGCCAGGCCCAGGGCATGGCCCACTTCGTGCAGCAGCACCTCGTAGCCCACGGTGCCGGCATTCGGCGTGTTGTTGATGCGGGCGTGCTCGACGTTGTCCAGGTAGATCACGACCTCCGCGTTGAGGGAGGTCAGCGTCTGCTCCGACCCGGAATAGCCGTAGTTGTAGAACGATGAAGCCAGTCCGGCGGTGGTGGGGCCCTGCAGGTTGGTGGCCGCGAAATGGATGTCCGCCTGCGCGGAGCTGCTCACTTCGGTGAAGGTGATGCCGGTGACCTGGCCTGCGTAGGCCATGATCTGGCGGGCGGACTGCACCTGCCCGATGTTGAACGCCGTGAGCGCCGTATTGGAATCCTGGTCGGCCACGCTGCCGGCCCGTACGTCGAAGGTGTAGTACAGAACCTTGCGGCCATCGGGAAAGAAATTCCACGGCGCAGGGTTCTCCAGCAGGGAGTCGGCCTGCGGGTTGCCGGAGAAGCGGATGTTCTGGAGGTCGGAAACGGTGGCCATGGTGGTGTCGGGTTTATTGCGGTTGGGTGGTGGCAACTGGCTGCCCTGCGCCACCGGATGCGGCTTTGCAGCAGCGGCATCCGACACCGGTGGAGGCGCTCGTCTGCGAAACTGCAGAGCAAGGGTTTACCGAGGATACGGAAGCACAGGCCGGAATTTATCACCGGCGCGCGCCAGCCGCTGTGACGAAAAGCACACTCTCGCGGCTTCTGTTCAGGCCACCAGGGTGTGCCTGACAGGGATTCCACCTGTGGGCTGCGGACCTCGCGCAAGGCGGTCTGCACGGCCATGGCGTCGGTCACCTGCGCGACCCCGCCTAAGTGGCATCCCCAATGCCACGGACGGGCCCCGCCCCTAGGCTCTGGAGCTTAAGAACAGGTTCTAAGGCCAACACCCCTTTCCAAACCATCCATGTCCACACGTTCCCACCACGCTTTCTGGCCCCGCCGGCTGCCCCATTCGATCACCCTGCCTGCCACCTCGCTGTGGGACAACCTGGCCACCAACGCGCGCCGCTACCCGGACAAGACAGCGCTGGTGTTCTTTGGCCGGCAACTGAGCTACCGGGCCCTGGCGCAAGGGGCCGAGCGGCTGGCTGCGCGGCTGGTCGAGCTGGGTGTGCAGCGCGGCGACCGCGTGGTGCTGTGCATGCAGAACTGCCCGCAGCTGGTGATGGCGCACTTCGCCATCCTGCGTGCCAATGCCGTGGTGGTGCCGGTCAATCCCATGAACCGGGCCGAGGAGCTCAAGCACTACATCACCGACCCCGACACCAAGGTGGCTTTCATCACCTCCGACCTGGCGCCCGAGCTGGCCAAGGCCAGCAATGCCCTGGCACCGGGCGAGCGCCTTGCGCACATGGTGGTCACGCATTTCACCGATGCCTTCGATGCCGAGGTGCAGGGCGCCGATGCACCGCCCGACGCCTGGAAGGAATGGCTGTGCACGCAGCATCCCGCGCCTGCGCTGGACGGCGGCACGGTGCATGCGTGGACCGACGCGCTGGCTTGCAGCGGTGAGGCGCCCGCCCTGGCGGTGGGCCCCGCCGACCTGGCCCTGCTGCCCTACACCAGCGGCACCACGGGCCTGCCCAAGGGCTGCATGCACCTGCACAGGAGCATCATGCACAACGCCGTGGCCAGCGCCCTGTGGGGCACTGGTTCGGTGGACAACGTGACGCTGGCGGTGGTGCCCATGTTCCACATCACGGGCATGGTGAGCGTGATGCATGCCGCCATCTACACCGGGGCCACCCTGGTGGTCATGCCGCGCTGGGACCGCGACCTGGCCGGGCGCATGATCTCGCGCTACAGGGTGACGAACTGGACCAATATCCCCACCATGGTCATCGACCTGTTGAACAGCCCGAACTTCGCGAGCTACGACCTGTCGAGCCTGGTCTACATCGGCGGCGGCGGCGCCGCCATGCCCCAGGCCGTGGCCCAGCGCCTGCTCGAACAATACGGGCTGCGCTATGCCGAGGGCTACGGGCTCACGGAGACCGCCGCCCCCTCGCACACCAACCCGCCTGATCACCCCAAGCAGCAGTGCCTGGGCATTCCCTTCGTCAGCACCGACGCGCGGGTGGTGGACCCCGACACGCTGCAGGAGGTGGCTGTGGGGGAGCAGGGCGAGATCATCATCCATGGGCCCGAGGTGTTCGAGGGCTACTGGAAGCGCCCGGATGCGACCGCCAGCGCCTTCATCGAATTCGAGGGCAAGCGCTTCTTCCGCTCGGGCGATCTCGGGCGCGTGGACGAGGACGGCTACTTCTTCCTGACCGACCGCTTGAAACGCATGATCAATGCCAGCGGCTTCAAGGTCTGGCCGGCCGAGGTGGAGGCGCTGATGTTCCGCCACCCCGCGATCCAGGAGGCCTGCATCATCTCGGCGCGCGACAGCTACCGCGGCGAGACCGTCAAGGCCGTGGTGGTGCTGCGCCCATCGCACAAGGACACCACCGAGCAGCAGGTCATCGACTGGTGCCGCGAGAACATGGCGGTCTACAAGGTGCCGCGCATCGTGCAGTTCGTCAATGCCTTGCCCAAGAGCGGCAGCGGCAAGGTGATGTGGCGTGCGCTGCAGGAGGCGGAAGCCGCCTGACGGTGTTGCCGGGCTGGCCCGCGCCGGCCTTCTCCGGTCTTCTCAATGGGCCGTGTGGGTCAGCTCGGCCAAGTCCCTCTCCAGCAGCGCCGGATCACCCAGTTGCAGCTCGATCAGGCGCCGCAGGTGGGTTACGCTGTCGAGGTCGATGGAGCGGCACAACAGGCCGGTGTGCAGCCCCTCGAGGTGCGCCACCTCGCAGGACATGCCGATGTGGTTGCCGGTGTCGTGCAGCGGAATGGTGAGCTGGCACAGCATGCCTGCGTGCACGTTCGCCTGGGCGGGCAGGGAGATCAGCGCCCCTTTGAGCGACAGGTCCTGCACATGCACACTGAATGCATTGCTCGCCAGTGTCAGCAGCGCGGGGGCATCGAATTGGACACGGACGTAGTGGCGGCGTTCGTGGGGCATGGCTGTCTCCGGGGAGTTTGACGCATGCTACCCCAAGGCCTGAAAAGCTGCGCAAAAAAGAATCGTGCCAAAGGTCCAGCCATTGCGTTCGGGTTTTTGTAACTTTTGGATGTTTTGGCAACCATTGGTTAACATAGTGCTTTCAGCCACTGTGGGGATTCCCGATCGTGAGTTCACGCAATTTCCGGTGGCATTGCCGATGGGTCGGCGGGCTGGTTGGCGCCCTGTGGGCGCTGCTGCCTGTGTGCGCCAGCGCCGCTGCGCCGGTGCGGGAAGTGCGCGTGGGGGTGTATGCCAACGAACCCACGGTGTTCATGAACCAGCACGGCAGGCCTGCGGGCATCTTCGTGGACCTGCTCAACCTGGTGGCCGAGCGCGAGCGCTGGGCCTTGCGTTATGTGCCGTGCGAGCTGCGTGCCTGTCTGGATGACCTGCGCAATGGCCGCCTGGACCTGGTGCCCGACGCCCCGCGTGCGCAGACGCGCGAGGCATATTTCGATTTCACCGCGCAGCCCCTGGTGGAGACCTGGTCCGAGGTGTACCGCCAGCAGTCCTCGTCGATCCAGTCGGTGCTGGACCTCGATGGCAAGCGCGTGGCCGTGCAGCGCGGCACGCTGCAAAGGGACCACTTCGTCGAGCTGACCCGCCGCTACGGGCTGCAGGTCATGGTGGTGGAGGTGGATGCGCCGGACCAGGCCTTCAGCGCCGTGGGCGGCAGCAATGCCGAGGCGGCCATCTCCAACCACCTGTTCGGCAGCTCGCATGCCAGGGGCCACGGGCTGGTGGATGCGGGCATCGTGCTCCAGCCGGGCGGGCTGTATGTCGCGACCGGCAAGGGCCGCAACCCCGAGCTGCTGGCCGCTATCGACAAGTGGGCGGCGCAGTGGCGCAACGGCTCCGATGCCTCGTATGCACAGGTGATGCGCCGCTGGGTGGCCGCACCACCCGCCAGCGCCATCGGGCGCCCCGTGCTGTGGGCCGCGGCGGCACTGCTGCTGGCGGCTGTGCTCGCGGCCCTGGCGGTCTTCGTGCGGCGCCGGCCCGCAACGGTGAGAGCCCGGCACTGGCGCGCCAGCGAGCACAAGTTCGGCACCATCCTCGACAGTGTGGAGGCCTTCATCTACATCAAGGACACGCAGCACCGCTACCTGTACGCCAACCAGCACATGCTGGCACTGCGGCCCGATGCCGCCGCAGACCTGATCGGTGGCGATGACAGCGCGATCTTCGATGCGGCCACAGTCCGCCAGCTGACGGCCAACGACCGCCTGGTGCTGGAGCGCGGCGAGCGCATCGAGGTGGAGGAAACCAATACCTTCCACGATGGTTCGGTGCGCACCTACCTGTCGGTGAAGATTCCGCTGCGCCGCAAGGACGGCAGCATCCATGCGCTGTGCGGCATTTCCACCGACATCACCGACCACCGGGGGGTCGAGGAGTCGCTGCAGATCGCCGCCATCGTGTTCGAGTCGTTCGAGGGCATGGTGGTCACCGGGCCCGACCAGCGCATCCTGCAGGCCAACACCTCCTATGCGCGGCTCACCGGGTATTCGGTGGCGGAACTGGTGGGCAAGACCCCGGCGCTGCTGCAGTCCGGCCGGCACGACCAGACCTTCTACCGGACCATGCACGAGGCGCTGCAGTCGGTGGGTTCCTGGCAGGGCGAGGTATGGAACCGGCGCAAGGACGGCGAGGTGTACCCGGCCTGGATCACCGTCACCGCCGTGCGCTCGGCGCAGGGCGCCATCACGCACTATGTGGGCACGCAGACCGACATCTCCAGCCGCAAGGCGGCCGAGGAGGAGATCCGCCTGCTGGCCTTCTACGACCCGCTCACGGGCCTGCCCAACCGCCGGCTGATAGCCGACCGGCTTCAGCACAGCCTGGCGGCCAGTGCGCGCACCGGTACCGGGGGGGCACTGCTGTTCGTGGACCTGGACAACTTCAAGGACCTCAACGACACCCAGGGCCATGAGATCGGCGATCAGTTGCTGTGCCAGGTGGCGGCACGGCTGGGCGAATGCGTGCGCAACGGCGACACGGTGGCGCGCCTGGGGGGAGACGAGTTCGTGCTGCTGTTGGAGGGCCTGAGCGCGCTGCCGCACGAGGCCGCCTCGCAGGCCGAGGTGGTGGGCCGCAAGGTGCTGCATGCCCTGGGGCAGAGCTACCAGCTGGGCGGCCGTGCGCACCACGGCTCCTGCAGCATTGGCGTCACGCTGTATGCCGACCCGCACACCACCGTGGACGAGTTGCTCAAGCGCGGCGACATGGCCATGTACCAGGCCAAGGGGGCGGGGCGCAACACCCTGCGCTTCTTCGACCCGCGCACGCAGGCCGCCGTCACGGCGCGCACCGCGCTCGAGGCCGGCTTGCGCGAGGCCTTGCGCGAGGGCCAGTTCCTGCTGCACTACCAGCCGCAGATCAGCCAGTCCCATGGGCTGGTAGGCGCCGAGGCACTGCTGCGCTGGGAGCACCCGGAACGCGGCCTGGTGCCGCCCGCCGAGTTCGTGCCGGTGGCCGAGGCCTGCGGCCTGATCGTGCCGCTGGGCGCCTGGATCCTGCGCGCCGCATGCCTGCAACTGGTGGACTGGGGGCGCGATGCGGCCAGCGCCCACTGGACATTGGCGGTGAACGTCAGCGCGCTGCAGTTCCGCCATCCGCACTTCGTGCAGGACGTGGTGGAAGTCCTCAAGAGCACGGGCGCCAACCCCATGCTCCTGAAGCTGGAGCTGACCGAGTCGCTGCTGCTCGACGATGTGGAAGAGATCATCAGCCGCATGACCACCTTGCGGGCGCTGGGCGTGCGCTTCTCGCTCGACGATTTCGGCACGGGATACTCCTCGCTCAGCTACCTCAAGCGGCTGCCGCTGGACCAGCTCAAGATCGACCAGAGCTTTGTGCGCGACCTGCTCACCGACCCGAACGACGCCGCCATCGCCCGCACCATCGTCAACCTGGCGCACAGCCTGGACCTGGGCGTGATCGCCGAAGGGGTGGAAACCGCCGAGCAGCGCGACATGCTGGCCAGCGTGGGCTGCCTGCACTACCAGGGCTACCTGTTCGGCCGGCCGGCTCCGGCCAGCGCACTGCCGCGCATTGCGGCGCAGGTGGCGGCCTGACCACGTTCTGAAAGGGTGCATGCGGGTTTGCGCTGTGTCATCCCGGATGCTCGCCGATGGGCCGCTGGTACCCCGGCCATCGGCGGTACCGGCGGTTAAGCCTTATGCTCGGGCCTCTATGGCCCAAGTCACTTTCTCCCCCCCGTTCACCCCGCCTGCCGAGACCGCGAACCAGCTGCGCGGCGCGGGCTTCGCCGTGCTCTCGCCCGCCGACGTGGCGGCCTGGATCGGGTGCCCTCTTTCTGAGTTGCTGGCCCTCAACGCCGACTGGCAGGGCTTGCCGCCCGATGAGTTCCTCAAGGATGGTGGGCGCTATCGGCGCAGGCGCCATTCCTGCTTTGTGGTGCAGGGCGGACAGGTGCAGCAGGTACCGCACCGGGCGCACTGGCAACCCGTGGAGTACAACGCACTGCACGGCGGCATGGAGCGCTGGTTTGCGCCCATGGAGGCCGCCACCGTGGCGCAGCCTGCGTGGGGGCAGTTGCTGCAGGCCTTGGCCCGGGTGTCCGACGCGGTGTTTGCCCACGGCCAGGCACCGCAGCCCTGGTCGGTGGAAGCGCACCAATTCCGCATCGACACCGAAGGCGGCATCGGCCGCCCCACGCCCGAAGGCGCGCACCGCGACGGCGTGGACCTGGTGGCCGTGTTCCTGGTGGCGCGCGAGGGCATCAAGGGAGGCGAGACCCGCGTGTTCGAGGCCAAGGGCCCCAGCGGCCAGCGCTTCACGCTCACCGAGCCCTGGTCGCTGCTGCTGCTGGACGATGCGCGCATGATCCACGAGTCCACCCCCATCCAGCCCATCGCCCCGGGCGGCTACCGCGACACGCTGGTGGTCACCTGCCGGCGTGGCGGCTTTCAAGGGGCGGATGTGCTGGGGCAGGCCGATCCGATCGTGTAGGACAAGGCATCGTCATGGCGCGCAAATGGCAGGATCGAGCGCCTACCGTTTGATGTCGATCAAGATGCGATGTATGGTGCAGGTTCACACTGTCCCTCATCGCACCAAAGGCGGTGCCAAGGGCCAGCGGACAGCTGGCTGCGGACACCGCCGAGGGTGCATTCAACACAAGGAGAAGACACCATGTTCAAGCACATCCTGGTTCCCATTGATGGTTCCGACATCGCCTCGCTGGCGGTGGCCAAGGCGGCGGGCCTGGCCAAGACCTTCGGCAGCGCCGTGACCGCCTTGTACGTGGTGGACCCTTATCCGTTCACCGGCGTCGGCGCCGATTTTGCCTATGGCCAGGCGCAGTACCTGAGTGCCGCCACGGCCGAGGCCAATGCAGCGCTGGACAAGGCGCGCACCGAACTCACCGCCGCCGGTGTGCAGGTGAGCACCGTGGTGGGTGAAGGCCATACGGTGCACGACGGCATACTGAGCGCCGTGCTGAGCACGGGCGCCGACCTGGTCGTGATGGGCTCGCACGGCCGCCGCGGCCTTGAAAAGTTGGTGCTGGGCAGCGTCACGCAGCGCGTGCTGGGCTCGGTGCACGTGCCGGTGCTGGTGGTGAGGACCTGAGCCTCGGCGCTGAGTTGGTGCTGCACTTCTGGCTTTGCGCCGGAACAAAAAAGGCTCCAAGAAGGAGCCATTTTTTCTTCGATGCAGCGCTTCGGGAGGGCTTTTGGCGGTTCCTACACTGTTACTCGATCTTTGCGCCGGAGGCTTCCACTATGCCCTTCCACTTGGTGTAGTCGGCCTTGAGGAAGGTGTTGAGCTGGGCTGCCGACATGGCTTCGGGTTCGGCACCCTGGGCGTGGATGGCGGCCTTCATCTCTTCGGTGGCCAGGAGCTTGTTGATCTCGGCGTTCAGCGCCGTGACCACGTTGGCTGGCGTGCCGGCGGGGGCGAACACGCCGTACCAGGTGCTCACGTCGAAGCCCTTGAAGCCGGATTCGGCCACCGTGGGCACGTCGGGCATGGACGAGCTGCGCTTGGCCGAGGTCACGGCCAGGGGGCGCAGCTTGCCCGACTTGATCTGGCCCATGGCCGAGGGCACGGAGGACATCAGCAGGTCCACGTTGCCGGCCAGTGCATCCATGAGGGCGGGGTTCGAGCCCTTGTAGGGGATGTGGCTGAGCTTCACGCCCGCGGCCTTCTCGAACAGGTCGCCCGCCAGGTGGATGGAGGTGCCGTTGCCCGGCGAGCCGTAGGTGACGGTGCCGGGGGCTGCCTTGGCGGCGGCCACCACGTCGGCCAGGGTCTTGTACTTGGAGTTGGCGCTGGTGGCGATGACCACCGGGGTGTAGGCCACATGGGCCACGGCGGTCAGGTCCTTGGTCGGGTCCCAGGGCAGGTTCTTGTAGAGCCAGGGGCCGATGACCAGGTTGTCCTTCTGGCCCATCACGATGTCATAGCCGGTGGGCGCTGCCTTCACGGCTTCGCCGATGCCGATGGTGCCGCCCGCGCCGGCCTTGTTGTCGGCCACCACGGTCCACTTGGCGCTTTCGGTCAGCTTGGTGGCCACCAGGCGCGACAGGATGTCGGTGCCGCCGCCGGGCGGGAAGGGCACGATCAGGCGGATGGGCTTGTTGGGGTAGGCGGCGGCAGGGGCGGGCGCCTGGGCGTGGGCGGTGGCGCCCAGGGCGAGGGCCAGCGCGCTGAAGGAAATCAGGGTGCGAATCATGGTGAAAGATGTCTCCGTCGGTTCAATGGGGGAGCCGCCGCAACGGGCATGCTCCACTCTGCCGGTCTGGGCCAGCACCTCGCCATGATCGCTGATCGGGCGTGGGTGCTGCCTTGCCAATGCAGGGTGGCGCCATCGCCGCTGGCGATGGCAGCCTGCGCGTGGATCAGACGCGTTCAAAAATGGCGGCAATGCCCTGGCCGCCGCCGATGCACATGGTCACCAGCGCATAGCGGCCCTGCACGCGCTGCAGTTCGTGCAGTGCCTTCACGGTGATCAGCGCGCCGGTGGCGCCGATGGGGTGGCCCAGCGATATGCCAGAGCCATTGGGGTTGACCTTGGCGGGGTCCAGGCCCAGGTCCTTGGTGACGGCGCAGGCCTGGGCGGCAAAGGCCTCGTTGGCCTCGATCACGTCCAGGTCGTTCACCGTGAGACCGGCCTTCTTGAGCGCCAGCTGTGTGGCCGGCACGGGGCCGATGCCCATGTACTTGGGGTCCACACCGGCATGGGCGTAGGCCACCAGGCGCGCCAGCGGCTTGGCGCCGCGCGCCTTGGCGGCGCCGGCTTCCATCAGCACCACGGCGGCGGCCGCGTCGTTGATGCCCGAGGCATTGCCAGCGGTGACGGTGCCGTTCTCCTTGATGAAGACCGGCTTGAGCTTGGCCATGTCGGCCAGCGTGGCGCCAGCGCGGAAGTGCTCGTCGGTCGCGTACTGCACGTCGCCCTTCTTGGCTTTAAGGGTGACCGGCACGATCTGGTCCTTGAACAGGCCGGCCGCCGTGGCGCGCTCGGCGCGGTTGTGGCTTTCCACGGCCAGCTGGTCCTGCTCTTCGCGGCTGATGCCCCACTTGGCGGCGATGTTCTCGGCCGTCACCCCCATGTGGATGTTGTGGAAGGGGTCGTGCAGCGCGCCGATCATCATGTCCACCATCTTGGTGTCGCCCATGCGGGCGCCCCAGCGCATGTTCAGGCTGGCGAACGGTGCACGGCTCATGTTCTCGGCGCCGGCGCCGATGGCCACGTCGGTGTCGCCCAGCAGGATGGACTGGCTGGCGCTGACGATGGCCTGCAGGCCCGAGCCGCACAGGCGGTTCACGTTGTAGGCGGGGGTGTTCTCGCTGCAGCCGCCGTTGATGGCGGCCACGCGCGAGAGGTACATGTCCTTGGGCTCGGTGTTCACCACGTGGCCGAACACCACGTGGCCCACGTCCTTGCCTTCCACGTTGGCACGGGCGAGCGATTCACGCACCACGAGGGCACCCAGTTCGGTGGGAGCGATGTCCTTGAGGCTGCCGCCAAAAGTACCGATGGCGGTGCGCACTGCGCTGACGACGACGACTTCACGGGTCATGGGAGTCTCCTTGGAAAAATGGAATGCTATGGGCTTGCAACGCCTGGATGGCAGACGCTGGCAGCTATGAAAACAAGGGCGGCTGAAACTGGCGCGCGACAGGCCAGTGCCGCCGTGGAACTGGCTTTGCCAGGCCACTGGCGGCGTCCCCCTGGGGGGAAGACGTGAAGCGGCTCAGGGGGGTCATGCTTCTCTTACATCGGCCACCGGGTTGGTGCCGAAGTCAGCGCGGTCCAGCCAGGCGAGCACGCGGGTGGCGGCGTCGGCGGGCGATGTGAGCTGGCCACCCGTCTTGAGGTTGGCGAAATTCTGGCGGTCCGGGAAGGCCTCGGGTGCGGCACCGCGCAATTGCACCTGCATGTCGGTGTCGATCACGCCCGGAGCCAGCGAGCATACCTTGGCGCCGTGGGGCTTGTGGGCTTCGTCCAGCGCCACGCAGCGCGTGAAGTGGTCCATGCCGGCCTTGGCCGCGCAGTAGGCCGCCTGCGAGGCCATGGCCTTGCGGCCCAGGCCCGAGGAAATGTTGAGCACCTTGCGCGCTGCGCCGGTCCAGCCCTCGGTGGCACCGAGGAAGGCGGCCGTGAGCTGCATGGGGGACTCCAGGCCCACGCGCAGGGCGTTGGCGAGGTCGGCGGCATCGCTGTCCGACAGCGGGGCGATGCGCGGAATCACCCCGGCGTTGTTGATCAATGTGGCGCTGGCGAAGCGGCCGGGGGCCTGCGCGGCCAGCCAGTCCTTGAGGCGCGCGGCGGCCTGCTCGCCCTGGGCAAGGTCCAGCTGCCACTGCTCAAGCGTGGCGCCCGAGGCCTTGGCGGCGGCAGTCAGTGCGTCCTGGCTGCTGCGGGCCAGGCTGATGAGGGTGTTGCCGGGGTGTTGCAGCAGCTGCTGGGCCATGGCCAGGCCCATGCCGCGCGAGCCGCCGGTGAGGATGAAGAGGTGTTGGGGTTGGGACATCCCGCCATCCTACTGCGCTTGCGCGCCATCAAGTGTCACCGGGGGATTCGAGCGCTGCCAGCAGCAGCGCCAGCCGCGCATCCAGCGCTGCCAGATCGGCCGCCTTCATGGGCGCCAGGATGCGGTGCTCGTTTGCCACATGGGCCTCCACCGCGCGGTCGATCAGTTCCAGGCCCGCGGGCGTGAGCTGCACCAGCATGCTGCGCGCGTCCTCGGGGTTGGGCAGGCGTGCCACGAAGCCACTGGCTTCGAGCTTGTTCATGCGGTGCGTCATGGTGCCCGAGGTGACCATGAGCGTGGAGAACAGCGTGGTCGGCGCCAGGCAGTAGGGCGCGCCCGAGCGGCGCAGCGTGGCCAGCATGTCGAATTCCCAGAAGCTCAGGCCGAACTCCGCAAAGGTCTCGTCGAGCCGGCGCTGCAGCAGGGCCGCGCAGCGCTTGATGCGGCCGATGGGCCCCATGGGGCTCACGTCCAGGTCAGGGCGTTCGCGGTGCCATTGGGCCAGGATGGCGTCTACGGCATCGGGCGGGGTGGAGGGTGCGGGCATGGTGGTGCAGATTGTCTTGATTTCAAGATTTTATGGTACAGTGATTTATCTTGAATTGAAGATAAATTCCATGACCGAATCTCCCTCCAGGATCGCCTGGTCCGATGTGCTGCTGACCGCGCTGGCGCCTGCCATCTGGGGCTCCACCTACATCGTCACCACCGAGCTGCTGCCGCCGGACCGGCCGTTCACCGCCGCTCTGCTGCGCAC
Source organism: Acidovorax sp. GW458-11-26-14-TSB4 (assembly GCF_059423865.1). Lineage (NCBI taxonomy): Bacteria > Pseudomonadati > Pseudomonadota > Betaproteobacteria > Burkholderiales > Comamonadaceae > Acidovorax > Acidovorax sp. GW458-11-26-14-TSB4. The sequence goes on from NZ_JBWKYR010000033.1 coordinate 30,241, forward strand.
CTTGCCTGCCGGCCTGCTGCTGGTGCTCTGGTGCCGCCAGGCCCCCGCGCTGCGTGACGGGCGTGGCTGGGGCCGCCTGCTGTTGCTGGCAGCGCTCAACCTGGGCGTCTTCCAGGCTTTGCTGTTCGTGGCGGCCTACCGGTTGCCGGGCGGGGTGGCCGCGGTGGTCGGTGCCATCGGGCCGCTGCTCATGATGGGCCTGACCTGGGCGGTGGACCACCGCCGGCCTCCGGCGCTGGCCATGGTGGCCGGTGCACTCGGCGTGGCGGGCATGGCGGCGCTGCTGCTGTCACCCGGCGCCGCGTGGGACATGGTGGGCGTGGCGGCCGCGCTCACCGGCACGGTGTGCATGGCGCTGGGCACCTTTCTGGCGCGGCGCTGGCAGTCGGGCGGCCTGCCGGTGCTGGCCTTCACAGGCTGGCAACTGCTGGCTGGCGGGCTCATGCTGGCGCCCGTGGCCTGGGCGCTGGACCCACCGCTGCCCGCTCTCACGGTAACCCAGGTAGGGGGCTATGCCTACCTGGGCATTGCGGGTGCTTTGCTGGCCTATGCGCTGTGGTTCCGCGGCGTGGCACGGCTGCCCTCCATCGCCGTGTCGTCGCTCGGATTGCTGAGCCCGGTGGCGGCGGTGCTGCTGGGCTGGGCGCTGCTCGGGCAGGCCATGCGCGGGACCTCACTGGTGGGCGTGGTGGTGGTGCTGGCCAGCATCCTGGCCGTGCAGTGGGCCATGGCGCGGCAGGCCGAGCGCACGGCTTAAAAATTGGGCGGCAGATGGAATTGCAAGGTTTCGCCGGTGGCAGGGTGCGCCAGTGCCAGATCGCTCGCATGCAGCAGCAGGCGCGGCGACCTGGCCTGCGTGGCGGCATCGGCATACAGCGCATCACCCAGGATGGCGTGGCCCACGGCGGAAAGATGCACGCGCAACTGGTGGGTGCGGCCAGTTACGGGTTCAAGCAGCACGCGTGTCGTGTCGGCCAAGGGGTCGTGCGCCGCGGCATGCCAACGGGTCAGGCTAGGCTTGCCCGCAGCGGCGTCGATCACGCGCAGCGGCCGGCGCTCCCAGTCGGCAGCAATGGGCAGGTCGATCTCGGCCCAGGTGCTGTCATCGCGCTGCTCTATGTGCCCCTGCACCACCGCCACATAGCGCTTGTGCACCTGGCGCTGCTCGAACGCCAGGCTGAGCTGGCGTTGCGCATCGATGTGCCGCGCCATGAGCACCAGGCCCGAGGTGGCCTGGTCCAGCCGGTGCACGATGAGCGCGCCGGGCCAGCGCTGCTGGGCGCGGGCGCTCAGGCAGTCCTGCTTGTCGGGGCCGCGACCGGGCACGCACAGCAGGCCTGCCGGCTTGTGCAACACCAGGATGTCCGCGTCTTCGTGCAGCGCCTGCACGGGCAAAGTGCCCTCAGCCGGCGCCATGGCCATGGATGAGCCGGTGCACCGTGGCGACCAGTTCCTCCACATCGTTGGGTTTGTGGATCAGCGCGCTGGCGCCTTCGGCCATGGCGGCCTGCTCGATCTCGGTCGTCACGTAGCCCGAGGCCAGCGCCACCGGCAGGTCGGGGCGTATCTGGCGCGCCTCGCGCACCAGGTCGGTACCGACGAAGCCGGGCATGTTGTAGTCGGTCACCAGCAGGTCGTAGCGTTGCGGATCCGCCTGCAGGGCGGCCGTGGCCTCGTGCGGATCGGTGTAGCCGCTCACCTCGTAGCCGCGGCGGCGCAGCAGGCGCTGCACCAGAAAGACCAGGGCCTGGTCGTCGTCCACATACATCACATGCGGTTTGCGCTGGTCGGCCGGGGCGGTCTCCAGCGGTGCGGGGGCTGGCGGCGGCACCAGCGGCGGTGCGGGTTCTGCTGGCAGGGTGGCAACCGGGAAGTACAGCGTGAAGCGGCTGCCGTGGCCGGGGATGCTGCTCACGTCCACCGCGCCTTCGTGCGTGCGCATCACGCCATGCACCACGGCCAGGCCCAGGCCCGTGCCCTGGCCCACGGGCTTGGTGGTGAAGAACGGCTCGAAGATGCGCTGCAGCGTGGCCGCGTCGATGCCGGGGCCGTTGTCGCGCACCGCCAGCGCCACGTAGTGGCCTTCGGCCAAGCCCAGGCGCTCGCTCAGCCGCTGGTCGGGTTGAATGGCCATGGCCTCCACATGGATGCTGCCGCGCGCGTTGCCGATGGCGTGGATGGCGTTGGTGCACAGGTTGAGCAGGGCCTGTTCGACCTGGGTGGCATCGGCCAGCACCGGGGGCAGGTCCAGCTGCAGCTGCATGTGCAGTTCGATGGCCGGTGGCAGGGTCACGCGCAGCAGGCGCTCGGTGTCGTGCACCACCTCCACCAGTGGCACGGCGGTGCGCTGCGGTGGCTCGTTGCGGCTGAAGGTGAGGATCTGGCGCACCAGGTCGCGTGCGCGGCGCCCGGCCTTCTCGATTTCGCGCAGGCTCTCCAGCGCGGGCGAACCGGGGGCGCTGTCGGCCTTGGCCAGCTCCACATTGCCCAGGATGGCGCTCAGGATGTTGTTGAAGTCGTGTGCGATGCCGCCGGCCATGGTGCCCACGGCCTGCATCTTGTGCGACTCGCGCAGCTGCGCCTCCAGCTCGCTGCGGTGCGCCTCGGCCTTCTTGCGGCCCGTGAGGTCGCGCGCGAACACGGTGGTGGTCTCGCCCTCGGCGTGGCGCTCGAACGATACGCTCACCTCCACGTCCAGCTCCTTGCCGCTGGCCGTGAGCGCCGTCATCTCCCCCAGCATGGCCTGCGTGGTCAGTTGCGCAAACGTCAGGCCCTGCGACGCGCCGGGCAGGAAGCGTTCGAGCGGGCTGCCCAGCGCATCGCTGGCGCTGCACTGGAACAGTGCCGCCGCCGTGGGGTTGAACACGGTGATGCGCTGGTGCTGGTCCACGCAGATGATGGCGTCGAGCGCGGAGTTGATGATCGCTTCCAGCCGCTTCTCGCTGGCGTACAGCTGCTCGTTGCGCTGCTGCAAGGCCTGCGCGCTGTACTGCAGTGCCCTGCGCTCGGTGAGCAGAGGCCCTTGGTCGATCACCGCACAAAGGTACTGCGACACGGGTGGGCCACCGCCGGCCTGGGGGGCCTCGATGTGGGCGATGTGCAGGTCGCCCTTGATGCGCTGCTCGTCGCCGATGTCGAACACCACCTCGGTCACCTCGCTGCGGCCCAGGTTCTCGGCCTGGGCGAAGGCGTTGTGCACGCGGTCCACATCGGCCGCGCTCACGAAGGGCATCAGGGCCGTGAGGGGCCGGTCGCGCTCCGTAGGCTGGAAGGAACGGTGCGCCATGGAGTTGGCCTGCACCACCATGTCGTGCTCGTCGATCACCATCAGCGCCAGCGGCATGCTCGCAAACAGGGTCTCGAAGCGCTCCGAAGCGCCCTCGGCCATGGCCTGGCTGTAGCGCAGCACCTTGTTCTGGCTTTCGAGCTCGGCCTGGTAGGCGCGCAGCTCGGCCACCAGGCCCTCGGCCGGGCTGCCGGCAGTGCCCGCCGTGCCTTCGTTGGCCGCAGCCGTATCCGCCGCCGTTGGCGAACGCCGGGAAGGGTCCAGGAAAGACAGGTCCAGTTCACTCATGGACAGGGGGGATCAACGGGGCGGCACCGCGCGATGGGGAGGTGGGAAGGAAAACAAGTGTAAGCCTGCCTGGAGTCCCCCTACCGCGCATGGGCGGCGCGATTGTTGACCGAATCCGAACAATCCTTTTCCCGTACAGGGCTTACTGAACAGATGGTCAGTAATTACAGTTCATCCATTGGCATTTCGGTGCCATCCATCCACCCAAGATACTTCAGGAAATCTGCCATGACTGCCACCGCCGACCACACCACCGTCGCCAACCCGCTGCTCGACAAGCTGCAATGGCGCTACGCCGCCAAGAAGATGGACCCCGCCAAGAGCGTGCCCGCCGACAAGGTCGAACGCATCCTCGAAGCCGCACGCCTGGCACCCACCTCCAGCGGCCTGCAGCCCTTCGAGATCATCGTGGTGACCGACCCCGCCGTGCGCGCCCGCATCCAGCCCATCGCCTGGAACCAGGCGCAGATCACCGATGGCTCGCACCTGCTGGTGTTCGCGGCCTGGGACAACTACACGGCCGAGCGCATCAACATGATGTTCGACCTGACCAACGAGCAGCGCGGCTTCAAGAACGAAGGCTGGGAAAACTACCGCCAGATGCTGCTCGGGATGTACCCGCAGCGCGATGCTGAAGTGAACTTCCAGCACGCCGCCCGCCAGGCCTACATCGGCCTGAGCGCTGCCCTGATGGCTGCCGCCTTCGAAGGCGTGGACTCCACACCCATGGAAGGCTTCGATCCCAAGGCCCTCGATGAGATCCTGGACCTGAATGCCCGCGGCCTGCGCAGCGTCGCCATCATGCCCCTGGGCTATCGCGCCAGCGAAGGCGACTGGCTGGTGAACCTCAAGAAGGTGCGCCGCCCACGCGAACAGTTCGTCACCGAAGTGTGATGGAAGGCGCCGGCCTGTCCGAGGCCGGCCCGGTTGCATATCTCTCTCCTCCGCCGTCTTCATTCAAGACGTTCACCCGCCCTCCGCGCAAGTGGAGGGCGGTTTTTTTTCAGCCCGCGGGTCTGGGCGCATCGCTGACCTGGCGCAGCGGCGTGAGCACGAAGGCCAGGGCCACCAGCAGCACCAGGGCACCACCGCTGGCTGCGAACAGCTGCGTGAGCGTGATGCTCTTCATGAGCCAGCCCGTCACGGCCGCCGAGATCGGCGCCAGCCCCATGAAGATGAACATGAACAAACCCATGGCCCGGCCCATCAGCATGGGCGGCACGCGCTGCTGGATCCAGGTGAACACGCGCACCTGCATGAAGCCGCCGAGCAGGCCGATGGCCAGCATCAGGCCAGCGCCCTGCCATGTGGCGTCGATCATGCCCATGGGGATGAACAAGAGGCCAATCACGGCGTCGAAGACCAGGATGGTCAGGCCCAGGCTGCCCACGCGCAGGCGCGGGAACATGCCCGAGGCCACCATGCCCGCCAGCGTGCCCGCTCCGTGGGCGCCCAGCATGGTGCCGAAGGCGGCCGCGCCCAGCGTGGGCGTGCTGCTGGCCAGCACCGGCACGGCGATGTGGATGGGCCCCATGATGAACAGGGCGATGGCGCTCCAGTAAAGGAAGCAGGTGCGCAGCTCGGCATCGCGCCAGAAGTGCACCAGGCCTTGGGCCACCGACGCCAGCACCGCCTGTGGCGCCCCTTGCGGCACCGGTGACGCGCCTTCCAGCATGCGCACCTTCGCCAGCGTCCAGGCCGAGATGCCAAAGCTCAGCGCGTCGAGCGCAAAGGCTATGCCGATGCCCGTGGCGTTGGCGCGGGCCTCGGCACCGGTGCCTGCACTGCTGTCGCCGAACAGCGCGATCAGCAGTCCCGCGAGCAGCGGCCCCAGGAACATGGTCAGTTGGCGCAACCCCAGGCTGATGCCATTGGCTGCCTGCAACTGGGCGCGCGGCACCACGTGCGGCATCATGGCGGTGCCCGCAGGGATGCTGAAGGCCGTGGCCAGGCCGATGGCCAGCGACAGCACATACACCATCCACAGCGTGAGCGTGCCCGTGAGCACCAGGCCGCTGAGCAGGGCCAGCAGCCCCAGGTTGATGTACTTGGTGAGCATCAGCACCTCTTTGGGCGAATAGCGGTCGACCAGCGCGCCGCCGATCAGGATGAACAGCGCACGCGGCACGCTCATGAGGGCCAGCACGGTGCCCAGCACCAGGGTGTCGCCGGTCATCTGCAGCACCAGCCAGGGCAGGGCGATCAGGGTGAACTGGTCGCCCAGCATAGTGAGGGCCGAGCCGCTGGTGAGCCAGCGGAAGTTGGGGTCGCGCAGCAGTGCCTGGCGCGGGTCTGCGCCGGGCGGCGCGGGGTGGTCGGCGTAGGCTGGCATGGTGTTTTCTTGGTAGGCAATGGTTTGGACAGGGATGAAGGGCGGGATCAGGCGAGTTGCAGTTCCGGCCGCCTGCGCCGCCAATGCAGTGCGCCGCCCGCCAGGGCCAGGCACAACAACAGTGCCGCCGCGTGGCAGGCCAGCGCCGTGGCCAGGGGCAGCCAGCGGCTGCCCGCACCGGGCGCCAGCAAGGTGTCGACCACCACGCCGGTGAGCAGGAAGAGCGCCAGTGCCAGCGCTTCGGGGTGTATGGCGGATTCGGCGAGCAGGCAGGCCAGCAGCAGCGTGCTGGTGCCGGCCACGGCATACAGTGGCCAGTGGCTTGCCGCGTGAAGAAGCCACGCGCGCAGACCATGCCTTGGTTGCGGCGCAGGGGAGTGCAGGGTGCTGTTCATGGTGTCGGTCCAGGGTGTCTGGGGACCGACTGTGGGGCCTCACGTTGCGTGAGGGTCAAGCGTTTTCAGCGACTTTTGAGTGAATCGGTTCAGCCATGCGGGACGGCATGGGCCAGCGCTGCGTGCAGGTAGGCCCTGACCGGGGCGCTCAACGGAGAGCCGGCTTGCAGCAGCGGCTCCTGTGCCGAGGCGGTGAGCAGTTTCTGGCGCAGCACCGGGTCATGGCGCGTGAGCTGGCCAAAAAGCCCGTCCCAACGCTGTGCTGCGGCCATGGCATCCGGGTGGTCCGTGGGGATCTGCCGTTCCAGCAACTGCTCCACCTGTGCCTGCAGCTCGGCCCATTGTGTGTGCGGTACATGGCCCAGCATGCGCAGGTCGTCGCGGGTCATGTACCTCTCCAGCAGCGCCATGCGCATCTTGATCGCGGTTTCGACGAACTCGATCATGTCGCCCGGTGGCGCATGGTTGCGCCCCTGCGTGCTGGGCTCGGTGCGGAACATGTGGCCCCAGCGGTCCAGCAGGTCCAGGTCGCCGCCCATCCAGTGCAGCATCAGTGCCATCCAGCGGTAGGCCAGGGCCTGGACCTCGGGGCTGTCGGGCGGTTGCTGGCGGTCCATGGCGCTGCGCACCAGGTCCTTGACGATCAGCCAATCGGCCTCGATCAGGCTCCAGTTCACGAAGATCTGCTTGAGCTCGGCCGAGCTGAAGTACTTGCCGTAGGTGGTCATCAGGGCCAGTGCTTCGAGCCAGTTGCCCATGTCGGGCTCGGCCCCGGCCATCAGGCCGTCGCGCAGCATGGTCAGGCGTGCGCGCAACTCGGTGGCCTGGGTGATCTGCTGGTCCAGCGCGCGGATCTGCTGACCGATGATGCGCTCGGGCGCCACGCCATCGCCAGCCAGCAACTCGCCGATGTCGCCGAGCGCCAGCCCCATCTGGCGCATGGTCTGGATGGCGTGCAGGCGCTGCACGTCGGCCTGGCTGTACAGGCGGTAGCCGGCCTCGGAGCGGCCCGAAGGTGCCAGCAGCCCGATCTCGTCATAGTGGTGCAGGGTGCGCACCGTGAGGCCGGTGCGGCGGGCCAGTTCACCGACTTTCAGCAGCATGTGGGTGGCTCGCGCGCCGGTCGCTTCTTTGTTGCTTGTTACCTGCCGACGGAAATCAGTTCGATCTCGAAGTTCAGCGTGGCGTTGGGCGGGATCACGCCGCCGGCACCGTTGGCACCGTAGGCGATGGCCGGTGGGCAGGTCAGCTTGGCCTTGCCGCCGGGCTTCATGCGCTGCACGCCTTCGGTCCAGCAGGGGATCACGCGGTTGAGCGGGAACGAGGTGGGTTCGCCGCGCTTGTAGGAGCTGTCGAACTCCTTGCCATCGAGGAAGGTGCCTTTGTAGTGGACCTTGACGGTGTCGGTGGCCTTGGGTGATTCGCCGGTGCCGTCCTTGATCGATTCATAGACCAGGCCGCTGGAGGTGGTGACGGGCTTGGCTTGTTGGGCCATGGCGGCGGGGGCGATGGCGAGGGTGGCGAGCAGCAGGCACAGGGTGTGGCGCAAGGGGTTCTCCTTCGAGTATTTCAAACAGGCGCGATCTTAGTCGTGTTCTTGTGGGTGTCCGTTCGATGTTGTTTCGGCGGGCGCTTCTGTTTTTTCTATTGAGGGCGGGAGCCGGGATGTGCGCCCGGCGTGGCTGGTTTGACAGCATGCCTGTGCTGAGGGCGGGAGCCGGGTCTCGGCCCGGCGGCCGAGGTACCTTTCTTTGCGTCGCCAAAGAAACGTACCCCAAA
>NZ_JBWKYR010000034.1:0-37855 GCF_059423865.1 Acidovorax sp. GW458-11-26-14-TSB4
GGTTCGGTGAGTCGCCTTGCGGGTTCGGCTCATCGATGGGTTGAACTGTACGCCGCACGTGTTCAGAGAAAAACCAGTCAGTCGCGAACTGTCTATTTCAGTTTTAGGAATAATTATTCAGGTACAAGTCTCGGGTTTACCCTGAATTTCCTGCGCCGAATGCCTTCTTCCGAATCCCTTGAAAAGCATATAAGCCAATGATTTGATGGGGTTTTGTGGATTTCCTGGATCAGCTTGAAAAGCATTGACCATCGCGACGACTGTTGTTGTCGAGGAAACGATTGGTGACAAAACGGGGTGCGCACCCCCAACATGCCCCGACTGGAAGCGGGGCCTCGCAGCTCGGGGACAATCGGGGCATGAACATGTCCATCGACAGCGAGGCCGCACTGGCATCCGGCCTGACCTGGCGCAACGGGTTTGCGGACCTGGGGCCGGCGTTTTTCACCGAACTGCAGCCCACGCCCCTGCCCAGCGCCCATTGGGTTGGGACCAGTGGCAGCGTGGCGCGTCTGGCGGGGATCGATGAGGCCTGGCTGCGCAGCGATGCAGCCTTGCAGGCGTTCACGGGCAACGCCATGCTTCCGGGCTCACGCCCATTGGCCAGCGTGTATAGCGGCCACCAGTTCGGCATCTGGGCCGGCCAGTTGGGCGATGGCCGGGCCATCCTGCTGGGCGAGACGATTGGCGGCCACGAAATCCAGCTCAAGGGCGCGGGCCGTACACCGTATTCGCGCGGGGGGGATGGCCGGGCCGTGCTGCGCTCGAGCATCCGCGAGTTTCTGTGCAGCGAGGCGATGCAGGGCCTGGGCGTGCCGACCACACGGGCCCTGTGCATCACGGGTTCGCCCGCGCCGGTGCGCCGCGAGGAGGTCGAGACGGCCGCCGTGGTGACCCGCGTGGCGCCAAGCTTCATCCGCTTCGGGCACTTCGAGCATTTTTCGGCCAATGGCATGGAGGCCGAACTCAAGGCCCTCGCCGACTATGTGATCGACCGCTATTACCCCGAATGCCGGGGGCGCAGCGAGCTGGCGGGCAACCCCTATGCCGCGCTGCTGCAGGCCGTGAGCGAGCGCACGGCGGTGCTCCTGGCGCAGTGGCAGGCCGTGGGCTTCTGCCACGGGGTGATGAACACCGACAACATGAGCATCCTGGGCCTGACCATCGACTACGGGCCGTTCCAGTTCCTCGATTCCTTCGTGCCCGGCCATGTCTGCAACCACAGCGACACCCAGGGCCGCTATGCCTACAACCGCCAGCCCAATGTGGCTTACTGGAACGTGTTCTGCCTGGCGCAGGCGCTGCTGCCGCTGATCGGTGACCAGGAACTGGCCATGGCCGCGCTGGGGTCGTACAAGACCGTCTTTCCCGCCGAGTTCATGGCCCGCATGCGCGCCAAGCTGGGCCTGGGCGACGTGGCCGGGGAGGGCGATGCCGAGCTGATCGACGGCCTGCTGGTGCTGCTGGCCAAGGGCGGGGTGGATTACCCCATTTTCTGGCGCCGCCTGTCGCATGCCGTCGCCTCGGGCGAGTTCGAGCCCGTGCGCGGCATGGTGGCTGACCAGGAGGGGTGGGATGCCTGGCTTGCCACCTACCTGGCCGATGCCCGGCTGGCTGACCGTGCCCGCGTATCCAAGGCCATGCTGGCCGTGAACCCCAAGTTCGTGCTGCGCAACCATTTGTGCGAAGAAGCCATCCGGGCGGCGAAACTTGGCGACTTCGGCCCACTCCAAACCTTGCAGCGGTTGCTCGAAGACCCATTTGAAGAGCATCCCGGGCACGATTCCTACGCTGCCTTCCCGCCCGCTTGGGCTTCCACCATCGAGATCAGCTGTTCATCATGACCTATCCCGTCCACAAGACCGATGCCCAATGGCAGGCCGTGCTGCAGGAAAAGGGGGCAGAGCCCGCCGCGCTGCAGGTTACGCGCTATGCCGCCACCGAGCGCCCTTTCACCGGAAAGTACGAGGCCCACTGGGCCGACGGCAGCTACCATTGCATCTGCTGCGGAGCCAAGCTGTTCGACTCGCACACCAAGTTCGATGCGGGCTGCGGCTGGCCCAGTTTTTCCGAGGCCGTGCCCGGTTCCATCCAGGAAATCGTGGACCACAGCCATGGCATGGTGCGCACCGAGACCGTGTGTGCACAATGCGGGGCCCACCTGGGCCACGTGTTCGAAGATGGCCCCCAGCCCACGGGCCTGCGCTACTGCATGAATTCGGCATCGCTGGACTTTGAAGACAAGGCGCCCTGATCCCGCATGAAAATCCTGATCGACTTCCTCCCCATCCTGCTCTTCGTCGGCGCCTACAAGTTTTACAACATCTATGTGGCCACCGGCGTGCTGATGGCTGCCACGGTGGTGCAGATGGCGCTGATCTACCTGATCGACCGGCGGTTGCAGACCATGCACAAGATCACGCTGGCGCTGATCCTGCTGTTCGGCACGCTCACGCTGGTGCTGCAGGACGATCGCTTCATCAAGTGGAAGCCGACGGTGCTCTATGGTGCCATGGCCCTGGCGCTGGCCGTGGCGCTGTGGGTGTTCAAGAAGAACTATCTCAAGCTGCTGCTCGGCAGCCAGATGGAGCTGCCCGATGGCGTCTGGATGCGGCTGAACGTGGCTTGGGTGGTGTATTGCGCCTTCATGTCCGCCATCAATGCCTACGTGGTGATCAATTTCAGCACCGAGGCCTGGGTGGAGTTCAAGCTCTGGGGCTATGCGTTCCCGCTGGTCTTCCTGGTGGCGCAGGGCATCTATATTGCGCCCCACCTCAAGAGTGACGAGCCCGCCGCATGACGACCATGACCGATACCGCCGCCCCGTCCAGCCTGGCGCGCCAGATGCACGAGCGCCTGGTCGAGCGACTGGCGCCCACGGCACTTGAAGTGATCGACGAAAGCGCCGACCATGCCGGGCATGTCGGCGCCAATGGCACGGGTTTCGGCACCCATTTCCGGGTGCGGATTGCCTCACCTTTGCTTACAGGCAAGCCCCGCGTGGCGCGCCACCGCCTTGTGTATGATGCGCTGCAGGAATTTTTGGATGCGGGCGTCCACGCCCTCGCTATTGAAATCCTCTGAACCGGCCCCACTGTCCTGATTTGCCGGATTTCAGCTGGCAACTACTATCTCATTTTTTGGATTCCGCATGAAGAAACAGCTCCTGTCCGGCCTCGTGGCCGCTGCCGTGCTGGGCACGATGGCCCTGCCCGTTTCCGCCCAGAACATCGCCATCGTCAATGGCAAGGCCATCCCCAAGGAGCGTGCCGAGTTGATCAAGCAGCAATTCGCGCGCACGGGCCGGCCCATGCCTCCCGAAGCCGATGCCCAGATCAAGGACAGGCTGATCCTTCAAGAGGTGTTTGCACAGGAAGCGCAAAAGCGCGGCCTGGACGCGTCGTCCGATTTCAAGCTGAGCATGGAAATGGCGCGGCAGGGCATCCTGGCCAATGAGCTGGTCCTCGATTTCCAGAAGAACAACCCCGTGACCGACGAGGAAATCAAGGCCGAGTACGACAAGTTCGTGGCCGCCAACAGCGGCAAGGAATACAAGGCCAGCCATATCCTGATCGAGAAGGAAGCCGACGCCAAGGCCGCGATTGCCGCCATCAACAAGGGCGCCAAGTTCGAAGAGATCGCCAAGAAGCAATCCAAGGATCCAGGCTCCGGTGCCAACGGCGGCGCCATGGACTGGGCCACCCCTTCGAGCTACGTGTCGGAATTCACCGAAGCCATGATCAAGCTCGAAAAGGGCAAGATGACCCAGACGCCCGTCAAGAGCCAGTTTGGTTACCACATCATCCGCCTGGACGACGTGCGCCAGGCCGAGCTGCCCAAGCTCGAAGATGTGAAGCCCCAGGTTGCCCAGCAACTGCAACAGCAGAAGCTGGCCAAGTTCCAGGAAGACTTGCGCGCCAAGGCCAAGGTCGAGTAATCGATTCCCTGCCGCCTTTCGGCAGCAACAAAAAACGCGGCCGAGGCCGCGTTTTTTCATGGGGATCTGGAATTGTTGTTCACGGCTTGAAGATCCAGGCCAGCCCCATCGCGATGGGAATGAGCACCGGCTGGTGCACCATGTAGAAGCTCAGCGACCAGCTGCCCAGTACCGACAGCGGCGAGAAGGCCCGCGGCAGGGGCTCCCGTAGCCAGCCGCCCCCGTTGCGCAAGGCCCACTGGCCTGCGGCCAACCCCCACCAGAGCACGCCCAGCCAGGGAAAGATGGGCACGTAGTCTTCGGTGAATGGCTTGCGCGCCACCAGCCCCAGCCAGTTGAGCATGCGGGCATCGAAGGCAGGGGCCAGGTCGCTGAAGGCCCCCGTCAGCAGGTGGGTAGCGGCCACGGGCAACGCCAGCGCCACCAGCCCGCACAGCCACAGCCATGCGCCCCATCCGGCCGTGAAGCGCGCGATCAGCAGCATGACTGCCATGCCGTGCAGCACGCCGAAGTAGATAAAGCTGCGCGGGAACATGAAGAACGAGCCCAGGCTCACCAGCAGGGCGCAGCCGGCGATCTGCAGCCAGCGGCGGGTGAAGCGCTGCAGGCTCTGCCCCTGGTGCAGCGCAATGGCCTGGCCCAGGCCGGCGCAGAACAGGAACAGGCTCAGGATCAGGGTGCGTTGCGTGGTCCACACCGGGTCGGTGCGGAAGTCCTGGGGCCATACGCCGAAGTGGGCCAGGTCGAAGCAGAAGTGGAAGGCGGCCATCCAGACCATGGCGGCTGCGCGCAGGGCGTCTACGGCTTCGTAGCGGGGTGGTTTTGAGAGTGGGGTCATTCGGGGCGCAAGCGCGGTGGGCGTGGGGTGGATCGTAGCGTGGCTTGGTTGCTGTGCTGTGCTGGTGCTTGTGGGCATGGTTGCTGTGTGCTTTGGCTGAGGGCGGGAGCCGGGATGTGCGCCCGGCGGCGCACCCACCTTCTTTTGCGTCGCCAAAAGAAGGTGGGCCAAGAAAAGGCGACCCCCAGTCTGCGTCCCTTCGCTTCGCTACGGGCAACCTGCGGTGCTCGGAACTGGGGTGGTGCCGATGAACTCCCTGCGCTCCCTCTGCGAGGGAGCTCCGGTCAAACAGCATCGGCAAGCCAGAGCACGAAGTGCATGTGTCCTTCGGCACATGCACCCACCCCAGTTCCTGCGCTCCTCGGCGCAGCCAGCAGGGGTGGGGAGCGGGGTCAAAAACGGCTGCTGCTCTCGCAGCTGCGCAGGGTGTCGGTTACGCGCTGCGCACTGCCGACAAGGCCGAAGCGCAGCGAGGCAGCTGGGGCCGAGCGAAGCAATGGCCCGTGTGGAGCTCGCTCCCACCCCCTTCTGACCGTGCCGAGAAGCGCAGGGCCTGGGGTGGGCGCGTGCCGAAGGACATGCGCTTCGTGGTCTGGCTCGTCGCTGCTGTCCGAGCGGAGTTCGAAGAACGAAGCGAGTTCAGCGACGCCACCCCAGGACCGAGCATCGCAGGTTGCCCGTAGCGCAGCGAAGGGACGCGGGCTGTGGGGCGCTGTTTCTTTGCCTACTTTCTTTTTGCGCAAAAAGAAAGTAGGTGCGCCGCCGGGCGCACATCCCGGCTCCCGCCCTTGGCAAAAGCATGCAGCAAGCACGGCAAGCACGGCAAGCACGGCAAGCACGGCAAGCACGGCAAGCACGGGCAGCACCGCCATCGGTAGATACATTCTGAAATAAACCGAAACTGCCCCGAGACCCCCAAAAAACCGCCCAGGCGCACCATAGGCCCATGTTCAACACCGTCCATGAAAGGACTGCACCATGAAACCCTGGATCCAAAAAACCCTGGCCGGCGTGTTCGGCGCCACCATCGTCCTGGGCGGGCTGACCGCATGCGCAGGCGGCCACCACCGCGGCGAGATGGGCCCCGAGAAGATCGCCGAGATCCGCGGCAAGGTCGTCAACCGCGTGAGCAGCAAGCTCGACCTCAACGATGCCCAGAAGGTCAAGCTCAACGCACTGGCCGACACCCTGCAGGCCCAGCGCGCCGCGTTCAAGGGCAAGACGCCCGACCCGCGCGCCGAGGTGCAGGCCATCGTCGCCGGTGCCACCTTCGACCGTGCCCGCGCCCAGGCCCTGATGGAGGAGAAAACCCGCGCCGTGCAGACCGCCGGCCCCGAGGTGATCGCCGCCATGGCCGACTTCTACGACAGCCTGAACCCCGATCAGCAGCAGAAGGTGCGCGACATGATGAACAAGCGCGGCCACCGGGGTGGCTGGATGGCCCACGGCTGAGCGCGGGAAGGAGAGCCACGCATGTCCCCCGCACTGCACCCCATCCACACGCTGACCGAGCGCGTGCGCCTGCATGGCCCCCAGTTGCTGGCGGGCCTGCCGGACCCCCATGACGAGCTGATGTCGCTGGTCTGGGGGCCCCGCTTCGACCGCGAGCACGCCATGGGCCTGCTGGCGCGGCAGCCCGAGCATGCCGCCCTGACGCTGCCAGCGTTGCTGGACGCGGCCGACCGCTTCGACGCCCTGCACACCGGCGCCAAGCACCGCCTGCGCCAGTTGATCGTGCGCCACCGCGCGCTGGGCGGTGCCCTGGACTCCTGACATCCCCGGTACCCCTCGACCTTCTTAGAATCGGCCATGCACCGGATCCTGCTCATTGATGACGACGCACAGCTCGGCCCCCCGCTGGCGACCTATTTCCAGCGCTTCGAGCTGGAGCTCACGCATGCGCTCAGGCCCAGCGAGGGGCTGGCGCAGCTCGCGGCGGGCGGCTTTGATGCCGCCATCCTCGATGTGATGCTCCCCGAGATGGATGGCTTCGAGCTGTGCCGCACCATCCGCAAGCAAGGAGACCTGCCCATCGTCATGCTCACCGCGCGCGGCGACGTGATGGACCGGGTGGTGGGGCTGGAGCTGGGCGCCGACGACTACCTGCCCAAGCCGTTTGAACCGCGCGAATTGGTCGCGCGCTTGCAGACGGTGCTGCGCCGGCGGCGCAGCGACGGGCCGGGCAATGGGCAGGGCCAGGGGCCGCTGGAATTCGAGGGCCTGCACATCGACGCCGCACGCCGCAGCGTGCTGCGCCAGGGCGTGGCGGTGGAGCTGACCGGTACCGAATTCGACCTCTTGCACCTGCTGGCGCGCGAGCCGGGCCGCGTGTTCAGCCGCGACGATATCCTCAACCAGCTGCGCGGCCACGAGGCCGAGCTCTACACCCGTGCGGTGGACATCGTTGTCAGCCGCCTGCGCAAGAAGCTCGAACCGCTGGACTGCATCAAGACGCTGCGCAACGCCGGCTACTCGCTGGCTCTGCGGAAGGCGCAGCCATGAGGCGCTGGGGGCAACGCGGCGCGGCCGATGTGACCGGTGCACCGCCGGCCCCGGGCGGGCGCCGCGGCTGGTGGCGCCACCACCATCGCCATCACCATGGCGAGGACGGTCAGCCTTGCCCCTGGCACCGGCGTGCGCGCGACGCCGTCGGGCATTCGCTGCGCATCCGCCTGGTGCTGCTGTTCCTGGTGCTGGCCTGCATGACCACCATCACCTTTGTCGGCGGCGTGCAGAAGGCCTTGTCGGTGGGCTGGCGCGAGGCGGCACGGCCGCTGCTCATGGACTATGTGGACCGGCTGGCCGGCGAGATCGGCAGCCCGCCCAGCGTGGAGCGCGCCCAGGCCATCGTGCAGCGCCTGCCGATCCACCTGCGCATCGAGGGGCCGGTGGTCAACTGGGTCTCGCACCCCGACATTCCGCGCCCTGACTGGATGCGCGACAAGGACAAGGACAAGGCCAGGGACAAGGACCGGCCCGAGCGGCACTGGCTGGGCGACAGCGACGATGGCCACCGCCTGCTGCAGCGCACGACGGCAGACGGCCACTCCATCGAGTTCGGCCTCAATGCCATGACCTGGGAGCAAAAGCCGCGCGTTGCCTGGGTCACGCTGTCGGTGCTGCTGCTGCTCACGGGGCTGGCCTATGTCTACATCCGCCACCTGCTGCGGCCGCTCGATGACATCCGCCGCGGCGCCCGGCGCTTTGGCGAGGGCGACTTCGGCGAACCCATTCCCGTGCGCCACGCCCACCGCCCCGATGAACTGGGCCAGCTGGCAGCCACCATCAACACCATGGGTGACGACATCCACCAGATGCTGGAGGCCAAGCGTGCCCTGTTGCTGGCCATGAGCCACGAGTTGCGCAGCCCGCTGACCCGTGCGCGCCTGAACACCGAGTTGCTGCCCGAAGGCCCTGACGTGGGGACCCAGCGCGAGGCGCTGATGCGCGACCTGGGGGAGATGGCGCACCTGATCTCCGACCTGCTGGAAAGCGAACGCCTGGCGGGCCGCCATGCCGCGCTGCACCGCGAGCCCACCAACCTGCCCGAGCTTGCGCGCGAGGTGATCACTGAACTGGAGGCGCGCCACGACTGCGCCGACGACATCGTGGTCATCGCCGACCCGGCCCTGCCCGTGCTGGCGCTGGACCGGGGGCGCCTGCGCCTGGTGCTGCGCAACCTGCTGGACAACAGCCTGCGCCACTGCGAGCCCACGGCCTCGCCGCCCGAGCTGCACCTGCGCAGCACCGCCACCGGCGTGGAGCTGGAGGTGCGCGACCATGGCCCCGGCGTGCCGCCCGAGCACCTGGCGCGCATGGCCCAGGCCTTCTACCGCCCCGACGTGGCGCGCCAGCGCGCCACGGGCGGGGTGGGCCTGGGGCTGTACCTGTGCCGGCTGGTGGCGCAGGCGCATGGCGGGCAGTTCGAGCTGCGCAATGCCTCGCCGGGCCTGTCGGTGCGCATCACGCTGCCGGCCGAGCCTGCACAGGTGACGCCTACCAAGGGGTGAACTACCGGGAGGCCGATCCGGGCGCGGTCATCGCGTCGCGCTGCTGCGCAAAGGCAGCTTTCGCGATGCGCGCGAACAGGGCCGAGCGCGGGTTCTCGTGCCCCTGCCGGCCCGGGGTGGCCAGCACCACCGATTGTGGGGCGAGCGGCCCGCGCAGGCGGCGGCAGGCAATGCGCTTGCCGTCATAGCTCCAGTCGCGCGCCGGCCGCGTGGTGAGCAGCGACACCCCGAGGCCATTGGCCACCAGCGAGCGCACCATCTCGATCGACGGTGTCTCGTACGCGATGCGCGGCGCCACACCGGCCTGGCGGAACAGCGAGAGGAAATACTCGCGGCTGTGCGGCAGGTTGATGAGGACGAAGGGCTCCTGCGCCAGGGTGGACAGCGCGAGGCTGCTGCGCCCGGCCAGCGCATGGCCTGCGGGCAGCAGTGCATAGGGCACGAAGGAGGTGACGGCCTCCAGCCGCACGGCGCGTGCCAGGCCCAGGTCGTAGAGCAGGGCGGTGTCCAGGGCGCCGCGCTCCAGCTGCTGCACCAGGGTCTCGGTGTCGGCCTCGTGCACCTCGATCTCCACCTGCGGGTGCTTGGCGCGCATGCGCACCAGGATTTCGGGCAGGTAGCGCGGCGCCAGCGTGGACAGGCAGCCCACGCGCAGCAGCCCGGCCTCTTCCTCGCGCCGCGGGCCTTCGAGGGCGCGGGCCTTGTCCAGCAGCACCTGGGCCTCGCGCTGGCGCTGCCGGCCGGCGGCCGTGAGGTCCAGGCCGCGCGCGTGGCGGCGCACGAACAGCACCTCGTCCCACAGCGATTCCAGGTCGGCAATGGCCTTGGAGATGGAGGGCTGCGACACGCTGAGCGCGTGCGCGGCCCGCGCCGCGCCGCCGTGCTGGGCGGCGGCCACAAAGTATTCGAGCTGGCGCAGGCTGATATTGATCAAGATGGTTGATCCAATGTATCAAGATTGAATATTTTATTTTGATGCAGGAATGGGCAACCATGGGAACTCCCGATCAGCCCACGGAGTTCCTTGCCATGACTGCAACCACCCGCCCGCTCGACGGCGTGCGCATCCTCGACTTCAGCCGCGTGCTCGCGGGCCCGCTGTCCACGGCCCTGCTGGCCGACCTGGGCGCCGAGGTCATCAAGGTCGAGCCGCCCACGGGCGACGACTACCGCCACATCGGCCCCATGCGCGAGGGCATGAGCAGCCTGTTCACGGCGCTCAACCGCAACAAGAAGAGCCTGGTGCTCGACCTCAAACACCCCGATGCGGCGCAGACCATCGCGGCCCTGGCCGCCACGGCCGACGTGGTGGTCGAGAACTTCCGTCCCGGGGTGGCCGAGCGCCTGGGCGTGGGCCCCGAGGCCTTGCGCCGCGTGAACCCCAGGCTGGTGTACGTGAGCGTGTCGGGCTTTGGCCAGACCGGGCCGCTGGCCCACCTGCCGGCCTACGACATCATCGTGCAGGCCATGAGCGGCCTGATGGAGTCCACGGGCGAGCCGGGTGGTGCCCCGACCATGGTGGGCGAGGCCGTGTCCGATGTGATTGCCGGCCTGTTCGCCTCCTGGGCCACTCTGGCTGCGCTGCTGCAGCAGCGCCGCACGGGCGAGGGCCAGCATGTGGACGTGGCCATGTTCGACGCCACGCTGGCCTTCCTGGTCACCGGCGTGGGGCGCTACCTGTTCACCGGCCAGAGCCCGCAGCGCAGCGGCAACCGGCATGCGTTCTCGGCGCCGTTCGGTGTCTACCGCGCGCGCGACGGGCATTTCGCGCTGGCGGTGCTCAACCACAAGCTGTTTGCCGCGCTCGCGCAGCTCATCGGCGAACCCGGGTTTGCGCAAGACGCGCGCTTTGCCAGTGACGAATTGCGCCATGCCAACGAGCCTTTGCTGGCAGCCGCCATCGAGGCCTGGGCCGGGCAGTTGCCGGTGGCCGAGGTGGTGGCCGCGCTGGAGGCGGCGGGTGTGCCCGGCGGGCCGCTGTGGAGCACCGCCCAGGCGCTCGAATCCGAGCAGGGCAGGGCGCGCGGCCTGCTGCGCGAGGTGCACGACCCGCGCCTGCCCGGCTTGCGCGTGCCCACCCAGCCCGTCAAGTTCGGCGGCGCTGCGCCCAACCGGGCCGAGCCCGCGCCCGCACTGGGTGAGCACACCGATGAACTCATGGACGCGCTGCTGCACTGCGGTGGCGAGCGACTTGCCGCATTGCGAGAGGCGGGGCTCTTCGGCCCCGTCTGATTTCACCCATTCCACAAGGAGCTTTTTCATGAATCCGATGAACCGACTGGGTGTGACCCCCGAGGACCAGGGCGTTGCCGACGCCGTGGCCCGCTTTGCCCGCGAGGTGCTGGCGCCGCGCGCCCGCGAGATCGACGAGGCGGCCCTCTCCGTCACCTACCATGTGCCGCAACTGGCCGCGCTGGGTGTGATGGGCATGAACCTGCCCGAGCACCTGGGCGGTGCAGGCGTCACGCCCACGGCCATGCTGCTGTCGCTGGTGGAGATATCGCGCGCCTGCGCCGCTACCTCGTCGATGATCGGCGCGCACTACCTGGGCACCGATGCGGTACTCATCGGTGGCAGTGCCGAGCAGCACCAGCGCTTTCTGCCGCGCGCGGGCAGCGGTGAATGGCTGGCGGGCTTTGCCCTCACCGAGCCGCGCGGCGGCTCGCACCCGGCCGACATGCGCACCCGGGCCGTGCGCGAGGGCGACCACTACCGCATCGACGGCGTCAAGCACTTCATCTCCAACGCGCGCGAGGCGCAGTTCCTGGTGGTCTTCGCCAAGACCGATGCCGATGCGGGCGCACGCGGTGTCAGCGCCTTCGTCGTGGAAACCGCTACGCCGGGCATCAGCGTGTCCTCGCCCGAAAAGCTCATGGGCATCCAGGGCGCGCATGCGTTCGAGGTCGCATTCGATGGCGTGCGCGTGCCGGCGGCCAACCTGCTGGGCGCCGAGGGAACAGGTTTCAAGATTGCGATGAAGGTGCTGGACAACAGCCGCCTGGACGTGGCCGCCACGGCCCTGGGTATTGCCGAGGCGGCGATTGCGGACGCCACGCACTGGATGAAGGAGCGCCTGGTCGGCGGCGAGCCCCTTGCCGGCAAGCAGGGCCTGCAGTGGATGCTGGCCGACATGAAGCTGCGCCTGGAGGCCTCCTGGGGCCTCACGCTGCAAGCGCTGGCGCTGCGCCAGGCGGGCCAGCCCTTCACGCTGCAGTCGGCCATGGCCAAGCTCCATGCCTCCGAGATGGTGGGCTTCGTGGCCGATGCGGCGCTGCAGATCCATGGCGGCTATGGCTACACGCGCGAGATGCCGCTGGAGCGCTATGTGCGCGATGCTCGCATCCTGCGCATCTACGAGGGTTCTTCGGAAGTGCAGCGCAACATCATTGCGCGCACCCTGCTGGGTTGATGGCCTGCCATGCACCTTTCTGGTGCAAGTTGGTGGGCCGGCACTGGCCCGCAATTTGCTAAATTCCCGTGCCGGTGAAGTACCGGCCAGCGCCCATGCCGGGCCTGTCGATGGGATGGCCCTTTGGGCTTTCCCAAACGGCGGGAAGCAGGGCGGTTTCTTGGGCCCCTGAGGGCGGTTTCCTAGCGTTAACCCTGTATAGACAGGTACGATAGAGCCACCATCATCGAACCCAGGGAGCACGGCCTGCTTCCCTCCGGATGAACAAAAGTACTTTTTTCCCCTACAGGAGCTGATGATGAGCCGAACGGTTGTGAAGATGGCGTCGCTGGCAGCGGCGGTTGCATGCGTGGTGGGGCTGGCCGCACCGGCCCAGGCCCAGGAGACCAAGATTGCCCTGGGCATGTCCGGCTGGACGGGCTTCGCCCCGCTGACGCTGGCGGACAAGGCCGGCATCTTCAAGAAGAACGGCCTGGACGTGGAACTGAAGATGATCCCCCAGAAGGACCGCCACCTGGCGCTGGCCTCCAAGGCCATCCAGTGCGCGGCCACCACGGTGGAAACCCACGTGGCCTGGAACACCAACGGCGTGCCCATCGTGCAGATCTTCCAGATGGACAAGTCCTACGGCGCCGACGGCCTGGCCGTGCGCAACGACGTCAAGAGCTTTGCCGACCTCAAGGGCAAGTCCATCGGCGTGAGCGCCCCGGGTACGGCCCCGTACTTCGGCCTGGCCTGGATGCTGTCCAAGAACGGCATGAGCCTCAAGGACGTGAAGATCGTCTCGCTGGAGCCCCAGCCCGCGGCCCAGGCCTTCGTGTCGGGCCAGAACGACGGTGCCATGACCTACGAGCCCTACCTGTCCACCGTGCGCGCCAACCCCGCTGCCGGCAAGATCCTGGCCACGACCATCGAGTACCCCATGGTGATGGACACCGTGGGCTGCGACCCCACCTGGCTCAAGGCCAACGCCAAGGCGGCGCAGGCGCTGACCAACTCGTACTTCGAAGCCCTGGAGATGATCAAGGCCGACCCCGTCAAGTCCAACGAGATCATGGGCTCGGCCGTCAAGCAGACGGGCGAGGCCTTCGCCAAGTCCTCGGCCTTCCTGCGCTGGCAGGACAAGGCGGCCAACCAGAAGTTCTTCGCGGGTGAGCTCAGCGCGTTCATGAAGGACGCCGGTGCCATCCTGCTGGAGGCTGGCGTGATCCGCAAGGCGCCCGAGAACTTCCCCGCGATGTTCGACGACAGCTTCATCAAGTAAGCAGTAACCAAAAGAGGATAGAACCATGAGTCGCGTGATGGGTGTTGCACCTTCGCTGGAGCCAGAGCGGCCGCGCCGCCGGGCCCTGGCCCCGCTAGAACCTGTGAGCACCCGCACGCGGCTGATCCTGGGGGTGGCGTTTTTCATCCTGTTCTTCGCCGTCTGGGCCGTGTTCACGCTGGGGGGCTTCGTGTCGCCCACGTTCCTGGCCAGCCCCATCACCATGGCCAAGGAAGGCTGGCTGCTGTTCACCGAGTTCGGCTTTCTGCACGACATCGGCATGACCGTGTGGCGCGTGCTGGGCGGCTTCATTCTGGCGGCGGTCATCGCGGTGCCCCTGGGTATCGCGATGGGCGCGCACAAGGGGGTGGAGGCGTTCCTCGAGCCCTTCGTCTCGTTCTGCCGCTACCTGCCGGCCTCGGCCTTCATCCCGCTGCTCATCCTGTGGGCGGGCCTTGGCGAGCTGCAAAAGCTGCTTGTGATCTTCATCGGCTCGGTGTTCCAGATCATCCTGATGGTGGCCGTCATCGTCGGCAATGCCCGCAAGGACCTGGTGGAGGCGGCCTACACGCTGGGCTCCAGCCCCACCGGCATCGTGCGCCGCGTGCTGATCCCCGGTGCCGCACCCGACATCGCCGAGACCCTGCGCCTGGTGCTGGGCTGGGCCTGGACCTATGTGATCGTGGCCGAGCTGATCGGCTCGTCCTCGGGCATCGGCCACATGATCACCGACAGCCAGGCGCTGCTCAACACCGGCCAGATCATCTTCGGCATCATCATCATCGGCCTCATCGGGCTGGTGTCGGACACCGTCTTCAAATTCGTCAACCGCCGTCTGTTTGCATGGAGCGCCCTGCGATGAGCCCGCTGCTGTCCATCCAAGGTGTCTCGCGCACCTTCGTCAGCCCCAAGGGGCAGACCACCCAGGCCCTGCTTCCCGTGGACTTCGACGTCGCCGAGAACGACTTCGTGACCATTCTCGGCCCCTCGGGCTGCGGCAAGTCGACCATGCTGCGCATCGTGGCCGGGCTCGACCACCCCACCGAAGGCCGCGTGCTGCTGGGCGGGCGCCCCGTGGAAGGCCCGGGCGCCGACCGCGGCATGGTGTTCCAGAGCTACACGCTGTTCCCCTGGCTCACCATCGAGCAGAACATCCGCTTCGGCCTGCGCGAGCGCGGCATGCCCGAGGCGCAGCAAAAGGAGCGCGCCGCCTACTTCATCGCCAAGGTGGGTCTGCGCGGCTTCGAGCAGCATTTCCCCAAGCAGCTGTCGGGTGGCATGCAGCAGCGCACGGCCATTGCCCGTGCGCTGGCCAACGACCCCAAGATTTTGCTCATGGACGAGCCCTTCGGCGCCCTGGACAACCAGACCCGCGTGCTCATGCAGGAGCTGCTGCTGGGCATCTGGGAGGCCGAGCGCAAGACCGTGATGTTCGTGACCCACGACATCGACGAGGCCATCTTCATGGCCAACCGCGTGGCCGTGTTCAGCGCCCGCCCGGGCCGCATCAAGACCGAGCTGGCCGTGGACCTGCCGCACCCGCGCCATTACACGATCAAGACCTCGCCCGAGTTCATGGACCTCAAGGCGCGCCTGACCGAAGAGATCCGCGCCGAATCCATGGCGGCGGACGCCCACTGAGCCGACCGGGTCGATTCGTCACCATGCCTGCCGCTTCAACCGCCCGCACCCGCCCCAAGGCTGCACCCCAGCCCGAGACGTCGGCGCTCGCCCTGTACCAGCAGATCAAGGACCACATTGCGCGCAAGATCCAGGACGGCTCCTGGAAGGCCGGCGACCGCCTGCCGTCCGAGAACGACCTGGTGACGCAGTTCGGCATGTCGCGCATGACCGTGAACCGCGCGCTGCGCGAGCTGGCAGAGCAGGGCCGCATCGTGCGCGTGGCCGGCGTGGGCAGCTTCGTGGCCGAGGACAAGCCCCAGTCCACGCTGCTGCAGATCGCCAACCTGGCCAGCGAGATCCGCCAGCGCGGGCACGACTACCGCTGCAAGGTGCTGACCGTGGAGCGCGTCTCGGCCACCATGGAAGTGGCGGCGGCGCTCGACATGCGCACCGGCGAGTCGGTGTTCCACGCCGTGTGCGTGCACCTGGAAGACGGGCTGCCCGTGCAACTCGAAGACCGCTACGTGAACCCGCGCGTCGTGCCCCAGTTCGCGCAGCAGGATTTCACGCTGCTGCAGCCCTCGGAGTTCCTGGTGCGCAACGTGCCTTTCGACCAGGTCGAGCATGTGGTGGACGCGGTGCTGCCCACGCCCGACCAGGCCCAGTTGCTGGAGATGGACCCGGCCCAGCCGTGCCTGCTGCTCACGCGGCGCACCTGGAGCCGGGGTGTGCCCGTGACCATGGTGCGCTGCCTGCACCCGTCATCGCGCTACCGGTTGGGCAGCCGCTTCCGAGCGGACGGCAACCCCGTTTTCGAGTGAGTCTGCCCTGGCAGCCTTCCATTTTTTCGCTTGTGCCAACTTGTATATACAGGACTAACCAATGACCACTGCAAACTCCAACACCCTGGTGCTGCGCCCCGGCCACGTGAGCCTTGCCGAACTGCGCCGCGTCAGCGCCGGCGGCCTGCGCCTGGCGCTCGACCCCGCGGCCCTGGCCGGCATGCAGGCCTCCGAGGCCACCGTGCAGCGCATCGTGGACGAGGACCAGGTGGTCTACGGCATCAACACCGGCTTCGGCAAGCTGGCCAGCACCAAGATCGCCCATGACCGCCTGGCCGAGCTGCAGCGCAACCTGGTGCTGTCGCACAGCGTGGGCACGGGCGAGGCGCTGCCCGACCCCGTGGTGCGCATGGTGCTGGCCACCAAGGCCGTGAGCCTGGCGCGTGGCCACTCGGGCGTGCGCCCGGCACTGGTCGATGCGTTGCTGGCGCTGGCCAATGCCGACGTGCTGCCCGTGATTCCGGCCAAGGGCTCGGTCGGCGCCTCGGGCGACCTGGCGCCGCTGGCCCACCTGGCCTGCGTGCTGATCGGCGAAGGCCAGGCCAAGGTCGATGGCAAGGTGGTCGGCGGCCGCGAGGCCATGGCCGCCGTGGGCCTGGCGCCCTTCGTGCTGGGCCCCAAGGAAGGGCTGGCCCTGCTCAATGGCACGCAGGTCTCCACCGCGCTGGCGCTGGCCGGCCTGTTCGGAGCGGAGAGTGTGCTGGCCGCCGGCCTGACCTCGGGCGCACTGTCGCTCGAGGCCATCAAGGGCTCGGTCAAGCCCTTCGATGCGCGCATCCACGAGGCGCGTGGCCAGGCCGGCCAGATCGCCGTGGCGGCCGCCGTGCGCGCGCTGCTCGAAGGCAGCGAGATCGACCCCTCGCATCCGAACTGCGGCCGCGTGCAGGACCCGTATTCCATCCGCTGCGTACCCCAGGTCATGGGCGCCTGCCTGGACAACCTCACGCATGCCGCGCGCGTGCTGCGCATCGAGGCCAATGCTGCATCGGACAACCCGCTGGTCTTCACCGACACGGGCGAGGTGATCTCGGGCGGCAACTTCCATGCCGAACCCGTGGCCTTCGCGGCCGACATCATCGCGCTGGCGGTGTCCGAGATCGGCGCGATTTCCGAGCGCCGCCTGGCGCTGCTGCTGGACACCGGCCTGTCCGGGCTGCCAGCCTTTTTGATCCGCGACAGCGGCGTGAACTCGGGCTTCATGATCGCCCAGGTCACGGCCGCCGCGCTCGCGGCCGAGAACCAGTGCCTGGCCCACCCGAGCAGCGTGACCAGCCTGCCCACCTCGGCCAACCAGGAAGACCATGTCTCCATGGCCACCTATGGCGCGCGCCGCCTGGGTGAGATGGTGCGCAACACCGCCGTGATCGTGGGCATCGAAGCCATGGCCGCGGCCCAGGGTATCGACTTCGAGCGCGTGCCGGCACCGGGCGCCACTGCCACCCCGTGGCTCAAGAGCTCCGTGCTCGTCGAAGCGCAACTCGCGGCCATCCGCCAGCGCGTGGCCTTCCTGGAGCAGGACCGCTACCTGGCGCCCGACATCGAGGCCATGCGCCTGTGGGCGCTCGAATCGGCCTGGCCCGCACCGCTGACCCAGTGCCTGCCCAGCCATATCTGAGTTTTACCTGTCCATCCGCTTTCTTCGCACCCATTGACCAGGAGATCACCATGAACGCCAACGACGCCATCATCGCTGCCGCCTCTGCTGCTTCCACCACCGACCCGCGCCACGATGCCTCGCGCGTGGTCCGTGCGCCGCGCGGCACCGAGCTGACCTGCAAGAACTGGCTTACCGAAGCCGCCTACCGCATGATCCAGAACAACCTGGACCCCGAGGTGGCCGAGCGCCCGCAGGACCTGGTGGTCTACGGCGGCATCGGCCGTGCCGCGCGCAACTGGGAGTGCTTCGACCAGATCCTGGCCTCGCTCAAGGACCTGAACGAGGACGAGACCCTGCTCGTGCAGTCGGGCAAGCCCGTGGGCGTGTTCAAGACCCACGCCAACGCACCGCGCGTGCTGCTGGCCAACTCCAACCTGGTGCCCAAGTGGGCCAACTGGGAGCATTTCAACGAGCTCGACCAGAAGGGCTTGTTCATGTACGGCCAGATGACGGCCGGCAGCTGGATCTACATCGGCAGCCAGGGCATCGTGCAGGGCACCTTCGAGACCTTTGTCGAGGCCGGCCGCCAGCACTACGGCAACGACCTGTCGGGCAAGTGGATCCTGACCGCCGGCCTGGGCGGCATGGGCGGCGCACAGCCCCTGGCCGCCACGCTGGCCGGCGCCGTGTCGCTCAACATCGAATGCCAGCAGAGCAGCATCGACTTCCGCCTGCGCACGCGCTATGTGGACAAGCAGGCCAGGGACATCGACGATGCCATCGCCCTGATCCAGCACCATACCGAGCGCAAGGAAGCCGTCTCCATCGCCCTCTTGGGCAATGCGGCCGACATCCTGCCCGAGCTGGTGCGCCGCGCCAAGGCCGGTGGCATCAAGCCCGATCTGGTGACCGACCAGACCTCGGCGCACGACCTGGTCAACGGCTACCTGCCCAGCGGCTGGACCGTGCCCGAGTGGCAGGCCGCGATGAAGGACCCGGCGCGCCACGCCGCCCTCAAGGCCGCCGCCGCCAAGAGCTGCGCCGTGCACGTGCAGGCCATGCTCGACTTCCAGGCCATGGGCATCCCCACGGTGGACTACGGCAACAACATCCGCCAGGTGGCGTTCGACGAAGGCGTGAAGAATGCCTTCGACTTCCCGGGCTTCGTGCCGGCCTATATCCGTCCCATGTTCTGCGAAGGCAAGGGCCCGTTTCGCTGGGTGGCGCTGTCGGGCGATCCGGAAGACATCTACAAGACCGACGCCAAGATCAAGGAACTGTTCCCGAACAACAAGCACACGCACCGCTGGCTGGACATGGCGCGCGAGCGCATCAGCTTCCAGGGCCTGCCCGCGCGCATCTGCTGGCTGGGCCTGGGCGAGCGCCACCTGGCGGGCCTGGCCTTCAACGAGATGGTGAAGAACGGCGAGCTCAAGGCGCCCATCGTGATCGGCCGCGACCACCTCGATACCGGCTCGGTGGCCAGCCCCAACCGCGAGACCGAGAGCATGAAGGACGGCACCGACGCCGTGAGCGACTGGCCGCTGCTCAACGCCCTGCTCAACACCGCGGGCGGCGCCACCTGGGTCAGCCTGCACCACGGCGGCGGTGTGGGCATGGGCTACTCGCAGCACTCGGGCATGGTCATCGTGGCCGACGGCACCGATGCCGCGGCCGAGCGCCTGGCGCGCGTGCTGGTCAACGACAGCGGCAGCGGCGTGATGCGCCATGCCGACGCCGGCTACGACCTGGCCGTGGCGACCGCGAAGAAGCAGGGCCTGAAGCTGCCCATGGTGCGCTGATCTTTCTGGAGGCCAGCGACATGCCCCGGAGCGCACCCTTGACCCCTGCGGCCGTGCCCACCGCCGACCGGGTGCTGCAGGTGCTGGCCGTGCTGGCCCAGCAGGGCAAGGCCCTGTCGGCGGCCGAGCTCATGGAGCGCACGGGCCTGGCACGCAGCACGCTGTACCGCCAGCTCGCGCGGCTCAAGCGCTGGGGATTCGTGCTGGAGAGCGATGGTTTCTACGCGCCCGGCCCGCTCAGCCTGCAATTGGCGCTGGGCTTCGACCTGGCGTCGCACCTGGTGCGCCAGGCCCGGCCCGACATGGTGGACCTGGCCCAGCAGTCGCAGGAGAGCGTGGGCCTGATCGTGGCCGTGAACGACCAGGCCATCTGCCTGGACATGGTGGAGAGCCAGCATTCGCTGCGCTGCTCGTTCGAGAAGGGGCGCAGCGTGCCCCTGCGGGCGGGCGCCTCGGCCAAGTGCGTGCTGGCCCACCTGCCCGAAGGCGTGCGCTCTGCCGTGCTCGATGGCCTGTGGGGCGCGGGCACGCCAGAGCGCCAGGCCGCACAGCAAGAGAGCGATGCCATCCGCAAGGCGGGCTTTGCCACCAGCGCGGGCGAGGTGGACGCAGGCGTGTGGGGTTGCAGCGTGCCCTTGTTCGGTGCCTCGCGCCAGTCCGTGGGTGCCATCACCCTGATGGCACCGATCGTGCGTGCCAGCGGGCAGGAAGAAGCCCTGATCCGCATGGCCGTGGTGGCCGCGGCGCGTATTTCGCGCCAACTGGTTTTGCATTGACATGACAACGAACGATGACTGATTTTTCGATGACCGCCCTGGCGGGGAGGCACTGAGCATGGTGCAGTTCTTCGACCTGGCCTCTACCCCCAGCGTGCCCTGGAAGAATGGCGGCGGCAGCACGCGCGAGCTGGCCTGCTGGCCGCAGGGCGCGGGCATGGACGGCTTCGAGTGGCGCGTGAGCGTGGCCACGATTGCCGCGCCGGGGCCGTTCTCGGCCTTCCCGGGCGTGGACCGGCAGATCATGCTGCTCGACGGCGACGGGGTGCACCTGCGCTCCAACGACGGGCAGCTCGACCATGACCTCGATCAGCCCTGGCAACCCCTGGCTTTCAAGGGCGACGTGCCGGTGGACTGCGCCATGCTGGGCGGCACCTCCACCGACTTCAACCTCATGGTGCGCCGGGGCCGTTGGCACGGCGGCCTGCAGGTGACTGGCCATGCCCGCGTGGCGGGCCGTGCGCGTGCCGGCCTGTGCATGGTGCTGCGTGGACGCTGGCGCTGCGGTGAAGAGGTGCTGGAGCCCGGCCAGGGTCTTTGGTGGAGCAATGGCACCGCCGAGAATGCGCTGGAACCTTTGGATGCCGATCCCGCACTGGCCTGGATCGACCTGGACATGGAACCCTCCGACTGACTGTTTGCCCATGACAATCACCACCCATACCCCCGAGATCCATCCCTCCGCCGACGGCATCTGGATCGGCCTCGTTCCCGCCCCTGACCTGTGCGTCCTCGATGTGCCCGTGCCCGAGGGCGCGGCCACCTGCATTGTTGTGCAGGGCGGCACCTTGCAGTGGGTGGGGCCTCAGAATGGCTGGCCCGCAGCCTGGAATGCCTTGCCGCGCTTCGACGCGCGGGGCGCCCTGGCCACGCCCGGGCTGGTGGACTGCCATACGCACCTGGTCTATGGCGGCCAGCGCGCCAACGAGTTCGCCATGCGCCTGGCGGGTGCCACCTACGAAGAGGTGGCCAAGGCCGGCGGTGGCATCGTCTCGTCGGTGCGCGCCACGCGCGAGGCCAGCGAGGACGAACTCTTCGCGCTCGCGCTGCCGCGCCTGCAGGCGCTGCTGGACGAGGGTGTGTGCGGCATCGAGATCAAGTCCGGCTACGGCCTGGCGCTGGAACACGAGCGCAAGCAACTGCGCGTGGCGCGCCGCCTGGGCGAGGCGCTGGGCGTGACGGTGCGCACCACCTTCCTGGGCGCACACGCGCTGCCGCCCGAGTACGCTGGCCGCAGCCAGGACTACACCGACCTGGTGTGCAAGGAGATGCTGCCTGCACTTGCCGCCGAGGGCCTGGTGGATGCGGTGGACGTGTTCTGCGAACGCATCGCCTTCACGCTGGCCGAGACGGAGCAGGTCCTTCAGGCCGCACAGCGGCTGGGCATTCCCGTCAAGCTGCATGCCGAGCAGCTCTCGGACATGGGTGGTTCCGCGCTGGCGGCGCGCTACGGCGCGCTCTCCTGCGACCACATCGAGCACCTCTCGCAAGCGGGCATCGACGCGATGAAGCAGGCCGGCACCGTGGCCGTGCTGCTGCCCGGCGCCTACTACACGCTGCGCGACACGCACCTGCCGCCCATCGCCGCGTTGCGCGAGGCCGGCGTTCCCATGGCGGTCTCCACGGACCATAACCCCGGCACCTCGCCCGCCTTGAGCCTGCTGCTCATGGCCAACATGGCCTGCACGCTGTTCCGCCTGACGGTGCCCGAGGCACTGGCCGGCATCACCGTGCATGCCGCGCGTGCGATGGGCCTGCAGGACACGCATGGCCTCATCGCATCGGGCCGGCCGGCCAACTTCGTGCTCTGGCCGTTTGCCGAGGCCGCGGAGCTGGCCTACTGGTTCGGCCACAAGCCTGCACGCACCATCGTGCGGCAGGGTCGCATCGTGAAGCAGGGCTGACCCCATGACCAGCCACAGCGGATTCCTCGCGGCGCTGGTCGATGCGCTCGGTGCCGACCGCGTGCAGGTGGGCGATGCCGTGCCAGCGCGCCACCACACCGACTGGAGCGGAACGGCCCCCGTGCCACCGCTGGCGTTGGTGCGCCCGCGCAGCACCGAGGAAGTGTCGGCCCTGCTGCGCCTGTGCCATGCACACCGCGTGCCCGTGGTGCCGCAGGGCGGCCTGACCGGGCTGGCCGGGGCGGCGGTGCCCTGCGCTGGCGGGGTGGCGCTGTCGCTGGACCGCATGAACGCCATCGAGGCGGTGGACGCGCGCTCGGCCACGCTCACCGTGCAGGCCGGTGCCACCGTGCAGGCGGTGCAGGAGGCCGCGCTCGCCGTGGGCCTGCAGTTCGGCGTGGACTTCGGCGCGCGCGGTTCGGCCCAGGTGGGCGGGGCCGTTTCCACCAATGCCGGTGGCAACGGCGTGCTGCAGTACGGCATGGTGCGCGAACAGGTGCTGGGCCTGGAGGTGGTGCTGGCCGATGGCGCGGTGCTGCCCATGCTGCGGCCCATGCTCAAGAACAACACGGGCTACGACCTCAAGCAGTGGTTCATCGGCGCCGAGGGCACGCTGGGCGTGGTCACGCGCGCGCTGCTGCGCTTGCGGCCACTGCCGCGTGCGAAGGCCACGGCCTTGGTGGCGCTGGCCGATTTCGATGCGGCGCTGGCGCTGCTGGCCCGGCTGCAGGGGCGCTTTCCGGGCGCGCTGTCGGCCTTCGAACTCATGTGGCGCGATTTCATCGAGGCCTCGCTGCGCTGGCAGAGCCTGCGCGAACCTTTTGAGGCGCCGCACCCGTTTGCCGCGCTCATCGACGTGGGCGGTCAGGACGAAGCTGCACTGCGCGGTGCGCTGGAAGACGTGCTGGGCGAAGCCATGGAGGCGGGCGAAGTCAGCGATGCGGCCATCGCCCAGTCCGAGGCGCAGGTCCGCGCGCTGTGGAAGATCCGCGAAGCGACCGCCGAGCTGCCCGCCAACATGCACCCGCCCATCAACTTCGACGTGAGCCTGCCGCAGGCCGACATCGGCCGGTTTGCGCAGGAGTGCCGCGCCGCGCTGACGGCGCGCTGGCCTGGGCACCTCACCGTGTTCTTCGGCCACATCGGCGACGGCAACCTGCACCTGTCCACCGATGCCTCCACCGTGAACGGGGACGAGGGCGCGGTCGAGGAGCTGGTGTATGCCCAGGTGGCGGCCTTTGGCGGCAGCGTATCGGCCGAGCATGGCATCGGCCTGCACAAGAAGCCTCATCTCCACGCCAGCCGCACCCCGGCCGAGCTGGCCGCCATGCGCGCCATCAAGCAGGCGCTCGATCCCCTTCACCTCATGAACCCCGGCAAGGTATTCGACCTATGAACACTGCTGCTTTTGCCATCGAAGCCCTGGCCCGCCCCGAAGTGGCGCCCCTGCCTGCCTACAACGCCGGCCTTTCGTCCGACGCCGTGCGCCAGCGCTATGGCGTGACCGAGATCGCGCGCCTGGCCAGCAACGAGAACCCCTACGGAGCCAGCCCTGCCGTGGCGCGCGCCCTGGTGGACCTGGCGGCGCGCGTGGGCACCTATCCTGACGCCAACTGCACCGCGCTGCGCGCCGCTATCGGCGAACGCACGGGCGTGGCGCCGGACCGCATCGTCATGGGCAATGGCTCCGAGGACATCCTGCAGATGCTGTGCCAGGCCTTTCTGTCGCAGGGCGACCGGGTGCTGACCCAACGCCCAGCCTTCGGCCTGCACGAGATCTACCCGCGCATGATGGGCGCCCAGGTCGAGCTGCTGGCGCTGACGCCGGAACTCGGCTTCGACGTGGATGCCTGGTGTGCAGCCCTGGCGCGCGGCCCCAAGATCGCCATGTTGGCCAATCCCTCAAACCCCGTGGGCTGCATGTTCACCGCGCAGGAGTTCGAGCGCCTGCTGGCCGCCACGCCCGCACACACGCTGCTGGTGGTGGATGAGGCCTACTATGAGTACGCCTGCCACGCGGAAGGCTACCCCGATGTGCTGGCCCTGCTGCAAGGCCGTGCCATGCCCTGGATCGTGCTACGCACCTTCTCGAAGGCCTGGGGCCTGGCGGGCCTGCGCGTGGGCTACGGCCTGGCGAGCGACGCAGCACTGGTGCAGTTGCTCGACCGGGTGCGCACGCCCTTCAACGTGAACCATGCGGCCCAGGCCGCGGCACTGGCGGCCTGGGGCGACGAGGCCTTCATGCGCCATGGTGTGGCCGAGACGGTGCGCCTGCGCGACGTGCTGGTGCAGCGCCTGCAGGCCCTGCCGGGCCTGCGCATCGCGCCCTCGGCCACCAACTTCCTGTTCGTGGACATCGGCCGGCCCAACGGCCCCGTGAACGAGGCGCTGCTGGCCCAGGGCCTCATCACCAAGCCCTGGAAGGAGCCGGGTTTCGAAACCTTCATCCGCGTCTCCATCGGCACCGAGGCGGAGAACACGCGTTTCGCCGGCACACTGGCCGAGATCCTGGAGGTGGCCGCATGAGCACCAACACGTTGTTTGCCGAACACGCCTTGCTGCCCGGCGGCTGGGCGCGCGATGTGCTGCTGCAGTGGGATGCTGCGGGGCGATTGCAGTCGGTGGAGTCGGGCATTGCTGCTGGGGCGGCGCCGCGCGCCGCCGGGCCTGTGATCCCGGGCATGCCCAACCTGCATTCGCACGCCTTCCAGCGCGCGTTCGCGGGGCTCACCGAATACCGCGGCGAAAGCCAGGACAGCTTCTGGAGCTGGCGCAACCTGATGTACCGCTTTGCGGCGCAGATCACGCCCGAGTCTCTGGAGGCCATCGCCACCTGGCTCTACGTGGAGATGCTCGAAGCGGGCTACACCTCGGTCTGCGAATTCCACTACGTGCACCACGACCGGGACGGCCGGCCCTATGCCGACGATGCCACGCTGTCGCTGGCGCTGCTGCGTGCGGCGCGCAATGCGGGCATCGGCATCACCTTGCTGCCGGTGCTCTACCAGACCAGCGGTTTTGGCGCCAAGCCTCCGCGGGCCGACCAGGCACGCTTCATCCGCAGCACCGACAACATGCTGGCGCTGCTGGAGCGCCTGGCGCCCCTGGCCAAGGACCAGGGCGCGGGCCTGGGCCTGGCGCCGCATTCGCTGCGCGCCGTGCCGCCCGACAGCCTGGCGGCCGCCGTGCAGGGGCTCACCGCCATCGACGCGAAGGCTCCCATCCACATCCACATCGCTGAGCAGACCCAAGAGGTGGACGATTGCGTGGCCTGGAGTGGCCAGCGCCCCGTGCAGTGGCTGCTGGAGCATGCGCCCGTGGATGCCCGCTGGTGCCTGGTGCATGCCACGCACATGACGCCGCAGGAGTACGCCGACGCCGCGCGCACCGGCGCCGTGGCCGGCATCTGCCCCACCACCGAGGCCAACCTGGGCGACGGCATCTTCGACATGCCGCGCTGGCTGGGCCATGGCGGCGCCTGGGGCGTGGGCTCGGACAGCCATGCCTGCGTGAACGCGGCCGAGGAACTGCTGGCGCTGGAATACAGCCAGCGCCTGTCGCTGCGCCAGCGCAATGTGCTGGCCAGTGCGGCACACCCCCAGGTGGGCACCTCCCTGTGGCTGGCGTCCGTGCAAGGCGGTGCGCAGGCCGCGGGCCGGCCAATCGGCGGCTTGGCCGTGGGCCAGCAGGCCGACTTTGCGGTGCTGGACCCGGCGCACATCGCCCTGGCCGGCCTGCCGGTGGAGTCGCTGCTGTCGGCCCATGTGTTCGGCAGCCACCGCACCAGCGCGCTGCGGGACCTGTGGGTGGGTGGCGTGCAGCGTGTGGCCGCTGGCCGCCATGCCCTGCATGACAGGGCGGCCGCCGCCTTTGTTCAGGCCCGCGCGGCGACCATCGCGCCACAATGAACGCACTTTGAAAAGCCTCCCCTTCGAGAGCCACGCCATGAGCATCACCACCCAACCCGCCTTCACCTTCCACCAGGGCACTGCGCCGCTGCTGGTCTCCATGCCGCACGTCGGCACCTATGTGCCGCCTGCGATTGCCGCGCGCTTCACCGAGGAGAGCCGCCAGGTGCCCGACACCGACTGGCACCTGGAGCGCCTGTACGATTTTGCGCAAGGCATGGGCGCATCGATCCTCGCAGCCACGCATTCGCGTTACGTGGTGGACCTGAACCGCCCGCCCGATGGCGCCAGCCTCTACCCCGGCCAGAGCGTCACCGGCCTGTGCCCCGTGGACACCTTCGACGACACGCCCATCTACACCCGCGGCGACGTGCCCGACGACACCGAGGTGGTGGCACGCCGCGATGCCGTCTGGGCGCCGTACCACGCGCAACTGCGCACGGAGCTCGACCGCATCCGCGCCACCCATGGGGTGGCGGTGCTGTGGGATGCGCATTCGATCCGCTCGGTACTGCCGCGCTTCTTCGAGGGCAAGCTGCCCGACCTGAACCTGGGCACGGCCAACGGCGAGAGCTGCGACCCGGCGCTGGCGCAGCAGCTGCTGGCGATTGCACAGGCCGCGCCGGGCTACACCGCGGTGCTCAACGGCCGCTTCAAGGGCGGGCACATCACCCGCCACTATGGCCAGCCTGCGCAGAACGTGCATGCCGTGCAGCTGGAGATGACGCAGTGCAGCTACATGCAGGAGGCGCTGCCGTTCGACTACCTGCCCGAGGTGGCGGCGGGTGTGCAGCCGCACCTGAAACGCATGCTGGAGGCGGCGCTGGCGTTTGCGCAGG
This sequence comes from Acidovorax sp. GW458-11-26-14-TSB4, assembly GCF_059423865.1. Lineage (NCBI taxonomy): Bacteria > Pseudomonadati > Pseudomonadota > Betaproteobacteria > Burkholderiales > Comamonadaceae > Acidovorax > Acidovorax sp. GW458-11-26-14-TSB4. Next base: position 26,750 of record NZ_JBWKYR010000034.1, read on the forward strand.
CGCGGGCCCGGGCCTGAAGGACGGGGCTGCGGGGCCTTGTGGGCCCCGCTACCGCCGTATCGGTGCTAGTATGGGCCTACGCCGCCCTGCAGGGCAGCGGGGTGCGCCCCTTGGCCACCACTGCGGAAGGAGCCGCATTTCCCATGGAGACTGCGGCCTACTACTACATGCCCTTGTTCAAGCCGGGTGCCTTCGTGCACCTCGGGAGCAGCCGCGAGACCGTCAGCCATGTGGTCGTGCGCCGCAATGCCCTGATGGTCTACCTGGTGGGGCACGACTCCCCGGTGCACCCCGATACGCTCACGGTGGTGCCCACGGCCTTCCACCTCACGCGGATGCCCGACCGCGCCTGACGCGGGCCGGCCGCACTGGGCTGGTTCAAGCCGCCTGGTACTGCGCCATGGTTTCGCCCAGGCGCACGGGGCGCGCAGGCGCCCATTCGGTGTTGAACTGGAACGGGCCCTTGGGGAACAGCAGCACCACCGTGGAGCCGAGCAGAAAGCGGCCCATCTCCTCACCCTTTTGCAGCGACACCTGGCCGGGGGCGTAGTCCCAGTGGCGCAGCACGCCGGTGCGTGGCGGGTTCACCTGGCCGTGCCAGACGGTGGCCATGCTGCCCACGATGGTGGCGCCCACCAGCACCAGCACGAAGGGGCCATGGGCCGAATCGAAGAAGCAGACCACGCGCTCATTGCGCGCGAACAGGCCGGGCACGCCGCGCGCCGTGGTCGGGTTCACCGAGAACAGGTCGCCCGGCACATGCACCATGCGCGTGAGCTGGCCCGCGCAGGGCATGTGGATGCGGTGGTAGTCGCGCGGGCTCAGGTAGATGGTGGCGAAATAGCCGTCGTCAAAGCGTGCGGCCAGCGACGAATCGCCGCCCACCAGCGCGGTGGTGGAGTACGAGTGGCCCTTGGCCTGGAAGATCTGGTCCTTCTGGATCGGGCCGAACTGGCTGATCGCGCCATCCACGGGGCAGACCAGGTCGGCATTGGCCAACGGCCGGGCATCGGGCTTCAGGGCCCTGGTGAAGAAATCGTTGAACGAGGCATAGGCCGCGATGTCCGGATTGGCCGCCTCCGCCATGTTCACCTTGTAGTGGGACACGAAGCCGCGGATCACCGATGTGGTCAGCCCTCCGAGCTGGGCCGAGGCGAATTTTCCCGCCAGGGCGGTCATGGCCTGCTTGGGCATCAGGTACTGGGGGAGAACGGCGAAGCGGTCAGACACGGGTGGAAGATCCTGCGAAAAGGGTGCGGGCCATTCTACTGATGGCAAGCGCCCCAAAACTGTAGGCGGGCAGCCTGTTGTCCGGGCGGTGTGCGCCAGGTGGTGGGCTGGGGTGTCCAGTCCTCTGTCGCCTGCACCAGAGCGCCGATGTAGCTGCCCAGGTCGATGCCCAGCGCGCTGGCGGCGGCCTCGGCACCTGCATCGCTTCGGCTGGCGCTGGTGGCGAAGCGGCTGAATGCGGGCCAGTCGCGCGCCAGCTGTGCGACGGCGATGCGGGCCAGGTCGTAGGACAGGGCGTTGCCATCGTCCGTGCGGTGGAAGGAGTCGCCCGACCAGAATTCCTGCATGCGCTCGGCATTCCAGAACGCCTGGTGGCGCTGGTGCATGGCCTGCGGCGACTGGGCGGAGCGGCCGGCACCGGCGATGCGGTGCTCGGTGTTCACGGCCAGGCCTTCGTCCAGCCAGGTGGGCAGGCGCAGGTACGACAGCGCACTGTGCGTGAGCTCGTGCGCGATCACGGGTTCGATGCTGGACAGGTCGGCCTGCACCACCACGAAATGCGGGCAGCCGTTGTGGATGAACATGCCGCCGCTGAAGGCGAACTCGCCGCCATCGAGGTAGAACTGGCCCACGTAGTGGTAGTAAAGCTCCTGGCTTTCCAGCACCAGCAGCACGCTTTTCTCGCCGGGGTTGAAGCGGGCCACGCCATCGAGCACGCGTGCGATGCGCTGGCGCGTCTTGGTCACATAGCCGGCCATGGCCTGCACGACCGATGGCTCCAGTGGCGACAGGATGAGCACATCCTGGCCCTCGTGCAGGTGCATGTGCGGCCCGATGGCATCGCGCAGGTGCAGCAGCCAGGCACGACGCCCTTGTTCGATGGCCTCGGTGGTCGTCTCGGGGTTGGTGGCCTGGCCGGCCCATTCGTCGAGTGCCTGCCAGTCCATGCGGAGCAGATCGGCGGATGCGCTCAGGTGGTCGTGCACCTCGAAGGGCGGCAGACCAGCGATGCGCAGCATTTGGGGTGCCGGGGGCTGCTCGCCGCCCTGGTTGGACGGGGAGTCTGGCTCGGGCGCGGAATCCAACGGCGGCGCAAACTGGAAGCGTGCCATGAAGGCCCCCAGGAAGGGCAGGATCCAGATGCCCATCACCATCAGGGCCTTGCGGTTACCGAACTCGTCGCTGCGCAGCACACGCCGCGTGGCCCAGGTGTTGAGCAGCACCAGGGCCGCGAGAATCGACAGGAAAATGGCGAGCGCAGGGGGCATGGTGGCCGCATGCTACGGCAAGTGGCAGCGTCCGTGCGGCGGGATGGCCACCCCCGGGCGAGACGCTGTGCACGATTTCGCGCGAAAATAGTGAACCCAGGGCTCAGACGCCCAGGTACTGCTCCAGCAGTTGAGGCTGGGCGCACAGCGTCTGCGAGCTGCCCTCGAACACCACCTGGCCCTTGACCAGGATGACGTTGCGGTCGGTGATCTGGGTGACGTGCTTCCAGTTCTTGTCCACGATCACGCTGCTGATGCCGCTGGCCTTGATGAGGCTGCAGATGCGCCAGATCTCGCGCGCGATCAGCGGGGCCAGGCCCTCGGTGGCCTCGTCGAGGATCAGCACGTCGGGGTTGGTCATCAGCGCCCGGCCTATGGTCAGCATCTGCTGCTCGCCGCCACTCAGTTGCTGGCCGCCATGGCCCAGGCGTTCCTTGAGGCGCGGAAAGGTCTCCAGCACGCGCTCGTAGGTCCAGTCGCGCTGGCCGCGCGTGCCGGCGCGGGCGGCCATTTGCAGGTTCTCTACCACGCTCAGGTTGCCGAAGATGCCGCGACCCTCGGGCACGTAGGCAATCCCCAGGCGCGCCACCTCGTAGGGCGGGCGGCCCGTGGTCTCGCGCCCGGCCACGCTCACGCTGCCCGAGCGCGGCTTGACCAGGCCCATCACGGACTTGAGCAGGGTGCTCTTGCCCATGCCGTTGCGGCCCATGAGGCCGATGGTTTCTGCCTGGCCCACGGTGAAGTCCACACCGTGCAGGATGTGGCTGGCGCCGTAGAAGGTGTTGAGGCCGCGGGCCTCGATCAGGGGTGGGTGCTGCTGTGCCATGGTCAATGTTCTTCACCAAGATAGGCGGCCTGAACGTTGGCGTCGGCGCGCACCTCGGGCGGCGTGCCGCTGGCGATGGCTTCGCCGTTGACCATCACCGTGAGGTGGTCGGCCAGGGCGAACACGGCGTCCATATCGTGCTCCACCAGCATCATCGCGTGCCCGGGCTTGATGCGCAGCAAGAGCTGCACCATGCGCTCGGCCTCGGCCACGCCCATGCCGGCCAGGGGCTCGTCAAGCAGCAGCACCTGGGGTTCGGTGGCCAGTGTCATGGCGATCTCGAGCTGGCGCTGCTCGCCATGGCTCATGGTGCCGGCCACGGCATCGCGCCGCGCCTGCAGGCCCGCCAGTTCGATGGCGCGGTCCACGCGCTCGCTGCTGGCGCGGTTGTGCGGGCCGGCATGGCGCGTGTCGCGCCACCAGCGCAGCGGGTTCCAGGGCTGCTGCGCATCGCGCGACTGGGCCGCCAGGCGCACGTTCTCGTGCACGCTGAAAGGCAGGAAGATATTGGTCTTCTGGTAGCTGCGGCCCAGGCCCTGGCGCGAGATGCGCTCGGACGCCCAGCCCGTCACGTCGGTGCTGCCCAAGTGGATCGCGCCGTCGGAGGGCGGCAGGTCGCCCGAGAGCAGGTTGGTCAGCGTGGACTTGCCTGCGCCGTTGGGCCCGATCACCGCGTGGATTCGGCCGCGCCACAGGTCGACCGAGACGCCGTTGACGGCGGCCAGGCCGCCGAAGCGCTTGGTGATCTTGCTGGCTGACAGAAGGACTTCGTGTGGTGTCGTCATTTCAGCCATGGTGTGCATCCCCCTTGGCTGCGCGCAGGCGCACCAGCAAACCCAGCAGGCCGCGCGGCGCCACCAGTACCACCAGCACGATGAAGCTGCCCATGAGCAGCTGCCAGTGCTTGGTGATGTCCTTGAACACATGCAGCAGGTACTCGAAGGCGAAGGCGCCGACGATGGCGCCCGCGAAGTTGCCCATGCCGCCCAGGATGACCATCATGATGGCGTGCGCGCTCATGTGAAAGCCCATGAGTTCGGGGTTCACATAGCCCGTCTGCGCACCCCAGAGGTAGCCTGCCAGCCCTGCCAGAGCGCCGGCCACGGTGAAGGCCGTGAGCTTGTAGCCGAAGGTGGAAAAGCCCATGGCGCGCATGCGGTGCTCGTTGACGCGGATGCCCGAGAGCGCGCGGCCCAGGGGGCTCCACAGCAGGCGGCGCAGCCCCGCATAGACCAGCACCACCATGGCCAGCGTGAAGTAGTAGAAGGTGCGGCGCCCCTCCAGGTCGAACGGAAGCCAGCCGAAGACCGAGGCATCGGGGCGGAAGTTGATGTAGATGCCGTCCGAGCCGCCCAGCGCCTTGTTGTCGAAGAACAGGTAGAACACCATTTGCGCGAACGCCATGGTGACCATGATGAAGTAGATGCCGTGCGTGCGCACCACGAAGAAGCCGATGACCAGCGCCACCAGGGCCGAGCCGGCGACGGCGGCCGGCAGCGTCCACCACAGGCTCACCGGTGCATCGGCGGGGGTGAGAAAGGCCAGCGCATAGCCGGCCACGCCGAAGTAGGCTGCATGGCCCAGCGAGACCAGGCCGGTCACGCCCTGCAGCAGATCGAGGCTCATCGCGAAGATGGCCATGATCATCATGCGCGTGACCATCTGCACGTAGAAATCGCTGCCCACGAAGGGAAAGGCCAGCAGGGCCACCAGGCCCAGAACGAGGACGAACTGCACGCTGCGCGGCAGCACCTCCAGGTTGGTGCGGGGGGCGCTCATGCAGGCCTCCGGAAGGCGCGGTGCGGTATGGGGAACACAGGGACGACAGTCATTGCTTGAACAGGCCTTCGGGTTTCCACAAAAGAACGGCGGCCATCAGCATGTAGACCAGCATGCCGGCCACGGAGGGCAGCAGCACCTTGCCGAAGGTGTCCACCAGGCCCACCAGCAGCGCCGAGATCAGGGCCCCGCGCACCGAGCCGATGCCGCCGATGACCACCACCACGAAGCACATGATGAGCACCGAGGAGCCCATGTTGGGGTAGACGCTGGAGACCGGTGCGGCCACCATGCCGGCCATGGCGGCCAGGCCCACGCCCAGCGCGAACACGATGGCGTGGATGAGCTTGATGTTCACGCCCAGCGACTCGGCCATGTCGCGGTTGAAGGCGCCCGCGCGGATCTTCATGCCCAGCCGGGTCTTGGAGATCAAAAGGTACAGGGCCACCGCCAGCACGATGCACACGCCCGAGATGAACAGGCGGTAGACCGGGTAGGAGAGAGTGTCGGTGAGCGGAATGGACCAATCCAGCAGCTTCGGGATGGCCACGCCGTGCACGTCGTCGCCCCAGAGGATGGAGCGCAGCTCCTCGAAGATGTAGATCAGCCCGAAGGTGAGCAGCACCTGGTCCAGGTGGTCGCGGTGGTAGAAGTGGCGAAACAGCAGCCATTCGAGCGCCAGGCCGAAAGCCACGGCCAGCACGGCCCCGCCCAGGATGGCCAGCGTGAGGCTGCCGAAGTGGCCCGAGAGCGAGTACGCCAGGTAGGCGCCCAGCATGTAGAAGCTGCCGTGCGCCAGGTTCACCACGCCCATGATGCCGAAGATCAGCGTGAGGCCGGCCGCCAGCATGAACAGCAGGAGGCCGTACTGCACGCCGTTGAGCAACTGGATCAAAAAGGTGGCGAAGTCCATGGTGGCGTGCAGGTGTGTGGTGCGGTCAGGCGGCCCGGCGCGTGACCAGCAGCAGCGAGCCCATCAGGGTGAACAGTCCGCCCGAGATGCGGTTGAACCAGCGCATGCGGTTGCCCGAGCGCAAGGCCGGGGCCAGCTTGGCCACGCCCAGGGCGCACAGCGTGAGCACCGTGAACTCGAAGGCCACGAAGGTCGCGGCCAGGATGGCGAACTGCGGCGCAAAGGACAGCGCCGGGTTCAGGAACTGCGGGAAGAAGGCGGTGAAGAACAGGATGGCCTTGGGGTTGCTGCCGCCCACGATCAGACCCTGCAGGTACAGCCGGTGCGCGGGCACTGCAGGGGCCGCGGTGGTGCTCTCGGGCATCTGGTCGAACACGGTGCCCTGGCTGCGGAAGGTCTTGATACCCAGCCAGATCAGGTAGGCCGCGCCTGCGGCCTTGAGCACCCAGAAAGCGGTCTCGGACGCAGCCAGCAGGGCACCCAGGCCCAGGGCCGACAGCAGCATGGTGCCCAGCACTGCGCTGACGCTGCCCGCCGCCGCTGCCATGGCCTTGCGCGGGCCGTGCTGCAGCGAGGTGGTCATGCACATCAGCATGGTCGGGCCGGGCGAGAGCACCAGCAGGGCCACGGCGGCCAGGTAGAGCAGGTAGGTACTGAGGGTCATGGGAGGAAGGGGATCCAGAGGGTGGCCGCAAAGTCCGGGCGCACGAAGGACTGGCCTGCCGCAGTGGCAGGCGCGTCCATTGTGACTTGGAGTAAGGCCTCTATGCGGATTTGCATTCGGCCGTATAACTAGGCGGGGAGCCGCAGACAGTGCTGTAGCACGGCAAGGCTCCCCAACGACGTTAGCCGGTCGAAGGCAAAGCCGCCTCAGGTCATGCGGCAGCCGGCGCCGCTGTCGGAGAGGGCTTTCGCTGCTATGCCGACCACCTTGTTTTCCTTGTTCTCGACCACGCGCAGGTAGATGTCCTGCACCGGGTTGTGGGCCCGGCTCATGGTCCACTTGCCGCGCGGGCTGTCGATCACGGCGCTTTCCAGCGCCTTGTACAGCGCGGGCTTGGCGGCCATGTCGCCCTTGACGGCATTGGCGCCCTGCACCAGCAGCAGGCCGGTGTCGTAGCCCTGCACGGCATACACGTCGGGCTGGCTGCGGAAGGTCTTGGCGTATTCCAGGCGGAACTGCTTGTTGCGCGGCGTGTCCAGCGAGTCGCTGTAGTGCATGGTGGTGATGATGCCGTCGGCCGCCGGGCCGGCAGCGTCCAGCACGCCCTCGGTCAGGAAGCCCGAGCCGTACAGCGGGATCTTGTCCTTGAGGCCGGCGGCCGCATAGTCCTTGATGAACTTGGCCGCGCCGCCACCGGCGAAGAAGCAGGCCACGGCATCGGGCTTGAGGGCCGCGATCTCGGTCAGCAACGCCTGGAATTCCACGTTCGGGAAGGGCAGGCCCAGTTCCTTGACGATGGTGCCGCCGGCGGCGGTGTAGCTCTGTTTGAAACCTTCGAAGGCCTCGTCGCCGGCCGCGTACTTCCAGGTGATCCACACGGCCTTCTTGTGGCCCTTCTCGACCATGGCCTTGCCCAGCGCCAGTGTGGGCTGCGAATTGCTGAACGAGGTGCGGAACACGTTGGGGGCGCACAGGGCACGCGTGGCCGCGTGCACGCCCGCATTGGGGATGAGGTTGAGCACGCCGGTGTCGCGCGCCACCTTCTGGATGCCCATCTGCACGCCCGAGTGCACGGTACCGATCAGCACGTCCACCTTGTCGCGCTGCACCAGCTTGCTGGCGTTTTCCACGCCCTTGCTGGGCTCGGACTCATCGTCCACCTTGAACCACTCGATCTCGCGCCCGCCGAGCTTGCCGCCCTGCTGGTCGATGGCCATGCGCACACCGTTCTCGATGGCCACGCCCAACTGTGCGAAAGTGCCCGTATAGGGCAGCATGAAGCCCACGCGCACCTTGCCGCTCTGGGCCCGCACGATGGAGGGCAGCAGCAGGCCCGTGGAAGCGGCGCCGACGAGGGCTGCGCTGCGGCTGATGACAAGGCGGCGAGTGGTCATGGGGAGTGTCTCCTTTGTTTAGGCTTAAAGCAATTTAACTCCAAGCCCCTGTGGTGAAAACCTATGGCTTACCCGTACCGGTGCTGGCATGCAGAGGTCCTTCCGGGACCACGAGAACCTGTTTCCTGGCACTGGTGCGCCAAAAACCAAGGTGAAGTAAACTGCATTGATATCGATGTGCATGCAGTATAGATCATGTTTTTGCGGCCTTGGGCGGCTGTTTGCCGCCGTGGGCTAGGTAGTTTCGAGCATAGGGGTGGGTCGCTGCTTGCCCATCCTGCCATGGCTGGGGTGCACCCGCTTGGTGCATGGCGGGTCAGTCCCCGGCAAAATGGAGGGCTGCATGCGGCATGGCATGTGCTCGGCGTCCTGTGCGGCAGGGGCCGCGCCTGCCTGCTGTGGATGCTCCGCCCCATGTCTGCACCATCGCCTCCGCCACCCCGGCCTTCTTCTCCTGCCCAGGAGTCCGATACATCCCCTTCCCTGGCCCCGCGTGCCGCATCGCCCCGGTTGCCGGCGCGCGTGCGCATCATGCGCTGGCTGCGCCATTTCTGGCCGGCCCCGTTGGACATTGATGGCCGCGAGCGCCTGCGCTTCATCGTGGGGGCTGTGCTCGGGGTGTTCCTGACGGCGGTGCTCAGCCGCTGGTGGGCGGGCGGCGGCCACGCCCATGGGCCGTGGATGCTGGGATCGCTGGGCGCCAGTGCCATCCTGGTGTTCGGCATGCCGTCGAGCCCGCTGGCCCAGCCCTGGCCGGTGCTCGGGGGCAGCACCCTGTCGGCGATGGTGGGGCCGTGTGCGCCGCGCTGGTGCCCGAGCCGGCGCTGGCGGGCGCCCTGGTCAAGGGCCGCCGCGGCCAGCCCGCCCGCGTGGGCGAGATCATGTCGCACCCCGTGCAGGTGGCCCGGGTGGGGCAGCACGCCATGGACTTTGTGCCCCTGTTCTCACAGGGCGGGCACCACCACATCCCCATCGTCGACGGGGGCGGGCACCTGGTGGGCATCATCACCCAGACCGACCTGGTGCGCACCCTGGCGCTGGCGGTTCAGGGCCAGGAGCCGGGGCGCTGACGCCGTCTGCAGAGGCGCCGCGCCGCTGCGGCATTCTCGCCATAGGCAAGTGTGGGTACATCGCGGTACAATCGACAGGCTATGGACAGCGCTCTGCCTGTCCATTGATACGGATTTGCCTTTAACCGTGTAGCTGTCGTTGGTTTGCCTTGCCGTGCTGCCGCACTGTCTGCGTTTCCCGCCTGGCTACACGATCAAATGCAAATCCGTATGAAGCCGTCTCCCCGGCCCTCTGCCTGATCTGCGCCCCGGGTGCAGCGACGACTCCCACCGCCCGCAACGCACCGTGTGTCGAGCCCGACCACGCTGCACCGGCCGTGGTGGATGCACCAGCGCTCAGGCGCCGATCACCAGATTTTTGATTTTTGAAAAGACAAGAGAACATGGCCAAAGAAGAACTGATTGAAATGCAAGGCTCCGTGACCGAAGTGCTGCCCGACTCGCGTTTTCGCGTGACGCTGGACAACGGTCACCAGCTGATTGCCTACACCGGCGGCAAGATGCGCAAGCACCACATCCGCATCCTGGCGGGCGACAAGGTCTCGCTGGAAATGTCGCCCTACGACCTGTCCAAGGGCCGCATCACCTTCCGCCATCTGGCCGGCCGCGGCCCAGGCCCGTCGAGCCGCTGAAAGGCGTGTCGGCATCGCATCGGGCTGCCGCACTTGGTTGCCCGCGCAGGCCGCTGGTTGGACGTTGTGAAGTGTTGGCGTAGAAGATAGTTGGTTGAGTTTCCCCCCCATCGCGCAGTCTGCATCGACCCTGGATGCAGGACGGCACTGCCGATGGAACCCTGGTCCGGTGCAGTCGCTGCAAAAAATTCAAAAAAAGCGCGCATTTGGTCAGAACCCGAAATTTCCCGGGTTAGAATACGAGCTGTCGGAGCGTAGCGCAGCCTGGTAGCGCATCTGCTTTGGGAGCAGAGGGTCGCGAGTTCGAATCCCGCCGCTCCGACCATTATTGGCAAGGCCTGCAGAAGCAATTCTGCAGGCCTTTTGTCATTTTCTCGTACGCATTTTCAATGCAAGCACTACCCATCGTGCTTGATGACTTGCCGTGATGGCATCGGGCCAGGTGCCGGCTGATTCTTTGCCTTCAGGGCTGACCGATGCGCAAGCATGGACCTTGCTCGGCCCGCCCAGTGCGGGCCAGGCATCAGGCGACGCTATGGGTTTTGGCCTGCGCACGTAGCGAGCGGCTGTTTGAACGCCTTGATGCTTGTCTCTGTCAGGGTATCGCTAAAGGACGGCGCCATGGCCTCATTGGGTTTTCGGGAACTCATCGACATATGGCCCGATTTGGCAATCCATCGACCGTCCTGGAGGGAAAAGTTGATCTTTCGGGTGGTCAGGATGGCGCGGGACAGTTCGGGGGACACGGTCTTTTCCCGTACTGCTGCCTCGCTGTCTGCCGATTCTGTGGCTATGAACTGCTCGATGACCAACTCGGCCACAAACGGTGAGGCCAGGGAGTCCGTCTTGCGGACGTCGTAGGACAGTTTTGGCTCCGTGCGCAGGCGCTTCACCCAGACCTTCATGTCGTCCAGGTATTGAACGTCCGATGTGGTCGGAGCGCTGGAAGGCGTCGTCAAGTAAGCGTCCTGACAGCGCTTGACCAAGTCTTTGAATGATTGCAGTGGATCTGACTGAGCCCAGGCGCTGGATTGCGAAGCCAGCAGCAGGACCAAGGTGGCAGCGTATTTCATGGTGAAAAATTGGGGGAGGGGGATAAGGGGGCGAAAGCTCTTGAACGGCGCTTTGTGAATAGTAGCCGCGACAAGCAGGGGCTGAGACGAGAGCAAGCTCAAAGCCCATTTTTCAATGCCTGACAGAAACACTTCTGAAATCACACAGGCCTACTTCAATCGGCTAAGATGGCTGTATAAAAATAAGGGGTATCCACTTAGCTCCAGTGATGCCAAAATCACTGGATGGAAACCCAGATACTAGCGCCTTCTCCCGG
>NZ_JBWKYR010000035.1:0-37192 GCF_059423865.1 Acidovorax sp. GW458-11-26-14-TSB4
TTTTCTTGGCCCACCTTCTTTTGGCGACGCAAAAGAAGGTGGGTGCGCCGCCGGGCGCACATCCCGGCCTCCGCCCTCAACCAAAGCACGCAGCAACCATGAACGCACAACCGAGCGTCGGCCGCGTCCTACCCAAAAACTCGAATTCCGCTGCTAGCGCCCCAAGCAACAAGCAAGCACATTGTCGCCAGTGCCCGCAGTGGGCACGGCACCCGGAGATGCCATGCGCGCGCCCATAACCACAACACACCACCACAACCCTCACCCACCAGGCCGCCGCCATGGCTGACGCATCCCAAGCCTGGTGGCAACAAATCGCCACCACCATCGCCTCCGAATTCTCCGACGTCCCCGACGCCGGCGAAGCCACCCGCATCGTCGTGCGCCTCACGGTCGCCGGCGTCCTGGGCGGCCTGCTCGGCTGGGAGCGCGAGCACGCGGGCAAGGCCGCCGGCGTGCGCACCCACATGCTGGTGGCCATGGGCGCCGCGCTGTTCGTGCTGGTGGCGCAGCAGGTCGGCATCGGCCCGGCGGACAACAGCCGCGTGATCCAGGGCATCGTCGCGGGTGTCGGCTTTCTCGGCGCCGGCACCATCCTCAAGGGCGATGCCGATGGGGAGTCCCAGGTGCGGGGCCTGACCACCGCCGCCGGCATCTGGCTCACGGCGGCCATCGGCGTGGCCGCCGGCCTGGGGCGCGAGGTCACGGCGGTGCTGAGCACCCTGCTGGCCCTGGCTGTGCTCTGGGCCATCCCGATGCTGCACGACGCGACGCAGGGCCGTTCGCAGCGCGGTGGCAACGAAAAGGAAACCACGAAGGCCGATTGATCAGCCGGCAGGGCAGGCGTCTCGCGGCATGGGAATGCTGGCAGCCCGCTGGCAGCAGGCCTGGGCTACACTTTTTACAGAGCCCTGCGCACCGCGTCGGGCACCGATCCCGTTGCCCACGATGTGTTGATTGCCGCCATGATGCCCTACCCCACCCCAGCTGCCCTTGCAGCCATTGCACCGCCTGGAGCCGCCGGTGGCTGAGCCCAGCACCCAAGCCACCCCATCCAGCCAGTCCACCTCCACCACAGCGCCCCTCTCGGCCAACCTGCGCGGCATCATCGCCATGTGCCTGGCGGTGGGCTGCTTTTCGGTGATGGACGCACTGCTCAAGACCCTGTCGGGCAGCTACCCGGCCATGCAGGTCGCCTCCATGCGCGGGCTGGCCGCATTGCCCCTGGTGACGCTGTACGTGCTGTGGCGCGGCGAGGTGCGCGGCCTGCTCAAGGTGCGCTGGCCGCTGCACCTGCTGCGCGGCGCGATCAACATCACCATGCTGGCGCTGTTCGCCTTTGCGCTGCGCGAACTGGGCCTGGCCGAGGCCTACACGCTGTTCTTCATCGCCCCGCTGCTCATCACCGCCCTGTCCACGGTGGTGCTGGGCGAGAAGGTGCGCGGCGCGCACTGGGTGGCCATCGTGCTGGGCCTGGTGGGCGTGGTGGTGGCACTGCGCCCGAGCCAGGAGGCCATGCTCTCCGTGGGCGCGCTGGCCGTGCTGGGCGCAGCCACGGGCTATGCCGTCTCGGCCATTGCCGGGCGACTGCTCACGCGCACCGACTCGAGCGCCAGCCTGGTGTTCTGGACCACCGCCATGCTGGCCCTGGGCGCCACGGCCCTGGCCCTGCCGCAGTGGAAGGTGCTGGACGCATCGCACTGGCCGCTGGTGGCTGCCATGGGGGTCTCGGGCTTTTTGGGCCAACTGGCGATCACCGAGGCCTTCCGCCATGGCCAGGCCTCGGTCGTCGCGCCGTTCGAGTACACCGCCCTGGCCTGGGGCATGGGCCTGGACTGGGTGCTGTGGCAGGCCGTGCCGGGCGCCTACACCCTGATCGGCGGGGCCATCATCATCGGCAGCGGGCTGTACCTGGTGCGCACCGAGCGCCATACGCAGCAGGCGGTACTGCCGCCTTGAGCCCCTGCCCCGCACCGGCACGGCGCGTGGTCCCACAATGCGCGGTCGCGCGCAGCGCTGTAATGGGCAGATACCAATAGCGGCCATGCCGCACGAGGATTTGCCATGACACAAGCAGCACACACACAGCACGCCACCATCCACGGCCATGTGACCTACACCCCTGGAGATGGCGCGCCCATCGTCATCCCCGAAGGCCCGGTGGAATTGATCACCTCGCCCGACAGCACCACGCTCAGCTGGTCGGTGGAAGATGACATCGTGGGCTCTGCAGCCATCCCGAAAGACCAGTACAACCAGTACGTGCGCGACGGCAAGATCCGCCTGACAAAGCACTGACCCAACCGGCCCTCCGCTCCAGCCCTGACCGCAAGGTGTGGAGCGAGCTTCGATTGTCCTGCCTGCCGGACAGTGTGTCCCGGCCCTGCCAGCTTGTGCGCCTTCTGATGGACCCTATATTCGATCCATCGCACCGGGAACCTAACTTCTTCCCGGGCCAAGGAGCCGCATGACCACCCCCACCTTTCCCACCTTCTTCATCTCGCACGGCGGCGGCCCCTGGCCGTGGGTCGACGGCATGAAGCAGCAGTTTGCCAAGACGGCGCGCGAATTCGCCCGCATGCCCGGCCTGCTGCCCGACAAGCCCAAGGCCGTGCTGGTCATCACCGGCCACTGGGAGGCGCAGGAGTTCACCGTCTCCACCGCCGAGCACCCGCCCATGGAGTACGACTACTCCGGCTTTCCCGAGCACACCTACCGCATCCAATACAAGGCCCCCGGATCGAAGGCGCTCGCAGCTCGCGTCGGCGAGTTGCTGACGGTCGCCGGCATCCGCTGCAGGGAAGACGCCCACCGCGGCTTCGACCACGGCACCTTCGTGCCCCTGAGCCTGATGTACCCCGAGGCCGATGTGCCAGTGGTCATGCTGTCGATGAAGTCCAGCTACGACCCGGCAGAGCACATCCGCCTCGGCCAGGCCATCGCACCCTTGCGCGACAAGGGCGTCCTCATCATGGGCAGCGGCCTGACCTACCACAACATGCGCGGCTTCGGCCGGCCGCAGTCCGCGCCGGTGGCCGAGGCCTTCGAAGCCTTCCTGAACACCGCCATCACCGCACCCAGCGCGCAGCAGCGCAACGACATGCTGGTGCACTGGCAGGACGCGCCCGGTGCCCGCCTGGCCCACCCGCAGGAGGACCATCTGATCCCGCTGATGGTGGTGGCCGGCGCCGCGGGTGCCGACGTGGGCCACCGGGTCTTTGTCGACCATGTCATGGAGGTGGCCATGGCCTCCTACCAGTTCGGCTGACCGAACCGCAGTCCAGCACCTATGATGGCGGCCCCCTATCCGCAGGTCCATTGCCCATGCACAGCGAAGAAGACATCCTCCGGTTCTGGTTCCAGGAACTCACGCCCCAGCAGCAATTCGTGAAGGACGAGGGGCTCGACCAGACCATTGCCACCCGCTTCGGCGCCACGCTGCAGGCCGCGAAACAGTGCGAGCTGGCGCCCTGGCGCGCCACGCCCGAAGGGCGGCTGGCCGAGATCATCGTGCTCGACCAGTTCTCGCGCAATGTGTACCGCGACACGCCCGGCGCCTTCGCGCAGGATCCGCAGGCCCTGACCCTGGCGCAGGAACTCGTGGCCAGCGGCCAGCACAAGGCATTGCCCATGGCCCAGCGCGCGTTTGCCTACATGCCCTACATGCACAGTGAGTCGCTGGCCATCCACACCCAGGCATGGAGCTGTTCGACCAACCGGGGCTGGAGAACAACCTGGCCTTCGAGATCAGACACCGCGACATCATCGTGCGCTTTGGCCGCTACCCGCACCGCAACCAGGTGCTGGGGCGCGAGTCCACCGCCGAGGAAACCGAGTTCCTGTCGCAGCCCGGCTCCTCGTTCTAAAGAACGAGCGAGGCGCGGCCCACGCCGTCGAATTCCACGTCCACCGCCTCGCCCTTGGCGGCGGGCAGCAAACCCACCCACGATCCCGTGGTGACCACGGTTCCTGCGGCCACCGTCGCACCATTGCGCGTGGCATGCCGCAGCCAGGTGGGCAGCAGCCAGGCCGGGTCCCCCAGCGGATGCGTGCCCATGCGCACCACGGGCTCACGGCTGCCGATGCGCGTGGTGCAGCGCTGCGCCGCCCAGTCGCGCGCCGCGTACGGCACCCATTCGCCCAGCGCCAAAGCACCGTGCGACTGCAGGTCCGCCAGGCGCAGCAGGGCCGGTGCTTCGCCGCCCTCCTGCCAGCGCGAGTCCACGATCTCGATGGACACCGCCATCGCATCGACGAACATGCCGGCCGTCTCGGGCGTCAGCGCCTCCGCCTGCGCGGGCGACACCGGCTGGCCCAGGCGCAATGCGATCTCCGACTCGATGCCGATGCTGTGGAACCGCATGTCGCCATAGTCAGCCGGGCTGCTGCGCACACCTGCGGGCGGCAGCGGCGCATGCGTGAGCACGGCCTGGCGGTTCGGGCCGCCCGACTTCCAGTGCCGCGCCGGGCCGGGCGGGAACCAGCCCATGGCGTGGCCCACCGCCTCCTGCACGGTATAGGCCGCCGCCGCATCGGCCAGCGCCCTGCCCCAGGGCAGGGCGCTGATGGTGCGGCCGGCCTGCCATGCGGCGACCAGGGCGTGGGTCAATGCGGTCGTCGGGTCCTGTTCAGCCATCGTTGTTCAACTCTCTACTTTCACGTTGCCGTCCTTCACCACCTTGCCCCACTTGGCGATTTCGGTGGCAATGAAGTCCTTGAACTTGTCGCGCGTGCCACCGCCGTCTTCGGCACCGTAGGTGTCCAGGCGCTCCTGCACGTCGGGCATGGCCAGCACCGTGTTCACATCGCGGTTGATCCTGTCGGCCACGCCCGATGGTAGCTTGCCCGGCCCGGCCAGCCCGTACCAGGTGGTGGCCTCGAAGCCCGGAAAGCCCTGCTCCTGCATGGTGGGCACACCGGGGTGGCCCTTGGCGCGCTTGGTGCGCGTCTGCGCCACGGCGGCGATCTTGCCGGCCTTGACGTGGGGCGTGGCGGCTGTCATGGTCTCGAAGCAGTACTGGATCTGGTTGCCCATGAGGTCGGCCAGCGCGGGTGCACTGCCCTTGTAGGGCACGTGCAGCGCATCCACACCCGCCTGCAGCTTGAACATCTCCAGCGCCAGGTGCTGGGCCGATCCCGGGCCGGCCGAGCCGAAGCTCACCTTGCCCGGCTCGGCCTTGCACAGGGCCACGATCTCCTTGGCGGTGAGTGCCTTCTGCCCCGGCCCTGCGACCAGCAGGTTGGGCGTGACGCCCACCATCACGATGGGCACGAAGTCGCGCTGCACGTCGTAGCGCAGCTTGGGCTGCAGGCTGGGCGCCAGCGCATGGCTGTTGATGTGCGCCATGAGCAGGGTGCTGCCATCGCTGGGCTGCTGCGCCACGTACTCGGCCGCCAGCACGCCGGAGACACCGGCCTTGTTCTCCACGATGACCGACTGCTTCCACATGGTCGCGAGCTTGGTGGCCACCACGCGTGCCAGCGCGTCGGTGCCGCCCCCGGGCGGAAAGCCCACGATGATGCGCACCGGGCCGCTGGGCCACTCCTGCGCGAACAGGCGCGGGGCGCCGAGCGTGGCCACCGCCGCGCCCGCGGACTGGATCAGGGAACGTCTCTTCATCGTCATCGCTTGTCTCCTTCGTTGGCCCTTTTTTGTGCAGGCCGGGTTGAATGAACTCAGCACAGAAAGCCCTGGCCGCATGCGTGCACGGCCAGTGGCAAAAAGAAACACATGCAAGCGGGCCGGCGCCTCCCACAGACGCCGGCCGTTCAATCCATCAGAACAACAAGGTCAGGGGCTCAGGCAGCCTTCTTGAGGGCGGCAGGCGCCGCGTGGCTGGCGAAGTAATCCATGCTGGCCTGCACGCCGCTGCCGGCCAGGGCGATGCCCGAGAGCTTCATGCCCATCTCCACACCCGCCACCATGGCGATCAGCGTGAGGTCGTTGCTGTCGCCCAGGTGGCCCATGCGGAACATGCGGCCCTTGAGCTTGCCCAGGCCCGTTCCCAGCGACAGGTCGAAGCGCTGGTGGATCAGCCGGCGCAAGGCATCGGCATCCACGCCCTCGGGCGTGATCACGCCGGTGAGCACGGGCGAGTACACGGCCGGGTCGGCGCACTGGATGGGCAGGCCCCAGGCGTTGACGGCGGCACGCACGCCCGCGCCCCAGCGCTGGTGGCGTGCGAAGACGTTGTCGAGCCCCTCGGCCAGCAGCATGTCGATGGCTTCGGACAGGCCGTACAGCAGGTTGGTGTTGGGCGTGTAGGGCCAGTAACCGTCCTTGTTCATCTCCACGATCTCGTCCCAGGCCCAGAAGGCGCGCGGCAGCGTGGCAGTCTTGGAGGCTTGGAGCGCGCGCGGGGACAGGGCGTTGAAGCTGATGCCCGGCGGCAGCATCAGGCCCTTCTGCGACCCGCTGATGGTCACGTCCACACCCCACTCGTCGTGGCGGTAGTCGGCGCTGGCCAGGCCCGAGATGCTGTCCACCATCAGCAGCGCCGGGTGGCCCGCCGCGTCGATGGCCTTGCGCACGGAGGCGATGTCGGAGGTGACGCCGGTGGAGGTCTCGTTGTGCACCACGCACACGGCCTTGATCTTGCGCTCGGTGTCCTTGCGCAGCCGGGCCTCGATCAGGTCGGCCTGCACGCCACGGCGCCAGCCGCCAGCCAGGGGCAGGTGCTCGTCCTTGCCCTCCCAGGCGAGGAACTCGGTGGAGATGCCCAGGCGCGTGGCCATCTTCTGCCACAGCGAGGCGAAGTGCCCGGTTTCGAACATGAGCACATGGTCGCCCGGGGAGAGGGTGTTGGACAGGGCCGCCTCCCAGGCGCCCGTGCCCGATGCGGGGTAGATCGCCACCGGATGCCGGGTCTGGAAGATCTTCTGGATGCCCGAGAGCACCTTGAGCCCCAGGCCCCCGAACTCGGGGCCCCGGTGGTCGATGGTGGGCAGGCTCATCGCCCGCAAAATGCGGTCTGGCACCGGGCTCGGGCCCGGGATCTGCAGGAAGTGGCGGCCAGTAGGGTGAAAGTCGAGTTGAAGCATGGAGCGTCCTTTCTTTCTTCAGTTTTGCATGCAAAAAACACAATTGCATGCAGGAATACCCTTAAACATAGCGATTGATCCGCCAATTTTTTGCATGCAAAATTCAAAATAGAAAGAAACCCATGGCTGAAATCATCGAAATCTCCCGCCTCGCGCTGCACGACCAGGTCGCCGCGCGCCTGCGCACCATGCTGGTGGAAGGGCAGATCGCGCCGGGAGCCAAGCTCAATGAACGGGAGCTGAGCGAGCAGCTGCGCGTGTCGCGCACGCCGCTGCGCGAGGCCATCAAGCTGCTGGGCGCCGAAGGCCTGGTGGACCTGCTGCCCAACCGCGGTGCCGTGGCCGTGAAGCTGACCGAGGCCGACGTGGTGAACACCTTCGAGGTGCTGGCCACGCTGGAGGGCATGTCGGGCGAGCTGGCGGCCCGGCGCATCACCGAAGCCGAGCTGGCCGAGCTGCGCGCCCTGCACTACGAAATGATGGCCTGCTTCGCGCGGCGCGACCTCTCGGGCTACTACCGCATCAACGCCAGCATCCACACCGCCATCAACGAGGCGGCGCGCAACCCGGTGCTCACCGCGACCTACCGCTCCATCAACGCCCGCGTGCAGTCGCTGCGCTTTCGCACCAACCAGAACGAGGCCAAGTGGAAGCTGGCCGTGGCCGAGCACGAACAGATGATCGAGGCCCTGGCCGCGCACGACGCCGAGGCCATGCGCCGCGTGCTCGTGGCCCACGTGCAGCGCAAGCGCGACACGGTGCTGGAGCTGCTGCGTGCCGGCGAAATTTATCCCCAGAGACAAGCCTCCACCTAGGAACACGCCCATGCGCATCGAACCCGCCAGCAGCCTGCAGCCAGCCGGCACCACCCTGCCCCCCAACGAGACCTGCGAGGCGCTGGCGCGGCGCCTGGCGGCCGAGACCGAGGGCGAGGTGCTGTTCGATGCCGGTTCGCGTGGGCGCTACGCGACCGATGCCTCCATCTACCAGATCATGCCGGCCGGCGTGCTGGTGCCGCGCACCGAGCGCGACATCGCCACCGCCATCGACATCGCGCGCGACCTCAAGGTGCCCGTGCTGGCGCGTGGCGGCGGCACCAGCCAGTGCGGCCAGACCACGGGCGCGGCCCTGGTGATCGACAACAGCAAGCATTTCCGCAAGCTGCTGACCTTCGATGCCGAGGCCCGCACGGCAACCGTGGAGCCGGGCATCGTGCTCGACCACCTCAATGCCCAGCTCAAGCCCCACGGCCTGTGGTACCCGGTGGATGTGTCCACCAGCGCCCAGGCCACGCTGGGCGGCATGGCGGGCAACAACTCCTGCGGATCGCGCTCCATCGCGTACGGCAACATGGTGCACAACGTGCTGGGCGCCAGCGCCTGGCTGAGCGATGGCGAGCTGGTCGACTTCGGCCCGCTGGCCACCCTGGGCCCACGCGCCAGCGCCATTGCGCAGCATGTGCACGCCCTGGCCCAACAGCACCGCGGCGAGATCGCCGAGCGCTGGCCCAAGGTGATGCGCCGCGTGGCGGGCTACAACCTCGACATCTTCGACAACCAGAGCGAAAAGCCCTACACCGCCGACGGCAGCGTGAACCTGGCGCACCTGCTCATCGGCGCCGAGGGCACGCTGGCCTATACACGCAGCCTGACCCTGAAGCTCAGCGAGCTGCCGCGCGCCAAGGTGCTGGGCATCGTCAACTTCCCGAGCTTCCACAAGGCCATGGACTCGGCGCAGCACATCGTCAAGCTGGGCCCCACGGCGGTGGAACTGGTGGACCGCACCATGATCGAGCTGGCCCTGGCCAACCCGGCCTTCCGCCCCACGGTGGAGACGGCGCTGATCGGCAAGCCCGAGGCCATTTTGCTGGTCGAATTTTCGGGCACCGACAAGGCCGCCCTGCTGCCGCAGCTGCGCCAGCTGGTGGAGCTGATGGGCGACCTGGGCATGCCCGGCAGCGTGGTGGAGATGCCTGATGAAGCCCCGCAGAAGAACCTGTGGGAAGTGCGCAAGGCCGGCCTGAACATCATGATGAGCCTCAAGGGCGACGGCAAGCCCGTGAGCTTCATCGAGGACTGCGCCGTGCCGCTGGAGCACCTGGCCGAATACACCGACGGCCTGACCGAGGTGTTCGCCAAATACGGCAGCCGCGGCACCTGGTACGCCCATGCCTCGGTGGGCACGCTGCATGTGCGCCCCATCCTCGACATGCGCACCGATGGTGCCGCCAAGATGCGCGCCATTGCCGAGGAAGCCAGCGCCCTGGTGCGCAAGTACAAGGGGGCCTTCAGCGGCGAGCATGGCGATGGCCTGTGCCGCGGCGAGTGGATCGAGTGGCAGTTCGGCCCCGTGATCAACGAGGCGTTTCGCGCCATCAAGCACCACCTGGACCCGATCGGCCTGTTCAACCCGGGCAAGATCATCGACCCGCCCAAGATGGACGACGGCGCCCTGTTCCGCTTTGCCCCGCCCACGGCGCCCAAACCCTACAAGCGCATCCCGCTCACCCCCGTGCTCGACTGGTCGGCCTGGAACGTGCAGGCCGACCCCGTGACCGAGGTGACCACCGCCCCCGGCACCGGCGGCGACGTGACCGGCGGCTTTGCCAAGGCCGTGGAGATGTGCAACAACAACGGCCACTGCCGCAAGTTCGACGCCGGCACCATGTGCCCCAGCTACCGCGTGACGCGCGACGAGCAGCACCTGACCCGCGGCCGCGCCAACACCCTGCGCCTGGCCGTGTCGGGCCAACTGGGCCCGGACGCCTTCACCAGCGAGGCCATGCACGACACCATGGACCTGTGCGTGGGCTGCAAGGGCTGCAAGCGCGACTGTCCCACGGGCGTGGACATGGCGAAGATGAAGGTCGAGTTCCTGGCCCACTACAAGCGCAGGCACGGCCACACGCTCAAGGACAAGCTGGTCGCCCGCCTGCCCGACTACGCACACATCGCCAGCCGCCTGCCCTGGCTGCTGAACCTGCGCAACAGCGTGCCCGGCGCCGCCTGGCTGGGCGAGAAGCTGCTGGGCTTCTCGGCCCAGCGATCATTGCCGCAATGGCGCAGCGACACCTTCTGGCGCAGCAAGGACACCGCGTTGTTTTCCAGCAAGGCAGACACCATCGCCGCCGCCCAGGCCGGCCGCAAGGCCGCCGTGCTGTTCGTCGACACCTTCAACGGCACCTTCGAGGCCGAGAACGCGATGGCCGCCGCGCGCGTGCTGCATGCTGCCGGCTATGTGCTGCACACCGTGGAAAAGGCCGGCGGCCACCACTGCTGCGGCCGCACGTATCTCGCCACCGGCATGGTCAACGAAGCCAAGGCCAAAGCGGGTGCACTCATCGACGCCCTGCTCCCCCTGGCCCAGGCCGGCGTGGCCATCGTGGGGCTGGAGCCCTCGTGCCTGCTCACCCTGCGCGACGAGGCCCTGGTGATGGGCCTGGGCGACAAGGCCGTGGTGGTGTCACAGCAGGCCCTGCTGTTCGAGGAATTCCTGGCCCGCGAGGCCAAGGCCGGGCGCTTTGCCCCACAGCTCAAACCGGCGGGCCAACCCATCCTGCTGCACGGCCACTGCCACCAGAAGGCCTTTGGCGCCGTGCCCCCCATCCTGGAGGTGCTGCGCCTGATCCCCGAAGCCAAGCCCGAGCTCATCGAAAGCTCGTGCTGCGGCATGGCCGGCAGCTTTGGCTACGAGGCATCGCACTACGCGGTGTCGATGCAGATGGCCGAGGCGGCACTGCTGCCCGCGGTGCGCAAGAACCCCGATGCCATCGTGGTGGCGGATGGGACGAGCTGCCGGCACCAGATTGCGGACGGGGCGCAACGGGAGGCGGTGCATGTGGCGAAGTTGCTGGATGGGCTGATGCACTGAGAGGCAGGAACGCGGTCCCTGTTGCGCGTGCGGGCCTACGGTGCCTACTGCATATCTTTGATGATCGGTACCAGAAAAAACACCCCCGGGCGGCATTGACGCAAAGGCATATTGGCTATCCAGAACGGCTGTCCAGCTCGCCAACCGCGCCGGTGCGGGTCGGTAAACATGCGGGGGTTGACCGTGCCACCCAACAAAACAAGCTGGCGAGCGACTGCCAGACGACGACGGCGAAATCGCGACAGAAGATGCTTCGGAAACTCACCCGTCTTGCATCGGCGCTCCGCGATGACGATCCTCCGTAGATACATCGCCAGTTGCTTCAACGGAAGAAACTCCCACCGCGCGTAAAGCACCCACCCTGGACCCCAATCTGGTACAGAACGGCGTTTTGGTCGGATGCGGCGGGACATGCTGATGATCAATGTGCTTGCGGCATTAGACCACCATGACCCGCGTTTCTTGGGGTGACGCGCCAAAGCGCCCAGGGTAGGCTTGGCGCCTGGCTCGATTTGAGCATTCGGTGCACGAACCATCTTCTTCAGTTGCTCCACCCCATGACCACATCCGAATCCATCCGACGCCTGTGGCTGATTTCAAGCGCACTGCAAAGGCAGACAGAGGCCGAGATCCGTGATGGAACGCATGGGATGACCCAGGAGACCATCGCGGATCTCAAAAAAGCCCTGGCAGAAATGTCGGACCTTCGCCATCAGGTTCATCAACTGATACCTGACTTCAACCCCGACAACGCCGACGAGCCCTGCGAATGCTCGGCAGCCGATCGTCTGCTGGTGGAGTCCATGACCAAGGCTGCCGAGCTGGAACTCGCAGGAGACTGCGCTCGTGCGATCTCGACCCTGGAGGAGTTTCTGGCGCTCGAATCATCGTTCTGGCATCGCGAAATGGCAACGGAGGAACTGCAAAGGCTTAAGGACTCATCCCGCAGCTGACTTGGTCCCCCCACCCTCCTCCCCCAGCTCATGCGCCCGCTGCTCCGAAGCCCGCATGGCGCGCTCGAAGGCATCGGCCACCCCGTCCCTGGCCAGGGACTGCAGCGCGGCGTAGGTCGTGCCGCCCTTGGACGTGACGCGCTCACGCAGCACGGCCGGCGGTTCATCCGAGCAGCGCGCCAGCTCCGAAGCGCCCACGAAGGTGCCCACGGCCAGTTGGTGGGCCTGCTCGGCTGACAGGCCCATGGCCGTGCCGGCGCGCGCCATGGCTTCCAGGAAGTAAAACACGTAGGCCGGGCCCGAGCCCGACAGCGCCGTCACCGCATCGAGCTGCTTTTCGCTGTCCACCCACAAGTACTCGCCCGTGGTGGCCATGATGGCTTCCACGCTCTGGCGCTCGTCCTGCGAGACGCCGGGGCGGGCATACAGCGCGCTCATGCCCTTGCCCACCAGGGCAGGGGTGTTGGGCATGGTGCGCACGATGCGCTCGCTGGCGAGCCACCGGGCGATGCTGTCCGAACGGATGCCGGCGGCCACGCTCAGGTGCAGCGCATCCTGGGTGTGGGCGCGCGCCTGGGCGGCGGCGTCCTTGAAGGTCTGGGGCTTGACAGCCCAGACCACGATGCGCGCGCGCTGCAGGGCAGCGCCGGCTTCCGGCTGGGCCTCGATGCCGTAGTTCTGGTGCAAGGCCTCGCGGGCCTGGTCCCAGGGTTCGACGACCTCGATCTGGTTGGCCGGGAGGCCCTGGCGCACCAGGCCGCCGATGATGGCGCTGGCCATGTTGCCGCCGCCCATGAAGGCGATGGCGGGAAGGGAAAGAACGGACGTGGGGAGTGACATGGAAAGAAAGCAGAGCTTGTTGTTGTGGTTGTGGAAGACGGGGCATCACTCCATCACCCGGCCATTGCCGCGGTAGATGCCCAGGGAGGTGTAGCGCGATGCCACCTGTTTGCCGGGTGGCAGGGCCAGCGTGAAGTCGCCCAGGTCCAGACTCAGGCCGCGCTCCAGGGCCTTGCGCACGCCGGCGGCCGACAGGTCGTCGCCGGCCGCGCGCAGCGCCTCCACGGCGAAGCGCAGGTTGATGCAGCCCTCCAGGCTCAGCAGCGAGGGGCTGGCACCGCCCGCGCGCGCCAGGCTGGCCTGGTAGTCGCGCACCACGCGGCGCGCGCCGTTCCAGGGGCTGGGGTAGAGCATGGAGGTCATGATGCCGGCCACCTTGTCCTGCAGCTGGTCGGTGAGCACACGGCCGCCGACGACATTGAGCACCGCCACGCGCGCGCCCGGCCCGGCCGCGCCCTGGTAGGCCGCAATGAAGGCCGGCGCGGCCTGGCCGGCGGCGATCAGCACCACGGCATGCGGCTGGGCGCGCTGCACCTCTGCCACCGTGGCGGGTAGGTCACCGAGCCGTATCTCGGCGGGTGGCCGGCCCGCGAAGGCCTTGCGCGCACTGTCCAGCCCGGCGCGGCCGAAAGGGTTGTCCTGGTAGACCAGGGCCACCCGGTCCATGCCGATGGTGGGCAGGATGCGCGCAAAGCCCTCGAACTCGTCCCCGTTGCCGGCCTTGGTGTGGAACACCCAGCGGCTGCCGGGCAGCGACTCCTGGCGCAGCAGGTCGGCGCCGCTGGAAACGCCCACCACCGGCACCTTCAGCTCCGCCAGCACGGGCTGCAGCGCCTGCAGCGAGCCGGTGCCGACCAGGTTCACGAAGGCAGAGATACCCTTGCCGGCCAGCGTGCGGGCGTTTGCCACAGCACGCGCCGGCTCGTAGCCATCGTCCAGGTAGCTGATGGCGACGGGGCGCCCGCGCACGCCTCCGGCAGCGTTGATCGTGGCCAGGCAGGCGTCCGCACCCTTGCGGTATTCCTGCCCGTATTCGGCGAAGGCCCCGCTGAACGGTGCGGTGGTTGCCAACTGGATGGGCGCCAGAGCCGTCTGCGCATGCAGCACCGGCGCAAGCAGGCCTGCCGCGCAGAACATGAGCCTGCGGGCCATGGCGAAGGCGTTCATGGCTGCACCCCCTGATGCCCGCCGGGCGATGGCAGCGCCGGTGCCGGCAGCTCGTCGATGATGAAGCGGCGCACGGTGTGCAGCAGTGCCTGGGTCTGGTGGCGCAGTGCTGCTGCGGCGGCGCTGGCCTGGTCCACCAGCAGGGCGTTGTCGCGCGTACCGCCTTCCATCTGCGCCACGGCGGCATGCACCTGGGCCACGCCCTCGCTTTGCGCGCGGCTGGCCTGGGCGATGGCATCCACGCTGCCCAGCACCTCGCCCACCCGCGCCACCACCTGGTGCATGGTGTCGCCGGCCTGGGCCACCAGGCGGCTACCGCCTTCCACCCGGGCGGCGGAGTCGTCGATCAGGGCTTTGATCTCGCGCGCCGCGTCGGCACTGCGGCGTGCCAAGGCACGCACCTCGGCCGCCACCACGCCGAAGCCCCGGCCCTGCTCCCCGGCACGCGCCGCCTCGACGGCCGCGTTGAGCGCCAGCAGGTTGGTCTGGAGGGCGATGGTGTCGATCACGCCGATGATCTCGGCCATGCGGCGCGAAGCGCCGTGGATGGAGCCCATGGTCTGCACGACCTGGGTCACCACCGCGCCGCAGGCCTGCGCCACGCCACTGGCGGACTGGGCCTGCGTGCGCGCCTGCTGCGCGTGCGCTGCATTGCGCTGCACCTGCAGGGCGATCTCGTGCAGGGCCTGGGTGGTCTGCTCCAGCGCCGCAGCCTGGGTGGCCGTGTGTCCGGCCAGGTCGGCGTTGCCCTGGGCGATGCGGGTGGCAGCCTCGGCGATGTCGTCCGTGCCCTCGCGCACGTCACGCACGATGTGCTGCAGGCTGGCATTCATGCTGCGCAGCGCCGCCAGCAACTGGCCGGTCTCGCCCGCGCTCTGCACCTCGATGCGCTGGGTCAGGTCGCCACCGGCCACGCCTTCTGCGATGCGCACGGCGCGTGTCAGCGGCCTGGCAATGGCGCGCGCCGACACGAAGCCCAGCACCATTGCCAGCAGCAGCCCGCCGCCGATCACCACCGCCGTGAGCGCGCGGCTATGGGCATAGGCCTGCTGGGATCCGGCGTACAGCGCCTCACCCGCGACCTGCTGCTCGCGCATCAATGCATCGAGCGTGGCTCGGGCCGGCTGGTACAGCGGCATCAGTGTCTGGCCGTACAGTTCCGTGGCCCCGGGCAGGTTCACGGCGCGCAGCGCCTCCACCGCAGGCCGCACGCCTTCGGCCGTGAAGCGCGCGTACTCCTGTGCGAAGCGGGTGGCCAGCGCGCGCTCCTGCTCGCTCAGGCGCCCCCCTTCGTAGGCCTGCCACGCGTTGCGGCCTTGGCCTTGCAACAGATCCAGCGCGGCCAGGTCGCGGTCGATGTCGCTCGGGTCGGCAATCGCCGAAACCACGCCATAGCGCCCCATGTCCAGCGCATGCGTCACCAGCGAGAGTTGCTGCAGCGGTGCCAGACGGTCGGACACCAACGCCTGCAGCGTGGCATTGCTGCGCTGCAGGGCGTGCAGCCCGAACGCGCCGAGCGCAACCAGCAGCAGACCCAGCACGCCGACGACCGCCAGCAACTGGACCTTGATGGGAAAACGGGCAAGCAGCATGGAAGCTCCCGGCAGGCAAGAGGGATGGACGGTGGTGGGGGCTCAGTGCGCGCGGCCGCCCAGGTAGAGCTCGCGCACCTTCTCGTCGCGCATGAGCGCGCCGGCCTCGCCGGTGAGCGCCACCGCGCCCATCGAGAGCACGTAGGCGCGGTCGGAGATGCGCAGCGCCTCCATGGCGTTCTGCTCCACCATGAGGATGGTCACGCGCTCCTGGTTGCGCACGTGGACGATGGCGTCGAACACCTCGTGCAGCACCTTGGGGGACAGGCCGGCGGAGGGCTCGTCGAGCAGCAAAATGCCCGGGCGCGGCATGAGCGCGCGCGCCAGCGCCAGGATCTGCCGCTCACCGCCCGACATGGAGGCCGCGCGCGCATCGCGCTTGCGCGCCAGCACCGGGTACAGCGCGCACAGCTCGTCCATGCGCCGCGCGCACTCGGCCTTTTCCAGGTAGTGGCCGCCCACCTGCAGGTTCTCGCGAATGGTCAGCGCGCTGAAGACGTTGTCCGTCTGCGGCACGAAGCCCAGGCCGCAGTGGCGGATCTTGCGGTGCACGGGGATCTGCGAGACGTCTTCGCCACGCAGGGTGATGCGGCCGCTGCGCGGCAGCAGGTAGCCGGCTATGGTCTTGAGCAGCGTGCTCTTGCCGCAGCCGTTCGGGCCCAGCAGGGTCACGATCTCCGCGGCCTGGGCCTGCAGGCTCATGCCGCGCAGGATGTCGATCTCGGCCGAGTAGCCGGCCACAACGTTGTCGATGTCAATCATGCGGCCTCCGCGCGCGCTTCGGTGGATGGGGTGGTTGCCGCCGTGCCCAGGTAGGCCTGCAGCACGCGCTCGTTGCGGGCCAGCTCGTCGGGGGGGCAGCTGGCGACGATCTCGCCACGGTCGAGCACCACGCAGCGCGTGCAGACCTCGCGGATGAAATGCATGTCGTGCTCCACGATCACCAGGGTCATGCCCTGGGCGTTGAGCCGCTGCAGCGCCGTGACGATGTCGCGGCGCAGGTTGGGGTGCACGCCCGCGGTGGGCTCGTCGAGCAGCAGCATGCGCGGCCGTGCCATCAGCGCGCAGACGATGCCCAGGAGCTTTTTCTGCCCGCCCGACAGGGCCGAGGCCGGCAGGTCGCGCACGGGGGTGAGCAGCAGTTCGCGCAGCAGTTGTTCGGCACGCTCGCGCGCATCGCCTTCGGCCCGGCGCGCGCCGGGTGTGGAGAGCAGCGTGTCCCAGACACCGTGGTGGGCCGTGGCGGCGGCCATGGCCACCTCCATCACCGACATGCGGGTGGGCATGGACGGCAGCTGGAAGGTGCGCGCCATGCCGGTGCGCACGATGCGGTGCGCGGCCAGCCGCTCGATGGGCGCGCCATCGAAGTGCACGCTGCCCGCGTCCACCGGCGTGAAGCCGGTGATGGCATTGAGCAGGGTGCTCTTGCCCGAGCCGTTGGGTCCGAGCAGGCCGACGATCTCGCCCTGGGCGATCTGCAGGTTCACGTCCGACAGGACCTGGTTGCCGCCGAAGGCCTTGGCCACCCCGCGGACTTCAAGGAATGCATTCATGGGAGCGTTCGGGGTCATGGCATCTTTCGCAGCTTCTCGGGCACCAGGCCCTCGCTGCGCCACAGCAGGCAGGCCAGCAGGATCAGGCCGATGAGGCCCAGGCGCAGCGCGCCGGCCAGGTCGGAGCTGAAATGGAAGTAGTCCTTGGCAAACGGCACCAGCGCATAGGCGCCCTGCACCAGCACCACCCCGGCGAGCACGCCGGCCGTGTTGCCCATGCCGCCGATCATCAGCATGGTCCACAGCAGAAAGGTCTCGGACGCCACCATGTAGTCGGGGCCGGCAAAGCTCATGTAGTGGGCGTAGAGCGATCCCGCCAGCGCGGTGACGGCGGCGCCGGCCATGAGGGCCCGGCTTTTGAGCGAGAGCAGGTCATAGCCCATGCAGATGGCCAGTTGCGGCTCCTCGCGCGACAGGCGCAGCGCGCGCCCGAAGCGGCCGTTGGCCAGGCGCCGCAGCAGCAGCGCGCACGCAGCCACCAACGCCAGCACCAGCGCCAGGAAGGCCAGCGCACCGTAAGGCCGGCCCAGCCCGTCGAACAGCGAGGGGATGGCGCTGATGCCGTTGGCGCCACCGGTCAGCCAGTCCTCGTTGGTGGCCACGGTGCGCAGGATTTCGGCGATGGCCAGGGTGGCGATGCCCCAGTAGTCCGAGCCGAGCTGGCGCCCCAGGCGCGCGATGCACCAGCCCAGCAGCATGGCCACGAGCACGCCGCAGCCGGCGCCCGCCAGCGGCGACCAGCCGGCCTGCACGGCAATACCGGTGGCATAGGCGCCGATGCCGGCAAACGCGATGTGGCCGAAGTTGAGCAAGCCGGCATAGCCTGCCTGCAGGTTCAGGCCCAGGGCCATCAGGCCGTAGATGCCAGCGATGGTGAAGGTGGAGATCAGGAAATCAAACACGGCGCACCTCGCGGTCGAACAGGCCGTAGGGTTTGAACAGCAGGGCCAGCAGCAGGATCAGGAACGAGGCCGCGCTCAGATAAGCGATCGGCAGAAAGGCCAGCGGCTTGCCCACCAGCCAGCCAAAGTTCAGGTTGGTGACCAGTGTCTCGGTCAGCGCGATCAGCGCCGCGCCGGCCACCGCGCCCAGCGGGTTGCCCAGGCCGCCCAGGATGGCGGCTGCGAACACCGGCAGCAGCAGGTCGTGGCCCAGGTTGATGTGGGCGCCGGTGGACAGGGCCAGCAGGCTGCCGCCCAGGCCGGCGATGGCGCCGCTCGCAAAATTCACCAGGCGCGTGATGCCCTCGGCATTGAGGCCCGAAGCCGCCGCCAGCGCCGAGTTGGTCGACAGCGCCCGCATGGCGCGCCCGGTGCGCGTGAAGAACAGCAGCAGCGTGAACAGCGCCAGCAGCACGGCGGTGGTGGCCATGGCGGCGATCTGCGTATGCGACAGGCGCACGCCGCCCAGCACCACGGGCTCGGTGATCGGCAGGTTGAACATGCGCGGGAAGGAGCCCGCCACGCCCTGGGCCCCGGCCACGACCAGCATGGCCACGGCGAGCGAGCCGATCATGGCGATGGCCGGGCCCGCGCGCAGCAGGCGGCGGAACACCAGGAGGTGCAGCACCAGCGTGAGCAGGCCCGTGAGCCCGCAGGCGATGGCAATGGCCAACGGCAGCGGCAGGCCCCAGGCAAACAGGGCATAGGTGGCGTAGGCACCGAGCATGGCGTACTGCACATGCGCGATGTTGGGGAACTTGACCAGGCCGTAGACCGTGCTCAGGCCCAGCGCCACGAGCGCGAGGTCCGAGGCACGCAGCAGCGTGTCGAAGAGAAGTTGGAGCATGGAGACGGATCGGTGGAGCCGGCCGCGCGCAGGGCATGCGCACGGCCGGGCATCAGGGAAGGCCGCGCCGGTTCAAGCGCAGCGCGGCACAGGGAAAAGAGGGATCAGCGCGGCACGACCTTGCCGTCGTACTTGAGCTTGGCGTAAGGCGGGTCGGTGCGCTGGCGCTCGGCGTCGAAGACGATGGGGCCGGTCACGCCCACATAGCCGCCCTTGCCCAGTTCCTTGAGCGCGGCCTGCACGGCGGCGGTGTCGGTGGATTTGGCCTTGTTCATCGCGGCGGCCGCCATCAGCACCGCGTCGTAGGCGTAGCCCGTGTACGAGGTCTTCATGCCCTCCTTGTATTTGGCGGCAAAGGCGTCGGCGTAGGCCTTGCCCGCCGCGCCGTAGACCGAACCCACCTCCATGCCGAGCTGGCCCTTGGCGATCTCGGGTGCCGTGTCGGACAGGCTCATCGAGATCAGGATGGCATACCAGGGCTTGCTGCGCAGGCCCAGCTCCAGGGCTTCGCGGTTGATCACCGCCGACTCCTGGCCATAGGCGGTGTAGATGTAGGCGTCGGGGTTGCTGCGCGACATCTGCTGCAGTTCGCGCCGGTAGGTGGACTGGCCGGCGGTGTAGAGCACCTCGGTCACGACCTTGCCGCCGAGCTTCTCGAACTCCTGCTTGAAGCCGTGCACCACACCCTGGCCGTAGGCATTGTTGGGCGCCACCATGGCCACGTTGCGGTAGCCCAGGTCCCACACGTCCTTGGAGGAGAACTGGTTGCCCTTGTCCTCCAGCCCGATGAGGTTGAACGAGCTGGCGCCCAGGTCGCGGATCTTCACGCTGGTGCTGGCGATGTTGATGTGGGCCACGCCCTCCTTCACCAGGTACTGCGCCATGGGCAGGGTGATGCCCGAGGAGTACTCGCCGATCACCACCGGCACCTTGTCCACGCTGACCAGCTTGCGCGCCGCATTCAGGGCCGTGGTGGCGTTGCCGCCCGAGTCCTCCACGACCACGTTGAACTTCTTGCCGAGCACGCCGCCATCGGCGTTCACCTTGTCGACCGCCAGGGCGACCGCGCGGCGCACGTCCTCACCCACCGTGGCATTGGCGCCCGTGAGCGAGAGCACGGCGCCCATCTGCACCGTGTCCTGCGCCAGGGCATGCGAGGTGAGGGCCAGACCGAAGGCGAACGCCATGGGCGCTCGGAGGGTTCGAAATTTCATGGACATGGAAGCTCCGTAGGTAGGTGGCTGAAGGGATGGCGGCTCGCGCCGCAATGCACGGGGTGCAGGGGGATGCCTGAAGGAGCGCCTTTCGAACCGGTGGAGGGGACATGCGGAGCCGCTGTGGCCCCTTCATGAGGAGCCAAAGACCATGCCTTCGAAACCAATTCGATTTGCTTAAGATCCAACAAATCATCAATTGGATCCAATTCTATACATACAGATCCAGGATGACAATCACGTTGTGAAGCGGGCACTAAGTTCTGATCCAATAGCGGCATGAGATCCCGCACCTCCAAACCGCGCGCTTTGCACCAGGTCATCCGCGACGCGCTGCGCCACGACATCCTGAGCGGCAAGCTGCCGGCGGGCCACCAGTTGCGCCAGGACGCCCTGGCCACGCAGTTCAACGCCAGCCGCATCCCCGTGCGCGAGGCGCTGCGCCAGCTCGAATCAGAAGGCCTGGTGGTGCACCACCTGAACCGGGGTGCCATGGTGGCGGGCATGAACGTGCAGCAGATCTGCGAGCTGCTGGACATCCGCGTGGCGCTTGAATGCCACGCGGCAAGGCTGGCCGTGCCCAACATGGTGGAGCGCGACTTCGAGACCATGGAGCGCATCCTCGATGACTACAGCCGCTCCGAGGTGGTCAGCGACTGGGCCGAGTACAACCGCCAGTTCCACCTGGCGCTGTCGGCCCCGGCCAACAACATGCGCCTCAAGCGCCTGATCGAGGAGTACTGCCTGAACACCGACCGCTACACGCACCTGGCCATGTCCAAGGCCACGGGCAAGGACAAGCCGCAGTCCGACCACTACCAGCTGGTGGCCGCCTGCCGCGCGCGCGATGTGGGCAAGGTGGTGTCATTGCTCGAAGAGCACATCGACAACACCCGCAAGGAACTGCTGGCCACCGCGCGCGAGCAGCAGATGCAGGGCGGCGACGGCCCGGGCTTGCTGCAACTGGCCTGACGGACTGGCAAGCCTGGCCGCCGGTGCAGGCCGTGCTTGCGGGCTCGCGGTGCTGCCAAGAGACGCAAGCCCTGGTCGGCGGGCCGCACCAAAATCACCCAAAAAGCGCCGAAAGGGTGCATTCGCAAACCAAAGAAGTGCGTGGCGCTGGCCGACAAGAGGCCCGGGAAAACCCCAGGATTGATCCAAATTTCTTCGTATATCTTCTAGTACACAAATAAATATACAGGATGCCAGGACCACTGATGTGTGCCTGCCTGGGCTGGCACAAGGCTTGCATTCAACATATACGAAGAAATATACGATTTCACCTCCCCGCCTCGCAAGAGGCTTTTCCCCTCCTGAAAGAAAGCGACCCATGCTCTACTACTTTGCCTACTGCACCTGGCTCAACGACCCCGAGATCCGCCGCTACTGGCCCACCACCAAGGCCATCACCAAGGCCCACGCGGCCAACCACCGGCTGCAGTTCCATGCGGCCGGCGAGCGCAGCGACCGCGGCTGGTGCCACCTCAACGGGGTCTCCGACGCCGTGGGCAACAACGCCCTGGGCGTGGTGTTCGAGCACGAGCCCCACCAGCTCAACGAGGACTACGACGACTTCGAGCGCTTCTTCCTGACCGTGCACGGCGAGGACGGCAAGGCCTACGACTGCTGGACCTACCGCCTGTCCAAGCCCGGCATGGCCATGCGCCCGCCGAACTTCTACTGGGAACACATCCCCACCGGTCTTGCGGCCTGGAAGTTCCCGGCCGAGTACATCGCCTCGGTGCAGGCCACCTTTGATGCGGCAGCCCCGTGCCCGCGCGCCGACCGGCCCAATCCGTCGGCCATTCCCGGCAAGTCCGCCGAAAGCCGCTGACCGCCCTCCTGCCTGACCACCCCCTTCCCACGCTCCTGCCTGCGCTTTCCTGAAAGGACTTCTCCATGCATTTCATCAAGCGTTCCCTGCGCTGCGGCCTGGTGCTGCTGGCCACTGCCATTCCGTTGCTGGGCATGGCCCAGACCGCCAAGCCCCTTGCGCCCGAGGTGCTGGCAGCCATCCCTGCAGAGATCAAGGCTCGCGGCGTGCTGCGGGTGGGCTCGCAGCAGACCTTTCCGCCCATCGAGTTCCGCGAGCCGGGCAAGAGCGAGGTCACGGGCGCGAGCCGCGACCTGCTGGCCGAGGTGGCACAGCGTTTGGGCCTGAAGCTGGAGTTCGTGCAGGCCGAGTACTCGGCGCTGATCCCCGGCCTGGAGGCCGACCGCTTCGACCTGGCTTCGGGCGGCATCAGCGACACCGAAGAGCGCGAGCAGAAGGTGGACTTCGTGAACTACCTGTTCTCGGGCGGCAGCATCCTGGCGCTGGCGGCCAACAAGGAGCGCCTGGAGACCATCGACGACTTCTGCGGCAAGGGCGTGGCCACGCTGCTGGGCAGCCGGGTCATCATGGCCCAGGTGGAGGCCGCGTCCGAGCGCTGCGTGAAGGCCGGCAAGGCCGCCATCCGCGCGGAGCAACTGCCCTCGGCACCCGATGCGCGCATGCAGCTCGACCTGCGCCGCGTGGACGGCTACCTGGGCGATTTCCCGGCCCTGGTGTACATGGGCCAGCAGTTCCCGGACCGCTACCGCATCGTCGGCGGCAACTACATGCTCACGCAGTACATCACCTCGTGGGGCTTCGCCAAGAACCGCACCGCGCTGCGCGACGCGGTGCAGAAGGCCACCCAGTCCATGCTGGACGACGGCACCTACCGGAAGCTGCTGGACAAATGGGGCGTGGGTGGTGCCGCCCTGCCGGCCATCAGCGTCAACCTGCCCGCTTCCAAGCGCGGCAAGTAAGCACCCGGGGCGGCTTGCCGCCCCTTCCCTGCCCCGACCGGAACCTTCGTGTGAACTCCGCAACCCCTTCGCCATCCCCCTCTTCAGCCACCGCGCGGCCGCGCCGGGTGGTGCACCGCCGCCCCTGGGGCCCCTGGATCTTTGCCGCGCTGGTGCTGACCGCCCTGGCCGTCCTGCTGCACGCGGCCATCAAGGCCCAGGTGCTCAAGCTGCCCATCTTCCTGGACTACCTGTTCAGCCGCCTGGTGCTGGAAGGCGCTGTCAATTCGCTGATGCTGGGCACCACCGCCCTGCTGCTGGCCGGCGTGGTCGGACTCGTCGCAGCGCTGATGCGCGTGAGCGGCAACCCCATCCTCACGGCGTTCGCCTCGACCTACATCTACCTGTTCCGCGGCACGCCGATGCTGATCCAGCTGATCTTCTGGTTCAACGCCTTCCCGATCATGTTCCCGCAGCTGCACATCGCCATCCCGTTCACCAGCTGGGTGCTGCTGGATGCACCGATGACCTCGGTCATCACGCCCCATGTGGCGGCGCTGATCGGGCTGAGCCTGGCCGAGGGCGCCTACATGGCCGAGATCATCCGCGGCGGCTTCCTGGCCGTGGACAACGGCCAGCGCGACGCCGCCCGCGCCATCGGCATGCCGCACGGCCTGCTCATGCGCAAGGTGGTGATTCCACAGGCCGCGCGCATCATCGTGCCAGCCGCAGGCAACCAGTACATCCTGCTGCTCAAGTCCACCTCGCTGGCCTCGGCCATCGGCTACCTGGAGCTGCTGCGCATCTCCACCGACATCTATGCGGCCAACTTCCACGTGGTCGAGCTGCTGGCCGTCGCAGGCTTCTGGTACCTGGTGATGACGGCCTTTGCCACGGCACTGCAGACCACGCTTGAGAAACTCTTTCCCCACCGCTAGCAGACCATGTCCCAGCCGTCCTCCAACGCCATCGAACTGATGGAAGTGACCAAATTCCGCGGCACGCAGTGCGTGCTGCGCAACGTCAGCGCCCAGATCCCGCGTGGCCAGGTGGTCGCCGTGCTCGGCCCCTCGGGCGCAGGCAAATCCACGCTGCTGCGCTGCGTGAACCACCTGGAGACCATCGACGGCGGCAAGATCGTCGTCGATGGGGGCCTGGTGGGCTATCGCGAACGCGGCGATGCGCTGCACGAGCTCAGCGACCACGAGATCAGCCTGCAGCGGCGCAGCACCGGCATGGTGTTCCAGAGCTTCAACCTGTTTCGCCACCTGTGCGTGCTCGACAACGTGATGGCCGGCCCGCTGCACGTGCTGCGCAAGCCGCGCGCGCAAGCGCGCGACACCGCGCAGGCACTGCTGCGCCGGGTCGGCCTGGCAGACAAGGCCCAGGCCTACCCTCACCAGCTCTCGGGCGGGCAGCAGCAGCGCGTGGCGATTGCGCGCGCCCTGGCCATGCAGCCTTCGGTGATGCTGCTCGACGAGCCCACCAGCGCGCTCGACCCGGAGCTGGCCCAGGAGGTGATCGCAGTCATCCGGCAACTCGCCCAGGACGGCATCACCATGATGATGGCCACGCACGAGATGGCCCTGGCGCGCGACTTCGCCGACCGGGTGCTGTTCATGGTCAACGGCGAGATCGTCGAAGACGTGCTGCCGGCCCGGCGCTTCTTCGAGGGCCCATCGAGCGAGCGCGGCCGCCAGTTCCTGGCCCGCCACCTCTCCCACTGACATTCCCACCGACCGAACGAGACCTTGCCATGAACCACCCCTTCCACCACCTGCACCATGTCTGCATCGTCGTGCACGACCTGGACAAGGCCGTCGCTTACTACGAGAGCCTGGGCATGGGCCCCTGGTTCGACTACCCCAAGGGCCAGCCCTACGTGGCCTTCGAAGTGCCGAACAAGGCTGCCTCCGACGCCATGCGCTACAAGTGCCTGGACCTCGGAAACTTCCAGCTGCAGCTGTGCCAGCCGTCCTTGCTAGACTCGCCCCAGCGGCAATTCCTCGACACGCGCGGGGAAGGCGTCTACCACCTCGGTTTCGAGGTGGAGGACTGCGACGAGGCCGAGGCCCATGCGCGGCAGGCCGGCGTGCTGCCGACCGCCCGGGGGCGCCGCGCCGACCGCTCCGGCTTCACCTACTTCGACACGCGCGCCGGTGCCGGCGTGGTGCTCGAAGTGCGCCGCACGGCCTGATGCCACCCCGAATTCCGTTCGCCACTTCCATTCGCCACAATGGGAACCCCATGACCCGCAACCACAACGGCTCGGCGCCGATCATCCAAGACGTCCACCAGCAGCTGCGCGACCGCATCCTGTCGCACGAGGTCAAACCCGGTGAGCGCCTGGTGGAAGACGACATCTGCGCACTGCTCTCGGCGGGCCGCACCCCCGTGCGCGAAGCCCTGCTGCGCCTGCAGGGCGAAGGCCTGGTCAGCCGCAGCCGCGGCTGGGTGGTGGGCACGGGGGCACCGCTGGCGGTGCGCAGCATTTTCGAGAGCCGCATGGCGATCGAGGGCTATGCCACAAGGTTGGCGGCCGAACGGGCCCCGGCCGAGGCGCTGCAGGAGCTGCGCCAGATCCTCGTGGCCATGGACGCGGCCGAGGCGGTCTCGCGCAGCGAGGTGAACCGGCTCAACCAGATCTTCCACCGCCGCGTGGTCGCGCTTTCAGGCAATGCTTATTTCGTCGAGCAGCACGAGCGCACGCAATTCCAGTACTGGAGCCTGCGGTTGCCGGTGATCTTCGCCAAGGACCAGCTGGCGCACTCCGCCAAGGAGCACCACGAGATCCTCGCTGCCCTGGAGCGGCGCGACGGCGACCATGCAGAGCAACTCACGCGCGAGCACATCGCCACCACGATGCGCATCGTGGCCGACGCGCTCGACGAACGCTGAGCAGCGCAGCAGCTTCCTCCATGAACGCCCGGCGCCTTGCGGCTGGCGACAGCCATCTCTATCCCGGCGTACGGCTCGCCGGCACACCGGCCAATGGGTTTGCGCACTGGCAGGCCGGCGACCCGGTGCTCATCGAGTTCGCCGACCTCAGCATCGGCGAAGGCAGGATCGAGGCCGCGGCGGCCAACGGCTGGCTGCTGCAGCTTTTCGCCCGCAGCACGGCCAAGGGCGCCGCCATCCCTGCCCAGACCTGGTGGCTGGAGCCCCAGCCCCACGAGCCCGGCCTGCTGCGCGTGCGCCGGATCTAGCCTTCCCTATACAGCCCCCATGTCTTCCCACCTCCAGGGCAGCGTGCTCCTGGTCGCCGCCATGGCCTGCTTCTCCGTGTCCGACGCACTGGTCCAACGTGCAGGCAGCGGGCTCGACGCCGGACAACTGGCCTGGCTGCGCTATGCACTGCTGCTGGCCACTGCGCTGCCGATGGCGCTGCGCCAGCCCGGGCTGTTGCGCTCCCAACGCCCGCTCCTGCAGCTGGGCCGGGCCGCCGGCCTGGTCGGCTCAGCCGTGCTGTTTCTGCAGGGCATCAAGACCCTGCCGATTGCCGAGGCCACCGCCCTGGTGTTCGCCTCCCCGCTGTATGTGACGCTGCTGTCCACCCTGCTGCTGCGCGAGCCCTGGCGACCCTGGCGCAATGCCCCGGTGCTGCTGGGCTTTGCGGGCGTGCTGGTCGTGGCGCAGCCCGGCGGGGCGGGATTCGACACCCCCATGCTGTTCCCGCTGCTGTCGTCCCTGGCCTGGGCGGGTGCCGTGCTCTGCACCCGCCTGCTCAGCAGCAGCGATCCCGCCCCCACCACCATCCTGTACTCGGCCGCACTGGGCGTGCTGGCCCTGGCGCTACCCGCTGCGCGCATGGCCCCGGGGGTACTCGCGCTGCAATGGCCCTGGCTGCTGGCCATGGCGGGCAGCTGGTGCACCGCGCAGTGGCTGATCGTCTGGGCCTACCGCATCGCGCCGCCGTCGGCCATCGCTCCCTTCTCGTACTCCCAACTGTTCTGGGCGGCACTGCTGGGGTGGCTGGTGTTCGGCCAGGTGCCCCAAGGGCCTACCCTGCTGGGCATCGCGCTGATCGTGCTCAGCGGCCTGTGGGCCGCATGGATGGCGCGGCCGGCGCGCGGGAGCCACCACGGCCATGAAAGCCCCCCTCCGGGCGGTTGACGCTGCCCTGGAAAGAATCCCAGGCGGCCAGGCCTTGGCCGCGCCAAACCAGGCCCGCAATCTACCCGAAACCCTGCCCTTCCAAACTGCGTCGGAACTCAGGCTGCTGCAGCCTGCGATGCACCCGCCTTGCTGCGCTTGAGCAAGGCAATCAGGACGTGGGCCCCCACCGCAAGGGCCAGAAGCACCAGCGCCCCCACCCCCCACACGGCCCAGGCCAGGAGCGAGATGGCACCCGAGAGCGCAGGCACGGCCTCCAACGCGCCCTGGATGACAGGACCGATGGAAGCGACCAGCGAACCGAACTCCTGCGCCAGCGCGGGCGGCAGCCAGACCGCCAGCCAGTCGGGCAGCACCGCCTGATCCACCACGGCAGGGCCACTGCTGGCCAGCGTGCCCGCGCCCGATACGGCCCACAGCGTCACCGCGTGCGCGCTCCAGCAGGCCACGGACCACAGGGCCAGCAGCGCCAGCGCGAGAAACCAGCTGATTGCATAAAACATCGGTGTCGTCCTTTCAAGATGGCAAGCAAGCCTCTCAGTATGGGCAAGGCACTTTGAAAGAAACAGCAGTCCAGGGCGAAACCTGAATCCGGTTTTTGCGAACTTATTTCACTGTTTGCAGCAGCAAAGAACGAATCCCCACCAGCCGCCCGCCCCAGGCGCTCAGATCGGCCGCGTCAGGTACACCGCCTCGCGCCCCACGATGGGCTCGCGCGTGGGCATCATCACCGTGCAGTCGTCGCACAGCGCGCGGATCTCCACGGCGCCATCGGTGGCGATGAGTTCGCCCTTGGCGAAGGTCTCGAAGCCCAGCACCGGCCGGGTGAAGGCGAAGTCGGGCGTGAGCACCATGCAGGTCTCCAGCAGCTCGAAGCGGCGCTGCGGTCCCGGTGCAACGCGGTCGGCGCGCGGTGCAGTCAGGCCGAAGTGGGCGATGAAGTCCTGCGCCACCTGGGTAGCGAGGTCGGCCGCCGATTGCAGGAAATGCTGGCCACACTCGACCACCATGGCCACGCCGGCATCGCCCAGGGCCTGGCCGTGACGGCCGTGCTGGATCAGCGGCGTGCCCGAGCCCAAACCATTGGGCATGACCATGTGCACGGGCGGCAGGCCGATGGCCAGGGCGGCCGCGGCATTGCGTTCGTAGGCGGGGTAGACCCAGAAGGGCTGCACGTCCTGGCTGGTAGAGTGGATATCGAGGATGTGATCGGCCGCCGCCACCACCGGGCGCAGTTCGCGCGCGCGGCGCAGCTCGGGGCTGTCGCCACTGCCGTCGAGCTCGGCGGCGGACCAGATGCGG
The DNA here is from genome assembly GCF_059423865.1 of Acidovorax sp. GW458-11-26-14-TSB4. Classification (NCBI taxonomy): domain Bacteria; kingdom Pseudomonadati; phylum Pseudomonadota; class Betaproteobacteria; order Burkholderiales; family Comamonadaceae; genus Acidovorax; species Acidovorax sp. GW458-11-26-14-TSB4. The sequence continues at coordinate 28,206 of NZ_JBWKYR010000035.1, forward strand.
TTGAGGTTGTGCACCAGCTGGCGGCTCTCGAACGGGCGGGACTCGTCGAACGATTCGTAGGCCGCCACGTTGGCAAAGCTGATGGTCAGCGTGCCGATGAGCGGGCGCACGCCGCTGTCGAGCAGGTGGGTGGCGGCCACCATGCCGCAGATCTCGTTGCCGTGGGTCAGCGCGTTGATCAGCACGTGGGGGCCGGGCTTGCCCGATTCGAAGCGGTGCACGTAGTCGATGCCGACATTGCCCTGGCGGTAGGCGGACAGGTCGCGGGGCAGCACTTCAAACGCGGGCGGGTTCTGGCTCATGGTGGGAGGGTTTCATTAACTGATAAGACAACACATCATTGTCGGCCCAAACGGCCGCGTGTGCACGCAGCGGCGTGGCCGCGTACACGCGGTGTACGATGCCCGCCGACCGACTGTTCATTGCCCTGAAAGCACCATGCCCAGCCAGCCCAACCTGCCGAGACTGCGTTTTGTTCCCATGGCCGAAGTGGCCCACCTGCTGCCCGCCGGCTGCTCCATCGCAGAACGCCTGCAGGCAGATCCTGAAGAGTTCAGCGCAGAGACCGCCGTCTGGATCAGCGGCGACGTGCAGTGGCCTGAACTGCACCTGGACCTGCCGCTGGTGGCCGATGGCGGCCTGCACCAGCTGGCACAGGCCCAGCCGGAGGCCGCCCCGCGGACCCGCCGTGCGCCCCATCTGGTCCTCGTGGAGGGCAGCCTCGCCATCGAGGGCGCGCTGACCGCCGGCAACACCTATGGCACCACCCACTTGGTGGTGCTGGGCGACCTGCATGTGCAGCATGCGGTCATCGGCGGGCAGCTGCTGCATGTGCAGGGCGCATTCACGGTGGACGAACTGCTCTGGGGCCATGCCCGCCACGGCGAGCTGCGGGTGGACGGCGGCCTCACGGCACGCGTGGCGCTGTTCACCGATGAATACCCGGTGCAGGTGGCTGGCGGCGAGCAGGTGCAGTTCCTGCTCGATGAAACACGCGGCGTGCCCAGCCTGGCGGAGTTTTCTGCCGAGGTGGCGGGCCTGGTGTTCCTGCCCGAGTACTTCGATGGCATCGACGACGGTACGGACGGCATCGGCGATCTGCTCGACCGTGACCGCGTGGTCGCCGCCGTGCGCGCCGGTGAGAGCCCGGTGCGCGCCAGCAGCGAGATCGAGGCCGACCTGCCCCTGGCCAACGACCTCTTCGCCGACGAGGCGATCAGCGTGGCCAACATCCTCGCAGCGGTGAACTCGCCCGTGGTCACGCACAAGGAGAAGAAGGCCTATGGCTGGTTCGGGCAGACCGATTTCCTGCTCTGCCGCCGGCATTTGGACGGCGATGGCGACCAGCGCGACGACAACGTCTTCATCACGGTCTGGAAGACCTGGGACTTCTACCTCTCGGTGGAGCACGAGCCTACGCGCAAGGGCCTGCTGGCCCGCCTGGCGGCCGCAGTGCGGAGGAAGCCCATCCCCTGCACCCAGGTTGCCACACTGCTCTACCGCGGCTACACCGAGGGAACGGAGGACGGATTCAAGGTGCTCGACGACGATGCCCCCGCCGAAGCGCGCGAGGCCTGCATGAAAGCCTGGCGCGGTGTGCTCGACTATGTGCGCCGCGCCGTAGGACAGTCGCGCGCCGGCTACCCGCTGTACCACCGGCTGCAGGCCACGCTCACCCCCAGGCACATCGAGCAATTCACCAGCCTGCCCTACTTCACCGAGGAGTACAACGACTGGTGGGACAGCGACAGGAACGGCACCTGGCACGGCGACGTATGGGTGGGTGCGCGCCAGCCCTGCCTGCACGACGGCGAGCCCTGGAGCCGTGCGCTCAAGCTCAGTTGGGAGAACGGCGAACAGCGGCCCGGTGACGACGCGGACGACAGCTACGCCGCCTACCAGCTCGACGTGGACGAGGCCCGTGCCGGCCCGCCGCTGGTGGAGTTCAAGTACGCCCAGCGCCAGAGCGAGCCCAGGACCGCACTGCCCCGCGGTGCGGTGGACCACATCGCGCGCCTGCTGCGCCTGTTTGCCCAGGTGGAGGCGAAGATCCGCGGCGAGCACGAGGTGCAGGAAGCGCAGCGCGCAGAAGCGCAACGCATCGAGGCCGCTGTGCACCTGCTGGCTACGCCCCCGCTGGCGCCGGACCTGCCCGATGCCGCCGTATTCCCGGCCGAGCTGATGCTGCTGTCCGAGCAGTGGCAGACCGGTGGCGAGACCTATGTGGCCGCCATCCGCGCCCACCAGTTCGCGCTGACCGCCCGCGCCCATGAGGGCGAGGGCGACGCCAGCGGCGAAGAGGAGGATGAGGAGGAAGACGACGACCTGCCCGACGACCCGCGCAAAGCCAGCGCCCCCACGGTGCTGCAGCTGGCCCGCGTGGTGAACCGGCATGCCGACGAGGCCCTGGCCGAGCGCTTTCGCCAACGCTTTGCCTTTGCCCCCGATGCCTATGTGCGCACGGCCTCCAAGCAGGGCCAGTTCATCGGCCCGGCCCTGCTGCTGGCCGATGGCCGCATCCTCGCGCGCATCGGGCCCGGCTACAGCGAGTCGGTGCACTGGGTGCAGATCGACGGCACTGCGGCCACGGCGCTGCCGGCGCTCAAGGGCCTGGGGCGGTCCATGGACGGGCGCTGCTTTGCGCAGAGCGACGGCACGCACATCACCACGCACCAGGGCTTTGGCGGGCCGCAGATCGCACAGCTGCCGCTGCCGCACGGCAACGAAGGCATCCCCGCATCCATGGGCCTGGTGGCCGGCTCGCTGGGCCGGCGCTGCGACGAGATCATCCCGTTCAGCGACGGCCGGCGGGTATTGCTGCGCAACCCCACGGGCATCTACCTGATCAGCACCAACCAGGGTGTGCAGCGGCTGCACCCGCAGGAATTCGACGAAGGCGAGGACGGCGACGAGGACGATGGCGGCCCCTACACCTGGCCCAAGAACCACGAGGACGCGGCCGAGGGCGAGCCCGAGGGCAGCCTGCTGTCCATGGACATGCTGCACATGGCCCTGTCACCCGACGAGCGCTTCATCGCCGTGGGCGACCAGGACAGCACGCACATCCTGCTCGGCGCGCAGGACGGCGGCCTGCTGCGCACGCTGGAGACACAGTCCTCCTACCCGCACCACGCGCGCTTCTCGCACGACGGCACGCGGCTGTGGTTCAACTCCTGCCACCTGTACAACGGCATCACCACCTCCACACGCGTGGACGACGCGCAGGACACCGAAGGTACGGTCGTCAACGCGGACTGGCGCGTCTACGCCTCGGCCACACTGCCCGGCATGGTGGTCATGGGCGATGCCAGCGGCTACGTGCACGCCATGGACGATGAGGGCAACACCCTGTGGCGCCACCATGTGGGCAGCAGCATCAGCGCCATCGAGGCCTCGCCCGATGGCAGCACCCTGCTGGTGGGCAGCTACGGCGGCTATCTGGCCGTGCTGCAGCGCACGGAGACGGGGCTGGACCCCTATTCCATCGGCACCTCGCCCTACGCGGAGGTGAGACGCTGGATTTTCTGGAACAACGAGAACGCACCGCTGCGCTGGTAAGCGGGGCGCTGCGCACGCACCGATCAGAAATGCGGACCGGGCCCTTCCTGGGCCAGCGCATCCTGCGCATTGCGCAGCGGGCAGACCTTGAGCGACAGGCAGCCGCAGCCGATGCAGCCGTCGAGCTGGTCGCGCAGCGCGGTCAGCGTGCGGATGCGCTCGTCCAGGTCCTCGCGCCAGCGCTCGGACAGGCGCTTCCAGTCGGCCACCGTGGGCGTGCGGCCTGCGGGCAGGGCCTGCAGCGCCTTGCCAATGGCCGCCAGCGGTACGCCCATGCGCTGGGCCACCTTGATCACCGCCACCCGGCGCAGCACCGAGCGCGGGTAGCGCCGCTGGTTGCCCGCGCTGCGCACGCTGGCGATCAGGCCGCGCGTTTCGTAGAAATGCAGCGCCGAGACGGCCAGCCCGCTGCGGCGCGCCACCTCGCCCACCGACAGGTCGGCCGCCAGCTCTGCCATGGAATCGCCGGGCGCGTCATCGTGCTGCTTCATGTCCATGCCTTTGAAGTGGGTCGTTGACCTCAAGTTAACTTGAGATTCAATACTACCAGCCTCTTCAACGACCTTCAGGACGTCACCCATGCCGCAGATCGCACAGCGCCTCAGCCCGGCCCACGCTGCCACGCTCGCCCACATCAACCCCGAGGGCGTGTACGACCCGGCCCCCAATGGCTACACCCACGTGGTGGTGGCACCCCTCGCGGGCCGCACGGTCTATGCCTCGGGCCAGGGCGGCGAGAACCTGGCGGGCGAGCTGTCGCCCAACTTTGCCGAGCAACTCGCGCAGGCCCTGGACAACATGCGCCGCGTGCTGGAGGCGGCCGAAGCCACGGTGCACGATGTGGTGCGGCTCACGCTGCTGGTGGTGGACCACACCGAGGAACGCCTGGCCCTGTGGACCGAGGCCGCGCGCCGCGTGTGGGGCGATGCGCCCACGCCCGCCTGCACCCTGATCCCCGTGCCGCGCCTGGCGCTCGACGGCATGCTGGTGGAAGTGGAGGCCACCGCCGTGGTGGCCCCACGGGGGTAACGCCCAAGGCCGTTCCGGTCGCCCCGGTTGTGGCGTACCATTCCGCGCAGCGGTCCCATCCGGAGACCCATACAGGAGGGCCCATGGCCAAAGGCGAACAGCGCAGCAACAAGATGACCAAGAAACCCAAGAAGGACACGTCGATCCCGAAGGAATCGCACGGCTCCGACCGCCCCATGCCGCCCGTGACGGCCGTGATCCCGCGCGGCAAGGACAAGAACAAGTAGTCGCACCGCGACCTGGCCGCGCCGTCCACGGCCGGTGCGAACCACAGCCCCCGCTGCTACCGGCAGCGGGGGCTGTTCTTTTTGCGCGGACTCATACCAATGGTCCAGGGGCCAGCCGGGCCAGCCAGTCCTCCTGCGGCTCGGGCCGGCCGAACAGATAACCCTGGTAGAGGATGCCGGGCGCACGCTGGCGCAGGAAGTCGGCCTGGGCCCGTGTCTCCACGCCCTCGGCCACCACGCGCAGCCCGAAGTGGCTGGCCACCGACAGAATGCCCTCGACCAGTACGCCGTCATCGGCATTGGTGGGGGCCTCGTGCACGAAGCTGCGGTCGATCTTGATCTCGCGGATCGGCAGGCGCTTGAGGTAGGCCAGCGACGAGTAGCCGGTGCCGAAGTCGTCCAGCGAGAACTCCACGCCCAATGCGCCCAGCTCGCGGATCTTGGCCACGGCATCGTCGAAATCGTCGATCACCAGGCCCTCGGTGACTTCCAGCGTGAGCAGCGCCGGGTCGGCCCCCGAGGCCGCCAGCAGCGAACGCAACTGCGGTATGAAGCCGGCCTGGCGGAACTGGCGCGCACTGAGGTTGACCGACAGGCGCAGCTTGCGCTCGCGCATGGCGGGCAGGGCCAGCAGCGCACAGGAATGCGCGAGCACCCAGGTGCCCAGGCTCACGATGAGGTCGGACTCCTCGGCAATGGGAATGAAGGCGCCAGGGGCGAGCAAGCCGTCGCGGGGGTGCTGCCAGCGCACCAGCACCTCGGCGCCCGTGAGCTCGCCCTGCGCATTCACCTGCGACTGCAGGAACAGCCGCAGCTCATCACCGGCAATCGCCTGGCGCAAGGTGCGCTCCACCAGGAAGCGCTGCTGCGCCGCCTCGCCCATGCCCTCTTCGAAGAAGGCCGAGCGCCCGCCCCCGGCCTGCTTGGCGCGGTGCAGCGCCGTGCCCGCGCGGCGCAGCGCCTCTTGCGGTGAATCGGCCGGGCTCTGCGGGTACAGCGTGATGCCGATGCTGGCGCCCAGCTGCGCCTCGTCGGCATAGCCCTCCAGGCGCATCGGCTGCAGCAGCTGCGCCTGCACCTGCTCGGCAAAGGCCAGGGCACGGCGGCTGGCCTGCGGCCCCTGGGTCGCCAGGTCGTGCAGCACGATGGCGAACTCATCGCCGGCCACGCGCACCAGCAGGCCCTGCTCGGGCAGCAGCGCCGACAGGCGCAGCGCCACGGCGCACAACAGGCGGTCGCCCATCTCGCTGCCGCGCGCATCATTGAAGATGGTGAAGCGGTCCAGGTCCAGCAGCACCAGGGCGTGCAACGCTCCGGGTGTGCCGCTTGCCCGCCCGGTGCGCCACTGCAGCGTGGCCAGACGGTCCACCAGCATGCGGCGGTTGGGCAGGCTGGTCAGGGCATCGAAGTGCGCCAGGCGGTGGATCTCCTCGGCCGCGCGCTTGCGCTCGGTGATGTCCTGCTTGAGCTCCACATAGTGGCTGATGTGCCCGTCGGTCTGGCGGATCGGCGCCACCACCACGGCCTCGATGATCTCCACCCCATCCTTGCGGCGGTTGACCTGCTCGCCGGCCCAGTTCTCGCCGCGCGCCAGCGTGTCGCGCAGGCCCAGGCGCTGCGCCGGGGCCATGCCGTTGCTCGACACCAGGGCCGAGGGCTGGCCCAGCACCTCGTCACGCGCGTAGCCGGTGCGGGTGAGGAAGGCGGCGTTGACGTATTCGATGCGCCCGGTGAGGTCGGTGATGGCAATGCTCTCGGGGCTTTGCTCCACCGCGCGCAGCAGCTTGCGCAGCTCGGCCTCGCTGGCCGCCAGGCTCGATGCGGTCTGCTGCGCCTCCTGCACGCGGCGCAGGTAGCTGCGGCGCGACAGCAGCGTGGCCGCGGCCGTCACGGCCAGGATGCCCGTGAGGTAGGCCAGGTAGGCCAGGCGGTTGCCGTAGCGCGCGTCGGGCAGCCAGCCGCGCAGGTCGGCCCACAGGAAGAACAGCAGCAACACGCCCGTGCAGCCGGTGAGCCACAGCGTGGCGCGCGCGCCCAGGATCCAGCCTGCAAACACGATCAGCACCGGAAAATTGAGCAGGTTGGGCCCGCGCAGGCCGCCATTGCTGGCCGCCACCAGCGCCACGACCCCCCACACCCCCCAGACCAGCACCAGCGCCGCCTGGTGCCAGCGCCCCATGCGGCCCAGCACCACGGACAGCGCGCCCATGCCACCCGCCCCCAGGTTGAGCAGCACATGCGTCCAGGACAGGGGCGTGTCCAGCAACAGCAGCGCCGAGATCAGGGTGCCGGTGACCGCGACCACCCATGCGCCGGCGCGCACCAGTTGCTGCGTGGTGGCGTCTTCTTGGTCGGCGGGCAACAGGTGGGCAACAGCGCGCATGGTGAGGGCAATGGCAGCCGATGATCTGTCATGGTAACGCGATACACCGCGCCTATCGAGCCCTCAATTGCCGTGCGGCAGCGCGACGCAGCGCAGAGCGCCCGTGGCGGCGCCCCTGGAGGGCTTACTCGGCCTCGCCGTCACCTGCAGACGGCTCGCGCATGCCCGATCCCTTGCCCTTGGCCTTGGCGCGCGCGTCCTTCTTCGCCTGGCGCTTGGCATCCTCGGCCAGGCCGGCAGCGCGCCAGGCCTCGAACTCGGTGGGTGTCTCCAGCGTGATGCGGCCCAGGATGGCGGTGCGAAAGTCGGTCATCACGATCTCGGCCGTCTTTTGCAGGTTCACCCGGCCGCCGCCCAGCATGGCGCCGCGCTTCTTGCCGATGGCTTCGAGCAGTTGATCGTCCTGCATGGTGGCCATGGCGCCCGCGGGCAGGCCCAGCTTGTAGCGCGCCTCCAGCAACGGCGCATAGTGCAGCTGCAGCCGGCGCAGCAGCTCCAGCGCCACCAGTTCCTCGTCGTAGGCATTGCGGCCCACGGCGCCGCTGGCGGCCAGGTTGTAGCCGCTTTCGGGAATGATGATGCGCGGCCACAGCATGCCGGGCGTGTCCCACAGGTAGAAGTCGTCGGCCAGCGTGATGCGCTGCTCGATCTTGGTGATGCCGGCCTCGTCGCCGGTCTTGGCCTGGCGCTTGTTGGTCAGGGTGTTGATCAGCGTGGACTTGCCCACGTTGGGCACGCCGCAGATCAGCACGCGCATGGGCTTGGCCATGCCGCCCCGGTTGGGCGCCAGCCGGTGGCAGCCGTCGATGAGCTTGCGCGCGGGCGCGGCCTCCGACGCGTCGAGCGCCACGGCGCCCGTATCGTGCTGGGCGTTGTACCAGTCGAGCCACAGCGCCGTGCGCGCCGGGTCGGCCACGTCCTGCTTGTTGAGCACCTTGAGCGTGGGCTTGTGGCCCGTGAGCTCGACCAGCAGCGGGTTGGCGCTGGAGCCGGGCAGGCGCGCGTCCAGCACCTCGATCACCACATCAATGTCCTTGATGCGTTCGGTGATGGCTTTCTTGGTCAGGTGCATATGACCGGGGAACCACTGGATGGCCATGCGGGGGGTACTTTCTTGAGCGTGCGGAGCGGGAATCAGGGTGGGAAGGATAATCGCGGTTGGCCCCAACGCTTTCCGCGCGGCTTTTCGGCGCCCGCTTTTGCCCTCATTTCCATGCCAACCAACAACACCCCACGCACCTCCACCCAGGCCAAGGCCGACAAGGAGATGCTGTTCAAGGGCGTCACCTGCGCCCTCATCGGGCTGGTGATCCTGCTGGCGCCCCATATCGCCCGCTCGGGCGGCGTGCGCGACCTCATGGCCCAGGCCACCTTGGTGGGCTGGTTCGCCCTGGTGCTGGGCGGAGCTTTCATCGTGAACTTCCTGCTGCGCCGGGCCAGGCGCCAGCGGTGATGGTGGGCACCGGCACGCCCGTGGCACCGGTCGATGCTGCGCGTGCGATGTTCGCACAGGTGCAGCAGCGGGCTGCGGCGGTGGGCGTCACCTTGCGCGCGCCGCCGCCTGAGCCTACCAGTTGTTGTGGGCGGGGGTGCAATGGGTGTGTGTGGGAGGGGTTCTTTGCTGCGGCTGAGTATTGGCGTGAGGAAGCGTTGCTGCAGCTGGGGTGATAGGTGCTGTTGTTGCCCAGGCGTGGTTCAGCGGTTGTTTTGACGGCATGCCTGTGCTGAGGGCGGGAGCCGGGTCTCGGCCCGGCGGCCGAGGTACCTTTCTTTGCGTCGCCAAAGAAACG
>NZ_JBWKYR010000036.1:0-35695 GCF_059423865.1 Acidovorax sp. GW458-11-26-14-TSB4
GATGTGCTGGACGGGGGCGAGGGCACGGACATGGCGGTGTATGTGGGGCTGCTGCAGAACTACAGCTTCAGGCTGCAAAGCGGCGCCAACGGCCAACAGGAGGTGCTGGTGCGCCACATCCCGAGCGGCGATGTCGATACGCTGCGCGGCGTGGAGTTGCTGCAGGTCGGTGGCCAGGCCTATCGCTTGCAGCCCGAGGCCCTGCAGCCGGGTACGGACTACCCACTGGCGGGGCACCTGCAGGAAGTGGGGGCCGCGGAAGTCACGTTGATGGGGATACCGGCATTCTGAGGGGCGGAGCACGGACCGATCAGCACCTTCCACGGGCCTGTTCGCGATCATTTCAGGGCCGTGCAGGTGCGCCTCGCGGCGGTGTGTGCGGTGGCGCAAGGGCCCGCTCAGGCCTTGAAGTGTTCCTGGGCGATCAGGTGAAACTCGTGCGCCAGTGCCGCGCGCACGGCGCCGCGCAGCCACAGCAGACCCACTTCGCGCTCGGGTGACGGGCCGGGCAGGGGGTGCTTGCGCAGCCGCGGGTCCACCGGCCCGATGACTGCCCAGTCGGGCAGCACCGAGATGCCCAGCCCCTCGGCCACCAGTTTGGCGATGGCGTCGATGCCGTCGAGCTCGAAGCGCACACGCGGCCGTATGCCGTGGGCGCGCAGGTACCCGTCGGCCAGGCGCCCGCCCACGACCTTGCGGTCGTACAGGATGAAGGGCTCTGTCGCCAGGGTCTGCAGCACGTCCTTGACCTTCAGGCCGCGTGCGGTCACGAGCACCAGCTTCTCGCGCCGCAGCAGGCGCCACTCGCACACCTTGGGCAGCTCGAACAGCGGGTGCACGAGCAGCGCGGCGTCCAGCTCGCCATTGAGGACGCGCGTGTACAGCTGGGTGGTGGGGGCCGGCTCGATGTAGATCTCGATGTCCTCGTGGCGCTGCGTCCAGGTGCGCAGGATGGGCGGGAGCATGCCGGTCATGCCCACGGGCGTGGTGCCCAGCTTGAGCGGGCCGGCCGGCAGGCGCGTGGCGCTGGCCACGGAGCGCAGGTCGCGCACCTCGCGCAGCACGGCGGGCGCGCGCTCCATCACGCGCAGGCCAGCGGCGGTGGGCTTGACGGTGCGGCCCGTGCGCCCGATGAGGCGGCTGCCCAGGTCGGCCTCCAGCGCGTGCACGCGCTGCGCCACCGTGGCGGGCGTCAGGTTGAGCTCGCGCGCGGCGGCGGCCATCGAACCCAGTTCGACGACGCGGCTGAAGGTGTGCAGGAACGTGGTGTCCATGGCCGTGGCAAACACATCAAGAAGATGTTTTTTGCATCTTTTGATTATGCATGAGCGTGCTTGAAGCCATGGTGCCGACTGCCCAGAATCAAGTCTCCATTGGCTTTCATTCGATTCAATCCCCATGCCCCGTATCCAATCCATCGAAGTCTGTGCGGTCGCCCTGCCGCTGGACCGTGTCACCTCTTTCGCGCGCCGCACCGTGAGCGCGCGCCACTACGGCCTGGTCCGTGTGCGCTCCGACGAGGGGCTCTGCGGCATCGGCTTTTGCTATGTCGGCAGCGCCGCGGGCCGGCTGTTCACCGTGGCCGTGCAGGACCTGCTGGCCAAGGTGCTGATCGGCCGCGATTCGCACGCGGTGGAGGGCCTGTGGGCCGAGATGTACCAGGAGGCGCTGCTGCAGGGGCGGGCCGGCACGGTGATGCGCGCCATCAGCGCGCTGGACACCGCGCTGTGGGACCTGAACGCGCGCAGCGCCGGGCTGCCCCTGCACCGCTACCTGGGCGCGAACGCGCTGGACACCGTGCCCGGCTATGCCAGCGGCGGCTACTACCTCGATGGCAAGACGCCGCAGCACCTGGGCGAAGAAATGGCCAGCTACGTGGCCATGGGCTTCCAGGCGGTGAAGATGAAGACCGGGCGCCTGTCGCCGGCCGAAGAAGAGGCGCGCCTGCGCGCCGCGCGCGAGGCCGTGGGGCCCGACGTGGAGCTGATGATGGACTGCAACAACGGCTGGACCGACGTGACGCAGGCGCTGCAGTACATGCAGCGCTTCGAGCCCTACCGCCCGTACTTCATCGAAGAACCGTTCTCGCCCGACGATATCGACAACCATGCGCGCCTGGCCCGCGCCACGCGCGTGCCGGTGGCCACGGCGGAGATCGGCTATGGCCGCTGGTACCACCAGGCGCTGCTGGAAAAGCAGGCCGCCGCCATCCTGCAGACCGATGCCGTGGTGTGCGGCGGCATCACCGAATGGCGGCGCATTGCGGCCAATGCGGCCAGCCACGGCGTGGTCATGTGCCCGCACTGGTTCCACGACGTGCATGCGCCGCTGGTGGCAGCCACGCCCAATGCGCGCTACGTGGAGTTCTTCTGGGACGACCAGGTGCTCAACTTCCGCCGCCTGATCGACCGCCAGCTCGGGCAGCGCAATGGGCAGATCACGCTGCACACCGGCCCGGGCCTGGGCTTCGATTTCGACGAGCAGGAGATCGCGCGCCACTCCCGCTGGGTGCGCGTGGATGGGAGTGCGCGGTGATGGCCGCGCCACGCCTGCAGGGCGTGCTGTCGCCGGTCGTCACGCCCTTCGGTGCCGATGGTGCACCGTCGCCAGAGCGCCTGCTGAAGCATTGCCGCTGGCTGCTGTCGCAGGACGTGGGCCTGGCGGTCTTTGGCACCAATTCGGAAGGCAATTCGCTGTCGCTACTGGAAAAGCGCCAGCTGCTCGACCACCTGGCAGAGGGCGGGGTGCCGGCCCAGCGGCTGATGCCGGGCACCGGCACCTGCGCGATTCCGGAGACGGTGGAGCTGAGCCGGCATGCCGTGCAACTGGGCTGCGCCGGGGTGCTGGTGCTGCCGCCGTTCTACTACAAGGGCATGGGCGACGAGGGGCTGTTCGCCTACTTCGCCCGCGTGATCGAGGGCGTGGCCGATGCGCGGCTGCGGGTGTACCTGTACCACATACCGCCGGTGGCGCAGGTGAGCATCAGCGCGGTGCTGATCGAGCGCCTGCTCAAGGCCTACCCAGGGGTGGTGGCGGGCATCAAGGACAGCTCGGGCGATGCTGCCAACACCGCGCTGCTGCTGCGCGAGTTCCAGCCCGCGGGCTTCGATGTGTTCGCAGGCAACGAGACGCTGCTGCTGTCGACCTTGCGCGGCGGCGGTGCGGGCTGCATCACGGCCACGGGCAACGTCAACCCTGCAGCCATTGCGCGGCTGTACCGCGATTGGCAGGCGCCCGATGCCGACGCGCAGCAGGCGCGCCTAGATGCCGTGCGCGCGGCATTCCAGGCCTTTCCCATCATTGCCGCGATGAAGTGGGCCCTGGCCCGGGCGACCGGCGATGCCTGCTGGGCACAGGTGCGCCCGCCGCTGGTGGCCCTGGCGCCGGACCAGGCGCAGGCACTCGCGCAGCGGCTTGGCGCGCTGGGCTTCGAGATGCCGCGCGCCGAGGCCCTGGCCGCAGCGTAGGCGCCATCGTTCACGACAACAATACCTGCAAGGAGACAAACACAATGCAATGCAATCGCCGCCAATGGCTGCTGGCAGCAACGGCTGCCGCAGCGGCCCTGCCTGTGCAAGGAGCCCCGCCCGCCGCCGCACTCCCGTCCGGGCCCATCAAGCTGGTCGTGGGTTTTCCGCCCGGGGGCGGCACCGACATCCTGGCGCGCCTGCTGGCGCAGAAGCTGCAGGTGCTGTGGGGCCGCACGGTGATCGTGGAGAACCGCGCCGGCGTGTCCGGCACGCTGGCCGCCGACTACGTGGCCAAGCAGCCGGGCGATGGCAATACCTTGCTGCTGGCCCACATCAGCAGCAACGGCATTGCGCCCGGGCTGTTTCCCAAGCTCGGCTATTCCGCGGAAAAGGACTTTGCACCCATCACCATACTCGGCGCCACGCCCATGGTGCTGCTGTGCCGGCCCGACAAGGGCCTGCGCAGCTTCGAGGCCCTGGTCGAGGCCTGCCGCCAGCGGCCGGGGCGGGTGAGCTTCGGCTCGGCCGGCACGGGCTCGGCCCAGCACCTGGCCCTGGAGGAGCTGCGCCGGCGCGCGGGCATCGACGTGCTGCACGTGCCCTACAAGGGCTCGGCCCCCATGGTCACGGACCTGCTGGGCGGGCAGATCGAATGCGCCTTCGAGGGCATGACCACGGCCACGCCCTACCTCAAGTCGGGGCGCCTGCAGGGCCTGGCCACCACGCGCCTGCAGCGGGCCAAGGGCTTCCCGGATCTGCCGACGATTGCCGAGAAGGGCTTTGCGGGCTACGACGCGAGCATCTGGTTTGCGCTGGCTGCACCGGCGGCCATGCCGGCAGCGCTGGTGCAGCGCATGAATGCGGACGTGAACCAGGTGCTGGCATCGGCCGACCTGCAGGCCAAGCTCAGCGAGTTCGGTGCCGAGGACAGCGGCGGCACACCGGAGCGCCTGGGCGCCTTCATGCGGGCCGAGCAGGCGCGCTGGGCCAAGCTGATCCGCGAGGCGAAGATCACGCCGGACAGCTGAACGATGCCACCGCCCGGCGCGGCGGTGGTTGGTGGCCGCGTCAGGCCTCGCCCATCGCCTGCCCGTGGCGCAGGATCTCGTCCTTGAGCCAGAGCACGGCGGGATCGGCATTGGAGCGCTCGGCCCAGCACACGTAGAGGCGGTAGTCGGGCAACTCCACCGGCAGCGGGGCGCTGGCGAGCTGGGCGGCGTAGTGGCGTGCCACGCGCTGCGGGAACACGGCGATGAGGGCGCTGTGCTCGTCGCCGCACATCAGCTCCACCATCTGGCTGAAGGTGGCCACGGCGGCCTGCACCAGGCGCTGGCGGCCCTTCCTGGCCAGGGCCTGGTCCACGGTGTCGTCGAGCACGGATCGCGTCTGCCCGAGCACCACATGGGGGGCGTTGCAGAAGGCATCGATCGAGAGCGGCTGTGCGGCCAGGGCGGGGTGGCCATGGCGCGCCACGGCGACGTAGCTGTCGTCGTAGAGCAGGGTGGATTCGACCCCGCTGGCGGGCGACAGGCGCGGGTGCAGGCCGACATCCACGTCGCCCTTGCGCAGGCGTTCGGTGAGGCGGCCGTAGTCGGCCAGCTCCCACGACAGGCGCATGCGCGAGCCCAGCCGCGTGAGCTCGGCGCACAGCAGGGGCAGCATCACGCGGCAGGTGTGGTCGCTGCCGGTGATGCGCAGGATGCGGTCGGAGGTGGCGGGGTCGAACGCCTGCTCCAGGCTCATGAGCTTGTGCATCTCGTGCAGCACCGCCTCCACGCGCGGGGCCAGAGCCAGTGCGCGCGGCGTGGGCACGATGCCGTGGCTGGTGCGGGTGAACAGCGGGTCGTCAAAGACCTCGCGCAGGCGCTTGAGCGATGCGCTCACCGCCGGCTGGCTCAGGAACAGGCGCGACGCCGCACGCGAGACGCTGCCCTCGCGCAGCAGGGCATCGAAGGTGCGCAGCATGGGCAGGTCCAGGCCCCGGATATCAGGCTGGCCCATATCAGCTATCCAAACGTTTGAATTGATCCATATCAGCTTGTCTCCTATCGTAAGGCAACGCAAAACCAAGTCTCTCGCGCGTCGCGCGCCCCGCTTTGGGCGGTCTGCGGCGTTGCAAATGCTCGCCATGGTCCCACCATGGCTGCGCCTTGCGCCTGGCAGCCCATCCCAAATCAGGGCACGCGCCATCGCGAAGACTCGGTTTTGCGTCGCCCGGCACCCAACGATGAACGAAGGAGACAAGACATGACCAAGAATGCAGGATTGCACGTGCGCAGACGAGCCCTGGTGGCCTTGGGCGCGGCCCTGGCGCTGCCTGGCGGGGCCGCATGGGCGCAGGCCGCTCAGGCGAGCGCCGCCTTTCCCTCGCGGGTGATCCGCATCGTGCCCTTCGGCACGGCGGGCGGGCCCATTGATGCGATTGCGCGGTTGTATGCCGACAGGCTGCAGCAGCGCTGGGGGCAGAGCATCATCGTGGATGCCAAGCCCGGCGCCAGCGGCATCATCGCCGCCGATGCGGTGGCCAAGGCGGCGCCCGACGGCCACACGGTGATGGTGACGCTGCCGCTCACGCACATCAACAATGCCATCCTGCAGCCCAAGCTGCCGTACGACCCGGTGAAGGATTTCGAGCCCATCTCGCAGTTGGCGCTGGGCGGGCCCATGCTGGTGGCGCGCGCCGATGCGCCCTACGGCAACCTCAAAGAGTTTGTCGCCTTTGCCAAGACCAAGTCGAACCTGACCTACGGCACCTGGGGAAATGGCTCGGCCGCGCACCTGATGGCCGAGCTGCTCAAGCGCCAGACCGGGCTGGCGCTGATCCACGTGCCCTACAAGGCCGAGGCCGCCGCGCACAACGACCTGTTCGGCGGCCAGCTCGACTTTGCCTGGGCCAACCCGGCCACGGCGCGGGCCCAGGTGCAGGGCGGGCGCATGAAGGTGCTGGGCATTGCGGCCAGCGGGCGTGTGTCCACGCTGCCGGACGTGAAGACCTTTGCGGAGCAGGGCTTCGCGGGCTTCGACCTCGATAGCTGGATCGGCGTGTACGCCCCTGCCAAGACGCCGCCTGCCGTGCTGGCCAAGTGGAACGAGGCGCTGCGCGAGATCACGAAGATGCCCGAGGTGCGCGAGAAGCTGGCCGGCTTCGGCTTCGAGCCCCTGGGCAACACGGCGGCGCAGTTCAAGGCCAGCTATGCGGCGGACTACCCGCGCGTGGCCGAGCTCATCAAAGCCGCCGGCGTAACGCTGGACTGACTCAGACGACAAGGACCCATTGCATGAACCCCAGCATCGCTCACAAGGTGATCCCTATCGCTGTCGACACCGGCACGGCCTACGGCCTGCCCGCGCCGACCTCCAACCTCACGCTGGCCCAGGTGGGCGCGGGCACGCCCATGGGCGAGCTGCTGCGCCGCTACTGGCACCCCATCGGCCTGGCGGCTGACGCGACAGACACGCCGCGCCAGGTGCGCGTGCTGGGTGAAGACCTGATCCTGTTCCGCGACAAGACCGGCCGGCCCGGCCTGGTGTACCCGCACTGCGCGCACCGGGGCACCTCGCTTTACTACGGCAAGGTGGAGGAGCGCGGCATCCGCTGCTGCTACCACGGCTGGCTGTTCGATGTGGAGGGCCACTGTGTGGAGCAGCCCTGCGAGCCCGAGATGGGCCGCGCGCGCGGCAAGGTGCGCCAGCCCTGGTACCCCGTGCAGGAGCAGTACGGCCTGGTCTGGGCCTACCTGGGCCCGGCGGACAAGAAGCCCGTGCTGCCGCGCTACGACGCGCTGGAGCGGCTGGACGATGGCGAGCTGCTGGAGGCCAACGACGCCAGCATCGGCGGCGGCGGCCCGGCCATCGTGCCGTGCAACTGGCTGCAGCACTACGAGAACCTGGTGGACCCCTTCCATGTGGTGGTGCTGCATTCGACCTTCAGCGGCACGCAGTTCGTCGAGCAGATGGCCGAGATGCCCAAGGTGAGCTGGGACACCGTGCCCCTGGGCGTGCGCACGACTTCGATCCGCACCATGCCGGACGGCAAGGTGTTCCGCCGCATCAGCCAGGCCGGCCTGCCCACGCTGCGCGTGATACCGAGCCCCCGGGTGGGCCGCTATGGGCGCGTGGAATCGCTGGGCTGGGTGCTGCCCATCGACGACCACCACTTCCGCATCTACGTGGTGGGCCGCGTGAGCCAGGTGGGGGAGCTGGCGCGCATGCGCTCGCGCATGAACGGCAAGCTGTGGGAAGAGCTCACCGAAGAGGAGCACCGCGCCATGCCCGGTGATTACGAGGCCATG
Source organism: Acidovorax sp. GW458-11-26-14-TSB4 (assembly GCF_059423865.1). Taxonomy (NCBI): domain Bacteria; kingdom Pseudomonadati; phylum Pseudomonadota; class Betaproteobacteria; order Burkholderiales; family Comamonadaceae; genus Acidovorax; species Acidovorax sp. GW458-11-26-14-TSB4. The sequence goes on from NZ_JBWKYR010000036.1 coordinate 7,763, forward strand.
GTGAGCCAGGGCGCCATTGCCCACCATTCCGAGGAGCACCTGGCCACCACGGACCGTGGCATCGTGATGCTGCGCCGCCTGCTGCAGCAGCAGGTGGACAAGGTGCAGCGCGGCGAGGACCCGGCGGGGGTGAGCTTCGACCCGGACGAGCCCCCCGTGGTCTTCGATGCCGGCAACTACATCGTCGAGCAGGCATGAGCCTGGCTGCCGCAATGACGGACACGCTGGCCGTGCGTGTGGCGCGCCGCTGGCCCGAGGCGCAGGGCATCGAGGCCTTCGAGCTGGTGCACATCGAGGGGGCGGCGCTGCCGGCCTTCAGCGCGGGCGCGCATGTCGACGTGCACTTGCCCGGCGCGATGGTGCGGCCGTACTCGATCTGCAGCGCACCGCACGAGCGGTGGCGCTACCTGATCTGCGTGCTGCGTGAGCCGGCTTCGCGCGGCGGGTCGAGCGCGCTGCACGACGCCGTGGCCGAGGGCGATGTGCTGCGCATCGGCCGCCCGCGCAACCTGTTCGCCCTGGCCCCAGGGGCCCGCCACCACCTGCTGCTGGCCGGGGGCATCGGCATTACGCCCATCCTTTGCATGGCGCAGCAACTGGTGCAGGCCGGCGGCAGCTTTGCGCTGCACTATGCCGTGCAGCAGCGTGACCGCGCCGCGCTTCTCGGGCTGCTGGCGGGGCCGGGCCTGGCCGAGCGGTCGCAGGTGTACTGCAGTGCGGGCGATGCGCCGTCGCGCATAGACATCGGCGCGCTGCTGGCCCAGGCCGAGCCGGGTACCCATGTCTATGCCTGCGGGCCCGCGCGCCTGGTGCAGGCCGTGCAGTCGGCCGCAGCAGGGCAGGGCTGGGCGCCCGAGCGTGTGCATGTGGAGCTGTTCGCCGCGCCGCAGGGGGTGCGCGCCGATGGCGATGCCGCTTTCGAGCTGGTGCTGGCGCGCTCGGGCCGCGTGGTGGATGTGCCGGCGGGCTGCAGCGCCACCGAGGCACTGGCCGCTGCGGGCGTGGCGGTGCCCACATCTTGCGGGCAGGGCGTGTGCGGCACCTGCCTCATGGGCGTGGTGTCAGGCGTGCCGGACCACCGCGACATGTACCTCTCGGCCGAGGAGCAAGAGCGCAATGACCAGTTTCTGCCGTGCTGCTCGCGCGCGCTGACAGAGCGGCTGGTGGTGGATTGGTAGGCCCTGGTGCTCCGTTGCGAATGGACAGCGCACCGCCAGGCGGTGCCATGGGGATGTCCGTGGGCATGCCGCATGGGCGGCGAGGCAGCGATGAGCGATGTGAGGGGACCACCAGGTCAGCAGAACACCAGCGCCAGCAGGGCGGGGTCGTCCATGAGGTTCAGCAGCGCGTAGTCGGCCCATCGGTACGCGAAGTACAGGGCTTGGTCGATCCAGTGGTCCAGAGGCATGGGCGGGATTATCCCGGTGTGGCCAACGGCCTGCTCCGTCTGGCGGCCTGCACAGCCGCCGCAGCGGCGATGCTGCCGTCAAGCGCGGGGGATTATTGCCTTCGGGCGTGGTGAAGCGCGCCATCAGCACCTCGTCCATGCAGATGCTGGCATGGCCGCTGATGCGCAGCGTTTCTTCGAACCCGGGCAGGAAAAGCCGCAAGCCCACGGCTGGCGAGTGCACGGTGTTTGGGCCGTCCAGCACCTCAAGGACGTGCTGGAGCTGCTGCAAGCGCACCCGTACCACCGGGTGGATGGGTTGCTGCCGCATCGCTGGATGCCCTGCAGCACAGGGCGACAATGCGGTCGCATGAATGCAGGCCTGCCAACGAAAACGCCCACCGGTACGGGTGGGCGTTTTCTTGGGATCTGCCTGCCGGCTATTGAATGTCGTAGATCCGTTTGTAGCGATAGCTGTTGAACATTTCACCCAGGCTCTCGGCGGTGGTCGCCCCGAGGCCATAGCCGACGAAAAAGGCGGTGCCCGACAGGGAGGTCAGGTCCTGGTTCACAAACAATACGGAGGATGTGTTTTGCAGCCGGTCGGACCAGGCCAGCGGGTTGAGAAAATTCAGGCGGTCGAACGCGGGCACCGAGTAGGTGTACATGGTGCCGTCGGGCGTGATCGCCACCAGGTAAGGATGCCCCTTGGCGCCGCTGGCGAGGTGTTCGGGTTGGATCTCCACGTACGCGGTCAGCGTCAGGCGGGTCAAGGTCCCTACGGCCACCATGGTGCCCAGCCCGGATGCACCGGCGCCCTCGAACACCACGCGCACCGGCGACGGTTGCGTGATTCCCACCGGCCCCACACCCAGTTGCCCTAAATTGTTGGCACCCCAGGCCAGGAGCGTGCCGTCGGTGGTGAGAGCCAGGGAGTGCATGGACGATGCCGCGACCTGTGCATACCCGGCGCCCAGCGGTTGCGGGACTTCCGTGTTGGTGAGGGTGGCATTGCCCAGTTGGCCCCTTTCATTGGTGCCCCAGGCCCAGGCCGTGCCATCGGCCTTCAGCGCCAGCGTGTGGCTGAAACCTTTGGCGACCTGGCGATAGCCGCCGCCCACCAGAACGGGGAGTTCGGACCCTTTCCATTGCCAGAGCGTTCCGTCATCCTTCACGCCTGCGGCCGCGTGGTAGCCCAGGGCCACCTGCACGAAACCCCGGTCCACCGGGCCGGCGCTGCCGTAGCCGTCCTTCCAGCCGAAGTCGAAGATCAGGTCCTGGGGGTACAAGTACTTGTGAATGGACTGTATGGCGCCGCCTCCCAGCACGAACAACGCGTTGTTGCGGCTGGTGACTATCTGCAGGTAGCCCGGTGGCAGCCGGTCCAGCGTGTCACCGCCGGCACTCGCGTTGAAGAGTCTTTTCGAATGGCCCCAGTACCAGATGGAGCCGTCTGTTTTGCTGGCCATTTCCGAGGTTATCAGCTGCGCAAAGCCGCTGCCGACCTGCACCGGCCGGGTTTCGTTCAGGGTCTGGTTTTTCAGCTCCACCGAACCCCACATCCACAAGGTGCCATCGGTCTTGAGGGCCGCCATGTGAGCACCGCCCACGGCAACCTGGGCGAAACCGCTGCCGATCTGCACGGGCTTGTCTGCATTGACCATGGAGCCATTGCCCAACTGACCCAGCCGGTTGTCTCCCCATGTCCAGAGCGTTCCGTCGCTGAGCACGGCTGCGGAGTTTTGACCTTCCGTGGCCATGTTGACCACCGTGGCGGCGTGCACGCTGCCCATGCCAACTGCCAGGGCGAGCATCAGCCAGAATTTGAAGGCCACACGCGCCAGGTGGCGGGAGGCGATGGATCGCAAGCGATGTCTTGCAAAAGACGAAAAGAATCTCATAAGAAAGCCCATCTTTGAAAGTATTGGTGAAACCTGCCTGCCGAAGCCAAAACCAGCTTCTCCAGAAAGTCCGTGCGCAACGAACGAAGGAATGAACGATGGGCACGCCATGGTGACCATCTCCCCTCCCTGAAATCTGGTGAATTTTTTTTGCTGTCAGCGGGGGGGCCTCTCAAGATCCATGGTATTGCGCAGGCCCGCGAAAAGCGGTGACTCGCATCACACCCGGCCAGCCAAACAAGGCATCACGAAACCAGTTGCGGGAAGCTACTTTTTTGAGCCGCATCTCTGCCTTGGCATCCAGATCCAGGCTGGCTTCACAGGTCCATGGTCTGCGATCCCGATCTGCGGGAGGGGGATGTTGTTTCAGCCACCCTGGCCAGCAGCAACGCAAGCAGCTGCGGCACCTCAAAAATTTCTGCTTCCCCATCTTGTGCGCCGTTGCCGCCGTGCGCGCGCGAGAAGCGCCAGGCCTGCCCGGGCTGCAGCCCATGCAGATGCAGTACTTCGCCGGATTCCAGCCACAGGGCCGGGGCCAGCACTTCGCAGCCCGCAGCGGTGCAGGCAGCGGTCTCGTCGCGCCCGGCCTCGGGTGCGAGCTCTGCCTCCCATCCCAGCAGCAGGGTGGTGTCGTCCACGCGCGCCAGGGTCTCGGCCGGGGCGAAGGGGGCGAGTGCCAGGAGTGGGGCGGTGGCATCTTCGGGCAGGCGGGCCTGGAGGGCGGCTTGCACGGCGTTGGAATGCGCGGCCGTGGCGCTGCGGGCCAGGCAGAAGAAGCCGGTGCCGGCAGGGCTGCTGATGGTGGTCGCAGATGCGGGCGTTGCATCCTCGCCATCGCTCTCTTCTCCTTCCCTTTCTTCTTTTTCTTCTTCTTCACCTTCATCCCGCCGTGGCCGGTGCTGGACCACGGGCACGCCCTGTTCCATGCGCAGGCGTTGCTCTACCGGGATGGCCTGGTACACCGAGTCCAGCAGCGCCAGCAGGTGGGGTCCGAACTGGCGCTGGAAGTAGGCCTGAAGGAACTGGAGCACGTGGCGGTCCTGGTAGATGCCGGGCATCTCGACCATGCCGCTGAACAGCTCGGCGGCCAGGTTGCGGATGCTCTCCATGTCCCTGCCCATGCTGACGTAGCGGTCCACGCCGTCCCAGCAGTCGGGCGCCATGCAGTGCTCCAGGTGCTTGTCGTAGCAGGCGCGTGAAAGGAAGCGGGAGAACATGCTGCCGCACAGGTACTGGAACGACTCGGCCGGGATTACCTGCTCCAGGGCACGCACCAGGCAGCGGATGCGCTGGAACAAATCGGACTCGGGACGCTGCATGCGGATGCCGTCGAAATGGCGCACCAGCTCGATGGCCATGTCGGTGAGCGACTGGGGCTTGTAGTGCTGCAGGATGGCGACGAAGGCCTCTTCACTGACCACCGGCGAGGCGATGCACAGGTAGGCATGGACGTAGGTGCCCAGCGGGTTGATGCGCTGGTTGGGGTCGCGCAGGCCTCCGATGCGCTCGTCGCGCGACTCGATCTGCCCTTGCAGGCACAGGCGCTTGAGCGCGGGGGCGAAGGTCTTCTTCTTGAACTCCCCGATGTCGAAGTTCTCCAGGATGTCGGCGTACAGCCGTTCGCGTTCGTCGGTGTGCAGAGCGGGTTCCGGGGGGTAGATCTGGATGAGGCCGTCGGTCATGGATGGGGGCGTGGTGTGCGCGTGGGCAATGGATGGGAGCTGCCGGCCTGCCTGCCTGCATGCATGCAGTGCAGGCCGGGTCTGGCGGAAATTCTAAGCAGCGGCGTGCTGGCGCGGCTGGACAGCTTGTCAAGCCCCGGTGCATGCCTGGCTCGGGGGTGGGGCACAGGCCGGGTATGCTGGAGGCTCCATGCCTGCTGCACTGCACCTTGCGCTGACCACCCCATGAGCCTGATCCAACCCCTGCCCGACGGCCCGCTCGACATTGTGGGCGACATCCACGGTGAGTACGAGGCGCTGGTGCAGTTGCTCGGCCACCTGGGCTATGACGCCGAGGGTAACCATGCCGATGGGCGCACGCTGGTCTTCGTGGGCGATTTCTGCGACCGCGGGCCGGACAGCCCTGCCGTGCTGGGCCTCGCGCAGCGCCTGGTGCAGGCGGGGCGCGCGGTGGCGGTGCTGGGCAACCACGAGATCAATTTGCTGCGCGAGGATGCCAAGGACGGATCGGGCTGGTTCTTCGACGCGCGCATGGTGCGCGACCACGACAAGTACGCCCCTACGGCACGACCGACGCCTGCCCAGCGCCGCTCCATCGTCGAGTTTCTGTCGGTGCTGCCGATCGCCCTGGAGCGCGCGGACCTGCGCGTGGTGCATGCGGCCTGGCAGGAGGCGCAGATCGAGGCCGCACGCCTCTTGCCCCTGGGCTCGGTGCGCAGCGAGTACGACCACTGGGAATACGCCGCCAGCCGGCAGGCGCGCGAGACGGCGCTGGAGCAGCGCATGGCCCAGGAGCTGGAGCAATGGCTGCACGGCCTGGAAAACAATTTGCACCAGCCGCCATTCCTGCACGCGCATGCCGAGAACGAGGCCAACAAGCAGATGCTCAACCCGCTCAAGGTGCTGACCTCGGGTGTGGAGAGCACGGGGCGCGAGCCCTTCTTTGCGGGCGGGCGCTGGCGCTTCACGCAGCGCCAGGCCTGGTGGGATGCCTACACCGATGAGGTGCCCGTGGTGGTGGGCCACTACTGGCGCCGCGTGCGCCAGATTGACCGCAGCGTGGTGGGCAAGGGCGATGCCGATCTGTTCTTCAACACCCACCCGCTGGCCTGGCACGGCCAGCGCGGCAACGTGTTCTGCGTGGATTTTTCCGCCGGCGGCCGCTGGGCCGAGCGCAAGGCGGGCACGGTGGTGGGGCACGACTTCAAGCTGGCGGCGCTGCGCTGGCCGGAGCGGGTGTTGCAGTTTGATGATGGGGTGGTGGAGGGGACGCTGGGGTTTGGGGTGGGGAAGGGGTGATGTGTGGGGTGGTGCTGGTGTCGGTGGTGGCTGCATGTCTTGGTTGAGTGCGGGAGCCGGGATGTGCGCCCGGCGGCGCAGTAACTTTCTCTTGGGCCGCCAAGAGAAAGTCACCAAAGAGAAGGCGGCCCTGCTGTCTGCGTCCCTCCGCTTCGCTGCGGGCAACCTGCGATGCTCGGATCTGGTGTGGTGCCGATGAACTCGCTGCGTTCTTCGAACTCCGCTCAAACAGCATCGGCAAGCTAGAGCACGAAGTGCATGTGTCCTTCGGCACATGCACCCACCCCAGCTCCTGCGCTTCTCGGCGCAGCCAGAAGGGGTGGGGAGCGGGTACCGCACGGCTGCTGCTTTCGCAGCTGCGCCGGGTGTCGGTTACGCGCTGCGCGCTGCCGACGCAACTGGCGCGGCGGCCCTGCCCAGGCCAAGCGCAGCGAGGCAGATCGGGCCGAGCGAAGCAATGGCCCGTATTGGTATCCACCCCCTTCTGACCGTGCCGAGAAGCGCAGAAGCTGGGGTGGCGTGTGTGCAAGTACCTCGGCTGCCGGGCCGAGACCCGGCCTCCGCCCTCAGCAAAAGCATCCAGAAAAAGAAGTAGCGAGACGCAGGAGAAACGCCCTCGGCACACAGCGTTGCAATCCCTGACCACATGGCACAGCGAACCGCCCTAAGCTGGCGATTTTCACCACGCTGCCGCTGCCGCTGCCGCCATGCCATGACCTACATCGACTGCTATCTGGTCCCCGTGCCCCTTGCCAACAAGGCCGCCTACGAGCGCCTGGCCGCCTTCTCGGCCCAGGTGCTCCGGGAGTACGGCGTCCTTCGCACCATGGATTGCTGGCTCGACGAGGCGGGGCCCGAGGCCGCGAGCTACCACGGCGAGTCGGCGCGGGCCGGCGGTGATGGCGGTGAACCCGTGCAGTACGGAAGCTTTCGGGCAGCGGCCGGCGCCAGGGAGGGCGAGACCGTGGTGGTCTCCTGGGCGGAGTGGGCCGACAAGGCGGCCCGCGATGCCGGCATGGCGCGCTTCACCGCCGACCCGCGCATGCAGTTCGAGGGGCAGGAGCCTGTGTTCGACGGAGCCCGCGCGGTGGCGGCCGGGTTCATTCCCATGCCCGGATGATTGAAGACGGCGGCACGGAGCGGTCTGTTTTGTCCGCGCTCGGGACCGTGGCCCGAACGGGTGCTTTTCCTACGATGCCGGGCCGCTGCCTTTGAGACCATGCATCACCAGCCACGTGATGGTCACCCCCTCCCCGAACCAAGGAGCTGCCATGCCAAGCCGTCAGAAAACCGTCCTCGGTGATTCGCACCTCATCATCGTCACGCAGGAGAGCGGTCTGTCCGAATGGATGAAGTCGCTAGACTGCTCGGAGGCCGACCTCCTGGAGGCCATGTCCGCCGTCGGCAACTCTGCTCAGGCCGTGCGCAACTACCTGTACGGCGGCAAGGGGCCGTGGCAGTGGGTGGCCGCAGCCGCATGAAGTGAAACACCCCCTGAGGCGCTTCGCGCCTCGGTGTGTCCGCCAGAGGCGGCCACTCTTCGGGCACGTCCAAGCCTGCGCAGGGGGCCATCGGCCAGAATCGGCCCCTGGCATGCAACACAAGGACAACGCCCCATGGCCTACGAACACCAATCGGCCTCGGCAGACGGACGCTTCGAGCTCCAGGTCGAGCCCTGGGAGGCACGCAATTCCCATTGGGTGTACACGCCGCAACTGCGCCACACCGCCAGTGGCCGGGTGCTGTTCCAGCCGTTCGCGTCGTCCTGGTCCGTCGATGGATCCACCTGGACCGGCAGCGAGGTGCGCATGTTTCTGCGCAAGTACCCGGGTGACCAGCCGCGCCCCGGCCTGGCGGCACGGGTAGATTGCGAACGCGAAGTCGCCTGGGTCGAAGGCAGCCGCGATGCGGCGCCCCTGGCGCTGGGCCAGTTGGAGGCCGCGCTGGAGCGTCGGCTGCTGGAGGGTGGACCTGACCGCTGACCAGCCAGGCGGCAATGTCAGGTTTTCACATGCCGCCGGGGATGGATGCGCATCGCGAAGATTGCATATTCGGCGATGCAGATCGCCATCCATGCGGCCCAGCGCGGCGCACCCAGGCCCAGCAGCGCGTACGCTGCGCAGAGGCCGATGACGCCGCCCTGGATGACATAGGCCAGGATCTGGCCCAGGTCGGGTCCGTCCGTCCTGCGGCCCCAGAAGTAGGCCAGGATGAGGGGCAGGGGCATCAGGACCAGCACCGCCAGCCCTGCGCCCTGGCAATCGCCCCGGCACCGGTCGCCGGCATGGGCGGCAGCGCCCAGGGCGTTCCACAGGATGAAGGCAAGGATCAGGGCAAGGCGGCGCACGGGCATGGTTCCAACAGGGGTATCGGTGGGGGCCCGCAGTGTGAGCTTGCGTCGTTCACAACACAAACCATGGTCGGCGTACGGTTGGCGGGCTGGCAATGGCTGGTACGCAGACGGACCCTGGTATTTTCCGCCCATCGGGCCAGCGCCATTGGCGCATGAAAGGCGGTGTAAACCGGCTTCTTCTGGCGAATTGGCGGGGAACCAAGCGGCGGCTGTTGCATGCAGGGGTGTCCCACTCTGGGCACAATGGCCCGCTTGACAACGACCCTTGCCAGGAGAGCCCCCATGCAGGTCCAAGGACAATGCCATTGCGGCGCCATCGCGTACGAAGCCGAAGTCCAGCCGGGCAGCATGACCATCTGCCACTGCACGGACTGCCAAGTCCACTCCGGTTCGGCCTTTCGCGCCAACATCTCCGCGCCAGCAGCCACGTTTCGGCTGGTGAAGGGCACGCCACGCACCTACGTCAAGACCGCCGACAGCGGCGTCCGGCGGCTGATGGCCTTCTGCGAGCACTGCGGCACGCCGCTGTACGCCTGCGCGGTGGAGTCGCCCACGGCCTATTCGCTGCGCACCGGGGCGATTCGCCAGCGGCACGGGCTGGGCACGCCCCAGCGGCAGATCTGGACACAGCGGCGCCTGCCCTGGGTGCAGTTGCCGCAGGACCTGGAGGCCCATACCGGCCAGCCGTAAATCGGTCAGCCCCGCGGCATGCAGCTCCCGGGGATGGCAGACAGGCTGACCTTTACAGACCGGGTGAAATCGTCCGCCATGACCTCGCTGGCGACTGCCTCCAGGGCGTCGAGAGCCGCCTTCACCACGGCCTCGGGGGTCTGCTTGGGAATGTCGAGCCCTGTGGTCCGGTCGGTGTCCACAAAGCCATGTGCATCCACAGCACCTGTGTGCCCTGGGCCAGCAGTTCATGGCGCAGGCCGTTGGTCAACCCCCACGCGGCCGATGTGGTCGCGCCGCACCCTGCCAGCAGGGCGGTTTGCTGCGCTGAGCGTGCGCCCCTGCGGGTTCTCGGGCCCCGCGACCCTACCCGCGTGGTTCCTGAAAGTTCGCGGCAGCACAGTGGTTGCCGCCGCTTGTAGGACGATGGACTCGCGGTGATATGGGCCCATGGCCCAGCCAAGGGGCTCGCACTCCTACAGCGGGATCGCGATCCACAGGGGATAGTAAAAGCGCCGTATGTTCATGTGCGGCGCCAGGCGGGCAGGCCTGGCACGGGCAGGCGTTGCTGTTGCGGGCACTTGCGCCTATCTGTTGCCCGCCCTTCGGGGCGGGCTTTTTTCGTCTGGGCAATGCATGGCCATGCTGTGAAAATCGGCGACCAAGCCAGCGCCGAATTGCCAGCGCGACGGCGGCGACGGCGACGCCTGTGCGGCGATCAAATTCCGGCTTGGCCATCGCTGAGAAATACTCGGGGTGTCGGGCTAGACTTCCGGTATCGGCCGAGGCTGTGTGAAACGTCGATAGACGAATTTTGCCGGGGTGCTTCAACCCTTGCTCGCATCGAGATCGTGCGTTGTAGGCCGATCTGAGCGGTCGATTTCTGGGCGGACCTTCAAACCGAGAGCCCGACACGCGTTTTCACACAGCCTCGGCCAAAACCAGTCATCCGGAGAATTCTGCGCTGACAAAGAACGCCGACCTCGCCCAGGCGTCAACGCCGCTGCGAACCAGTTCGGCAATGGAGTTGCGGCGGCTGCTCTGAGGCGGACTTATAACTCGCCAGGTCGCGTCAACAGATCGCCAGGCATCAGCACCTCGCCGTTCGGACCCCAATCGACCTGCGTGATGCCCGGCTCCAGCGCTTCAAGCCGTCTGCGCTCCAGTTCGTATGCGCTCGGTGTCGCGCAAGGGTCGAACGCCAGCGCGGCATGCAGGTCAGCCACCAACTGCTGTTCGCTCCAAGGCTTCGGGATGTAGCGGAAGACCCCCGCACGATTCACTGCGGCCAGCACGGTGGCGAAGTCGGCAGCGGCGCTGAGCATCATGCGCACTGCGCGAGGGTCGAGGTCCCTGGCGTGGGCGAGCAGTGTCACTCCGTCCAGCTGAGGCATGCGGTAGTCGCTGATCAGCACGTCGAAACGCTGCTGCTGCAGGCGTTGCAGTGCGAGCAACGGATCGGAGAAAATTTCCACGCTGAGCTGCTGCGGCTTGAAATGCAACTGCAGCAAACGGCGCAAGGCGTGCAGCACCGGCGCTTCGTCATCGATGATCAGCAAACGCTTCATGGGGTCACCTCCTAGGGCAATTGCACGGCCAGCGTCAGCGACAGGCCATGTTTGATTTCGAAGGCACGGATGCGGCCGATGAGATCCTCGGTCAGCCGCTGGCCGACCGACAGCAGCAGAACACCCTCCGGCGACACAAAATCCTGTGTCAGCGTATGGCCGGGGCGCAGCTCCGCGGTGGGCAGGCGCAGCGCCGCAACGGTCGGCTTGGGGGGCGCAGCCGCGAACAGTCCCGCGAAGGCATCGACCACACCCGGGTCGAACCGGCTGCCACGCCCGGCGATCACCGCGCGGCGCGCTTCCAGCGGGCTCAGGACCTGACCGTCGATGCGGCCGCTGCACAGGTCCTCAAAGGTGTCGGCCACCGCCAGGATGCGGGCGCCAATTGGGATCGCGGTGCCGCGCAGGCCATCGGGAAAGCCTTGTCCATCCCAGCGCTCGTGGTGGGCGCGAATCAGCGGTGCGACGCCCTGCATGTCGTCGCTGGCCAGCAAGGCCTGTTCTCCGAGAACAGGATGCAGCTGGTAGCGCCGCAGTTCATCCCGGTCGAGCCGCCCCACCGGTCGCGACAGCACGGTGTCGCTCAGACCGATATGGCCGATGTCGTGCAACAGCGCGGCAATCGCCAGATTGTGTGCGGTCTCGGCATCCAGCGCCATCGCGCGCGCAATGCGCCGCGCCAGGTCGGCGACTTGTCGCGCATGTCCAACCTGGGCGCTGCCACGCAGCTCGATCAGCGCAGTGAAGGCCTTGATGGACGTGAGGTAGTTGCGCTTGACTTTGTCGTTGGCGGTGGCCAGCTCACCGGTGCGTACGGCGACGCGGGCCTCCAGCCCTTCGTTCAGCGCCTTGAGCTCTTCGTTTTGCTGTTGCGTCAGCCGCTCCAGTGCCTGCTTGTCGGCGTCCAGTTGCTGGATCTGTGCGACCTGGCTCATTGTCAGCACCAGTTCGTCGTCGTTCCAGGGTTTGGTGATGTAGCGGTGCAACCAACCGCGGTTGATGGCGGCGATGGTCGAGCCCAGATCGGCCTGGCCTGTCAGCAGCAGCCGTGCGACATGCGGCCACCCCAGGCGGACCTGTTCGAGCAGCTGCACGCCGTCCATGCCAGGCATCCGCATGTCCGACAGTACGGCGTTGACGGGCTCAAGGGCGAGCAAGGCCAGCGCCTCTTGCGCACTCCCGGCCGTCAGGATGCGCCAGCCCGTCGCGCGGAACAGCCGCCGCAGCGCGGCCAGGATGTTGGGCTCGTCGTCGACGGCAAGCACCGTCCAGGTCGGGGTGGCGACGCTCATTCCGCACCTCCTTCACTGCCCGGGCGCCGCACCGGCAGCGTGACGCGAAAGCACGAGCCGCGGCCCGGTTCGCTGCGCACGTCGATGCGGCCATGGTGCTTTTGCACGATGCCGTAGGCCAGCGACAGGCCCAGGCCGGTGCCGCGGCCCACCGGCTTGGTGGTGAAGAAGGGGTCGAAGACACGCGCCAGGTGATCGGGGGCGATGCCGCAGCCGTTGTCCTCGACCTCGACCCATACCTCGTCCCCGGCGTCGCCGCTGCGTACGACGATGAGACCGCGTTCCGGGCCGAACGCATGGGCTGCATTCACGAGCAGATTCAGAAACACCTGGTTCAACTCCGACGGCAGGCATTCGATGTCGGGCAAGGCGCCATACTCGCGGCGGACATCGGCACGGTACTTGATTTCGTTGGCAACGATGTTCAGCGTCGAGTCGATGCCCTGGTGCAGTGAGGCCCACACCCACTCCTGGTGGGTATCGACACGCGAGAAGTCCTTCAGGTCCTGGACGATCTTGCGCACGCGCGACAGGCCTTCTTTCGACTCGCCCATCAGCATGGGGATGTCCTGCTTCAGATAGTCGAGTTCGACCCGCTCACGCAAGGCCGCAAGCCGCGTTGCGATGGCGCTGCTGGCCAGCGCCGATTCGGCCTGCTCATAGGCTTCGAGCATCTCGAACAGGCGCTGCAGATAGGCTTCGAGCGTGCCGAAGTTCGAGAATACGTAGCCGATCGGGTTGTTGATTTCGTGTGCCACGCCGGCGGCGAGCTGCCCGATCGACGCCAGTCGTTCGGACTGCAGCAACTGGTTCTGCGCGCTGCGCAGGCTTTCGTTCAGAGAACGCAGCTCCTGGTTGGCGCGCTGCAACGCGATGAGTTCGGAATCAGACATGGTTTTCCTTCAGTGAAACAGCGCCTGGCAGACGGTTTCGAACTGCGCTTCGGCGTGCGCAAACACCCGCATGCACGCCGCGTCGTCCAGACCACAGGCGGTCCAGACCGGCAGCGCCAACGCCGGCACCGCCTCGTCGGCATCGCCGGCCAGACCAAGGGCGTGAGCGATGGCATCGCCCACATGCGCGATGCCCGTCAGCGTGAGCTCTTCGGCGGCGGGCGGTACGTGATGTTGGCTGATGGCATCGACGATGGCGGGCGCGAAATTCCATTGCCGCGCGATCAGCCCGCCGATCTCGGCGTGATCGATACCGAGCACGGCGTGCTCGGCATCACCAACGGTGCAATCCCTGTCATGCCGCCATCGCTCGACTTCGGCATAGGCCGGCGCAAACGCGTTGGCCAGCGCCAGCCGGCCGATGTCGTGCAGCAGCCCGACCGTGAACGCGACATCCGCGTCGTCGCGCCGCAGTTCACAGGCCAGCGCCTGCGCACACAATGCACTGCCGAGCGAGTGGCGCCAGAAAGTGGTCTGGTCGAAGCCGGGATGGTGCCGGAAGCTGCCGGCAAGGCCCGCGGCAGTGACCGCGCCGCGTACCGTGCGCAGGCCCAGCAGGGTGATTGCCTCGGGCACCGAGCGAACCTGCCGGCCGCGACCGTAGAACGACGAGTTGGCCAGCCGCAGTATCTTGGCGGCCAGCGCCTGGTCGCGCGAAATCTTCGCTGCGTACTGCGTGGCGCTGAGTTCCTCGTAGCCGAGCGACTCGACCAGTTCGAGCACCACCGAAGGCAGCGGGGGAAGATCGCGCAGCGCGGCGAGCAGATCGTCCCGCGAGATCGGCTGGATAGGCGTGCTCATTGCTTGAACTCCTGGCGGTAGCGCTGCACGAGGTGCAGCAGCGGATGCACGCGCCCGTCACGCAGGCTGTGGCGAAACAGGTGCGTTGGCACCACCGGTGGTGTGTCGGGGGTCGCTGCGAGGGTCATTTCAAGGCTCCTGCTTGCGGCAACAGCACCAACAGGCGGCCGCGCGCATTGCCAGTCAAATTCCGGCTCATGGCCCACCAGCGGCGGCCGGCCAGTGTGACCAGGATGGATTCACCGTCCAGAGCCCGCAGCAGGTTGGGTGGCAGGTACTCGATCGCAGCCCCACCGAGAAACCCCTCACGCAGCCTGCACAGCGCCAGGGCCGGCGCATTGGCGAATACCAGCAGGCCTTCGTCGTCGACGCCCACCGCAGGCACCGGCAAGGCGTCCAGCAGTTCCTGCGCTGCCTCCCGGCTGCCGACCTCGCGCTGGTTCTGCTCGCACTGTGCACTCAGCATCGTCTGCAGCCGCTGGTTCAGCTCGGCCAGGTCTCGGTTGGCGGTCTGTACCTCCCGGTCGAGACGGCGGTTCTGGTCGGCCATCTCTTTCAACGTGAAGGCCTCTCGCAGGTGGGCACGCAGCTCTGCGTCGTCCCAGGGCTTGGCGAGAAACTTGTAGATCGCCCCCTCGTTGATGGCGTCGGTGATCGACTGCAGCTCGGTGTAGCCCGACAGCACCAGCCGTATCGTCTCCGGGTACAGCTGCCTGGCCCGGCGCAGCAGCTCAACGCCGGTCATGCCAGGCATGCGCTGGTCGGACAGGATCACGTCGATCTCGTGCCGCGCCATCAGCTGCAGCGCCTGCTCGGCACTGGTTGCGCTGAGAACCAGCCAGCCTTCGGCGCGCAGCATCCGACGCAGCGCCGCAAGAACGTTCTCTTCGTCGTCGACCAGCAGCAAGGTGCGCTGCCGCGAACGTCGGCCAAAAAGTGCCGTGTCGATCTGCCGTCCATCGCGCAGCATGGCTTCGACCGCTGCAGCCGGCAGTGCAGCGCTGAACCAATAGCCCTGCATCTGGTCGCATTGATTGGCCGCAAGCAGGGCCGCCTGGCCTTCACTTTCGACACCTTCGGCGAGCACCTTCATCTGCAGCTGGTGGGCCATCGTGATGATGGCGCGCGTGATCGATACATCTTCTGCGGGAGCGGTGACGTCTGGCACCAGCGAGCGGTCGATCTTGACCACATCGACGGGCAGCCGGCGCAGGTAGCTCAGGCTCGAGTAGCCGGTGCCGAAGTCGTCGAGCGAGACCTCGACACCCAGCGCGCGCAGCGCCTGCAGGTGTTGCACCGCCTGATCGAAGTTGTTGATCAGTATGCTCTCGGTGACCTCGACGCCGAACAGCCGCGGGTCCAGGCCGCTTGCAGCGAGCAAGCCTTCGATGCGCCGCGCCAGGTCCGGCTGCACCAGTTGGCGCGCCGACAGATTGGCCGCCATGCGCAGCGGTGGCAGCCCGGCACGCTGCCAGGCCGCAGCCTGCTCGATGGCGCGGCGCAGCACCCAGTCGCCGATGGCGACGATCAATCCGGTCTCTTCGGCGATCGGGATGAAGCGATCCGGCGCGATATGGCCCATTGTGGGGTGCTGCCAGCGCAGCAAGGCCTCGACGCCGACGATGCGGCCTTGCACCAGGTCGACCTGCGGCTGGTAGTGCAGTTCAAGCTGCTCGTCGCGCAGCGCCTGGCGCAGCGCGGTCTCCAGCGCCAGCCGTTGGGGGTCGTCGTCCTGCGGCGCGCCGGCATACACGCTGATCTGGTTGCGGCCCAACAACCTGGCCTGGTGCAGCGCTGCATTGGCGCGTCGCAACAGGGTCTCGGCGCTGTCGCCATCGGCAGGTGCCGCTGCGATGCCGATGCTGCAGGTCAGGTGGATCTCCTGCCCCTCGATCGTCATCGGTCGCGCAATACCGTCGAGCAGCGCTTGCGCCGTGAGCAAGGCCTCTGCCGAAGTGCCCACCAGCACGATCACGAACTCATCACCGCCGCGGCGCGCCACCAGATCGACGCTGCGCACACCAGCGACGATGCGCTGTGCCACTTCGCGCAGCGCCGCGTCGCCGATGTGCAGGCCAAGACCGTCGTTGATGCGCTTGAAGCGGTCGAGCTCCAGCACCAGCACGGCTGTCTGGGCGCCGGCCTGCAGGGTCGCGCCCAGGCGCTCGGAGAGCAGTTGGCGGTTTGGCAAACCGGTCAGTTCATCGAACAGCAGCAGTTGCCGGATACGTCGTTCGGCGGCACGGCGTTCGCGCAGGTCGTCGATGCACACATGGCCGAAGGACGTGTCACCGCTCGTCACCAGGCTGGCGGAGACATCGACCGGAATCTCATAGCCCTCATGGTGGCGCAAGCGGGTCTCGAACCGCAAGGAGCCACATTCGCACAGTTCACGCCAGCGCTGAGGCCACTGCGCCTCGTCGACCTGGGGGGCGATGTCTGGCACCCGCAGCCGCAGCAGCTCAGCACGCTCCAGGCCCAGCAGCCGGCAAGCGGCCGCGTTGGCATCGTGAAAGGCACCGTCGGGCCCGATCTGAAGCAGCGCGTCGTTGGCCTGTTCAACGGCATGGCGGGTCAGCAGCAACTGGTGCTGCGCCTGCTCGCGCTCGCTTACGTCGCGCGCAGAGGGGATCAGCCAGACCACCCGACCCTCCAGGTCGTAGAGCGGCAGCAGCGAGAAGTCCATGGACAAGGTGTCGCCGCTGCTCGTGACCACCCGTATGTCAAAGCGCGAGGTCTCGCCGCGCAATGCGCTGGCCAGCGCCTGCTGCAGCCTCTGCCGCGATACCTCGCAGCCTTGCCACCACGGGGTGGTGTCGAATCGCTGGCCGAGCACTTGCTCGGGCGCACTGCCTATGGCCCGCAATGCCGCTTGGTTGGCATAGCGCAGCACGCCATCGACGTCGAGCAGCCCGGCGAAGATGGACGGGCCCAACCGATCCATCACCTCGTGCAGCGTCATCTGCGGGCCCGCTGGCGAGGGGCTTGCCGCCAGGAGAGCCAGCGCGGCATCGTGGTGCGGTGCACCTGGGAGGGATTGCTCTTTTGACATGCAGCCAGTTTGTCAGGCAAGCCCCGCCTGCGGCATGTGCAGTTGCTGGCCTGGACGACCGGATCAGATCGACAGTCGCTAGGCGGCAGCGTCGCGCGGAGCGTCGTCAATCAGCCTTGCCAGCGTACGCATGGCGCGCTCCAGCGTCTCGCTCCAGGGCTGCCCGCAGGTCAACCGGATATGGTGCTGAAACTCCGCTTGCGCCGAGAACATCGGCCCCGGGGCCAGGCTGATCTGCTGTGCCAGTGCGGCCGCGTGCAGGGCCATTGCATCCACCCCGGTGGGCAACTCGACCCACACAAAGTATCCGCCAGCCGGCCGTACGACCCGGGTTCCGTCTGGAAAGGACCGGGTCACGGCGTCGAATACGCTGTCGCGCTGCGCCTGCAGCGATAGGCGCAGGCTTCGCAGGTGGCGGTCATAACCACCTTCCTGGAGGTATGCTGCCAGCGCCGCCTGCACCGGAATGGACCCAGACAGGCTCGTCGTCAGCTTCAGCTTCTCGACTTCGCGCGTGAACCTGCCAGGCGTGGCCCAGCCGACGCGGTAACCCGGAGCCAGGCACTTGGAGAACGACGAGCAGTGCAGCACCAGTCCACGGCGGTCGAAGGCCTTGGCCGGCAGCGGCGCCACCTTGCCTTCGTAGAGCTCCGAGTAGACGTCGTCCTCGATCAACGGCACATCGTGCCGGGCAAGCAGATCGACGAGGTCACGCTTCTTCGCTTCTGGCATCAGGCTGCCCAGAGGGTTCTGGAAGGTCGTCATCAGCCAGCAGGCTTTCGGGCGGTGGAGTTCGATCACCTGCGCCAGACGACCGAGATCAATGCCCTCGCGCACGTGGGTCGGCACTTCGATGGCGCGCAGGCCCAGACGCTGCAGCGCCTGCAGCGCCACGTAGAACGTCGGGGACTCGACCACCACCGCGTCGCCTGGCCGCGCAACCGCGTTGAGGCACAGATTGAGTGCCTCCATCGCGCCATGGGTGAGCACGATCTCGTCGGTGGCCACAGCAAAGCCCTGGCGCAGATAGCGTTTTGCAATCTCGCGCTTGAGCTGCAGATTGCCCGGTGGCAGGTCTTCGACCATGCGCCAAGGGTCGACCCGCCGCATGCTGGAGATGAGCGCTCGGCGCAGCTGATCGAGCGGAAACAGGGTCGGGCTCAGGAACGCAGAACCCAACGGCACGATATTGCGCATCCGCGCAGTGCCCAGGCACGCGAAGATCAGGTCATTGATCTCGACAGGCTGCGATCCGGATTGCGGCTGCGACGTTGTTGGCTCCGGCAGCAACGTGCCGCTGGCGCGGGCGGCGACAAAGTAGCCCGACCGTGGTGCTGCCCGGACCAGGCCACGGGATTCGAGCAGGTAATAGGCCTGGAACACCGTACTCGGGCTCAAGCCGCGGCTGGAACAGGTCTGGCGCACGGAAGGCAGGCGGTCTCCCGGACGGAGAACTCCACGATCAATCTGCTGCTCGAGTTCTCGGGCCAGAAGTTCGTACCTGGTGGACGCAGCGTTCGGGCGATTGGGCATGGTGTTGGCACCGCGCCTCGGTCGACTGCCGGCTGGGGGTATGGCGTTCTTGCAGTTTAGGCCTTCTGCAGAGCGATGCAAGCGTCGGGACAGTACCGCGTGACCCGTAACGGCCTGATGAAGGTGGGCGGCCAAGTCCAAGTCGAGGCCACGGTATGTTCATTGGACGGCTTAAACCGAACGTGCCATGGGGCTGGACGAATGGCTGTGCAGTCCCCTTGGCGCAGCGACCCCAATGTCCAGATAGTTCTGAGATGCCCGGAACAAGTCTCTGAATAGCTGCAACCGCTGCAACGCGGCTACATAAGTTAGCGGCGAAAAGTCGGCTTTGGGCCCAAAGCTGCAGTTCGCTCTTGCCCCAGAGCAACCATGAAGAGAGCCGTCGTAGATAGCGCAAAACCGCGTGATTTCACACCCCGGCATCGGCTTGAGAGCGGGATAAGATTGCCCTGGAGAAGCATCGCTGCCAACAGCACGAATGCCAACGGCGATAGCTCAGGCTCGCCCGCAAAGGAACAGGGCTCAAGCGCAAGGATTGAGTTGCTGGCGCCCACATATGCAGCGAATTTGGCGAAAGTTTCCACTTCAGGAGAATTTATGAAGCAAGTCTTTGCCACTTTTGCGCTGTGCATGCCTGTTCTTGCTCAGTCGGGCGAACTTTCGATTTCCTGCATTGGGGCTGAAACGAATTCTTGCCCGGTAGCTGTCGATGTGACACTGGATCGAGAGCGGCTTATTGCTAAATTTTCCCAGAAAGATTCCAGCGGCAATCATGCCATCGGCATACTTGGTTGGTGTGGTGACGCAATCAGCGGCCGCGGTCGATGGGATTCCGATGGGGGATGCGGGACCACGGGAAAATTTCGGGTTCTCAATGGCGAACTGACCAAACAGCAACTGGCAGACGGCACGATGCAGTTCGAGATTCACACAATCATGGCTATGTGCAGCAGCTCAAACTCTGAACGGTGCTCGGTAGTTCCCAGACCTGCTCTCCGTCAACCAACCCAGTAGCCGAAGGCATCCCCGATACCCAAGCACGTGTCTCTTGAGTTCTGGGCGGCACGGATGTTCACGCCAACGCAGCCATCCGACTGCGCGCGAAGTCTCTGGATGAGGGCTGCTGGCCGATGGCTGCCATCGTATCAGCGGCAGTCACGGGCCCAAAGCTGACTTCGCTTCAGCTAGCCTTGGGCCCGCTGTGCAGCGTCTGAAGTCAGTCGCCG
This sequence comes from Acidovorax sp. GW458-11-26-14-TSB4, assembly GCF_059423865.1. Lineage (NCBI taxonomy): Bacteria > Pseudomonadati > Pseudomonadota > Betaproteobacteria > Burkholderiales > Comamonadaceae > Acidovorax > Acidovorax sp. GW458-11-26-14-TSB4. Next base: position 27,479 of record NZ_JBWKYR010000036.1, read on the forward strand.
GCTTCGCTTGTGCTCGCGCTGAATGCGGCGAAGCGACTGTTGGGTGCTTCGACTTTCCCGGCCCGAGTGGCGCTGGAGAAGGTACTGCTGCCATATCGTTTCGCGACCCCACTGGTACCGCGCAACCGACCGCTTCTCAGCAACTTAGACTGACGGTTTCGACCCGCAGCGGTCGGTGGCAGCCAAAGAAAAGCAGTCGCCCAACGTTGATTGCAGTCATTCAGGTTCGACGGGCTGAGCAACTGCTTCGATCATGACTTGCCCCTAACGACTCGTCAGTGGCTTATGGTACAAGCCTGCCCAAAACCCCTGCCATACTTGATCTGGTGCGGTTGATTTTCCTGTCCGTTGGCTTCACCTGACCCCCTTTCTGCGACAGCCCTGCATGCCTACCACCCTCACGCCGTCCGCAAAACTACTGCAACTGCTGCCCGAGGCGGTGGTGCAGACCGATGCGCTGTGGGAGATCACTTACCTGAATCCGGCGTGGACAACGCTCACCGGCCATCCGGTGGACGCAGCGCTCGGCAGGTCTCTGCTTGAATTTGTGCATCCCGGCGACATCGGCACCATGCGCTCGGGCATGCCGGTGTTCCGGCTGCGATTTGCCGACGCGGACTATCGCTGGGTGCGTCTGGAACTCCACCCGGAGACGGATGCGGCGCAGCGGGTGATCAGCCGCCAGGGTGTCCTGATCGAGATCACCGAGGTCACCGAGCAAGTGCTGGTGGAGATTCGCCAGCGCTTTTTGCGCTTACTGGAAACCATTGATGGCGTAGTTTGGGAAGCTGAAATCGGCGTGGGCAATACTTTCCTGAGCCCGCAGGTCGAACGGTTGTTCGGTTACTCCGTGGAGGAGTGGCGGGCTGACCCGGGCTTTTGGCGGGCGCATGTGCATCCCGATGATCTAGCGCAGGCCCTGCTTATCGATGATGCCGCCTACAACGCGACGCACAGCTATGCCTACGAGATGAGTTATCGGCTGATTGCAAAATCCGGCAAGGTCGTGTGGGTGCGCGATCTGTGCCGTGCAGTGGTCGAGCCGGGGCGGCCGAACCGCATGATCGGCCTGATGATCGACGTCACCCAGCAGAAGAACACCGAACTTGAGTTGTTGCGCTCCGAAAACCGCTATTCGCTGGCGACCCTCGGATCCAATGACGGCATCTGGTACTGGGACTTGCGAACTGACGCCCTGCATGTGTCCGGGCGCTTTCACCAGATCGTTGGGCTGGGTAGCGGCGATCATGTACACGACGGTGGCTGGAGCTTTCTGGAGCAACTCATCGATCCCGAAGATCGCGTGCGCGTGCAGGCGGCCTACCGCAGGCATCTGGCGGGGAACAGCCCGAACTTTTCGGTGGATTTCCGCGCGTTCCACGCGGCTGGACGGCTGGTGTGGGTCAATTGGCGCGGGCTCGCCGAGTTTGAAGACGGCGTTGCGGTGCGCATGGCGGGCTCGTTGAGCGATCTGGCTGACCGTGGCAGTTCCTACGATGCGCTGACCAGCTTGCCCGGCCGGCCGTTGTTCCGTGATCGCCTCGCGAATCTCATGGCGCTGCACCAGAACGAGGCTGCGAATGGTGATGGCGTGCCAACACGCGATGGAACCACCATGTTCGCCGTGCTGCTGCTGGATCTCAACGGGTTCAAAGCCGTCAATGACAAATACGGGCATCATGTGGGCGACCGGCTGTTGCAGCAGGTGGCGCGGCGGCTCGAATCCTGTGTGCGGGCGGTTGATCTGGTCGCCCGCATGAGTGGCGACGAATTCAATGTGCTGTTGGAGTCCATTGATCCCGCTGAAGCCAGCAACCGCGCCCAAGAGATCGCCGCCGCCCTCGCAGCGCCTTATGTGGTCGGCGAACACACCGTGATCAGTGGCGCGAGTATTGGACTTGTCAGCAGTGCATCCAGGCTGGCGACGGTGGACGACTACCTGCGCGCCGCAGACACCGCAATGTACCAGGCCAAAAGCCAGTCATCGGGCGTGTGCGTGTTTCAATAAAAGGTGTCAGAGACGTCGCAACGATTGGACGCCGCCATCACCGAATGGCTCAGTTCCGCCTGAAGCGGCCGTCGACTTTTCACTCCCTAAATGGCAGCTCTTGGCCGATACCGGAAGTCTAGGGCCTGTTAACCCTAATTTCGGGATCGCGTTGCCCGGCCTGGGGGCTGGATGCAAGGCGCCCGTGCGCAGCAAGGTGTGCACCTTATCAGACTTGGCCCGGCACCACCCCGCCCCCCAGCACCCGGTACACCACTGCCAGCGCATTCAATTGAGCCAGCCGGTTCTCCTGCACCGCCAGCTCGGCCGCACGCCTGCGTTCCTGCGCGTCCAGCCAGGTGCGCAGGCCGGTTGATCCTGCGCGGTAGCGCACCTCGTACAGGCGCTCGGCCTCGCGGGCGGCGGTTAGTTGCAGGGCCAGTTGCTCGCCCTGGCGCAGCAACTGGGTGCGGGCCGACAAGGCGTTTTCCACGTCGGCGAACGCGGTGTACAGGGTTTGGCGGAAGTTGGTGACGGCCTCTTCGTACTGGGCGGCGGCGAGTTGGCCCGAGAGCTTCATCTCCTGCGCGCGCAAAAAGGGCAGGGTGAGGCCTGCGCCCAGGGTGGCCACGGGGTTGGAGAGCAGGCGAAGCAGTGAGCCGCTCGACGTGCCGAGCTCGCCCGTGAGGCTGAGCGCGGGGTAGTAGCTGGCGCGGGTGGCGTCGCCGGTGGCCAGCACGTTGCGCAGGCGGGCTTCGGCAGCGCGCAGGTCGGGGCGGCGCGCCAGCAGCGCGGCGGGGGCACCGGCGTCCACAGGGGGCAGTGCGGCTTCGGGCAGGCGCTCGGGCTCGGCAGGCAGCACCTGGGCCAGCGTGGCGGCACCGGGCGGCGCGTTCATGAGCACGGCGATGGCGTTGCGGGTCTCCACGCGCTGCTGCTCGAGCTGGGCCAGGGTGGCGCGCTGGCTGGCGACGGTCTGCTCGGCCTCGCGCAGCTCCAGGGCCGATACGGAGCCCGCGTCGTACTGCGCGCGCACCAGTTGCTGCGTGCGCAGGGCATAGGCCAGGCTGTCGTTGCTGCTGGCCGTGCGCTGGTTCAGATTGGCCAGTTGCCAGTACAGGCCCGCCGCGGTGCCGGCCAGGGCCTGGGCGGCGGCCTCGCGGTCTTCAGCGGTGGCGCGGGCCGTCCACTCGGCCGCATCGCGCGTGCTGGCCACGCGGCCCCACAGGTCCACCTCGTAGCTGGCCGACAGCGATGCGCCGCTGCTGCGCGCGGTGGGGTTGCCGTCACCGCCTTCGAGCCGGCGCGATGCGCTGCTGGACAGGCGGCCCGCCACGGTGGGCGCCAGCGCCGTGGCCGCGATGCCGGCCTGCAGCTGCGCCTGGCGCACGCGCAGCGCGGCGGCGGCCAGGTCGTTGTTGCGGGCCAGGGCGGTCTCGACCACCTGGGTGAGCGCGGAGTCGCCGAACTGGCGCCACCACTGCTCGGGGATCTGGGCGGTGGCCGCCGTTGCGGCCTGTTGCTGCTCCCACGCGGCAGGCACGGTGGCATCGGGTGGCTGGTAGGCGGTGCGTGTGCTGGCGCAGCCGGCCAGCAGCAGGGCCAGCGCCAGCAGAGTGAAGGATGGGTGCTTGGCGGTCACGTGAAATCGGTCCTTCATGTTCATCAGTCGCGGGCGAGCGCGTCAATCGGGTTCAGCCGCGCCGCGCTGCGCGCCGGCAAAAAGCCGAAGACCACGCCGATCAGCGTGGAGCAGGCGAACGCCCACACCATGGAGCTGGTGGAAAAGGCCAGCGGCACCACCGGCGCCAGGCTGGTGACCAGCGCGCCCAGGCCGAGTGCGATGGCGATGCCCAGGGCGCCGCCCAGCAGGCACACCAGCACTGCCTCGATGAGGAACTGCTGCTGTATGTCGCCCTGGCGCGCGCCCACGGCCATGCGCACGCCGATCTCGCGGGTGCGCTCGGTGACGGAGACGAGCATGATGTTCATCACCCCGATGCCGCCCACCATGAGCGAGATGACGGCGATGGCGGCGACCAGCAGGGTGAGGGTCTGCGTGGTGGTCTCGATGGTCTGGCGGATGCTGTCGGTGTTGAGGACGTAGAAGTCCTCACGGCCGTGGCGTGATTTGAGCAGCTGGTTGATGCCTTGCTCGGCCGCTGCCATGGGTGCGGTGTCGGCCACGCGCACCGTGATGCTGCGCAGGTAGTTCTGCCCCACGATGCGGCCCATGGCCGTGGTGTAGGGCACCCACACGTTCAGCGCCTCGCTGTTGCCGAAGGCGTTCTCGCTCTTGGCGGCCACGCCGATCACGCGCACGGGCACGCTGCCCAGCAGCACCACCTCGCCCACGGGGTTGGCCACGTTGGGGAAGAGCTTGGCGCGGGTGTTGTCGTCGATCACCGCGACCTGCTGGCGCTCCTGTACGGCAGTGGCGTCGAACACCGTGCCCTGTGCGAGCTTGACCGCCTTGACGCGGAAGTACTGCGCGCCCACGCCGTTGACGGTGCCGGTGAGCTCCACGTTGCGCCAGCGCAAGCGCGCCACGGCGTTGAGGTTGGGCGTGACGCTGTCCACATACGGCTGGGCGGCCAGGGCGTCGGCATCGGCCGGCACCAGGGTGCGCACGGCGGCCGAGCGCACGTCGCCGAAGCCCGAGCCCGAGAACACTTCGATGGTGTTGGTGCCGATGGCGCTGATGTCGGCCAGCACTTTTTTCTGCGTACCCGCGCCCAGCGCCACCACCGACACCACCGAGGCGATGCCGATGACGATGCCCAGCATGGTGAGGAAGGTGCGCAGCCGGTGCGCGTTCATGGCCAGCAAAGCCATGTGGAAGGCCTCGCGGAAGCGGTCGCCAAAGGCCGACATGCGCGCGAAGAGCCCCGTGGGCGCGCGGCTGGCGGGGCGGGGCGCTGCCGTGGTGGCGCCGGCCGCGCCTTCGCGCCGCGTGTCGCCCACGATGGCGCCGTCGCGGATCTCGATCACGCGCTGGGCGTGCGCGGCCACGCCCATGTCGTGCGTGACGATGATGACGGTGTGGCCCTCGGCATGCAGCTCTTCAAGGATCTTCATCACCTCGGCGCCGGAATGCGTGTCCAGCGCGCCGGTGGGCTCGTCGGCCAGGATCACGCGGCCGCCATTCATCAGCGCGCGGGCAATGGACACGCGCTGCTGCTGCCCGCCCGAGAGTTTGCCCGGCGTGTGGTGCATGCGTTCATCCAGCCCCAGGCGCGCAAGCAGCGCGGCCGAGCGCTCGTGCCGCTGCGTGCGCGTGCGCCCGGCGTACACGGCAGGCACCTCCACATTGCCCTGGGCCGTGAGGTCCGACAGCAGGTGGTAGCGCTGGAAGATGAAGCCGAAGTGCTCGCGCCGCAGTTCGGCCAGTTCGTCGGGCGAGAGCTGCCCGGTCTCGCGCCCCTCCACGCGGTAGCTGCCGCGCGTGGGCGAGTCCAGGCAGCCCAGGATGTTCATCAGCGTGGACTTGCCCGAGCCCGACTGCCCGACGATGGCCACCATCTCGCCGGCGTGGATGGAGAGGTTCACATCCTTGAGCACGGCCAGCACCTGGTCGCCGGCCGGGAACTCGCGGGTCACGCCGCGGATGTCGAGCAGGGGTGTGGTGGCCTGGCCCAGGTTCGGGTCGCGTGGTGCCATCGGTGCGCCCCCGCTCACTGCCGTGGCGGGCCGCCGCGCATGCGGCCCGGGTTGGTGGCCGATGGGGCCGTGGCGGCGTCGCCCAGCACCACCTTCTCACCGGCGGCCAGGCCCTCGGTGATCTGGGCGTTGACGTTGTTGTTGAGCCCCACCTTCACCTGCCGCGGCGCGGCGTTGCCGGCGGCATCGACCACGCGCACGGGGTAGGTGCCATCGGCATTGCGCGCGCCCAGCGCGGCCGAGGGGATGGTGACCACGCCCTTGGCCTCGGCCCGCACGATGTAGACCTGGGCCGTCATGGAGATGCGCAGCTTGCCCTCGGGGTTGGGCGCGTCGAACAAACCGTTGTAGTAGATGGCGGTGGCCGTGGCGTTGCTGGTGGCGGCGGCACTGGAGAGGGACGACTCGGTGGCGATGGAGTCGGGCGCGGGCTCCACCGCGCGCAGCGTGGCCTGGTAGCGCTGGTCGGGCTCGCCCAGGATGGTGAAGTACACCTTCTGCCCGGGCTTGACGCGGGTCACGTCGGCCTCGGAGATCTGGGCCTTCACGGTCATGGTGTCCACCTTGGCCAGCTTGATGATGGTGGGCGCGGCCTGGTTGGCGTTGACGGTCTGCCCCTCCTGCGCGACCAGGGCCACCACCTGGCCGTCGATGGGCGCGACGATGCGCGTGTAGCCCAGGTTCACCTTGGCCGTGTCGGCGGCGATGGCGGCCTGCTGCATCTGCGCCTTCAGGGCGTCGATGTCGGCCAGCGTGGTGCGGTAGGTGGCCTCGGCCGCCTCCAGGTCGGCCTGGGGGCCGGCGTCGGCCGCACGCAGTTGCTGCTGGCGCTTGTAAGCCAGCTCCACCTGCGACAGCGAGGCCTGGCGCGCGCGCAGGTTGGCCTGCGCCGTGGCCAGCGCGGCTTCGGAATTGCGCACCGTGTTCTGCTGCGTCATGGAGTCGATCTCGGCCACCAGTTGGCCGGCCTTGACGTTGTCGCCCAGCGCGACTTTCAGCGACTTGATCTGCCCCGACACCTGCGCGCCCACGCTCACCTGCTTGAAGGCCTGCAGCGTGCCGCTGGCCAGGACCGTGTCCTCCAGGTCACCGGTGGCGGCCGTGGCGGTGATGAAGTTGTTGGCCGGCTTGGCAGGGAAGAGCTGCCACTTCACGAGGGCAGCTGCAGCGGCCAGCGCCAGGACGGCAAGGCCGATGCGCAGGGGTGTTTTCTTGGAAAGGGGCATGGTCGGTCAATCAGTCGGTCAATCAGTCAGTCAGATGGTCCGTGGAAGAGGGGTCAGCGCGTGCTGCGCTTGCGGGGTGTGGTGGCGTAGGTTGTGGCGGCGGCAGGCGGTGCATCGCCAAAGTGCCGGGGCGCCACCGGGTCGCAGAACGGCAGGTTGCTTACCGCGCGGATGGAGCGCGCCATCTGCGCGGCCACCTGCTCGGTGGTGAAAGCCTGGCCGTCGCGCACCGCGGCGCGGCTGATGGTCTCGTCCACCGTGCGCACTGCGCCCATCACGGCGGCAGCGCACAGGCGCACTTCGAAATCATGGTGCGAGAGGCCCAGCCGGTCGCCGATGAGGGCCGCCATCTCTTCCTCGCCATCATGGTACGAATGCAGCCAGATGGAGCGCAGGTCGGGCTCGTCGGGCAGCGCGGCAATCAGGCGCACCACCAGCAGCATATCGGCGATCTCCTCGCCAGTGTGCCTGTCCAGCGCGAACTGGTCGGCCAGGTGGGCCTCCAGCGGCAGTTGGTGCGGCCAGCAGCGCAGCTCGCGCGCAAAGCGCTGCCAGGTCTGCGCGAACAGGGGCGCCACACAGCTCTCCTTGTTGCGGAAGTAGCGCCACACGGTGCGCTCCGAAATGCCGGCCGCGGCGGCAATGTCACTGCCGCTGGTGGCGGCCACGCCCTGGTCGGCAAACAGGCGCGCGGCTGCCCGGGCGACGGCGAGGCGGGATGTCTCGGATCTGGAGTTTGTCATTTGCTGCCATTTTAATGGCAGCGAATGACATATCCAAAGCAAGGCCATGCAAGCCGAGGGGTGGTGGAGGCGCGAAAGGGGGATGGCCCGCCTGCCGTGCCAACCCCCCCGGGCCGTCAGTCGGCCCCGGGCTTGTCCAGCAGCGTGCCGTTGATGGCCACGTCAGCAGCTCCTTGACCGAGTCGCGCAGCAGAACGAAGTCCACGAACTCGGAGACCCTGGCGGGGTCTTTTTCGCGCACGGCGTTGGACAGGGAGTGGAGCGCCCAGTAGGGCGAGGCATAGAGCGTGGCGCCGGCTGCTATGGCGATGGCTGCTGCTGCGAGGGGCAGGGGCTTTTCTTGTTTTTTGGTGGTGCCGAGACTGTCGTTGGGGTCATGGTTTTCGTCCCTCTCTCTGTGGTTGGTTGTTGTTGGTTCCTGGCTTCAACGTGTGATGGGGTTTGGGGTTTACTGTTTTTTTTATAGTGCTTGCACCGGCCCCGTTGAGTGTCGGGCTCGTTTCAGCGGCATGCCTTTGCTGAGTGCGGAGGCCGGGATGTGCGCCCGGCGGCGCAGTAACTTTCTCTTGGGCCGCCAAGAGAAAGTCACCAAAGAGAAGGC
>NZ_JBWKYR010000037.1:0-35444 GCF_059423865.1 Acidovorax sp. GW458-11-26-14-TSB4
GGGCAGCTGGGCTTCCTGCGCTTGCATGGCTGCGAGGGCTTCCAGGGCTATCTGTTTGGCAGGCCTGTGCCGGTGGAGGAAATCGATGCAATGCTGGACCCGACGCGTTGATGGCGATGCATGGGCGGGCGCCGCGTCCACCGGAGGCTGCGCATGGCGCGGGTGACCCGGAGCGATGGTGGCGGACGTTTCCTGGATCGCGTGCTCGAACGCGATCCGGCCTGGACGCGGGGCCTGCTGCTGGTGGTGGCGCTGTCGCTGCTCGGGGCCTGGCTGGTGGTGCAGGGCGTGGTCTACTGGCGCGGCCAGGAGCGGGCGCTGGAGCGCACGCGCATCGTGCAGCAGGCGGCCGATGCGCTGATCACGCAGACCACGGGCGGCGGCCTGATCGGGGCCGTCTCGCTCATGGGCCTGAGCGAGCCACAGCTCAAGGACATGGCGCGCGGCTACACGCCGCCCGATGACCCGGGCTCGCTGGCGCGGCTGGCGGTGGCGCGCGGGCGCTTTCTGATCAGCGGCGTGTACGTGATGTCGGCGGACGGAACCGTGGTCGCGCACGAGACCGCGGGCGAGAAGGCAACAGGGTCGAACCTCGCATTCCGCCCCTATTTCCAGCAGGCCATGAAGGGCGCCATCAGCGTCTATGCGGCCATTGGCGTCAATAGCCAGGAGCGTGGCCTGTACTACGCCGCGCCTCTCTACGAGACGGACTCCCCCAACAGCACCATCATCGGCGTGGTGATGTTCAAGGTGGGCTTCGAGGTGGTCGATGCGCTGGTGGCAAGCACCGGCATCCCGGCCCTTCTGATGTCCCCCCAGGGTGTGGCCTTCTCGTCGACCCGCCCCGAGTGGCAGTTTGCCGTGGCGCCGCCGCTCACCCAGGCGCGCATCGATGCCATCCGCGCTTCGCGCCAGTTCGGGCGCCACTTCGAGAACGGCGTGGCCTCGGCGCTGCCGTTTGCGCCCGATGCCGGTGAGGTGCTGCTCAATGGCGTGACCTACGCGGTGGCGAGCCGCGGCATCGAATGGAACGACCCCGGGGGCCAGTGGCAGCTGGTGGTGCTCGACGACGTGAGCGCGCTGGTGCCGCCCCTGCTGCGCTGGCAGGTGGGTGGCGCTGCCTTCGTGCTGCTGGCCTTGCTCGGCCTGCTGCTGCTGGACCTGCTGCGCAGCCGCACGCGCATGGCGGCTGCGCTGGAGCGCTTTCGGGTGTTGGGCGCAGCGCTGGAGAGCAGCCCCGTGGCCGTGGTCATCACTGACGGCGAAGGCCGCATCGACTGGGTGAACCCGCAGTACGAGCGCAACACCGGCTACGCGCTGGACGAGGTGCGTGGCAAGAAGCCGTCCATCGTCTCCACCGACCAGACGCCGCCGCAGACCTACAAGGACATGTGGGCCACCCTGCTGTCGGGCCGCTCCTGGCGCGGCAGCTTCGTGAACCGGCGCCGCGACGCCAGCATCTACCACGACGAGGCCACGCTGTCGCCGGTGTTCGACGAGCGGGGCAAGCGCATCGCCATCGTCGGGCTGCACGAGGATGTCTCGGAGCGCATGCGCGCGCAGACCGAGCTGGAGCGGCGCGAGCGCCTGCTCAACGAGCTGCTGGAGCAGCAGACCGCCATCTTCGACAATGCGCCGCCCATTCTGCTGGTCTGCGAAGGGAAGTTCCGCCAGTTCAACCCCGCCTTCGTGGAGCTCATGCGCGGCACCGCGGCGCAATTGCTGGGCGGCGATGTGGCCACCCTGTTCGGGGAGCAGGGCGACTACGACCAGTTCAATGCGCTCATCGCACCGCGGCTCGCCTCGGGCCAGGCGCTGCGCGAGCGCGCCACGCTGCGCCGCCTCGATGGCAGCAGCTTCGAGGCCCGGCTGGCCGGGCGCCGTATCAACATGGAGGGCCACCGCTCGGCCTCCATCTGGGTCATCGAGGACGTGACTGAGGCGCGCCGCGGCGAGATCGCCATCCAGCAGGCCAACGAACGCTTGGAGATCGCGCAGGAAGCCGGCAAGGTGGGCGTGTTCGACATCGACCTGGTGGCCGACACGGTGGTCTGGTCGGCCAAGCTGGTGTCCATGCTCGGCCTGCCCGCGGGCACGCAGCCCACGGGCGTCGACTTCTGGCTCGATCGCCTGCACCCCGGCGACCGCGAGGAAGCCAGGGCGCATTTCAACGCCAGCCTGGCGGGCACCGATACCGGTCTGCGCAACTCCTGGCGCATCGTGCGCCCGGACGGCGAGGTGCGCTGGTTCCTGATGGCGGCGCGCATCCTGCGCGACGAGGCTGGCCGCGCGGTACGCGTGGTCGGGGTGAGCGTGGACATCCAGGACCAGAAGCAGCTCGAAGAGCAGGTGGAGGAGCAACTGGACTTCCAGCAGGCGCTGATCGACGCCATTCCCGTGCCCCTGTTCTACAAGGATGCGGACGGGCGCTACATCGGCTTCAACCGCGCCTACGAGCAGGCCTTCGGGGTGCGCCGCGACGATTTGGTGGGCAAGACGGTGTTGGACCTCGAATTCCTTCCGCCCGAGCAGCGCATGCGCTTCCAGGGCGACAACCTGCAGGCCATGAACGGCCTGCATTCGGTGCACAAGGAGGTGGATCTGCCCTATGCCGACGGGGTGGTGCACCACACCCTGTTCTGGCTGCATGCCTTTGCGCGCGCCGATGGCTCGCCCGGGGGCTCCATCGGCACCTTCGTGGACATCACCGACCGCCGGCGCGCCGAGGAAGACCTGCGCCGCGCCAAGGAACTGGCCGAGGAGTCGACCGCGCTCAAGTCCAACTTCCTGGCCAACATGAGCCACGAGATCCGCACGCCGATGAATGCCATCATCGGCATGTCGCACCTGGCGCTCAAGTCCGGGCTGAACACGCGCCAGCACGACTATGTGAGCAAGATCCAGCAGGCCGGCCAGCACCTGCTGGGCGTGATCAACGACATCCTCGATTTCTCCAAGATCGAGGCCGGCAAGCTCACGGTGGAAAAGCAGCCCTTCGTGCTCGACCGCATGCTCGAGAGCGTGACCGACGTGGTGGGCTACAAGGCCGGCGCCAAGGGGCTGGAGCTGGTCTGCGACGTGGCTGCCAACGTGCCGCCCAACCTCGTGGGCGATTCGCTGCGCCTGGGCCAGATCCTGATCAACTTTGCCAACAACGCGATCAAGTTCACCGACCAGGGGGAGATCAGCATCGCCGTGCGCCTGCTCGAAGAGAGCGAAAAGCGGGTGAGCCTGCGCTTCGAGGTGCGCGACACGGGCATCGGCCTTACGGGCGAGCAGATGGGGCGCCTGTTTGCCAGCTTCCAGCAGGCCGACACCTCGACCACGCGCCGCTATGGCGGCACCGGCCTGGGGCTGGCCATCTGCAAGAGCCTGGCCGAGCTGATGGGGGGCGAGGTCGGGGTGACGAGCCAGTTCGGCAAGGGCTCGACCTTCTGGGTCAGCCTGCCGCTGGAGCGTGGTGCCCCGGCCCGGGTGCTGCTGCCGCCGCCGGACCTGGTGGGCCGCCGGGTGCTGGTGGTCGACGACAACCACACCGCGGCCACCGTGCTGTCTGACATGCTGCAGGCCATGGGCTTCGAGGTGGAGCAGGCCTACTCCGGCCTGCAGGCGCTGGAGATCCTGCGCGCGTCCATGGCGCAGGACCGCTATTTCGGCCTGCTGCTGCTCGACTGGCACATGCCGGGCATGGACGGGGTGGAACTGGCGGGCCACATCCGCGGCCTGGGCATGCCCCAGGTGCCGCAGATGCTCATGGTCACGGCCTACGGGCGCGAGGACGTGATGCGCGCCGCGCGCGCGCAGGGCATCGAGACGGTGCTGATCAAGCCCGTGAATGCCTCGCTGCTGCTCGAGACGCTGATGCAGCCCCTGGAGCACGCGCTGCCTGCGCTGCAGCGCCAGTACGTGCCGCCGCCTGCGGCCGACGAGCTGCCAGCGTCCATCCGCGGCGCGCGGGTGCTGCTGGTGGAGGACAACGAACTCAACCAGATGGTGGCCGTGGAGCTGCTGCGCGATGCGGGCTTCGACGTGGACGTGGCCGGCAACGGGCAGGAAGCCATCCGCCGGCTGCAGGACGACAGCTACGATCTGGTGCTGATGGACATGCAGATGCCGGTGATGGACGGCGAGACCGCCACGCGGCACCTGCGCGCCGACCCGCGCTTTGCGCGCCTGCCCATCGTCGCCATGACGGCCAATGCCATGGACGCCGACCGCCAGCGCTGCTTCGATGCCGGCATGAACGACCACGTGGCCAAGCCCATCGACCCGGCCGCGCTGTGGGCAGCGCTGGCGCGCTGGATACAGCCGCGCCCCGGATTGGGCGTGCCCCAGGACTCGGCCCCGCAGCCCCCGGGCAACGGAGCTGCCGTGCCGCCCAGACCGCCCTGGCCGATGGCCTGGCCCCTGGTGGCCGGGCTCGATACGGTGCTTGGCCTGCAACGCGCCCTGGGCAAGCCTGCCCTCTACGCAGAGATGCTGGGCCGGTTCGCGCAGGGGCAGGCCACGGTGGTGCGCGAGATGCGGGCGGCCCTCGATGCCGGGGAGGTGGGACTGGCCGAACGGCTGGCGCACACGCTGCGCTCGGTGGCGGCCAACATCGGTGCCCTGCAAGTGGCAGACCGTGCCTACCAGCTCGAAGACCTGTTGCGCAGGGGCCCGCCGGCGCAGGAGGCCACGGCCCCCCTGCTCGCGGCGCTGGGCGGCGTGCTCGGGCCCCTGGTCGAGGCCCTGGCCCAGTGGCACGAAACGGCCCAGGGCCCGGCCGATGCGGGCGGCGCGGGGCCGGCCCAGGCCCCTGCGGAGCTGTTGCACGGGCTGCGCACCCTGCTTTTACAGGACGACCCGGCAGCCGCCGAGTTTTTGCAACACAATGCCATGGCGCTGGAGGGATTCCTGGGCCCGGCATTCAAGGCAGTGGATGTGCACATTCGGAACTTTGATTTCGAGCAGGCGCTGGATACCATCGCCTCTGTGTTCCCCGAGCCGCCGCCTTCCCCTGATTCCGCCCTCGCCCATTGAACGGTCCCCCTTCGCAGGAAAGCCCATGGACAACGCGCCCTTCGCCTCGCAGCAGCCGACCCTTGTGGACAAGCCGATTGCCACGGTACTGGTGGTGGACGATACGCCCGACAACCTCACGCTGATGGGCAGCCTGCTGCGCGAGCACTACCTGGTGAAGGTGGCCAACCATGGGGAGAAGGCGCTCAAGATCGCCCAGTCGGGCACACCGCCCGACCTCATCCTGCTGGACATCATGATGCCCGAGGTCGATGGCTACGAGGTCTGCCGGCGCCTGAAGGCGCAGCCCTCCACGCGCGACATCCCGGTGATCTTCCTCACGGCCCGCTCCGACCCCGACGACGAGCGCATGGGCCTGGCCCTGGGCGCCGTGGACTACATCACCAAGCCCATCAGCCCGCCCATCCTGCTGGCGCGCGTGAACACGCACCTGGCGCTCAAGGCCACGGCCGATTTCCTGCGCGACAAGAGCGCCTACCTGGAGCGCGAGGTGGCCCTGCGCACGCTGGAGGTGCAGGCCATCCAGGATGTGACCATCATGGCCATGACCTCGCTGGCCGAAACGCGCGACAACGAGACCGGCAACCACATCCGCCGCACCCAGCTGTACGTGAAGACGCTGGCCGAGCGCCTGCGCCACCACCCGCGCTTCGAGCATGTGCTCAACGACCGCATGATCGACCTGCTCTACAAGTCGGCCCCGCTGCACGACATCGGCAAGATCGGCATCCCGGACAGCATCCTGCTCAAGCCCGGCAAGCTCACGGTGGAGGAGTTCGAGGTCATGAAGACCCACACCACACTGGGACGCGCCGCCATTGAGGACGCTGAAAAGCGCCTGGGCATGCGCGTGGCCTTCCTGAGCGTCTCCAAGGAGATCGCCTACAGCCACCAGGAAAAATGGGACGGTTCGGGCTACCCCGAGGGCCTGGCGGGCGATGCCATTCCCGTGTCGGCCCGGCTCATGGCCGTGGCCGACGTGTACGACGCGCTGATCAGCAAGCGCGTCTACAAGCCTGCCTTCTCGCACGACCAGGCCTGCAGCACCATCGTGCGCGGCCGGGGCACGCACTTCGATCCGGACATGGTCGATGCCTTCGTGGAGATCGCCGAGGACTTCCGCGTCATCGCCCAGAAATACCCCGACCCGGCGTGATGGCAGGGCGGCGGACAGCCGCCCTGCGGAAAACCATCAGAGCGGTGCGCTCTCGTCCTTGCCCGCGACGTCCTGCGCTGCTGCGTCGGCCTCTGGAGTCGCATCAGCGGCTTCGGAGTCCTCGGCAGCCGTCGCCTGGCGGATGGCCGCCTTGTCGCCGGCACCGGCGAACTTGCTGTACTTGCCCAGGATGGGTACCAGCTGGCCGTAGATGCGCGGGGCGCCGGCCAGGCATTCGCGCTGTTCCAGGAACTCGGCCTCGCCCGTGAAGTTGCCCACCAGGCCGCCGGCCTCGGTCACCAGCAGGGAGCCAGCGGCGATGTCCCAGATCGACAGGCCGGTCTCGAAGAAGCCTTCGGTGAAGCCGGCGGCCACATAGGCCAGGTCCAGCGCGGCGGAGCCGGGGCGGCGCAGGCCGGCGGTGCGTTGCATCACCTCGCCCATCATGAGCATGTAGGCCTTGAAGTTGTCGCCCGGGCGGAAGGGAAAGCCCGTGGAGATCAGGCTGTCCTTGAGCTGGGTGCGCTTGCTCACGCGGATGCGGCGCTCGTTCATGTACGCGCCGCGGCCCTTGGTGGCCGTGAACAGGTCGTTGCGCGAAGGGTCGTAAATAACGGCCTGCTCGATCTTGCCCTTGACCGACAGCGCGATGCTCACGCAGTACACGGGAAAGCCGTGGATGAAGTTGGTGGTGCCGTCCAGCGGATCGATGATCCAGACGAATTCCGAATCCTTGGCGCCGTACTGCGAGCCCGACTCCTCGGCCAGGATGCCGTGGCCGGGGTAGGCGCCCAGCAGCGTCTCGATCACGGCCTTTTCGGCCGCGTGGTCCACCTCGGTCACAAAGTCGTTCACCTGCTTTTGCGAGATGCGCACGGCCTCCACATCGATGGCCGCGCGGTTGATGATGGCGCCGGCGGCGCGTGCGGCCTTGATGGCCACGTTGAGCATGGGGTGCAGGTTGGACGACATAAATTGTGTTTCAGGCAGCGCGCCGGCAGGGGGCGCACGTGCGAAAGAGGAGCGTGGAACACCGCCAGGCGATGCGGGCGGCGACAATAGGGCGCTGATTTTACCCGCTTTGCCGCTTTTTGTCCCCAAGCAGGGGCTTGTGCGGCCCTTTTGCTGCCCATGAAGACCCGTTTTGTCCTGATCAACACCAGCCACGCCGGCAATGTCGGCGCCGCCGCGCGCGCCTTGAAGACCATGGGTTTCGACGAGCTCGTGCTGGTCGCCCCGCGCTGGGCCAACGTGCTGCGGCGCGAAGAGACCATCCAGCGCGCCAGCGGCGCCCTGGATGTGCTGGACAAGGCGCGCATCGTCGCCACGCTGGACGAGGCGCTCGACGGCATGAGCCACCTGTGCGCCACGGCCATGACGCCGCGCGACTTCGGCCCGCCGACCCGCTCGCCGCGCGAGCACTTTGCGCAGCTGACCGCGCCGCGCGCGCCCGACGCTGCCGCGGAATCGGGCGTGGCCTTCCTGTTCGGCTCCGAGCGCTTCGGCATGGCCAATGAGGACGTGTACCGCTGCCATGTGGCGCTCTCGATTCCCACCAACCCGGGCTTTGGCTCGCTCAACCTGGGCGCGGCCATCCAGGTCGTCGCCTACGACTGGCGCATGGCGCTGGGCGGTTTCGGTGCGCCGGCGCAGCCTGCCGCGCCACCGGAGCGCGAGGTGGCCGACGCCGCCCAGGTGGCTGGCATGCTCGCGCACTGGGAGCGGGCGCTGGTGGACATCGGTTTTCTCGATCCCGAGGCGCCCAAGAAGCTCATGCCGCGCCTGAACCAGCTTTTCAACCGCGCGCAACTGGGTGCCGAGGAAATCCACATCCTGCGTGGTGTCGCAAAAGCCATGATCCAGACGGCGCAGGCAAAGCGCTAGACTGCATTTCCATATTCCAAAAACAACCATGGCCATGCTTGCACGCCTGCGCTCCGATATCCAGTGCATCCTCGATCGCGACCCCGCTGCCCGCAGTACCTGGGAGGTGATCACCTGCTACCCCGGCCTGCACGCCATCTGGCTGCACCGGCCGGCGCACTGGTGCTGGGGCCACGGCTTCAAGTGGCTGGGGCGCTTCATCTCGCACATCGCGCGCTGGCTCACGGGCATCGAGATCCACCCGGGCGCCAAGATCGGCGAGCGCGTGTTCTTCGACCACGCCATGGGCGTGGTGGTCGGCGAGACCGCCGAGATCGGCGATGGCTGCACCATCTACCAGGGCGTGACCCTGGGCGGCACCTCGCTCTACAAGGGCGCCAAGCGCCACCCCACGCTGGGCAAGGACGTGGTGGTCAGCGCGGGCGCCAAGGTGCTGGGTGGCTTCGAGGTGGGCGATGGCGCCAAGATCGGCAGCAACGCCGTGGTCATCAAGCCCGTGCCTGCGGGCGCCACGGCCGTGGGCATCCCGGCGCGCATCATCCCGTCCAAGGCCGGGCAGAGCGCCGACGTGACCGAACCTCAGCAGGCGCGCAAATTCACCGCCTATGGCATCACGCAGGAGGACGACCCGCTGTCGCAGGCCATGCGCGGCCTGATCGACAACGCCTCCTCGCAGGAGCACCAGATCATGCTGCTGTGGCAGGCGATCGAGAAACTCTCCACGGTGCAGTCCACCAAGGACTGCGTGCCCTGCGACGCAGCCACCACAGAGCAGTTCGAGGCGGGCAAGCTCAACGAGCTGGTGGGCAAGTAGATTCTGCCCGCCCCTGCGCCTATTTCTTGAGGAACCTGCTGTAGACGGCCCGCGTCTCGGCCTCGAAGTAGCGTCCGGCGGTTTGTTTGGACAGCTCCGAGGTCTCCTGCCAGCCAAAGAAGATGATCGCGTCGTAGCTGTCCGAGATCTGCAGTTCCGTCTGCATGTAGTCCCGAAACGCTTGCCGGTCCCAGTTCAGGTCGCGGAAGGCCTGGGCGATGTACCAGGTCTCGACCTTGGGCTGCGCGGCGCGTGCGATACCCGGCAGGGTGCGTGACCATTCGTGCAGCGCGGGAATGGTGGCCTTGTCGCCCAGCCAGTACGAGGTGGTGCCCACCCAGTCCACCTGGGCGATGGCTGCCCGGATGAAGGGCGTGATCTTGGGGTTGTTGAAGGTCGCGTGCGGGCTGAAGGAGATCCCCACCTTCGCGCTGGGCAGCTTCTGGCGCACCAGTGCGATGCCGCGCGTGAGGTCGTCGAGCTGCGCCTGGTATTCCGCAGGGTTGTCCCCCAGCAGGGCCGCGCCGAGGTACATCTCATCGATCAGGTACACGTGCACGCCGGGCACCAGCAGGTCGTTGTTCTGTGCGATGTAGCTGTCCAGGCGGGCGCTGGCGTTCTCCACCAGGCGGATCTGGCCGCGCTCGCGGGTCGGGAACAGGAACAAAAAGTCCAGCAGGTTGGCCTTGCCGGCCTTCTGGATAGCACGCGAGGTTTCCAGTGCGCCGCCGTAGCCACCGTAGCCCGCATTGGTCACGAGGTCCGAGGTGGCCAGCTGGTCGGGCGTGCCGAAGATCTCGCCCACCAGGCGCGGCTGCGGCGGTGGCGTGGGGCCGTCGCTGCTGCCGCCGCCACCGCCGCAGGCAGTGAGCATGGCAACCAGGGTGAGTTGAAGAACAAGTCTTTTCTTCATTCGATGGATTGGGTCGAAGTGGATGCAGCGGCCAGTCTAGAGGCTGCACGGTGCACCTGCGTGTGACCCGGCGCACCCGGGCGGGTCGAGAATTGCGTCGCTGGTTACAAAATGCAAGCATGGCGCGCGGCACCAGCCCGGCGTTCAGCGGCTGCGCACCGCGCTCTTGGGCCGAAAGGCCTTGCAGATTTCGTCGCGCGTTTCGAGGTAAGGGCCGCCGATCAGGTCGATGCAGTAGGGCACCGCGGCAAAGATGCCGGGCACGATCTGGCTGCCATCGGGGCCGCGCAGGCCCTCCAGCGTCTCGGCAATCGCCTTGGGCTGGCCGGGCAGGTTGATGAGCAGACTCTGCCCGCGCACCACCGCCACCTGGCGTGAGAGGATGGCCGTGGGCACGAACTTCAGGCTGATCTGGCGCATCTGCTCGCCAAAGCCCGGCATCTCCTTGTGCGCCACGGCCAGCGTGGCCTCGGGGGTCACGTCGCGCAGGGCAGGGCCGGTGCCGCCGGTGGTCAGCACCAGGCTGCAGCCCGCGGTGTCCACCAGCTCGATCAGCGTGGCGCTGATGCCGGCCTGCTCGTCGGGGATCAGGCGCGGCTCGAAGCCAATGGGGTTGAACAGGGCGCGCGTGAGCCAGTCCTGCAGCGCGGGCAGGCCCTTGTCCTCGTACACGCCGCTGCTGGCGCGGTCGCTGATGGAGACGATGCCGATGCGTACCGGGTCGTACACGGCGTCCGATGCGGCGTCAGGCATCTTCGTCCTCGTCCCCGCCATGGTCGTCGTCGCCAGCGGGCGGGCCGCCCAGGTGCTCGCGCACCAGCTGGAACAGTTCGCGGTAGGCGCGGCCCTTGCGCGGCGCCAGGCCCTGGGATTCTGCGGCCTTGTCGGCGGGGGGGGCGTCCTTGCGTGCCTGGCGCACCAGGGCGCGCAGCTGCTGGATGTCGGTATCGGGGTGCTCGGCCAGCCAGGCGTCCAGCGACTCGTCATTGGCGATCAGCCGGTCGCGCCAATGCTCGGCCAGGTGCAGGCTGAGCTTCTCGTCGGCCGAACCCTTGTGCTGCTCTTCGAGCGCCTGGCGGGCGGCTTCCACGATCTCGGGTTCGAGCTTGCGCATGAGCTTGCCCACGTACTGCATCTGGCGGCGCTTGCCCTCGAAATTGGTGATGCGCTTGGCTTCGGTGATGGCCTCGACCAGCTTGTCGGGCAGGCCCACCTTGTTGAACAGGTCGGTGCGCAGGGTCAGCAGGTCCTTGCCCAGGTCCTGCAGGGCGTCGCTTTCACGCTTGAGATCGGTACGGCTGGCATCGGGCGTGCCTTTGAGTTCGGCCTTGAGCTGAATGTCCATTTCGCTGCCTTCGGCAACGAAATGGCCCTTCACAAAGTAGCCTTTTTTGGGTTTGCGTGACATGGGTGGGGGCAAAAGGGAGGTGGCGCAGCGCGCGCCACAGCGGCAAGTATCATAGCTGCCGCTATGAATAAACCCTCCAAACACGCCCCTGGCGCACCGGCAGCCGCCGCTTCCACCGCCCCCGACAGCGGCTTCAGCTACAGCCGCCCGTTCTTTGAAGAACTGGTGGACCGCGCGCTTGCGCATGCCAAGAAGCTGGGCGCCACCGACGCCGGAGCCGAGGCCTCGGAAGGCTGCGGCCTGTCGGTCAGCGTGCGCAAGGGCGAGCTCGAGACCGTGGAGCGCAACCGCGACAAGTCGCTCGGCATCACCGTCTACATCGGCAACCGCCGCGGCAATGCCAGCACCTCCGATTTTTCCAGCAAGGCCATCGAGCAGACGGCGCAGGCGGCCTATGACATCGCCCGCTTCACGGCCGAAGACCCCATGGCCGGCTTGCCCGACGCCGACGACATCGCGCCCGCCGACACGCACCGCGACCTCGATCTTTTCCACCCCTGGTCCATCGACAGCGAGCAGGCCGCGAAGATGGCCATGGAATGCGAGGCAGCCGCCCTGAAGTCCAGCCGCCGCATCACCAACAGCGAGGGCGCAGGTGTCTCGGCCCAGCAAAGCCATTTCTTCAGCGCCCACACGCGCGGCTTTCGCGGGGGCTATGCCTCGTCGCGCCACAGCTTCTCCGTGGCGCCCATCGCCTCGCTGCCAGGCCGCAATGCCGAGATGCAGCGCGACATGTGGTACAGCTCCATGCGCAACGCGGCCGAACTGGCCTCGCCGCAGGCGGTCGGCCGCTACGCCGCCGAGCGCGCCCTGTCGCGCCTGGGCAGCCGCAAGATCCCCACCACGCAATGCCCGGTGCTGTTCGAGTCTACGCTGGCCGCAGGCCTGCTCGGCGGCTTCGTGCAGGCCGTGAGCGGCGGTGCGCTCTACCGCAAAAGCAGCTTCCTGCTCGACTCGCTGGGCAAGCGTGTGTTTCCCAAGCACATCGACATCGAAGAAGACCCCTTCATCCTGCGCGGCAAGGGCAGCTCGCCCTTCGACGACGAAGGCGTGCGCGTGGCGCCGCGCAAGGTGGTCCAGGGCGGCCGGGTGGAAGGCTACTTCCTGTCCACCTACTCGGCACGCAAGCTGGGCATGAAGACCACCGGCAATGCCGGCGGCTCGCACAACCTGAGCATGACCTCGCGCCTGACCCAGGCCGGCGACGACCTCGACGCCATGCTGCAAAAGCTGGGCACGGGCCTGTTCGTGATCGAACTCATGGGCCAGGGCGTGAACTACGTGACCGGCGACTACTCGCGCGGCGCCAGCGGCTTCTGGGTCGAGAACGGCCGCATCGCCTACCCGGTGCACGAGATCACCATTGCCGGCAACTTGAAGGACATGCTGCTGGGCATCGAGGCCGTGGGTGCGGATACCTACAACTACGGTGCCAAGACGGTCGGCTCGATTCTTGTGAATCGGATGAAGGTGGCGGGCAGCTGATTGCGGTTGCCGCCCCTCAGGCCGCAGCGGCAGGCCGGGCGGCCCAGGTGTCCTTCCTGCCGCGCATGCCTTCTGGCAGTGCCAGACCCACGCGGTGGCGCGACATCGCATCTGCGGGCTCCAGGTGCGCGAGCACCAGCGCGGCGGCATCAGCGTAGGGGACGATCATCTCCGGGACCTTGGACGCGAACACCAGCAAAAGCAGGGGCGCCGGCAGCATGCTGGCAAAGCCCGCCATGCGCACCGGCAACTGCTCCGTGGACACCCGCATCCGGTGCAGGCCCAGTGCGGCCTGCTCGACCATGGGGCCGGGGCACAGCATGCGCCAGTCCAGCGGCGAGGCCGCGACGCGTTCATGGTTCTTGCCATGCGGCCAGTAGGTGTCGCGCACCTTGGGCAGGGTGACCCCCTTGCGGCCGGTTCGGCCGATGTCCAGCGCCGCGGCGCCGCCCAGGAACCAGCAGACGGGCCGCTCCATGGCGGGCAGCGATTCGACCGCTTCGACGATGTGGGCCACCAGGTCCACGAAGACCTGGCCTTCGGTGACCATGCCCGCGCAGTTGATGAGCGCATCGTGGCCACGCACGATGGCCGCGAGGTCCTGTGTGGCGATCTGGACGAGGTCGGCCTGGTGCACGTGGACCAGGGCCCGGGTTTCTTCGGGCAGTTTGGCGGGGTTGCGCACGAGCACGGAGACCTGGTGGCCGGCGGCGACAGCCTGTTCGAGCACGTGGCGGCCGAGGGAGCCGGTGGCGCCGAGGATGAGGATGCGTTTCATGGGGATGGGCGTGGTAGGTGGGTGGCGGTGGTTTTTTGGAACCTGGGCGCGATCATTCCACGCTGTCCGATGGAAGTCATGGCCCTGCGCCGCAGGGCGAGGGCGGGTGGGTGACTTTGTTCACGACAGGGGCTTCGTTCGTCAGCAGAGCCCACGTTGGCAACTCAGCCCCAGGTGCGCGCCAACGCCGCCGCTGCCGCCTGCAGCCTTGGCAGCTTCTCCAGCGCCTGGGCCAGCGACATGCGCGCCACCGGGGCCTGCAGCGCCACAGCGCAGCGGATGCTCTTGCCGTCGGCCCCGCGCACCGGCACGGCCACGCAGACCAGGCCTTCGACGAACTCCTCGGCATCGACCGCATAGTCGTCCTTGCGGATGCGCTTGAACTCCGCATCGAGCGCGGCGCGTGTGGTCAGCGTGGTGGCGGTGTGGCGGGTCAGCGCCAGGCCGTCGAGCAGCTTGTTGCGCTGGCTGGCGGCCATGTGCGCCAGCAGCAGCTTGCCGCTGGCCGAGCAGTGCACGGGCACGCGCGTGCCGGGGCGCAGGTTCATCTGCAGCGGAAAGGCCGACTCGATGCGGTCCAGGTACACCACCTCCGCACCCGACAGGGCCGTGAAGTTGCAGCTCTCGCCCACCTCGGCCACCAGCTGGCGCAGCACCGCGTGGCGCACGCCCTGCTGGGTGCTGCCGGCCAGCGTGGCCTCGGCCAGGCGCAGCAGGCGCGGTGCGGGGGCGTAGCGCCGGCCATCGGGCTCGCGTGCCAGCAGGCCGCCGGCTTCCAGCTGCACCAGCAGCCGGTGCACGCTGGGCTTGGGCCAGCCGCTGGCGGCCACGGCCTCGGCCAGGGTCAGCGGGCGCGCCTCGCGCACCAGCAGCTCCAGCAGGTCGAACAGGCGCAGGCCGGGGGAGGCAGCAGCGGAAGCAGTGCTTTCTGTCATGAATCTCTGATTTCGAGACGAAATAAGAAAATATTCCGGGATTTATAAGGCCTGCCCTACAGTGGGCGCAAGTCCTTTTCCTGAAGCACCGCTGCTGCCCATGGCCCCATCCGCTGCCTTTTTTCGCAATGCCGTCGTGACCGGCGCCTGTGGCGGCCTGGGCCAGGCCCTGGTGCGCGAGCTGCTGGCCCAGGGGGCGCAGGTGGCATTGGTGGGCCTGCAGCGCGAGGTGCTCGATACGCTGGCCGCCACGGCGCCCGGGCGCTGTGCGGTGTACACGGCCGACGTGGCCGACGCCGCAGCCATGGGGCATGTGGCCGCCGACTGGATGGCACGTGCCGGCCTGCCCGACCTGGTGATCGCCAATGCCGGCGTGGCCGGTGGCTTTGAGACCGCCGAGGCCAGCGACCTGGCCGTGATGCGTCGCATGCTGGAGATCAATCTGCTCGGCCCTGCCACCACCTTCCAGCCCTTCGTGCAGGCATTGCGCGCCCACGCCGTGCAGGGGCCGCGCTGCGCCCTGGTGGGCGTGGCCAGCATCGCGGGCTGGCGCGGCATGCCCGGCAATGGCGCCTACTGCGCCAGCAAGGGCGGGCTCATCCGCTACCTGGAGAGCCTGCGTGCCGAATGCCGGGGCTCGCGCCTGTCCGTGCACACCGTGAGCCCGGGCTACCTGCGCACCGCACTCACCGCCGGCAACCGCTTCGCCATGCCCGGCCTGATGGAGCCCGATGCCGCCGCGCGTGCCCTGCTGGCCGGCGTGGCACGCGGGCGCGAGCACATCGTGCTGCCGCGGCACATCGGCTGGCTGTCGCGCCTGCTGGCCTGCCTGCCCGCCGCCACCTACGACCGCCTGTTGCGCGGCCAGCCGCGCAAGCCGCGCGTGGGTGAGGCGGGCGCCACCGCCATCCCGGGGCTGCCGGGTTCCGCCCAAACCCCCTCCGATCCCCGTTGAACTCCACCCGCGAGCACACCCCTTGATGCAAGACGACCTCCGCCACGCGCCCGCCGGCCTGCAGGCCTGCGTGGACACCACCACGCCTGCCACGCGGGGCATGATCGCGCTCATCGGCGCCGGCCCCTCGGGCCTGGCCGGGGCGCGCAACCTGCAAAAGCTCGGCATCCCGTTCCAGGGCTTCGAGGCCTATACCGACGTAGGCGGTCTCTGGAACATCGCCAACCCGCGCTCCACGGTGTACGCGTCAGCCCATTTGATCTCGAGCAAGCGCACCACCGAGTTCAGCGAATTCCCCATGGCCGACAGCGTGGCCGACTACCCCAGCCACCGCGAGCTGTGCCGCTACTTCGCGGCCTTTGCCGAGCATTTCGACCTGCGCAGGCACTTCCGCTTCGGCGTGCGTGTGCTGAAGGTGGAACCGCTTTCCGACAGCGAAGACTGCCTGTGGCGCGTGACCATCGCCACGGCAGACGGCGGCACCGAATGCGCCGAGTACAAGGGCGTGGTGATCGCCAACGGCACGCTGGCCGAGCCCAGCATGCCGCGCTTCGAGGGCCATTTCAGCGGCGAACTGCTGCACACCTCGGCCTACAAGCATGCCGAGCAGTTCAAGGGCAAGCGCGTGCTCATCGTCGGCGCAGGCAATTCGGGCTGCGACATCGCGGTGGATGCGGTGCACTATGCCGACAGCGTGGACATCTCGGTACGGCGCGGCTACTACTTCGTGCCCAAGTACGTGTTCGGCAAGCCAGCCGACACACTGGGCGGCAAGCGCCCGCTGCCGCCCTGGCTCAAGCAGAAGGTAGACAGCACGGTCTTGAAGTGGTTCACGGGCGACCCCACGCGCTTCGGCTTTCCCAAGCCCACGTACAGGATGTACGAATCGCACCCCATCGTGAACTCGCTCATCCTGCACCACCTGGGCCATGGCGACATCCATGTGAAACCCGACATCGCGCGCTTCGACGGCGCCACCGTGCACTTCAAGGACGGCACGCAGCAGGACTACGACATGGTGCTGGCCGCCACGGGCTATACGCTGCACTACCCCTTCATCGCGCGCGAACTGCTCAACTGGCAGGGCATGGCGCCGCGCCTGCACCTGAACATCTTTGCGCCCGGCCGGCGGCGCCTGGCAGTACTGGGCATGATCGAGGCCAGCGGCATCGGCTGGCAGGGCCGCTACGAGCAGGCCGAGCTGGTGGCGCGCTACTTCAAGGCGCTCGATGCCGGCACACCTGCCGCGCAGGCCTTCACCGCCGCAGTGCAGGGCCCACCGCCGGACCTGTCGGGCGGCTTCCAATACCTGCAGCTCGAACGCATGGCCTACTACGTGCACAAGGACACCTACCGCGCGGCAGTCCGCAAAGCGTCGGCCGGGCTGGCCTGATCGACGACAAGAAGAACTTCGAGGAGACAACGCATGCTGCCCGTCGACGAGATCCGCCTGAACTTCAACCCCGCCTCGCTGGTGCTGCTCAACGTGGTGCTGGGCTTCCTGATGTTCGGGATTGCGCTCGACACACGGGTGGACGACTTCCGCCGCGTGGCCAGGATGCCCTGGGCCATGGCCGTGGGCATTGCCGCGCAGTTCATCGTGCTGCCCGCGGTGACCTTCGCGCTCGCGCTGCTGCTGGGCGTGGGGCCGAGCATCGCGCTGGGCATGATCCTCGTGGCCTGCTGCCCGCCGGGCAATGTGTCCAACATCCTCACCCACCGTGCGCGCGGCAACGTGGCGCTGTCGGTGTCCATGACGGCGATCTCCAATGCCATCGCCATCGTGGCCATGCCGCTGAACTTCGCGTTCTGGGGCGGCATGCACCCCACGGCCGCGCCGCTGCTCAAGACCATCGCGCTCGACCCGCTGGAGATGGTGGGCCACATCGTCGCCATCATTGGTGTGCCCTTCGTGCTCGGCCTGCTGTGTGCGCACCACCTGCCGCGCCTCACGCAGCGCGTGAAGAAGACCGTGCGCATCGTCAGCTTCCTGGCGCTCATCGGCTTCATCCTGGGCGCCATCGCGGGCAACTGGCGCTTCTTCCTCGACTATGTGGGCATGGTGCTGCTGGCCGTGGCGCTGCACGATGCGCTGGCCTTCGGCACGGGCTACCTGTGTGCTCGCTTCACGGGCCTGCAGGACTACGACCGACGCGCCGTGGCCATCGAGGTCGGCATCCGCAACGCGGGCCTGGGCCTGGTGGTGATCTTCAGCTTCTTCGGCGGCCTGGGCGGCATGGCCGTGGTGGCCGGTGTCTGGGGCTTCTGGGACATCATCGCCGGGCTGGCGCTGGCCAGTTGGTGGGGCCGCAAAGACCCGGTGGGCGCGCCTGTGGCGGCATTGGGAGAGCAGGCATGAGCGCCACAACCATGCGGGCCCGCAACATCCTGGTCACCGGCGCCGATGGCTTCCTGGGCCGTGGCGTGGTGGCAGCGCTCGCCCAGCGCCCGGACACGGGCACCGTGGTCGCCCTGGATGTGCGCGAAGTGCCGGCCGAACGCCGCCAGCCGGGCATTGCCTACCAGGCCCAGGATGTGCGCGACCCGGCGCTGGCCACCACGCTGCAGCGCCATGCCATCGACACCGTGGTGCACCTGGCCTCCATCGTCACGCCGGGCCGCGATTCGAACCGGGCTTTCGAATACGACGTGGACGTGAACGGCACGCGCAATGTGCTTGAGGCCTGCGCGGCCCAGGGCGTTCGGCACCTGGTCGTCTCGTCCAGCGGCGCGGCCTACGGCTACCATGCCGACAATGCGCCCTGGATCACCGAGGACCACCCTTTGCGTGGCAACGAGGCCTTTGCCTACGCCCACCACAAGCGCCTGGTCGAGGAGATGCTGGCCGCATGGCGCCAGAGCCACCCCGCGCTGGCGCAGACCGTGCTGCGCATCGGCACCATCCTGGGCGAGCGGGTGGACAACCAGATCACCGCGCTGTTCGAAAAGCCGCGCCTGCTGGCCATCCGCGGCAGCGACAGCCCCTTCGTCTTCATCTGGGACGAGGACGTGAGCGGCGCGCTGCTGCATGCGCTCGATGGCGCGGCGCCCGGCTGCTACAACCTGGCGGGCGACGGTGCGCTGACCATCCACCAGATCGCCGCGCGGCTGGGCAAGACCACGCTGGACCTGCCGGCCTGGCTGCTGCAATCGGCATTGTTCGTGGGCTCGCGCCTGGGCGTGAGCCGCTATGGCCCCGAGCAGCTCGACTTTCTGCGCTACCGGCCGGTGCTGCTCAACACCGCCCTCAAGGAGCAACTGGGCTATGTGCCGCGCAAGACCAGTGCGCAGGCCTTCGATGCCTTCGTCGCGGCGCGGCAGCGGCAGGGGCGGCCCGTGGCCGGCACCCTGGCGGGCAGCCGCGCATGAGCACGGCGACGGCGTTGGGCGATGCGCCGCCGCGCGCGCTCTCGCAGGGCGACCTGGCCTGTGCGCTCGCGGTCATCCTGATCTGGGGCTCAAACTTCGTGGTCATGAAGATGGGGCTGCAGACCCTGAGCCCCATGCTGCTGGGCGCGCTGCGCTTCGTTGCGGCCTCGCTGCCCTTTCTGCTTTTCGTGCGCCGGCCGCAGCTGCCCTGGCGCTTCATCGTGGCCTACGGCCTGGCGCAGGGCGTGGGGCAGTTCGGCCTGCTGTTCCTGGGCCTGCGCCTGGGCATGACGGCGGGCATGGCCTCGGTGGTCATGCAGACCCAGGCCTTCTTCACGCTGATCCTCGCGGTCACGCTGCTGCACGAGCGCGCGCGACCCGCGCAGTGGCTGGGCCTGGCGGTGGCGTTCGGCGGGCTGCTGGTGATCGCCAGCGCCCATGGCGAGGGTGCGCTGCAGATGAGCCTGGCGGGCTTCGTGCTCACCCTGGGGGCCGCCTTCATGTGGGCCCTGTCCAACCTGGTGGTGCGCTTTGCGGCGCGGGTGGGTGGGCAGTACGCGCCGTTTCCCTTTGTGGTGTGGAGCAGCACCGTACCCATCGTGCCCTTCTTCGCGCTGGCGCTGTGGCTCGATGGCCCGGCCTCGGTGGCGACGCAACTGGCTGCGTTCAACGGGCAGGCGCTGTTCGCCGTGCTCTACCTGGCCCTGCTGGCCACCTTGCTGGCCTACAGCCTCTGGACGCGGCTGCTGCAGCGCCACCCGGCCGGGCGGGTGACACCGTTCTCGCTGCTGATCCCCGTGGTGGGCCTGCTGGCCGCCATGCTGGTGCTGGGCGAGCAGCCCGCGCCCGCGCAGTGGGCGGGTACCGGGGCCGTGCTGCTGGGCATGCTCATCAACCAGTTCGGGCACAAATGGAAGACCCCCTGAGTCGCTTCGCGCCTTCCCCCTGAAAGGGGGGCGCCGCCAGCGCGGCGGGGCGGCCCTTGCGCGGCGGCCGCTGGCCACGGTCATGCCTGCTCGCCATCAACGCGCGGCTTCACGGTCGGGAGAAGCGCAATGCACCTGCCTGCTCAGGCCTTGGCGATGCGCGCCGCGATGGCCTGGCCCAGCTCGGTGGTGTTGGCCGTGCCACCCAGGTCGGGCGTGAGCGGGCCTTCCTTCAGGGCGGCTTCGATGGCGGCGACGATGGCGTCGTGCGCGGCGCGGCCGGCCCCCTGGCCCTGGGTCAAAAAGTCCAGCATCAGCGCGCCCGACCAGATCATGGCGATGGGGTTGGCGATGTTCTTGCCGTAAATGTCGGGTGCCGAGCCGTGCACGGGCTCGAACAGCGAGGGGAAGCTGCGCTCGGGGTTCAGGTTGGCCGAGGGCGCCAGGCCGATGGTGCCGGTGGTCGCGGGGCCCAGGTCCGACAGGATGTCGCCGAACAGGTTGGTCGCGGCCACCACGTCGAAGCGGCCGGGCTGCAGCACGAAGCGTGCGGTCAGGATGTCGATGTGCTGCTTGTCCAGCGTGATCTCCGGGTAGTCCTTGGCCACCTCGTCGGCGCGCTTGTCCCACCAGGGCATGCTGATGGCGATGCCGTTGCTCTTGGTAGCCAGGGTCACGTGCTTGCGCGGGCGGCTCTGCGCCAGGTCGAAGGCGAAGCGCAGCAGGCGGTCCGTGCCCTTGCGCGAGTAGACCGACTCCTGGATCACGATCTCGCGGTCCGTGCCCTCGTACATGATGCCGCCCAGCGAGGTGTATTCGCCCTCGGTGTTCTCGCGCACCACGAAGTAGTCGATGTCGCCGGGCTTGCGGCCGGCCAGCGGGCAGGGCACGCCTTCGAACAGGCGCACGGGGCGCAGGTTGATGTACTGGTCGAACTCGCGGCGGAACTTGAGCAGCGAACCCCACAGCGAGACATGGTCGGGCACGGTGGCCGGCCAGCCCACGGCGCCGAAGAAGATCGCGTCCACGTCCGAGAGCTGGGCCTTCCAGTCGTCGGGCATCATCTGGCCGTGCTCGGCGTAGTAGTCGCAGCTGGCCCAATCGATGGTGCGGTAGGTGAGGGCGATGCCGAAGCGTTCGGCCGCGGCCTTCACGGCGCGCAGGCCTTCGGGCATGACTTCCTTGCCGATGCCGTCGCCGGGAATCACGGCGATGGTGTACTGGGTGGTGCTGCTCATCAGATGTCTTCCTCGGAGGGTGGAGGGTGTGTGGCCTGCATTGTTGGACAGCCCTCGCCAAAATACAATCGGCCGCCTGTGCATCCATTGTTCACACTTCGTGCATAAAACGCCCTCCAACGACGACCTGCGCGTGTTCACCGTGGTGGTGCGCAAATCGAGCTTCGCCGATGCGGCCACCGAGCTGGGCACCTCGCCGGCCTATGTGAGCAAGCGCATCCGCCTGCTCGAGGAAGACCTGGCCGTGAAACTGCTGCACCGCACCACGCGGCGCGTGGCGGTGACGGAAGAGGGCGAGCGCGTGTTCCACTGGGCCCTGCGCATCCTTGATGACGTGGACCAACTGCTTCAGGAGGTGGCGGTCACGCGCCGAGAGCCGCGTGGCCTGCTGCGCGTGAGCAGCAGCTTTGGCTTCGGGCGGCGCATCGTCGCGCCCGCGCTGTCGCGCCTGGTGGAGCGCCACCCCGGCCTGCAGGTGCGGCTGGAGGTGTTCGACCGGCTGGTGGATGTGGCCGGCGAGGGCTTCGACCTGGATGTGCGTGTGGGCGACGAGATCGCCCCGCACCTGATCGCGCGGCGCCTGGCCGACAACCACCGCGTGCTGTGCGCCGCGCCCGCCTACCTGGCGCGCCACGGCACGCCGCGCGCGCTGGCTGACCTCTCCAGCCACGACTGCCTGGTGATCAAGGAGCGCGACCACCCCATCGGCGTGTGGCGCCTGCGCGCTGGTGCCGTGGAAGAGGTGGTCAAGGTGCGCGGCCCGCTGTCGGCCAACAACGGCGAGATGGTGGTGCAGTGGGCCGTGGACGGGCGCGGCATTGCGCTGCGCTCGCTGTGGGACGTGCAGCCCCACCTCCTGGCCGGGCAGCTGGTGCAGGTGCTGCCCGAATGGCGCCAGGACGCCAACGTCTGGGCCGTCTACCCCACGCGGCTGCACCTGTCGGCCAAGGTGCGCGTGTGCGTGGAGTTTTTGCAGGACCATTTCCAGAAGGAATGGTCCGGGATCGGCTGAAGGCCGATCAGCCGCCGGCCAGGGCGGTCTTCACCGCGCCGGAGACCTGGCCCATGTCGGCCTTGCCGGCCAGGCGCGTCTTGACCACGCCCATCACCTTGCCCATGTCGCCGGGGCCCGAGGCGCCGAGTTCGGCGACGATGGCCTTCACGGCGGCCAGGGTCTCCTCGGCCGACATGCGTTCGGGCAGGTAGGTCTGCAGCACGGCCATTTCCGACTTTTCCTTGTCGGCCAGGTCCTGGCGGTTGGCCTGCTCGAAGGCGGCGATGGAGTCCTTGCGCTGCTTGATCAGCTTGTCCACGATGGCGACCACGGCCACGTCGTCAAGCTCCACGCGCTCGTCGACTTCCTTTTGCTTCATCGCCGCCAGCAGCAGGCGGATGGTGGCCAGGCGCTCGCTGTCCTTGGCGCGCATGGCGGTCTTCATGTCGTCGGTGATCTGGTCCTTGAGGGACATGGCATTGCTCCTGTAGCTTGTCAGGTGGAAAATGGGGGCGAAGGATGAGCAGAAAACAAAAAACCCGCGCCTGGCGTCCCGAGCGCGGGTTGATGTGGCCGGTGAGGGCCAGCGATCAGTACAGCTTCTTGGGCAGCTGCATGCTGCGAACGCGCTTGTAGTGGCGCTTCACGGCGGCTGCCTTCTTGCGCTTGCGCTCGGCGGTGGGCTTTTCGTAGAACTCACGGGCACGCAGGTCGGTCAGCAGGCCGAGCTTTTCAATGGTGCGCTTGAAGCGGCGCAGGGCGACGTCAAAGGGTTCGTTTTCTTTTACGCGGATCGTAGTCATTAGCTAATGTGTTCCAAATGTGCCGGCAGAGGGTCGCAAGGAGATCGGGCCTTGGGGCCATGCGTGGCGGTTTCCCCGTCCTAACTAGTATTGGCCGACGGGGTATGCCAGCAAAGCCGAGCATTATAGCAGCCACTTTGGAAAAATGTGCAAGCAGATGCGGTATGCCCCAAGGTGGTGCGCATGGCGCGGAACTTGCATGTGTGCTTATTGTCGGCATTCCTTCGCCGTCTCACCATAGCAGAGACAGGAAACTGGGCACCAATGGCAATCATGCACCGCGTATCGGGTTGGCTGGGACGGCTCAGCGTCGGCCGCAAGCTCATGCTCATCTACCTGCTGGACCTCACGGCGGTGATCTACGTCTCCAGCATCCTGATCCACGAGAAGAACCAGGCCATCGACTTCACGCGCAAGGAGATCGTGGGCACCACCTATGCCACCGTGGTGCGCGATGGCCTGCTGGGCCGCTTCCTGCAGCCTGGCGAGCCCTCGCTCTCGGTGGCCCAGACGCTGGAGCGCCTGGGCACGGTGCGCGCCGAGCACGACGAGGCCCTGCACACGCAGGAGGCTGGCCAGCGCTTCCAGGACGCACTGGAACGCCTGGGCACCGACGCCGCGGCGCAGGCCGATGCGCAGGCCCTCACGCGCCTGCGCAGCCAGCTGCTGCGCGACGGGCGCGAGCTGCTCACCACCGTGGGCAACCAATCGAACCTGATCCTCGACCCGGACCTGGACAGCTACTACGAGATGTCGCTGTCGGTGCTGCGCTTTCCCGAGCTGCTGCAGGCCGTGCACGACACGGTGAGCTTCCTGAACTCGCCGCGCACCGCGCGCGGGCCGCAGTGGTCGTCCGAACTGCTCACCCTGGTGGGGCGGCTGGAGGCCGTCACGCTGGGCATCGAGTCCGACTACAACCAGGCCTTCATCGCCGGCTCGCCCGAGCTGCGCGCGGCGCTGGTGCACGACCGCGAGGCCCTGCACGCCGCGCTGCTGGAGTTCCAGCAGCACCTGCAGGCTGTCGCCAGCGGCGAATCGCGCCTGACCGTGGCCCAGCTGGCCGAGCAGGAAACCAAGGTGCTGGGCACCCTGCAGGCCGCCTGGGGTTCGGGCATCACCGACCTGGACCGGCTGCTGCACCAGCGCGTGGGCAGCCTGTACTCGCGCATGTGGCTGCACCTGGGCACGGCCCTGGTGCTGCTGGGCTGCATCCTGTCGCTGGTGACGCTGGTGGCGCGCCAGATCGCCAAGCCGCTGCAGCAGCTCGCCCGCGTGGCCGACGAAGTGCGAAAGAGCGGCGACCACACGCTGCGCGCCCATTGGAACAGCAGCGACGAGATCGGCCGCCTGGTCACGGCCTTCAACGGTATGCTGGCCCAGCTCGACCGCGAGCGCCTGCTGCAGCAGGAGCTGGCCGCCAGCGCGCGCGCGGCCGAGGCGCAGCGCGAACTGGTGGAGGCCTTCCCCATTCCCCTCATGGTGACCTCCATTCCCGAGCACGAGGTGCTGCACTCGAACACGCCCGCAGGCCAGTGGCTCAACGGCCGCACCGTCGATCCCTGGGTCGCAGGGCTGGAGCCCGGGGTGCGCGGACGCTTCTTCCAGCGCCTGGCCGACCAGGGCTCGGTCGACGAGTTCGAGGTGCGCTGGAAGGGCGGGCCCGAGCCCTCGTGGGCCGTGCTGTCGGCGCGGCGCCTGGTGTTCCAGGGGCGCGATGCGGTGCTCACGGCCTTCACGCCCATCAACGTGCTCAAGGTCATGGAGCAGCGCCTGGAGCTGTGGGCCAAGGTGTTCGAGGCCTCGTCGGAGGGCATCATCATCATGAATGCCGACCAGCAGATCATCAGTGTCAACAAGGCCTTCTGCCGCAGCACGCACTACGACTTCTACGAGGTGATCGGCGAGGACCTCGGGTTCCTGCAGGAGGACGCGGCGGGCCAGGAACCGCTGGCGGCGCAGATCACCCGGGCCATGCAGGACAAGGAGTCCTGGCAGGGCGAGGTGCGCTTTCGCCGCCGTTCGGGCGAGACCTATCCGGCCTGGCTCATGGTCTCGGCCGTGCGCGAGGGCAAGGCGGGGGCCGTGGTCAACCACATCGGCATCGCCATCGACATCACCGACCGCAAGCAGAACGAGGAACGCATCCAGTTCCTCGCGCACCACGACGTGCTCACCGAGCTGCCCAACCGCTCGCTGTGCGTGCAGCGCCTGCAGCTGGCGCTGGCCCATGCGAAGGCCTACGGCGAACGCGTGGCCGTGCTGTTCATCGACCTGGACCGCTTCAAGGCCATCAACGACACGCTGGGCCACCACATCGGCGATGGCCTGCTGCGCTCGGTGGCGCAGCGCCTCACCCAGGCCGTGCGCAGCCGCGACACCGTGAGCCGCCTGGGCGGCGACGAGTTCGTGGTCATCATGCGCGACGTGGCCGGCCCCGAGGATGTGCAGCAGCTGGTCGAGAACCGGCTGATCCCGCTGATCCGCCAGCCCCATCCGGTGGAGGGCCATGAACTCAACGTGAGCTGCAGCGTGGGCATCGCCGTCTACCCCGAGGACGGTGGCGACATCGACGAGCTCATGCGCCGTGCCGACGCCGCCATGTACGAGGCCAAGACCACCGGCCGCGACATGGCCCTGTTCTATTCGGCCGAGACCGACCAGCGTGCACTGGCGCGCCAGTCCATGGAGCAGCACCTGCGCCGCGCCCTCGGCCGCGGCGAGCTGAGCCTGCACTACCAGCCGCGCCTGAGCGCCCGGGGCTCGCGCCTGCTGGGCGTTGAGGCCCTGCTGCGCTGGAACAACCCGGTGCTGGGCATGGTGCCGCCCAGTGAGTTCATCCCGATTGCGGAGGAAACCGGCATGATCCGCGCCATCGGCGCCTGGGTGCTCCAGCAGGCCTGCTCGCAGTGGGTGGCCTGGCAGTCGCTGGAGCACACGGGGCCCCAGGGCCCGGTGCCGCATCCGCTGGCGCAGGCCTCGGTATCGGTCAACCTCTCGGCGGCGCAACTGGCCGACCCGCAGCTCGTGCCCGATATCGAGGCCTTGCTGGTGCGTTGCGGCATGCCGGCGCACCGGCTGGAGCTGGAGATCACCGAGTCGCAGCTCATGGACCATGCGAATTCGGCCGAGCGCCAGCTGGCGGCCCTCAAGGCCCTGGGCGTGCAGCTGTCCATCGACGACTTCGGCACCGGCTATTCGAGCCTGGCCTACCTCAAGCGCTTCGACATCGACCGGCTCAAGGTCGACAAGTCCTTCATCCACGACATGCTCACCAACCCGGCCGACATGGCCATCACCCGCGCCATCATCGCGCTCGGCCACACGCTGGGCCTGAAGATCGTCGCCGAAGGGGTGGAGGACCTGGCCACCGTGCAGGTGCTGGACGCGCTCGACTGCGAGGAACTGCAGGGATTTCACTTCACGCGGCCGCTGCCTGTGGCGCAATTGCAGGAGTGGGTGCTGCAGCATGCCCAGCGGCCGGCGCATGGGGATTCGCGCTTCGGCGAACTGGTGAGCATTCCATAGCTTCATTTCGCTGGCGGGCGAAGCGTGGCCGCCGGCGGCGGGTGCACACTGGGGGCATGAACACCAACCAGATCGCCCATATCGCCGGCCTCGTCGGCGAGCCCGCGCGCACGGCCATGCTGATGGCGCTGATGGACGGGCGCGCCCTGACCGCGCGCGAGCTGGCCGATGCCGGGCACATCACCGCCCAGACCGCCAGCCGGCACCTGGCCCTGCTGGTGGAGGCCGGGCTGCTGAAGCTGGAACGCCAGGGCCGCCACCGCTACCACCGCCTGGCCTCGGCCGACGTGGCGCGCGTGCTCGAAGGGCTGATGCAGCTGGCCGTACAGC
Organism: Acidovorax sp. GW458-11-26-14-TSB4; assembly: GCF_059423865.1. Classification (NCBI taxonomy): domain Bacteria; kingdom Pseudomonadati; phylum Pseudomonadota; class Betaproteobacteria; order Burkholderiales; family Comamonadaceae; genus Acidovorax; species Acidovorax sp. GW458-11-26-14-TSB4. Next base: position 26,536 of record NZ_JBWKYR010000037.1, read on the forward strand.
AGCCGGCGCCCGCAACGGCACCCCGGCGCGTGGTGGTGGGCCCGCGCGATGCGGCCCTGCGCACGGCGCGCACCTGCTACGACCACATTGCCGGGCGCCTGGGCGTGGCCATCACCGAGCACCTGCTGGACGAGGGGGCCATGGCCTTCGACGGCGATGCGGGTGGCCATGTCACGGCGCACGCGGCAGCTGTGCTGCAGCGCCTGGGCCTGGATGAAGGGGCCCGCCAGGGCGCGGATGGCAGTGGCAAGCGCCCGCACTGCCGACCGTGCCTGGACTGGAGCGAGCGGCGCATGCACGTGGCCGGCAGGCTCGGCGCCATGATCTGCAGCCATTGCCTGCAAGAGGGCTGGCTGCTGCGCCGTGCCGACAGCCGCGCGCTGGAGATCACGCCTGGCGGCGCCGTGGCGCTGCGCAACTGGCTAGGCCATGCGCGCTGGGGCCAGGTGGCGAGTCCCTGAGGGGACCCCCGAGAATGTGTCCCGGGAGCAGCCTGTGAAACTGGCGCGCTCCCAGGCCAGTGCCCCCGCGCAAGGGCCGCCCCGCCGCGCTGGGGGCGTCCCCCCTCTGGGGGGATGGCGCGAAGCGACTCAGGGGGGAAGTCCTTGTGCACAGGCGTAAGCGCTGGCCCAGGCCCACTGGAAGTTGTAGCCACCCAGCCAGCCGGTCACGTCCACCACCTCGCCAATGAAGTACAGGCCCGGCCGGGACTTGCATTCCATGGTCTGCTGCGACAGGGCGCGCGTGTCCACACCGCCCAGCGTCACCTCGGCCTTCTTGTAGCCCTCGGTGCCCGTGGGCGTGAGTTCCCAGCGCGCCAACTGCTCGGCCAGGCGCGCCAGCGCCTTGTCCGAGGCCTCGGCGATGGGGCGCTGCCAGTCGGCCTCGCGCTGCGCCCAGGCATCGGCCAGGCGGCTTGGCACCAGGGTGGCCAGCTCGTTGGCGATGAGCTTGCGCGAGCGCGCCTTGGCCTGGGCCAATGCGGCGGGCAGGTCCACCGTGGGAGCGAGGTCGATGGCCAGGGGCGTGCCCTCCTGCCAGTAGCTTGAGATCTGCAGCACGGCCGGGCCCGACAGGCCGCGGTGGGTGAACAGCAGGTCTTCGTCGAAGGCCATGCGCGCCTTCTTGGCGCCCGTGCCGATGCGCACCGGCAGCGCCAGGCCCGACAGCTGCGCATAGGGCGCCCAGGCGTCGCCGTCGAAGGTCAGCGGCACCAGGCCAGGTCGCTGCTCGACCAGGGGGATGTCGAACTGCCTGGCGATGCGGTAGCCGAAGTCGGTGGCGCCGATCTTGGGGATCGAGAGGCCGCCCGTGGCGATGACCAGGCTGCGCGCCAGCACCGGGCCGCGCTCGGTCTCCAGCCGGTAGCCGTTCTGGCCATCGTCCAGGGCTTCGGGGGCGACCTTCTTCACGCCGCAGGGTTGCCAGTGCGTGACTCCACCGGCTGCGCACTCGGCCAGCAGCATGGCGATCAGGTCCTCGGCCGAGCGGTCGGCGAACAGCTGGCCCTTGTGCTTTTCGTGGTGTGGAATGCCGTGCCTGTCCACCAGCGCGATGAAGTCCTGCGGCGTGTAGCGCGACAGCGCCGAGCGGCAGAACTGCGGGTTTTGCCCCACGAAGTGCTTGTGCGGCGCCGAGGGGTCGAGGTCGCGGTTGGTGAAATTGCAGCGCCCCCCGCCCGAGATGCGGATCTTTTCGGCCACCTTCTCGGCGTGGTCGATCAGCAGGACCGACAGGCCGCGCTGGCCCGCCTGGCCCGCGCAGAACAGGCCGGCTGCGCCGGCGCCGATGATGATGGCGTCAAAGAAAGGAATGGTCATGGACGCCGCGGATTGTAGGGCCCTCACGCACAGCCGATTTCCCGGTTTCAGTGGACTAACATGTGCCCTCCATCCCGCTAGGAGTGCTCCCATGACCGTGATCCGCTATGCCGCCTGCACCCTGGCACTGGGCTTTCTGGCCCCGGCCTGGGCCATCAACAAGTGCACGGATGCCGAGGGCAGGGTGTCCTTCCAGGACGCGTCCTGCCCTGGCCAGGGCGAAAAGATCGAGGTGCGCCCCGCCCTGGAGGGGGCCACGCCGATCCCGTCCCCGCCCTCCACTTCCAGGGAAGGGGCGTTCGGCGCCACCTGGCAGCGCAAGAACCACCTGCAGAACCAGGGCGTTCCCCAGGCACGTGCGGCGCTGGAGCGCAGCCAGAAGGAATGCGCAGCGCAACCCGCGGAGGCCGTGGCCACCGCCGGCCCGCTGCGCAGCACCCTGGCATCGGGCACCCAGTTCGCGCAGGAGCGGGCGGCCGCGGCCGGCCAGGGCAAGGCCGCGTGTGAGGCGCGCAGCGAGGAGTTGCGCAAGCAGCTGAAAGCGCTGGAAGAGGAGCTTGGCTCCCTGTAGCAGGTGTCTCAGAATTCCGTGCTGACCGAGAACAGCGCGGTTCTCGGGGTGCTCCGTGCCAGGAAGCCCGTGCGCACCGACAGCCAATGCGAGGAGTCCGCCAGGTTTTCAACGGTCAGGCGGAACACGGTCGGCTTGCCAGCCAGGCGCGTCGCATAACGCAGGCCCAGGTCGTAGCTGTCGAAGCCGGGGATGCTCTGCTGGTTGTCCACACTGGCCATCTGGCGGGCCACCTTGCTGTACCTGCCGGTCAGGGTCAGGCCGGGCAGCGCGGTGATATCCCACTCTGCGCCCAGCACCAGGCTGTGCTCCGGGATGCCGATGGCCTTCTTGCCGTCGTTGGCGCCGTTCAGGGTCTTGGACTGCACGGCGTCGGACAGTGCCAGGCCGGCATTCAGGCGCAGGCTCTTCGCCACTTCGCCGTAGACCGACAGCTCCAGGCCGCGGTTGCGTTGTTCACCATCGACCACGAGGAAGTTCTTCCCGTTGACGTAGGACACCGGCTGGCGGATCTGGAACAGCGCGGCACTGGCGCCAAACGAGCCGCCGTCGTACTTCAGACCCGTCTCGATCTGCTTGCCCTTGAAGGGAGGGAAGACTGTGCCGAGGTTGGCCGTGGACGCGGGGGCCACCGGCCCCTGCGCCAGGCCTTCGGCGTAGTTGGCGTACACCGAGAAGCTGGGCGCCAGCTTGTAGCTCGCGCCCAGCGAGGGCGCCGTGGCCGTCTGCTCGAAGCGGCGCTGCTCCACGCCCGCGGAGAACTCGCCGATGTCCAGCTTCTGGTAGCGCACCCCGCCGACCAGGTGCAGGCGGTCGTCCAGCAGGTGCATGGAGTCCATCACGGCCAGGCTGTCGGAGACGCTGTCCTGAAAGCGCAGCGGGACGCCGCCGCTGGGCAGGGTGGGCCGCGCGACGAAAACGGGGTTGTTGAAGTTGCTGGTGAACGCGCTGCCCATTTGCTGGCTCAGGCTCGCGCCATCCCCCGTGAAGCGCGAATAGCCCAGCACCACCCGGTGCTTGACCGGGCCGGTGGCAAAGCGCATGCGCCAGCCCAGTTCACCCGAGCGCAGGGACGAACCGGTCCTGAAAATGCTGGGCTGGGCGGTGAAGTTGCCGCTGGCCGAGGTGATGCGCGGGTTGCCCGCGTTGATGTTCGACTCCTCGTAGTCGACGCCGCCGAGCACGCCGAACACGGTGGATTCGGGCGTGATGTCGTATTCCACGCGCGAGACGGCAGAAGAGCTCTTGGTGTCGCTGCTGTCCCAGGGCTGGCTGAAGGCCTGTTTCGTTGCTGGCGGTGCGGGCAGGGCAAAGCCATCGTTGAAGCGGAAGAACTGGGGGAAGCCGTCGAAGTGCCGGCGGTTCTGGGCCACGTCCAGGCTCACGCGCAGCTTCTCACCCGCGTAGTCGAGCGCAACCGACAGATGGTCGGTGCCCACCCGCTCGTTCGGCACGCCGGTGGAGCCGCCACCCCGGCTGGCGGCGTTCACGCGCACCCCCCATTCGTTGTCGGTGCCGAAGCGGCGCCCCACATCCAGGTGGGCACCCATCTGGCCGTGCGACGAGCCCGACAGCATCAAGCGGGTCAGCGGGACATCCGTGCCGCGCTTGGGCACCAGGTTGATCGTGCCGCCGGTGGTGCTGCTGCTCGGCCCGATGCCGTTGAGCAGTGCGCTCGGGCCCTTGAGCACTTCGATGCGCTCGAACTGCTCCACGGCAATGCGCCGCGTGTCCACCACCGCGAAGGTCTCGTTGAACGAGATGTCCTGGCTCAGCATGGGAAGGCCGCGCAGGAAGAACACGTCCACCGCATTGCTCTCGGAGTTGGTGGAGCGCACGGCCGGATCAACGGCCAGCACGTCGATCAGGCGCCGTGCCTGCGCATCGCGCGCAGCCTGCTCGGTGTAGCCGCTGATGGCAAAGGGGGCATCGAGCAAAGCGGTGTTGCCCAGGGCCCCCAGGCGCGCGCCCTTGGCGACCTGGCCGCCCGCGAAGGGCTGGTACACCTGGTTCGGGTCGCGCGAGCCCTCGACGGTCACGGTCGCCATGCTGCGCTCTGCCGTGCCCGGTGCGGCTGGCACTGCAGCCTGGGCGGCAGGGGGCGCGGGGCGCACGGTGAGGGTGTCGCTTCCCAGGCGCACCAGGGCCAGGCCCGAGCCGGCCAGCGCACGCTGTGCGGCCTCTTCTGCCGCGAAGCTGCCGCGCACTGCGGGGGCGGTCTTGCCCCGCAGCAGCGCCGGGTCGGCGGTCAGGATCCTGCCGCTTTGCCGGGCGATGCGGGCCAGCGTCTCGTCCAGGGGGCCCGCGGGCAGGTCCCAGTTCTGCACGGCGCCGGCCTGGGCCACCAGGGGCGTGTCTGCCGTGGAATGGGCTTGCGCAAAGCTGGTGCTACCCAGGGCAGCGGTCAGGGCTGCCACGAGCAGGCGGGGGCTAAAGGAAGGGCTGGGCATGGATCGGGTTCCTGTGCTGGGGTTGGGAAGAGGGTGCTCTCCTCCTTGTCCAACGGGCGCGGCAAAACCCCTCATGCATCGGTAAAAAATTTTCCGTCAGCTGCCTGCAACGTCGATCAGGGTCAGCAGGGGGCCATAGGTGGTGATGCGGATGGGCTGGGTGTCCACCAGGGCCTGCAAGGCCTGCGCCGTGTCGCTCAGCCGGAACACCCCGAAGACCCGCAGCCGGGCGGCGGCCGGGCTCACGCGCAGCAAGCCCCTGCGCCAGGCGCCCAGGGCGGCGACCACATCGCCCAGCGGTTCATCGCGCACGTCCAGAATGCCCTCGGTCCAGCTGGCGCGGTGCGCCATGCGCTGCTCCACCAGCTCGATGCGCTGGCCGTCCATCCAGGCGGCCTGGCCCTCGTGCAAGGTGCGCTGCACGCCATCGCCGGTCTGTACGGCCACGCTGTGCTGCAGCGCCACCACCAGGCTGCGCTCGGCCTCCTGGCGCACCAGGTAGCGCGTGCCCAGGGCCTGGGCCGCGCCATGGAGCGTCTGCACGGTGAAGGGGCGGGGCCGCGCACCGGCCGCTGCCGCGTCGCGGGCCACCTGCACCAGCAGCTCGCCCGCACGCAGCCGCACCAGGCGCCGTGCCGGGTCGAAGTGCAGGTCGGCCGCGCTGCGGGCATTCAGGTCCAGCGTGCTGCCATCGGGCAGTTGGATGTGGCGGGTCTCGGCGGTGCCGGTGTGCACATCGGCCAGCAGCTCACCCAGCGGCTGGCTGCGGTGGGCGAGGTAGCCGGCTCCCACCCCGGTGGCCAGCAGCAGGGCCGAACCGCCCAGGATGCCTCTACGCCGGAGCGCGACCGGCTCTGGCGCCGAAGCCAGGCTCTGGTGGACGGCCTTCAACTGGCCCGGGCTGCGCTGGTCGATGCGCTGGATCTGCTCCACCGGATCGGCCAGCACACCCTGCACGCGCTGCCAGGCCGCGGCATGGCGCGCATCGGCAGCCAGCCAGCGCGCGAAGTCCTCGCGCTCGCCGGTCGCCACGCTGCCGGAAGTCAGTCGGACCTGCCAGTCCACAGCGGCCGTGATGGGGTCCTCGGCAGATTCGTAAGGAGAATGGCTCATGGCATGCCGCTGCCCGCATCCTGCCGGCAGCAGTGCAGGTAGGCCTGCTTCACATAGCGCTCCACGCTGGCCACCGAAACGCCCATCTCGGCCGCGATCTGCACATGCGTCAGCCCGTCGATGCGGTGCAGCAGAAAGGCCTGCTTCACCTTGGCGGGCAGGCCGGCCAGGCGCTGGTCGATGGCTTGCAACGCTTCGTGCAGCAACGCCATGTCCTCTACCGAAGGCGCCGTGGCCAGCGGTAGTTCGGCCAGCGCCTGCAGATAGGCCTGCTCCAGTTCGCGCCGGCGCCAATGGGTGAACAGCACCCGCTTGGCCAGCGTGGTCAGGAAGGCACGGGGCTCCGCCACCTGCTCCACTTCGCGCGCCGTGAGCACGCGCAGGAAGGTGTCCTGCGCCAGGTCCGCGGCACCGTGCGGGCAGCCCATCCTGCGCTGCAGCCAGCCCACCAGCCACGCATGGTGGCTGGTGTACCAGCGGCCGGCGGGGTGGCCGGGCTCGGCGGTGCTGCGCATGCCGGCCTGGATCAGAATGCAGCGCGCATTGTTAAGCTCACGTTGCGGGGGTCGCTGTAGTTGCCGTAGTCCAGGTTGGCCCAGTACTTCTTGTTCGTCACGTTGTTGACGGCCAGGGTGGCGCTGAGCTTGGGGCTGAACTTCCAGGAGGCGCGCAGTCCCAGGATGGCCGTGGGCGACTGCTTCACGGTCACCGTACCGCTCGGGTGCGGGATGTTGAAGCCTTCGACCGAGCTTTGCCAGACCAGGTTGCCACCCACCGACAGCGGGGCCAGCGCGCCCGCGAACTGGTAGTCCGTGCCCAGCTGCAGCAGGTACTCGGGCAGGTTGGCGTAGATCAGGTCCGTGGGTGCTCGCGTGACCTTGGCGCGCGTGAGGCCCGCGCTCACGCGCCACTGGTTGGTGGCCATGCCCGCGAACTCCAGCTCGAAACCGGTGGACCTGGTGCCGTTGACCGCCACATAGGGCAGGGTGCCGTCGGGCAGCGGCGTGGTGATGGCACCATCGCGCACGCCGTAGTTGTCCTGCTTGGTCTGGAACACCGCGAAGTGCGCCTGGATGCGGCGGTCCAGCAGCTCGGCCTTCAGACCGGCCTCGGCATTGCTGCCGATGACGGGCGACAACGGGTTGTTGTTGCGGTCCTTGTAGTTCTGCGGGTTGAAGATGCGCGTGTAGCTGGCGTAGGCCGACAGCGTGGGCGTGATGTCGTACACCGCGCCGACGTAGGGCGTGACCTTGCGGTTCTCGTCCTGGACGGCGCTCTTGCCAGCGTAGGCGCCGGTGGTGCCATAGGTGTCGTTGTGGCGGTGCCAGTCGGTCAGGCGCACGCCGGTGAGCAGCGACAGCGGCTCGGCCACGCGCCAGCGCGCCGAGGCGAACAGCCCCGTCTGCTGCGTGATCTGGGTGCGCCAGGCGCCGGTCTTGGAGTACACGGGCTCGGGCGCATTGCCGTCCCAGGTGTAGATGTTGGGGATCACGTAGCTCCAGTTGGCCACCGAGCTGTAGCCATCGGTGCGCGTGGCGATGCGCGTGGAGCTCACGCCCACCATCAGGTCGTGCTTGCGGCCACCCAGGTCGAACTTGCCCGACAGGTAGGCATCCACCGTGTCCTGTTTTTCACTGGCGCCACCCACGGCCGCGTACAGCGTGGTGCCGGCGCCCGTGGTTGGGTTGATGAAGGGCGCCAGCGAGACGGTGCGGCCATAGCCGTAGGTGCGCAGGCTGAAGGTGTCGCCCTCGGTGTGGTTCAGGGCCGCCTTCACGCTCCAGTCGTCATTGAGCTGGTGCTCCAGCGTGGCGTACAGCGTGCCCGAGGTGCGCTCCCAGCGCGTCCAGGGGGGCGAGAAGCTCACCGAGGTGGGCAGGTCGATGGGCGAGCCGTCCACGGCAAAGCGGGGGATGGTTCCCCAGATCGGTGCCTTGGGCTCGTTGGCCTGGCGTTGGTAGCCCAGCGTGACCACGGTGGACGAACCGACGTCGGCCTCGATGGCGGCGAGCAGCGCGGTCTTGTCCTCGGAGTAGCGGTCGCGGAAGCTGTCCTTCTTCTGCGGCGCGAGCACCAGGCGGCTGCGCACGCTGCCGTCCTTGTTCAGCGGGGCGTTGATGTCCAGTTCGCCGCGGTACAGGTTCCACGAGCCGGCGGTGAGCGCCACCGAGGCCGCGAACTCGCGCTGCGGGCGCTTGCGTATCATGTTGATGGTGGCCGAGGGCACGCCCACGCCGGTCAGGATGCCGTTGGCCCCGCGCACGACCTCGATGCGTTCGTACAGGGCGGTGTCGAACTCCTGGTTGGTGCTGCTGCTGTACGAGGGCAGGCCGTCGATCTGGAAGTCGGTGATCTGGAAACCGCGTGCGTAGTACAGCGGGCGCTGCGTGTCATAGAAGCTCACGGCCACGCCGTTGACGTTGCGCAGCACGGCGTCGATGCTGGTCAGCGACTGGCGCTCGATCTGCTCGCGCGTCACCGTGGTGGTCGACTGCGGCGTTTCGCGTGCGGTCAGCTGCAGGCGCGTGGAGGCGCTTTCGCGCGAGCCCGACACGGTGACGCTGTCCAGGGCCTTGGGGGCGGTGATCTGGTCGCCAGCGGCTGCAGGCGCGGCATCCTGGGCCTGGGCTGCGCCCGCCAGGACGGTGGCGATGGCGGCCAGCGCCAACGGGTGCAGGCGGCAGACGGGCTGCCTACGGAAAACGGACATGGAGCACTCCTCTAGTTTGAAAGCAGGTAACTGGCTGGCAGCGCTGCAACAACGGGAGGGAGCACGGCGTGGCTGGTTGATGGCCTTGATTGTAACTTTTAAATGACAATCATTCTTAATAAAGGCGCCTGCACGCCCCTGTGGAAAGGGGTGGTGCGTTGCTTTTGCGAATTGCGCGCCGACCTCTTTGGCACCGATTTACGCAGGCTTTGGCACTAATTGCCGCTCGCTTTGGCACGATTTTG
>NZ_JBWKYR010000038.1:0-34014 GCF_059423865.1 Acidovorax sp. GW458-11-26-14-TSB4
GCCAGTTGCGGGCCTTCCCATGGTGGTGGTGTTTCACGGTCGTGGGCACCGCCACCATGTGGAAGTGTTTCCCCACACCCCCAAGCAAAAAGGGCTCCCGGTCGGGAGCCCTTTTCCATTGGCAAACAGCTCAAGCCACCAATGTCTTGAACATCACATGGGCATCGACATAGCCCAGCGCACGGTGCCTGAATGCCCCGGGCAGCGTGCCCACGATCGCAAAGCCCAGATGCTGCCAGAGGCGCACGGCGCGCTCGTTGGTGGCCACCACCAGGTTGAACTGCATGGCGCGGAACCCCATGGCCACGGCCTGCCGTTGAGAGTGCTCGCACATCAGCGAAGCCACGCCCTGCCCTTGTGCAGCCGGGGCGACCACATAACCGCAGTTGCACACATGGGCGCCCAGGCCCGCCTGGTTGGCCTTGATGAAGTAGGTGCCCAGGATCTCGCCGCCCGCCCCGCAGGCCACGAAGGTGGCGGCGGGCAGCTCCACCCAGGCCTTGTGGATCTCGGCCTCGGTGCTGTCGGGCGAGAACGCGTACGTGTCGCCCGCCTGGAAGGTGGCGCGCAGGATGGGCCAGACGGTGGGCCAATCGGCAGGTTCGAGCGGACGGATGGTGATGGAAGCAAGGGAGGAAGTCATGGCCGAACGATACGTCAAGGCGCCAATCCCGGATCGCTCCGCTCCGCATAAAATCCGCAGTCGGCAAAGGCCGTCCCCCGACGGCCCGGCGCCCCACCGTAAGCGATTCCATGACCCAGCCTTCAGCCGCCCAGCCCAACCGCCCCGTGCGCTCCCAGTACGAGGACTTCATGCGCCATGTGTTCACGCAGGGCGTGCACAAGTCCGACCGCACGGGCACGGGCACGACCAGCGTGTTCGGGCACCAGATGCGCTTCGACCTGAAAGAAGGCTTTCCGCTGGTCACCACCAAGAAGGTGCACCTGCGCTCCATCATCCAGGAGCTGCTGTGGTTCCTCACGGGGTCGAGCAACAACAACTGGCTCAAGGAGCGCGGCGTCACCATCTGGGACGAATGGGCGCGCGAAGATGGCGACCTGGGGCCCGTGTACGGCGTGCAGTGGCGCAGTTGGCCCACGCCCGATGGTGGCCACATCGATCAGATCAGCGACGTCATCAAGACGCTCAAGACCAACCCCGACTCGCGCCGCATCATCGTGAGCGCGTGGAACGTGGCCGAGCTGAACAAGATGGCGCTCATGCCCTGCCACGCCTTCTTCCAGTTCTACGTGGCGCCAGCGCAGGAGCCCGGGGGCCGCGGCACGCTCAGCTGCCAACTCTACCAGCGCAGCGCCGACATCTTTTTGGGCGTGCCCTTCAACATCGCCAGCTATGCGCTGCTGACCCACATGGTGGCCCAGCAGTGCGACCTGGACGTGGGCGACTTCATCTGGACCGGCGGCGATTGCCACATCTACAGCAACCACCACGAACAGGTGCAGACCCAGCTGGCGCGCACGCCCTACCCCTACCCCACGCTGCACATCAAGCGCCGGCCGGACAGCATCTTCGACTACCAGTTCGAGGATTTCGAAGTACTGGACTACCAGTGCCACCCCGCCATCAAGGCGCCCGTGGCGGTCTGACCCCCCTCGCCTCCCCATGATTGCTGCAGTGCAGGCGCCGCTGCGCCCTGCCTGACATCCCCTGCCTCCCTTCACGAACTACAAAGAGCACTCACTATGTCTTCCGGCGGATTTCACGTACACGGCCCCCACGACCACGCAGTGGAGCATGCCGCCCAGGGCCACGGCCATGGCGACGACCACGCAGCCAGCCACGGCAGCGAAAACGGCGGCTCGTCGATGAGCAAGATCGCGATGTTCACGGCCATCGTGGCCACGGTGGGCGCGATCTTCGCGTACATGGGCGGTGCCACGCAGGCCAATGCCGGCCTGCTCAAGAACGACGCGGCCATCAAGAAGACCGAGGCCTCCAACCAGTGGAACTACTTCCAGTCCAAGAGCACCAAGCAGTCCCTGGCCGAACTGGCCCGCGACCTGGCGCCCGAGGACCGCAAGGCCACCTACCAAGCCAAGGTGGACCGCTACGAGAGCGAGAAGAACGAGATCAAGGTCGTCGCCGAAAAGCTGGAAGCCGACAGCCACAAGTTCGACCGCCAGAGCGAAGAGCAGATGCACCAGCACCACCGCTGGGCCCAGGCCACCACGGCGCTGCAAGTAGCGATCGCGCTGGCCGCGATTGCCCTGCTCACGCGCAAGAAGTGGCTGGAGTACGGCATGTACGGTGTGGCCGGCATCGGCATCGTGGTCGGCGCACTGGCCGTCATGCACATCTAAGGAAGTGCCCCCATGCCATTGCACATGATCTACGCGCGCGCCGCCAATGGCGTGATCGGCAAGGACAACCGCCTGCCCTGGCATTTGCCCGAGGACATGGCGCACTTCAAGTCGCTCACCCAGGGCTGCCCCGTGGTCATGGGCCGCAAGACCTGGGACTCGCTGCCCCCGCGCTTTCGCCCGCTGCCCGGGCGCACCAACATCGTCATCACGCGCCAGGCCGACTGGTCGGCCGAAGGCGCGCTGCGTGCCACCAGCCTTCAGGATGCCCTGCAGCACGCCAGCGCCGGCCAGACGGTGTGGGTGATCGGCGGCGCACAGGTCTATGCCGAGGCCCAGCCCCTGGCCGACCGCATCGAGCTCACCGAGATTGCGCAGGATTTCGAGGGTGATGCCCACGCACCCGTGCTCGATGCCGGCTGGCATGAGACCGCACGCAGCACGCACACCTCCACGAATGGATTGCCCTTCAGCTTCGTGACGCTGGAGCGGCGAAAGGACTGAGCGGGCAAGCCCGTTGCCCGGACAGACTCAGAACAGCTTGGCGCAGTTCACCGGCAGTTGGGCGGCCGTGCTGCCCTGCAGCACGCCCATGCTGCCGATCAGGTTGCCCTGGCTCACCGACAGGGTGAACGGCAGGTTGAAGCTGGTGGTGCCGGTGAACGACGAGGCCGTGGCCGTGCCCATGCCGTAGCCGTAGAGCGAATTGGCAGGGCCCAGGGCCGCGATGGTGAACATCGAGGGGCCGCTGGGCTGGCCGCTGACGGTGATGAACACGCCGGTGCCGGCCACCGCGCACTGGTAGACACCGTCCAGCGGGCCGCCAGCGGCCATGGCGGCGCCCGATGCGCCGGCCAGCGTTGCGGCTGCGGCCAGGGTTCGGATGAATCTGCTGCGCATGCTTGCTTGTTCCTTTTCTTCTCTCGGTAGGCGGCTGCAGAGGGCGGCATCGCCGTGGCCCCCAAGCTCAACGCTGTCTGAACCACCAGGCGGCCAGAAGTTCACCGCCGACCAGGCCGGCAAAAAAAAGCCCGCACGGAGGCGGGCAGCAACTTGCTTGTCGCAAGAGGGGATGCCGCTTGGAGGCCGGCAAGGAAATAATAGGCCGGTGCAGCCTCCAAGGCTGTGACGCGGAGCACAGCTTGCTGCGCATTGCCGCCCCCTCCTCAAATGACAGCGGTACCCACCAGGGTGATGTCGACCAGGCGCGTGCTCACATGGCCGTGGCCGTCGTCCAGGGTCACGGTGAACTGGTCGTGGCGCTGCTGGCCGCTGGCCAGCAGCGGGTCGATGGTCTGGTTGCCCACGGTGTAGAGCCAGTTGACCTGGCCGGTATGGCCGTCGGAACGCAGTTGCGCGGTCAGCGTGCCCAGCGCGCCCGCCGTGGGCGTGACGCTCACGGTGTGCGCGGCAAACGCCGGGTCGGCAAAGCTGAAGCCGCCGGCCGTGGCCAGCGTGGCCGTGGCGTTGGTGCCGCCCAGGTCGGCCACCTTGCCCGGTGCGCTCCATTGGTAGGACTGGTCGAAGCCCAGCGTGGCCGAGGCCACCTTCTGCAGCGCCACGGCCGTGGCCGCGTCGATGCCCAGGTCGCTCGCCACCTTGTCGCCGGCCCCCAGCGAACGCGCGTCCAGGCCGGTGAGCGTCTCGAACAGCACCAGGCCCGACAGGTAGGAGCCGTACTTGCTGGCGTGCAGGTTGTCGTCGTGCCAGAGATTGATCTTGCCGCCGTTGGCCACCGTGGTACCGCCCGTCTCGGTATAGGGGTCGCGGATGGACAAGCCATTCTGCACGGCGGTCATGAAGGCCGTGCCCACCGGCGCCACGCCCTTGAAGTCGGGATTGACGGCCGCCAGGTTGGCGTAGGCATTCTGCAGATCGGTGGTCATGCCCTCCAGCGACAGGTAGTAGGCACTGGCCTGGGTGTCCGAGCGGCTGATGTCACCCGTGCCCTCGTAGGCCCCCGCCCCGTTGAGAGTGCGCGAGGTGAGCATGTCGTAGGCCCCGGCCACCATGTCGGGCCGGGCCCAGGTGGCATAGAGGTACATGTCGGTCGAAGCATCGGCATTGGGGTTGCCCGCGATGGTGGTGCCGGGCTGGGTAGCGGTGTCGGCCGCGCCGGTGTGCACGAAGTCCTCGATCAGCGTGGCGTACTTCTGGAACTCCCCGATGTCGGCATTGGCGCCCGAGGTGGTGGTCAGCGTGGCGTTGGCGGAAATGCCGAAGTCCGACTTCGATGGATCGGCCGCGAAGTAGGTGGCCGTGCCATCGGCCGTGAAGTTCACCGTGAGCGCAGAGTTGGTGTCGCCGCTGCGCGTGAAGGTGTAGACCAGGTTCTGGCCGGCGTTCTCGTACACACCTGCGGCGGAGCTCAGGCCCAGCGTGATGTTGGGCAGGCTGGTGTCGGTGCCGACCGCGAAGTCGTCGTTGACGATGGTGCCCGAAACGGCGCCCAGCGTGCCCAGGTTGTAGTCCGTACCAGTGCTCGGGTGCGTCAGCGAGAGGCGGATCGCCTCGTCGGCCTCCACCACGTTGTCGGCATGCGGGTCCAGCGTGATGCTGGCCGAGGCCTGGCCTGCCTTGATGACGATGGTGCCCGTGTTGCTGGTGAACGAGACGCTGCCCGTGGTGGTGGGCGCCCCGGTATCCGAGCTGCTGGCAAAGCCGTTGCCGCTGGTAAAACGGTAGGGCGATGTGCCGGCGCCGCCTGCCGCAGAAAAGGCGCCGCTGGTGGTGTTGTACATCTCCAGGTCCTGGCTCGCATTGACCGTGGTCGAGACCGAAGGCGAGGTGGACCCGTCGCGGAACGCGGTGAACGTCACCGTCAGGTCGCTGGCGGTGGAGCCGGTGCGCGTGAAGGTGAACACCAGGTTGGCCGTGCCGTCCTCCGTCACTTGGCCGGGGCTGGCCGCCAGGGACACCGTGGCCAGGGCCGGGTCGGTGGCGGGCGCATTGGGGTCATCGTTGAGGATCGTGGTTCCGACGGCAGAACTGGTGCCGACACGGTAGCCGGCCGAGGCGGCGAGCTTGAGCGCCAGGGTCTCGTCGTACTCCTTGGCGCCATCGGCCGTGGGCGTGATCACCAGGTTGGCGGTGGCGCTGCCGGCCGCGAAGGTGATGGTGCCCGAGCCCGTGGGCAGGGGTTCGGCCGTCTGGTCCTGCAGCACCACCAGCTCCCACTTCTGGCTGGCGATGTTGCCGCGCATGTCCCAGCCCGCGGCCGATGAGTTCAGGTAATGGCCCTTGAGCGTGGCGGCGTTGCGGGTGGAGAGCGATACATCGTAGCCCAGCCCCACCTGGTCAGCGAACCTGTCGAACAGGCCCGCCACACCGCCCCAGGGGTGCGGCTCGTACAGGTTGGCCCCCGTGAGGTTGGTGAAGGTGCCACCATTGGCCGGCGAGGTCAGGTCGTGCACGCCGAAGGGGTTGGTGGCCGCGTCGTAGGTGTTGTACGACATGGCCGGGTCGATGCGCGCAAAGGTGGCGCTGTTGCCCACGAACAGCACCGGGTTGAACACCGTGGCGATGTCCACGGCCGCGGCCGCGCCCTTGTTGCCAGCCGCATCGCTGTAGCTGTCCTTGGCCACGGCGATGTGTCCACCCGTGTCGAGGTTGGCCGACGCGGTGGCCGTGAAGGTGGCCGTGCGCACCAGGCTCGTACCGCTCAGCGCGCCCAGCGTGCCGCCAGTGGTGGTGATGTCGGCCGCGGTGAAACTCGCGCCCGGGTCTTCGGTGAAGGTGAAGCTGATGGTGGCCGTGCCGCCGGTCTTGAGCGCGGCGGCAGAACTGGTGATGGTCAGCCCCGGTGCCTGCGTGTCCCCAGGGCCGGGCGCGCCGCCCCCCGTGTCGCCGCCACCCGATGCAGGTGGCGCGGGCGGATTGCTGCCCTGGCCGGCGGACACACCGGGCGCCAGTTCCCCCACGGCCTGCTGCTGCACCACGGCCGTGAAGGCATCGCCGGTGTAGCCGTTGACCGCGGCCTGGAAGTTGCCCGTGGCCACCGAGCCCGCCGCATCGGTGGCCGCCGCCGCCACCTGGCCCAGCACCGCGACCGTGCTGGCGGCACCGGTTGCATCGTTGGCGGCATCCACCACCTTGCTGATGTTGTCCAGGCTGGTGGCATCGAGCCGCAGGCCGTAGTCGCCCGCGGCATCGGCCACGATGCCGCGCAGGAAGGCGGCGTCCGAGAGGTTCGCCACACCGCTGGCACCGCCCGCCGCGGCTGCGATGGCGTCCGCCAGGGAAGCGATCAGCGTGCCCGCCGCCGCGCCCGGCTGGCCCGCATGCGGCGTGGCCACACCCGGCTGTGCGCCCTTGGCCTCGGCCGCGTCCAGCGCGGCCGCGCCGATGCCGACCACGTTGACCAATGCCACCGCCACCTTCTGGTAACCCAGGGCCATGGCCTTGTCGGCGGCGCTGGCGCTGCTGCTGGCCAGCACGGCCAGCGGGTCATAGGCCAGCAGGTTGACGCCCGCAGGCAGGTTGAGCGCCTTGGCCAGCAGGGCTGTGGCCTGCTCCACCGTGGTGGTGGCGCCGCCCTTGTCCATCAGCGCCTTGACCAGGGTGGTGATGGGGTTCAGCACCGTGCTGCCGGCCGGTGCGCTGAGCAGGCCCTTGAAGGCCTTGTTGGTGAGCAGGTCGGTGCCGCCCGTGGCCACCAGCGCCCCTTGCACATTGGCCGGCAGCGTGAAGCCGCCCGCGGCATCGGTGGTGGCGGACCACTCGCCCGCATCGAGCTTGTGGTTTCCATTGGCATCCGCGAACACGGTGGCGCCCTTCACGTAGCCATCGGCCACATGGCCCTTGATGCCGGCAGCGCTGAGCCGGGAGGCCAGCGCCTGCAGGCCGCTGGTGCCCGCGGCCGCACTGGCATCGGTGGCACCGATGCCCTGCAGCAGGGTGTGCACGGCCGCGTCCAGGCCTGCACCGGTGAACAGCGCGCCCTTGTTCTGGCCGGCCAGCGCGCTGTTGAAGGCATTGGCGGCTTCGGCGCGGTGGTCCAGCGCGGTGTAGATGCCCCCATCGGCGTTGACCAGGAAATCCATGAGCTTGGCCCAGGTGGTGAGGCCCTGCTCCTGCGCCACCCGTGCAATGGCCAGGCCATCGTCTGCCGAGAGCACCACCCCCAGGCCGTTGAGCGCCAGCTGCTGCACCGTGGCTCCTGCCCCCCGGCTGGCGGCCATCTGGCCCATGGCCGCCTCGAAGGCCGCCGCCACCCGGCCGTAGTTGCCGTCGGCGGCGACCACCGCCTCGAATTCGGCCAGCAAACTGGCGGGTGCGGCGTTGCCGGTGGCGAGGATGAAGATCTGCTGCAGGACGTGGGATGCGTTGGGCGTGGACATGGCGATGCCTTCCGGGTACGGAATACGGAGTGGGAGGTTGGGAACGAGGGAAAATCCACGAGACCCGGCAGGCGGCCTCAGGGTGGACGTGTCAGGCGGCGGCGCAGGCTCCGACAGGGCGCACTCAGACAGGCGGCGGCAGCCTGTCCGGGAGCGGGGGCGTGGAATCGAATGGCAAGGCTTGTCTCCAGCGTTGTAATTTCGCGCAACGATAAGCCGGCGAAGCCATCAAATCCAATAGTATTTTCGGGGCATCTGCATATGTTCTGCATATGCAGCATGTCGCCCCGCCATGCCGCAGTAACCGCCCTCGCCAATCAGGGATAGGATGCACCCCGGTGCACTCGCCGTGGACCATTGCAAAAACAAGGACCGATGATGGTGATGAAGATCGCGACGTGGAACGTCAATTCTCTCTCCGTGCGCCTGCCCCAGGTGCTGGCCTGGCTGGCCGCCAATCCGGTGGACGCCATCGGGCTGCAGGAACTCAAGCTCACCGACGACAAGTTTCCGCACGATGCCTTCAAGGAAGCCGGCTACCAGGCCGTGGCCTTCGGCCAGAAGACCTACAACGGCGTCGCCATCCTGAGCCGCCACCCGATGGCCGACGTGGTGCGCAACATCCCCGCGCACGAGGACGAGCAGGCGCGCGTGATCATCGCCACGCTCGATACGCCCACGGGCCCGCTGCGCCTGATCAACGGCTACTTCGTCAACGGCCAGGAGCCGGGCTCGGAAAAGTTCGCCTACAAGATGCGCTGGCTGCAGGCCCTGCAGGACCTGGTGCGCGCCGAGATGGCCGCCCACCCGCGCCTGGCCCTGGTGGGCGACTTCAACGTGGCGCCGGAAGACCGGGATTCCTACGACCCCGTGGGCCTGCGCGAGACCATCCACCACACCACGGAAGAGCGCAACCACTTCAAGGCCTTGCTGGAACTGGGCCTCACAGACACCTTCCGCATGTTCGAGCAGCCCGAAAAGATCTACTCCTGGTGGGACTACCGCATGCTCGGCTTCCAGAAGAACAAGGGCCTGCGCATTGACCACATCCTGGTGAGCGAGGCGCTGCGCGGCAGCGTCACGGCCTGCATGGTGGACCGCGCGCCGCGCAAGAACCCGCAGCCCAGCGACCACGCGCCCGTGGTGGTCACGCTGGAATAGCCTGCCATCGGAAGACTCGGTCCCAACGCACACCGCCGCCATGGGCTCAGCCCATGGCGGCGGTGGCGGAGAACTGCGGAGGCGCTGTTTTTCTGGTCAGGGCGCAGCCAGGGTCCTCGCGGTGGCGGCCCGCCCGTTCCCTGCGCGCCTGCGAACAGGCAGGCAGGAAGCCAGGCGGGCCGGCATACCGGTCAACGTGCAGGATTGAAGCTGTCGCGCAGCGCCTTGACCTCGTCGTGGTTGCGCTGGGCGCCATCGGCCTGGCGCTGGACCAGGGCACGCAGGTCCTGGGGCAGGTTGGCCTTCAGGGCCTTGCGGTAGCGCGCCACGGCAGCGTCCTCACCACGCTCGCACTCTTCCAACACGGCCTTGTCATCCTGGGTGGACAGCGCCGTCTTCACGGACACCCAGCCCCGGTGCAGCGCGCCGGCAACGGTGCCACCGCTGACGGGTTCACCGCCACGGGCACGGATTTCACGCTCCAGCTCGGCGGCGGCCGCCGCGCATTCGCGCGAATGGCGCTGGAAGATGCCCTTGAGCTGGCCCGACTCGGCATGCTCGGCGCTGGCATGGAAACCATACTCGCCATCGCGGGCCGATTCCAGCAGGTCGTTCAGGGTATCGATCACATCGTCGTTGTCGATGTCACCGGCCACTTCCAGCGGGCGGCTGTTGTAGGCACGCTCATAGGCGGCACGGGCGGCCGGGCGGGCGTCGGTCCAGGCCAGGCCTGCATCGCCATGGCGTGCACGCCAGTCGTCGGCCAGGCGCGGTTCGATGGCGTCGTAGTCGCCCTCGTAGCGGCCCACCGAGCTCCAGCCCAGTTCGTAGGCAGGCCGGTATTCGTCGTAGGTACGGCCGCCCACGAAATAGGGCTCGCGCTGGTAGTTCTCGCGCCAGTAGGCGTCTTCGTTGGTGGGGTTGACGGCTTCGCCAGCGGCCTTGCCCGCCAGCCCGCCGGCGACGGCGCCGGCAACACCGCCGATGGCAGCGCCCACCGGCCCCCCGAAGGCGCCGGCAGCAGCGCCCGCTGCGGCGCCGCCCAGGGCAGCGCCCACGCCTGTACCCACGGGATGGGCGCCAGGTTCATTGGTCAAGGGATCGCGGTTGGCATCGTGAAAATCGGCCATGAGAGGTCTCCGGTTGGTTGGACAATGGCTTCATTGTGGGAGGCCCTCCTTGCCCCATGGGTCGGCATGCAGAGGGTGCGGGTGTAGGACATACGGCCCCTTGGGCCGCCGCCTCGAAACAGCCTGAAACAGATGCGTGCGCCATCTGCCTACAGCCTCCGCTGGCGCACCGACAATGCCGCATGGACCTGCCCAATCTCCCCAATGCACCTGCTGCAAGCTGCTACCTCGAATCGGCCGAGCGCGGTGAATTCATCGAACTGCTGCTGCAAGACGACGGCACCCGCCTGCGCGTGCGCAACGGCACCATCGGCAAACCCTGCCTGGTGCTCAACGCCACCTACGGCACGGCCAGCAAGGCGCAAGCACACCACCAGCGGCTGCGCAAGGAATGGCAAGAGGAGCGTGGCTTTGTGCCCTGCAGTCCATCGCAGCCGGTGGCCGACGGCAGCGTGGCCGATGAGCTGTTCTGCGATGCGCGCACGCCGCACCCACTGCTCGATGCATTCCTAGCCATCAACGGTGCCGAGGAACTGCGCGGCCAGCCCCGGCGGCTGGCGCTGTTCCGCCAGGGCCTGCGCTGGCATGCGGACTTCGACCTGGAGCGCATCGCCGACTTCGGGCTGCATGCCGGCGTCATCGTGGAGGGGGATGTGGAGGTCGCTGGCGTGTTCAGCCAGCTGACCTATACCTACCCGGGGCAGACGCTGGTCAGCGGGAGCATCCACGCCACGAGCTTCGGCCATGGTGACAGCCACATGCGCGTGATGGGCGACGTGAAGGTGGAGAACATCATCTACGGCGAATACAACGACGGCAGCCTGGTGATCAATGGCGCCATGCATGGCCGCGCCTTCATCACCCTGGACCACGACATGTACGCCGAAGGCGGCTACCACCTGCCGATCTGCGAATGGAACATGGGCGAGAACTGGTCCGACTGCCTGCACCCCGACCTGTTCGAATACGAGGGTGAGGATGCGGACGAGCCGGGCAGCATGGTGTCGGCAGAGGCGATACGCCGCTTCATGCGCGAAGGGCGCGACCCCTTTCGCCCCGGCGCACAGCCGGTGATGCGAGAGCCTGAGCCCGAGCCCCCACCACCGCCACCCCTCTCGCCTTTCGCCCAGCGCGTGCGGGAGCTGGTGGAAGCGGAGAACGTGGAAGGCCTCACCCGGCTGATCGAGACCTGGCCCGACCACGACGAAGAATGGGAGCAGGCCCTGGTGGGCCGCCTGTACGCGCCCAGCACGACGGCTGAGCAGCGGGTGCGGCTGAAGGCCTTGCAGAAGAAGAAACCGTAGCTCAGGCGGTTGCCACCTCGGCTGGCACGCCTGCAGCCACCGCCAGGACCTCGCGGGCCTGGCCGGCCCCCAACTCGGCACCCCTGCCGGCCCAGGCGACGAACTGGTCCGGCCGTACCAGCACCAACCGGGCGTTGTAGCGCTCGTGCTCGCCCGCCCCTTGCGCCTGGACCACCGTAAGGGGCAGCGACTGCGCCGCCGCGGCATCGCGAAAGGCCTGGACCTCCGGCGCACTGGCACCGAAGGCCAGCAGGGTGTAGCCCGTGCCAAGCTCTTCGTAGACATTGCGGCCCGAGGGCAGCAGCGCCGGCGCCAGGTGGTGCCCGGGCCGCGCGTCGAAGCGATGCGATCCCTTGGCGCTGCTGGCGCGGCCCTGGCTGTCCCAGACCACGGCCGAGCCCTCGTAGTTCGGCTCGAAGGCATGCACCTCGCCCACCGCGCCCTGGGCCCGGGCATTCCACGCGGCCTCGAAGGCGGGCAGGTCGCGCGCCGGGTCGTGGGCGTCGAGAAACTCGCGGTCCGTGTCGATGGACCTGGCGATGAAATCGCTGATGGTGGACGCGAACACCGGGCGCCGCTCGGCATCGTACGAGTCGAGCAGGTGCTCCCCGCCCCAGCCCTGCAGCGTGGCGGCCAGCTTCCAGCCCAGGTTGCGTGCATCCTCGAGCCCCGAGTTCACGCCATAGCCGCCATAGGGCGGGTGGCTGTGCGCCGCATCGCCGGCCACGAAGACCCGGCCCTGGCGGTAGCGGTCGGCCAGCATGAAGCGCAGGTCCCAGAAGCCGATGTGCTCGAACTCCACGTCGAAGGGCGCGCCCACCGCATCCTGCAGGTAGGCGGTGAAGTCGAAATTGTCCTTGGTGGTGCCCGGCGGCACGGGGGCGTGGAAGAACCAGGTGCTGCCCAGGTCCACGCGGCCGAAGAACTTCCAGTAGCCCTTGAGCTCGGGCTGCAGCACGTTGTAGTAGGACTTGCCGGGGTAGCGCTCCAGCAGCTGGTGCAGCCCGCGCGAGCGGAACACCAGCAGCACCATCATGCGGTCGTGGTCGGTGCGGGTCTGGGGGATGCCGGCCTGCTCGCGCACGACCGAGCGGGCGCCGTCCGAACCGACCGCATAGGCGCTGCGCAGCACACGCTCGCCGCCACTGCCGCCGCGCTCGGCGATGGTGATGGACACGCCATCGGCATCCTGCGCCACGCCCTTGGCCTCCCAGCCGTACAGGGTCTGCACCGAGGGCAGTTGCGCCACGCGCTCGCGCAGCACGGCTTCGGTCGCGTACTGCGGCAGGCGTTCGTTGCCGGTGAAGTAGTAGGGCTTGACCAGGTCGCGCTGCAGCCAGTCGTAGCTGTGCGGCCCGAGCAGGGTGCCGTGCGCCGTGAGGCCGCCGATACCGTATTCTTTGGGAATGGTGCGCGCCGCGCGCAGTTGCGCCTCGGCGCCCCAGAAGTGGAAATGCTCCATGGTCCGCTGGGTCAGGTTCTGGCCTTTGGGGATGGGCTGGGGCTGTACGTAGCGTTCCACCACGATGGTGCGCACGCCGCGCTGGCCCAGCTCGATGGCCAGGCCCATGCCCACGGGGCCGCCGCCGACGATGACCACTTCGGCGTCCTGGTGCTGTGCCATGGCTTGGTCCTTGTTCATGCTGTTCATTGCTTTCATTACTCTGCCGTGATGCCCTGGGCCTTGATCAGGTCGGCCCAGCGCTTGGCATCGGCCGCCACGAGCTTCTTGAAGGCATCGGGGGTGCTGTGGGCAGGCGTCATGCCCTGGGTCTCGAAGGCCTTGGCCACGGCGGGTGCCGCGAGCACTTCGCGCAGCTCGGTGTTGAGCCGGTCGACCAGGGCGCGCGGCGTGCCCGCCGGGGCGAAGACCCCGTACCACATGTCCACGTTCAGGTCACCCACCTTCAGGCTGTTCAGCGATGGCACTTCGGGCAACAGCGGATGCGGCGTGTCGGAGCTGATGGCCAGTGCCTTGAGCTTGCCGGCCTTCACGTGCTGCAGCGCCACGTGGATGGGCAGGAACATGGCGTCGATCTGCCCGCCCAGCAGGTCGGTGACGGCTGGCGCCGTGCCGCGGTAGCTGATGTGCGTGAGCGAGACCTTGGCGCGGTTCTTGAGCAGCTCCATCGCCAGGTGGTGCGGCGTACCCGCACCGGGCGAACCGTAGTTGAGCGCGCCGGGCTTGGCCTTGGCACGCTCCATCAACTCCTTGAGCGTCTGGATCTTCGAGGCCTCGCTGGCCACCAGCAGCAACTGGCCCCAGCTGGTCTGGGCCACGGGCTGCAGGTCGGTGAGCGGGTTGAAGCCCTGCTTGGGGTACAGCGCCATGTTCATCACCAGGGTGTTGACGCTCACCAGCAAGGTCGTGCCATCGGCCGGCGCGCGCACCACTTCCTGCGTGCCGATGATGCCCGAGGCACCGGCCTTGTTGTCCACGAAGAAGGGGCGCTTGAGCCGTTCGGACAGCGGCACCGAGATCTGGCGCGCGATCAGGTCGATCCCCGTGCCGGGTGTGAAGGGCACGACCAGGCGCACGGGCGTGGTGTCGCTGCCTTGCGCGTGGACCAGGGGCGCCGCCACGGATGCCAGGGCACCAAGGACCAGGCGCCGGCGGGACGGCAGCGGGGATGAAATGGCCATGTCGTTGTCTCCTTGGAAGTTGGACCACAATTACAACGACAGTCTTGATTTGAATCAAACGGAAAATTCTGATGAATTCGTCAATGAAGCTGATGAATGTGAGCAGCCGCCAGCTCCATGCCTTCCTGGAGGTCACGCGGCTGCAGAGCTTTGCCAAGGCGGCCGAGCAGGTGCATCTGTCGCCCTCTGGCATGAGCATGCTGGTCAAGGAACTGGAGGAGCAGGTGGGCGCGCGCCTGTTCCACCGCACCACGCGCTCGCTCACGCTCACCGATGCGGGCCGGCGACTGCAGCCCGTGGCCGAGCGCGTCGTCGGCGAACTGCGCGCGCTGGGCGCCGTGCTCGATGGCAGTGAAGCCGCCGTGCGCTCGCGCCTGCTGGTGGCGGCCACGCCCATGATCTCGGCCAGCCTGCTGCCCGACGTGGTGCGCGGTTTTGCCGAGACGCACCCCGGGGTGCAGGTGCACTTGACCGACGTGGAAGTGGCCACGGTGCGCCAGAAGGTGCTGGAGGGCGAGGCGGACATCGGCTTCGGCTTCTTCGTCAAGCCGGCCGTGGGGCTGTCGCGCCAACCCCTGTGCAAGTTCCGGCTCATGCGCATCAGCCCGCCCGAGGCAGGCAGCGGCGGCCTCTCGGAAAGCCGCCCCTGGAGCAGCCTCGAGGGCATGCCCCTGGTCAGCCTGCCGCCGGGCAACCCCATCCAGGTGGTGATCGAAAAGCAGCTCTCGCGCCTGGGCCGCACGCATGAGGAGCGCCCGCGCATGAACCTGCTGGGCACCATCATCGGCATGGTGCGCGCCGGCCGGGGGCATGCCGTCATCCCCTCCTTCGCGATGGAGGAATGCCTGCGCCAGGGCCTAGGGGTGGCCATGCTGCGCGAACCCGTGGCGCAGCTGGACCTGTACCTGGTGTCGCGCCGCGGCACCCAGCCCAAGCCTGCGGCGCTGGCATTTGCCGCAGCCCTCAAGCGGGCCGCCGCGCGATTGCCCAGCTAGGCGGGTACTATCGCCGCAAGGATGCCAGCAGCGCCGCCAACAGGATCAGCGAGCCCCCGAGCACCGTGCGCGCCTCCAGCTGCGAGGCTGACAGCAGCACCGAGGACACACTGGCGAACACCACTTCCGACAGCATCACCACGGCCGTGGTGCCCGCCTTCAGGCGCGAGGCGCCGAACTGCAGCGCCCAGTTGCCCAGCATCAGCACGCCCGACAGCAGCAGCGCCGTGACGGCCCAGGTGGCATTGAACGCCGGAAAGGCCTCCACCACCCCGAAGTGCAGGCCGACAACGCCTGCCAGCAGCGCCATGCACATGCAGCCGCCGAACATGGCGAACATGCGTGCCTGGCCCGGCACGGCGTGCAGGCGGCGCACGGTGACGTTGACGAGCGCGAACATGAAGCCGCCCATCAGGGCCAGCCCATCGGCCATGGACAGACCCTGCAGCAGGCTGGCCGGAGAGGAATCCCCGGGCAGCAGCACCAGCACCACGCCCGTGAAGGCCAGCACCAGCCGCGCGATGGCCATGGGCGTGGGCCGCTCGCCCAGGATGCGCCAGGCCAGCAGCACCGCCCAGGCAGGCATGAGGTAGAACAGCAGGATCACGCGCACCACGTCGCCCACCGTTACGGCCCAGTTGAAGGCCACGTTGTTGAACCCCGAGGCCAGCGCCAGCAGCCACAACCCCGGGTGTTGGCGCACCTGCGCGAGGATGCCCGGCCGCAGGGTCAACAAGCCGAGCAGCACCACCGCATACATCGCGGCCGTTGCCCACAGCGGGTGCAGCCCGGCGCCATGCATCAACCGGAACGGCCACCAGGCCAGGCCCCAGACGAAGGCGTTGAACAGCAGGGCGAAGACGGGCAGCGGCGATTGCATGGAGAAAAAGGAGGCACCCGCACGCACTCCGGGCGCGGGCATCGGTCAACGAAGGGAACGTGGCGCAAAAGGCCGAAAACCGGCAGGGCAAAGGCCCTGTCGCCGGGCGATTGTGCCTGTCCTTCGGTGACCGCGCTGGTCAGCCGCGTTCGGCCGCCTGCAGCAGGTCCCCGGGCGTGTAGCCGAAGGAGCGGCGAAACCAGCGCGTGAAGTGCGCCTGGTCGGCGAAACCGCACTCCGCAGCGACCGCGGCGGCCGGCTCGCCCGCCAGCAGCAGCTGCCGGGCCCGGTGCAGGCGCACGGCCCGCAGGTAGTCGCCTGGGGCCATGCCGACCCAGGCCGTGAGCACGCGGTGGATGCGCTCGCGGCTCACCCCGCAGCGGTTTGCCAGGTCCGCCACCGACAGGTCGCCGCCAGCCACGGCCTGCTGCACCCGTTCGATCAGGGCGCGCACCGCGGCACTCGGGGGCCCCGGCTCCACGGCAGAGGGGTCGGCAGGCAGGCTGCGGCGCAGGGCCGGCACGGCGCGCCGCAGCCAGCCCTGCACCTCGGCCGTGGTGGCGAGGCCGCGCGCGCTTTCCGCCAGCCGGGGCATGCGCGCCACGCCGCTGCGCGGCGGAGGCCGCAGCCCTTCGTTCACGAGCCAGTCGCTGGGCACATACAGCATGGCGACCAGCACGCGCCCCTGGTACTGCGGCGCGCTCAGCGCCCCCGTGTGGACCACGCCCGGGGCAATCGCGATCACGTCGCCCGTGCGCGCCACGAACGGATGGCCTGCCACGCTGCAGCGGCATTCGCCGCGCACGATGGCGCCGAACGACCATTCCTCGTGCCAGTGCGGCACCCACTCCTGCCCCGGCTCCTGGTGCCGCACCTGCTCCAGGTCGAACACGCGCAGCCGGCGCACCTCGGAGCGCAGGTTCAGCGCCATGGTGGCAGGCCCTGCGGGGCGGCAGCCCTGCGCTCAGGCATCGACCGCGCCTGCGACGGTGATGCCGATCCAGCCAGCGCTGGCGTCTCCCGCCACCAGCCCACCCAGCAGGCCGATGTCCTCGCATGGATGGGGGGTGAGCTGCAGCGTGGCCGTGGCCTCATGCCAGCCCGCTCCGACGCGCTCCCCGATGGCCGGCTTTACCAACGCCAGGGCCGGCAGCTGCGCGGGCTGCCGCAGGTCCGGCCAGCCCACGGCGCCGATGGTCGGCATGCCCAGAAAACCCAGAGCAAGGCCAGGCCGACCCGTGAGCGTGGCCTGCGCCTCGAACACACGGCGGTCCTTCACCGCCAGGCTTGCGCCCAAGCGGCTGCCGGCGCGCAGTTGGGCGGCCGCAGGGTGGTCCAAGGGCAGGCTGCGCGTGAGCCAGGTACTGCCCAGTTTTTTAGGCCAGCCCTGCAACAGCCCGCGCACCAGGGAGATGTCCTGGTCCACCCAGATCGCCGGGCAGTACATGGCGCGGCTGCCATCGGGCCGCTCCACCTCCAGCACCACGATGGTCTCGCGGTACTGCGCCAGCACCGGGTCGAGCAGTTCCTCGCCGTGCAGAGTGCACGCCTGCCAGTCGGCAAAGTGCACGCAGCCCGTCCCCAGCGGCCGGCCCGCCGCCGGCGGCACCAGAGGCACTGCGCACTCGGCATCGAACTGGAAGGCCACGTTGAGCAGCCAGCCCGCGTAGTGCCACGGTGGTGGCGGCACCAGGGCCGAGCGGCCCGTGGTGGTGAAGGGTGCGGTAAAGCCCTGGTGGGACCAGGCAGGGGGAGAAGCAGCAGATGAAGAGGTCATGCCCGCGATGGTGCCCACCGCCTGCACGCTCGGCTAGAACGGATGTGAACCGGACACCGGTGCTGTACCCCATGCGCGCCGGACCGGCGGGCCCGGTAGGGTTGCACGAGCAGATAGAGCCCCGTTAGCAGCAATACGGCCAGGGGAGCCAAGGGCGCGTAGGTGATCCACGCAGGCGGTGCCGCCTGGCCCAGGCCCATGGTCACAAAGTTGGCCACGACGGTCAGCGTGAAGGCGATCAATACCCAGCGGTGGATCTGCCGGAGCCGGTTGCCGCCTCCGCTCATCGCGCCGCCCCTGCAGCGCGCTGGATGACCTTCCAGCCATTGCCCGCAGGATCGCGAAAACCTGCATCCACATTGCCGTAGCGGTCCACCGGCTCCTGGGTGAACTCCACGCCCCGCTCGCGCAGTTGCGCGCAGGTGGCGCGGCAGTCCGCCACGTGCCAGACCAGCGGCGGCATGGCGCCCTTGGCCACCATGGCGCGCAGCGTCTGCGCCGTGGCCTCGTCGTGCAGTGGCGCACCCGGGGCAAACAGGCCGAGCTGGAACGAGGGCTGCTCCGGGTGCTGCACCGTGAGCCAGCGGTAGCTGCCGTTGCGCACGTCGGTGTGCACGCGAAAGCCGAGCTGCTCCACGTAGAAGGCCAGCGCCGCGTCCTGGTCGTCCACGTACACGCCCACCACACCGATGCCCTGGGCAGGCGGGTTGTTCATCAAGCTGGTCGTCGTCATCGTTCGATCTCCTGGGTTGCCGAAGACCGGTTTGTACCGTCCGCCGCGCGGCGGCGCTTCTCCGAAACTGCTGTGACCAGATCCGGCCGCTCCGCCGCCTTGAGGATGCATGCCGGCACGCTGGCCAGGGGCCCGGCCTCGGCCCGGGCCTCGCGGCGCAGCGCGCTGGGGCTCTTGCCGGTGATGTCGCGAAAGATGCGGCCAAACGTGCCCAGGCTTTCCCAGCCGGTCGCGAACGCGATGTCGGTGATGGGCTGGTCGGTGTCTCGCAGCAGGGTCGATGCCTGCTCGATGCGGCGCGTGAGCAGGTAGCGGTGGGGCGGAATGCCGAAGGCCTGCTTGAACGAGCGCGCGAAGTGCGCCTCGGACACCCCGCTCGCCTCGGCCAGCCGGCCCACTGGCCAGGCCTCGTGCGATGCGGCATCCATCCGGTCCTTGGCGCGCAGCAGGCGGCGCAACAGGGCCGGGTCCTGGGCCCGTGGAGTGGAGAGAGAGACCACGGGTGCAGGGCTTGAAGTCATGGCTCCATTGTGCGGGTGACAAGGCCGTACCACGCCCCTTGCAATGCCCATGGTACATATGAAACAATTAAAGTTACTTGAAACCATTTGCCATGTCCACCTCCTCCACCCGCGACAACCCCAACGCCCCCTTTGCCGATCCCCAGGCCGTCGCCTCATACGCCGACCGCACACGCCGCCTGGTGCCGGGATGGGACGACCTGCAGAAGATGGCCGGCGTGCTGCTGGCCGAGCGTGCGCCGCCCGAGGCCAGGGTGCTCGTCGTCGGCGCCGGCGGGGGGGCGGAACTGGGCGTCTTCGCCAAGGCGGACCCGCACTGGCGCTTCGTGGGGGTAGATCCGTCCGAACCCATGCTGCAGCTGGCGCAGACCACGCTTGGGCCGCTGTCGGAGCGGGTGGACTTTCACCACGGCTATGTGCACACGGCACCGGCAGGGCCCTTCGATGCCGCGACCTGCCTGCTCACCCTGCATTTCGTTCCGCTGGGCGAACGGCTGGCCACCCTGAAGGCCATCCACCAGCGACTTAAGCCAGGTGCTTCCCTGGTCATTGCCCACCTGAGCTTCCCGCTGGCACCGCCCGAGGAGCGCGCGCGGTGGCTGGCGCGCTATGCAGCGTTTGCAATCGCATCGGGCGTGGACGCAGAAGCCGCGCGCCGCGCAGCCACAGCCATCGATACAGCCCTGCCCTTGCTCGGCCCCGACGAAGAAGAAACCCTGCTGGCGCAGGCCGGCTTCCACGATATCCGCCTGTTCTATGCGGGACTGGCGTTTCGGGGGTGGGTCGCCCACGCCTGAAAAGCCGGTTGGCTACACCGGCTAGCCGGACTTCCCCCGATTCCAAAGCCTTGCATTTCCACAGGGCGGCCAACGGGCCTGGTCGGCGCGTAGGCGATGATGCTGGCGTCCACAACCCAATGATCGACCCGCGACCACGCATGCACAGACGTCTACCCATCCTCCTCTGGCGGATCTTCTTTGCGAAATTCCGCTGGGTCGCATGGATGCTGGCGCTGTTGCTGCTCTCTCCGTTCTTCTACCTGCTCATGCTGGAGATCCCGCAGAGAAGCGAACTCACAACCGTACATGGCACCTACCAGATGCCCTACGTGATGCCCACCAACCAAGGAAACGGGCACGCGACCGTTGTCAGGACAAGCGACGGCGGCCTGAGGAAATGCAATTGTTCGCCAGCGACCGGCAGCCCCAATTGCCTCCGTGAAGGGCATGCAGAGAACTTCAGCCTGGTGCGCGCATTGAAGGGCCAGCCCGTGACCGTGCTGATGTCAGAGCCCAAAGCCTACGAGCGTTTCCCGCTGTGCTATGAGATTCGAACGGCGGAAAGCACCCTGGTGTCCTACGAGCAGTCCAAGGCGCGCTACCTGCAGGACAGGCGTCGCGCCATCGGCTATCTGCTTTTTGCGCTGGTGTTCACGGCGGGAGTGGTCCTGTACTACACCACCCTGGCCCGCAGCAAGGCATGATGGGGACCCGCAGAAGCCTTTCCAGGATTCAGTCCTTGAGCCCATGCCGCTCATGCCACTCGGCCAGTGACTCGTCCGGAAACGCCTGGTAGTGCCGGTGCCCCTTGCCCTTGGGCACATCGACCCAGTTGGCGACGAACTCCAGCATACCCTCGACCACCTCGGGTGGCTTGGGCAAAGGCGTGTCGATGGCCGATGCATGGGGGTGGACCAGTTCAGGCCAGCGCGGATCCCACAGCCACAGGGCGCTGCCACACTGCAGGCAGAACTTGCGTTCGGCCTTGGAGCGCCTGCTGCGCCGGCCTTCCTCACGCATCACCGCGTGGTAGGTGCCCAGGTGCTTGGCTCCCTGGACCTTGAGCGTGCGCGCATCGCCGCCCAGGTTGATGGCATAGCCGCCGCCACCCGCCGTCTTGCGGCAGATGGAGCAGTGGCAGTGCATGAAAGGGACGGGGCTGTCGGCTTCGAGCGAGAAGCGGACGGCGCGGCAATGGCAGGAGCCTTCGAGGTGCATGGGGCGTCCCCAGGTGGGAAAGCCTGCAGGCTACACACACTGCCGCTCGCCATCTGTAGGAACGCCACGCAAAAACAAAAGCCCCGGGCACGTGCCCGGGGCTTGCTGTGCGTGGCCGATGGGGCCCGCTCAGCCCTCGTCGGGCGCATCCAGGCCCAGTTCCTGGATCTTGCGGGTGATGGTGTTGCGGCCAATGCCCAGGCGCTGCGCGGCCTCCATGCGGCGGCCATGGGTGGCGACCAGGGCCGTGCGGATCAGCCGCGATTCGAAGCGGCGTGTGAGCGCGTCCCACACCTCGGGCTGGCCGCCGGACAGCAGCTTCTGGGCCTCGGCCTCCAGCGCCTGCTCCCAGCTCAGCACAGGATGTGCCGGCATGGCGGGCGCGGCCAACGTGTCCGCAGCCCAGGCGACCGCTGGCGCAGCCGCCGCAGCGAACTGCGGCGCCGCTGCCGGCGCAACGGCATGCACACCGCCCACCAGCTCGGGCTGGGGCGCCAGGGCCGCCACGGGCATGGCGATCACCGGCTGCGGTGCCGCGGCATGGCTATCGGTTACAGCAGCACGCGCAGGCGCCTGGAACACGGGGGCTTCCAGCACCTCGGGCGGCAGGTCCTGCAGCGAGATCACCTGCGCCGGTGCCATCACCGTGAGCCAGTGGCAGATGTTCTCGAGCTGGCGCACATTGCCCGGAAAGGCGAACTGCTCCAGCCGCACCAGGGCCGCATCGGCAATGCGCTTGGGCTCCACGCCCAATTGCCGCGCGCTTTGCTGCAGGAAGTGGCGCGTGAGCATGGGCACGTCTTCATGGCGCTCGCGCAGCGCCGGAAGGCGCAGGCGGATGACGTTCAGGCGGTGGAACAAGTCCTCGCGAAAACCGCCTTCCTTGACGCGCTTTTCCAGGTCCTGGTGGGTGGCCGCGATCACGCGCACATGGGCCTTCACGGCCGCATGGCCGCCCACGCGGTAGAACTGGCCGTCCGACAGCACGCGCAACAAACGCGTCTGCAGGTCGAACGGCATGTCGCCGATTTCGTCGAGGAACAGGGTGCCGCCCTCGGCCTGCTCGAAGCGGCCGCGGCGCTGCGTCTGCGCACCCGTGAAGGCGCCGCGCTCATGGCCGAAGAGTTCGGATTCGAGCAGGTCCTTGGGGATGGCCGCGGTGTTGATGGCCACGAAGGGGCCGTCCGCGCAGGGCGAGTGCTTGTGCAGTGCGCGCGCCACGAGCTCCTTGCCCGAACCTGACTCGCCGGTGATCAGCACCGTGACCTGGCTCTGGCTGAGCCGGCCGATGGCGCGGAACACGTCCTGCATGGCGGGCGCCTGGCCCAGCATCTCGGGGGTTTCGGCCTGGCGCTCCTCGGTCACCTCCTCGCGCTGGCTTTCCTCCACGGCACGGCGGATCAGCTCCACCGCCTTGGGCAGGTCGAAGGGCTTGGGCAGGTACTCGAAGGCGCCGCGCTGGAAGGCCGACACGGCGCTGTCCAGGTCGGAGTACGCCGTCATGATGATGACGGGCAGGCCGGGCTGCAGTTCGCGAACCTTTTCGAGCAGTTGCAGGCCCGAGCCCCCGGGCATGCGGATGTCGCTTACCAGGACCTGGGGGGCCTGGCGGGCGGGGTCGCCTGCGGTGATGTCGGCGAGCGCATCGAGCACTTCGCGCGGATGGGTGAAGCTGCGCGTGGGCAGGTTCTCCCGGGCCAGGGCCTTTTCCAGGACGAAGCGGATCGAGGGGTCGTCATCTACTATCCAGATCGGCTTCATATGTGTTGCTTACCTTCCCTGTGGTTGCGTGTCGTCAGGGACCTCAGGGCAAGGGGATCAGGATTCGGAAGTCGGTGCGACCCGGTACGCTGTCGCATTCGATCAATCCGTGGTGCCGTTGTACGAAGGTTTGTGCCAACGTGAGTCCCAGCCCCGATCCGCCGTCCCGACCCGATACCAGAGGGTAAAAAATACGCTCCTTGATGGCATCGGGTACGCCCGGTCCGTTGTCGATGACATGCAATTCCAGTGCCAGCCGGTAGCGCTGGCGACCAAAGGTTACTTGTCGGGCCACGCGGGTGCGCAAGGTGATCACCGCATCGCCTGCAGCCACGCGCTCGGACAGGGCCTGGGCCGCGTTCTGGACCACGTTGAGCAGTGCCTGGATGAGTTGCGCGCGGTCGCCCCGGAACTCGGGGATCGAGGTGTCGTAGTCGCGCTGCACACGCAGGCCATGCGGGTACTCGACCAGCACCAGCGAGCGCACGCGCTCGCACACCTCGTGGATGTTGACGTCGCCCACCAGGTGCGGATGGCGATGCGGAGCGAGGAGGCGGTCGACCAGGCT
Source organism: Acidovorax sp. GW458-11-26-14-TSB4 (assembly GCF_059423865.1). Taxonomy (NCBI): domain Bacteria; kingdom Pseudomonadati; phylum Pseudomonadota; class Betaproteobacteria; order Burkholderiales; family Comamonadaceae; genus Acidovorax; species Acidovorax sp. GW458-11-26-14-TSB4. Next base: position 23,132 of record NZ_JBWKYR010000038.1, read on the forward strand.
CTGCAGGCGGTCGGCCTCGTGGATGATGACCTGGGTGTACTCCGTGAGCTCGCGGCTCTCAAGCTCCATCTCCAGCAGTTGCGCCGCGCCGCGTATACCGCCCAGGGGGTTCTTGATCTCGTGCGCCAGGTTGCGGATCAGCTCCTTGTTGGCCTGGGCCTGGTCGAGCAGGCGCTCCTCGCGGTCCTGGCGCGCCTGCTGTTCCAGCGGCCACAGCTCCACCAGGATCTCGCCGGCCTGCTCTGCGGCGGCCACGTTCACATGCACGGGGATCGGGTCCTGGTGCAGGCGCTTCAGGCTGGCCTCGTAGCGCAGCGCCGCAAAATCCTGCACGCGGGCACCCGCCAGCGCGGTTTGCAGCAATGCCGGGTCGGTGAAGAAGCCGGAGAAATCACCGCCCTCCAGCGTGCGGCGCGACAGGCCCAGGGTGTTTTCGAGGGCCGCATTGGCAAACAGCACCGCGCCATCGATGCGCAGCACGGCCACCAGCGTGGACATGAGATCCAGCGAATGGAAACGCCCGGTGTCGGACGGGGAAGTGTTGTCGGGTGGGGTACTCACGCGCGGGGTCAGTTGGCTGGGGCCACGCGGCCCAACTCGCGCTTGATGCCGGCGATATCGCTCTCGCTGCGCGCCACGCTGGCCTTGAGTTCGGCCGTGCGCTCCATGTAGCGCTGCGGGTTGCGCAGGTCCAGGGCATTGCGCTCGGGTGCGCCATTGTTGTATTCCTTGACCAGTTCGGCATGGCGCGCCTCGGCCTTGCGCAACTCGGACTCGAGGATGGCACGCGCATCGGAATCACGGGCCTTCTGGTCGTTGCTGCTCACGCGCGGGGCGCCCGGTGGCGATGCCGAGGGCGCACTGCCCGCAGCAGGCGCTGCCGCGCCGCCCGCCGCCGCGGCAGGGCGTGCGCTCTGCACCACGGTGACGTTGCCGCCCTCGACCAGCTTGCAGCCGCGCTCCTTGGCCTGGGTGGCGTTGTTCGTGTACTCGTTGCCACAGCGGTAGATGCGGTCCTGCGCCCAGCCGGCCAAGGGGGCGACGGCGCAGGCAAGCAACAACAGGTTGGTGACAGTCTTCTTCATGGAAATTCCTCGCGCAAGCAGCGAATGCAGGGGACAGCCAGAGAGTATCTCCCAATCACCCCACATCGCCAATCCGGCAGGTGCGGCGGCCGTGAGGGTTCACAGACACCGGGGCACGCCCCATCGGGCCGGCCCAGGTCCAAGAAGCTGTTCAAAGGGGCTCTTCTGCGGGTACTGACCCCGCCAGAACGGTGTTGGTTCCTCGCCCATGGGCAGCGCCAGCCCATGAAAAAAGGCGGCTTGCGCCGCCTTTTCCAGGTAATCGCCGGTAACGGCGGATTACAGCGAGTAGTACATGTCGTACTCGACAGGGTGGGGAGCCATGCGGAAACGCGTGACTTCGGTCATCTTCAGGTCGATGTAGGCATCGAGCATGGAGTCGGTGAACACGCCGCCCTTGGTCAGGAAGCTGCGGTCCTTGTCGAGGTACTCCAGGGCCTGGTCCAGGCTGTGGCAGACGGTGGGCACCAGCTTGTCTTCCTCGGGTGGCAGATGGTACAGGTCCTTCGTGGCGGCTTCGCCGGGATGGATCTTGTTTTCCACGCCGTCCAGGCCGGCCATCATCAGGGCCGAGAAGGCCAGGTAAGGGTTGGCCGATGGATCGGGGAAGCGCGCTTCGATGCGGCGGCCCTTGGGGTTGGCAACGTAAGGAATGCGGATCGAGGCCGAGCGGTTGCGGGCCGAGTAGGCCAGTTTCACAGGGGCTTCGAAGCCGGGCACCAGGCGCTTGTACGAGTTCGTGCCGGGGTTGGTGATGGCGTTCAGGGCACGGGCGTGCTTGATGATGCCGCCGATATAGTACAGCGCGAAGTCCGACAGGCCGGCGTAGCCGTCGCCTGCGAACAGGTTCTTGCCGTCCTTCCAGATGGACTGGTGCACGTGCATGCCGGAGCCGTTGTCGCCGGCGTAGGGCTTGGGCATGAAGGTGGCGGTCTTGCCGTAGGCGTTGGCCACGTTCCAGACCACGTACTTCAGGACCTGCGTCCAGTCGGCGCGCTCGACCAGCGTGCTGAACTTGGTGCCGATTTCGTTCTGGCCTGCGCCCGCCACTTCGTGGTGGAACACTTCGACCGGGATGCCCAGGGATTCGAGGATCAGGGACATTTCAGCGCGCATGTCCTGCGTGCTGTCGACCGGAGGCACGGGGAAGTAGCCACCCTTGACGGTGGGACGGTGGCCGCGGTTGCCGCCTTCGAGCTTGGCGCCCGAATTCCAGGGGGCCTCGTACTCTTCGATCTCGAACATGACCTTGCCGGGTTCGTTGGACCAGCGCACGCCGTCGAAGATGAAGAATTCTGGCTCGGGACCGAAGAAGGCGGTGTCGCCCAGGCCGGAGGCCTTGAGGTAGGCTTCGGCGCGCTTGGCGATGGAGCGAGGGTCGCGGTCGTAGGCCTTGCCGTCACCGGGTTCGATCACGTCGCACTGCAGGAACAGCGTGGTTTCTTCGAAGAAGGGGTCGATGTTGGCGGTGTTGGGGTCGGGCATGAGTTGCATGTCCGAGGCTTCGATGCCCTTCCAGCCGGCCACCGACGAACCGTCGAATGCGTGGCCCGACGTGAACTTGTCTTCATCGAAGTGGGAAACCGGCACGGTCACGTGCTGTTCCTTGCCCCGGGTGTCGGTAAAACGGAAGTCAACGAACTTGACTTCGTTTTCCTTCACCATGTTCATCACGTCTGCAACGGTCTTGGCCATCAGGTTCTCCTGGGTAAAGCGCTTGTTGAAAAAAGAATTTGCCGAAATAAAAGCAGTTTGCGTGCCAGCGGGGTGCAATCACCGCACTATCGCGGAGCAGCAGCCCGGCCTGGGGTCCGGCAGGAACAGCCGAATGCACAAGTTTGGTGCACAACAACCACCCCCATTGCACATCACAGGTTGCGCACCATTTCGGGGCCAAGTTCTGCACCAAATTCGTGCAGTCCTTTTTGAAGGTCCATCCATGCTGCGGGAAGTGCCTGCGCCGGGCCTTTGACACCCAGTTCGATATGCCGCCCGTATTGTGGATGATCCACGCTGGGCAAACTGAACACCCGAACGCCTTGGTGTGATTTTTCGATCTGCTCCATGAGCGGAGTGAGTGCCGCCTCCATGGCGCCGAACACCACCACCGAATGCTCGGTCTGGGGCGTGCGGTTGAAGTGCGCTGCGTACAGGGTGTCCAGCACCGACTCGATCATGGGCCAGGCCATCACGGGGAAGCCCGGCACGAAGTGCACCGCCCCGCCCTGCCCGCCCGGGCTGGCGCAGCTGAAGCCGGGGATCTTGTTGTAGGGGTTGGGGATGATCTGCGCCCCCGCCGGGAACATGCCCATGTTGAGCCGGTGCACATTGTCGTGGCGCTCGGGCTCGTAGGGCAGGCCCTGCTCGCGCGCAACGTCCTGCATGCGCTCGCGGATCAGGCGCTCGGCCTCGGGGTGCAGCGCCAGATCCACTCCAAGCGCCCGCGCGGCGCACTGGCGTGTGTGGTCGTCCGGCGTGGCGCCGATGCCGCCGCACGAGAACACCACGTCGCCCGAGGCAAAGGCGCGCTGCAGCGTGGCCGTGATGCGCGCCGGATCGTCACCCACGTAGTCGGCATACGACAGGGCCAGGCCGCGCGCGGCCAGCAGCTCGATGGCCTTGGGCATGTGCTTGTCGGCACGCTTGCCCGAGAGGATTTCGTCGCCGACGATGATGAGGCCGAAGATGGGAGTGGTCATGGGGTGCGGGGATCGGTGGAGGGCATATCGGGCGCGGGCAGGCTGGCTGCCGGCACCTCGGGCACAGGTGGCGCCGCCTCCTGGATCGCAGGCGCAGGCGCCAGCGCATCCAGCGGCAGGCGCGAAGGCACGGGCAGGGTGGCGCGCACCTCGTCCTCGCGCAGCTCCTGCAGCGCCGCCAGGCAGAAATGCGTGAACCACAGGGAGGAGAAGGCGAAGACCAGCATGTAGATCCAGATCGCCAGTGGCACCAGGATGGCGAAGGCCGCCACGAACAGCACGCCCGAGGCCCAGACGATGCTGGGTGCCGCGCCCAGGTAGCCGGTGATGATGCCGATGCCCAGCAGGCTGGCGCGGTGGCGCTCGAACAGGCGCTTGCGCTCCTCCTTGCTGGCATGCTCGGCCAGTGCGTCGAAGGCCATCACCCGGTAGGTGAGCCAGCCCCAGATCAGCGGCGGCAGCACCAGCACCAGCGGCGGCACCAGCCACAGCGGCACGGACACTGCCAGCGCCACCAGCGCCAACACCGTGGAGCCCACGGACCAGGCCAGGCTGGCGAAGAAGGAGCCGCCCTTCTTGCGCACCAGTTCGGGAAAGCGCCGCTCGGCCACCAGCGTGACCAGGGCCGGCGTCATGAGCACGGCCACCAGCAGCAGCGACACCACCACCAGCACCGGCGTGGCCACCAGGATGACCATCATGGGCGCCAGCACCGCCACCACGCTGCCCAGGCCCCAGCCCTCGAGCCAGCTCCAGAAGTTCTTGAGCATGGGCGAGGCATCCAGGAGTGAGTGCATGCTCTGCACCGCCACGTCCCAGTAGAAGTAGCCCAAGCCGAAGGCCAGCACCGCCATCAGCAGCAGTGGCAGCAGCGACAGGAGGATGACGCGGGGGCGCATGCAGTACGCCGCGGCGCGCCAGAAGGAGTCCAGTAGCAGTCCCATGCGCGTGAGCATACCGCGAGCCTCGCCGCTCTTGATGAAACCCTGCACCGCGCGGCAGTTGCGCGGGTTCCCGCTGTGACCGTCAGGCCTGTTCGGGCTGTGCGCCCGGTGTTTTGCCGGCATCCAGCCCGCGCCGTGCGTAGCGCTGCGCGAGCACGCCGCAGACCATGAGCTGCATCTGGTGGAACAGCATCAGCGGCAGCACGATGGCGCCCGCCACATTGGCAGCGAACAGCACGTTGGCCATGGGCACGCCGCTCACCAGGCTCTTCTTGGAGCCGCAGAAGACGATGGTGATCTCGTCCTCCTTGGAAAAGCCCATGCGCCGCGCGCTCCAGGTGGTGAGCGTGAGCACCAACGCCAGCAGCACCGCACACACGGCGAGCAGGCCGGCCAGGGCCATGGGCGGCACCTGGGACCACAGTCCGTCGATCACGGCATGGCTGAACGCCGCATAGACCACGAGCAGGATGGAACCCTGGTCCACCACCTTCATGACGGCCGCGCGCTGCTGCAGAAAGCCGCTGATCCAGGGGCGCAGCAGGTGGCCGATGGCAAAGGGCAGCAGCAGTTGCACGCCGATGCGCCCCATGGCGGCCAGCGGGTCGCCCATGGCCGCGTTCTGCGACATCAGCAGGCCCACCAGCAGCGGCGTGAAGGCCACGCCGAGCAAGGTGGAGGCCGAGGCGCTGCACACGGCCGCAGGGATGTTGCCACGCGCCATGGAGACAAAGGCAATCGCCGACTGCACCGTGGCGGGCAGCGCGCACAGGTACAGGATGCCGGTGTACAGGTCGCGCGTGACCAGGGGCTCCAGCACAGGGCGCAGCGCCCAGCCCAGCAGCGGGAACAGCACGAAGGTGCTGGCCACCACCACCAGGTGCAGCCGCCAGTGGCCGATGCCGGCCAGGATGGACTGGCGCGAGAGCTTGGCGCCATGCAGGAAGAACAGCAGGCTCACCGCCGCCGTGGTGGCCACTTCGAGCGCCCGGGCAAAACTGCCGGAAGCCGGCAGCAGGCTGGCCGTGATGACGGTGGCGACGAGGTAGAGCGTGAAATTGTCGGGAAGCAGACGGGAGCGGGCCATGGATTGCAGGGGCGTGAACGCCCATTGAGAAACGGTATATACCGATTGGACCGATTATTCCGTCCAAAGAGAAATGGATTGATTTGATGAATTTATAATAATTCCTCATGAATCCCAGTTTGCGACAACTGCGCGTCTTCCAGGCCGTGGCCCTGCACAGCAGTTTCACGCGCGCCGGGGACCAGATCGGCCTGACCCAGCCCGCCGTGAGCCGCTGCGTGACCGAGCTGGAGCAGCACCTGGGCATCAAGCTGCTGGACCGCACCACGCGCGAAGTGGTGCTGACCGAGGCGGGCCGCAGTCTGGCCGTGCGCCTGGCGCGCGTGCTGGAGGACCTGGACAGCGTGCTGCTCGATGTGCGCGGCCTGGCCACGCAGCGCCAGGGCCGGGTGCGCGTGGCCAGCAGCCCCACCCTGTCGGCCAACCTGCTGCCAGAGTGCATAGCGCGCTGCCGGCAGGAGCACCCGGGGCTGGAACTGCTGCTGCTGGACCGCATGCAGCACGATGCGCTGGCCAGCGTCCTGTCGGGCGAAGTGGATTTCGGCGTGGTGATCGAGCCCGAGCCGGGGCGCAGCGAGGACCTGTTGGCCGAGCCCATCCTGTCCGAACCCTTCTGCCTGGTCTGCCCGCCCACGCACCGGCTGGCACGCCAGCGCAGCGTGCGCTGGGCGGCGCTCGACGGCGAGCCGCTGGTGCTGCTGGACCATGCCTCGGGCAGCCGCCGGTTGATCGACGACGCGCTGCGCCAGCATGGCGTGCAGGCGCCCGTGGCGCAGGAGGTGGGCCATGTCACCACCATCTTTCGCATGCTGGATGCGGGCCTGGGCATTTCGGTCGTGCCCACACTGGCCCTGCCGCCCGCGGGGCTGCAAGGCCTGGAGGTGCGGCCACTCACACCGCGCGTGGAGCGCGCCATCGTGCTGGTGCGGCGGGCCAACCGCGCGCTGGCGCCGGTGGCCGCAGTGGCCTGGGACTTGGTGCGCAGCGTGGCCGCCGGGCGCAGCTAAGCCTTGCCCACCAACCGCAGCACCCCACGCCATTGCTGCGACCAGAAGCCGCGGCCATAGTCGCGCGTGCGGCCATCGGGCCCGGGCTCGACCTGGTCGCGCACACCCGTGGGGTCGTAGCGCTGCTCGAAGTTGGCGGTGCGCATGAGCATGTCCCACCAGGGCAACAGCACGCCGAAGTTGTGGCCGCCCAGCACCACGCGCGGGGCCTTCTCGCCCGCTGCGGCGGGCTTCACGGTCTCGTGCCCGATGCCGATGCTGTGGTGCAGGCGGTGAAAGCGCGGGCTCACCCACAGGCGCTCGCCCACGCGGCCGAACCACAGGCGCACGTTGGCATGCTGAAAACTTTCGCTCAGCTGCGTGATGGCCACGATGGCCACGAACTGGCCCGGCGCCACGCCGATGAGCTGGGCCACCACCACCAGGATGGTGTCGCGCAGCATGTCATCGAGCAGGTGGTTGCGGTTGTCGCTCCACATGGTCATCTGCTGCTGCGCATGGTGCAGCGAGTGCAGCTTCCACCACCACTCGAAGTGGTGCTGGCCGCGGTGGATCCAGTAGTCCACGAAGTCGAACACCACCAGGTACAGCAGCAGGCTGACCCAGGCCACGTCGGTCACGCCGGGCCAGATGGCATCGAGGTGGAAAGTGCTAACGCCCGACATGCGCAGTTCGCCGAACAGCGCGTCCATCAGCGGGTCGATGGCGAAGAACAGGCCCACGCGGAACAGGCCCAGGCGGTGCAGCAGGGTGTAGAGGATGTCGGTGCGGATGGTGGCGCGGTTGGTCACCGGCTCCACCGGGCGCCAGCGCTGAATGGGCCCTATGATGGCGACGATCACCGCCAGCTGCAGCAGGCCCACCAGCAGCCAGCCGGTGGCGTCGTAACCGTCCTCCAGCAGGTTACCGAGGCCGCCCGCGAACATCAGCGGCTGCACCACGGTTTCGAACAGCCATTGCTGCGCTCCGTCGAAGATCGCGCTCAACCACTCCATTGCCTTGCCCGCTCCTGTTGCTGTCGCCGTATGTGCCGTGTCCGCGCGGTACTAGCGCACGGACTTTGTAGCGTAGTCCGGATGCTCACGCAGTGTCCGAAAGCAGAAGCCCCGTTCTTTCAGCCCCGCGATCAGCGGCTCCAGCACGGCGGGTGCCCAGGGATCGGTGCGCGACCAGATGCCCAGGTGGGCCAGCAGGATGTCGCCGGCGCGGATATCGCGCAGCGCCTTGCGCAGCAGGGCGTCGTTGCTGGCCTGGGCGGTGGACAGCTCATCCCCCAGAAAGCCCGCCGGCGACCAGCCCACATGCGTGTAGCCGCAGGCCTGGGCGCTGGCGATCAGCCGGGGCGAGGTCTTGCCCCCGGGGGCACGGAACAGCGCCATCGGCTTTTGCCCGGTGATGGCCTGCAGCCGGTCGGCGGCCTTGGTGATCTCGGCGCAGTACTCGGCCGCGGTCATCGTGAAGTCCTGCCCGGCGCGCGGGCCGGCCGATGGCCGCACCTTGAACACGGGTTGGTCCGGCGTGCCGAGGTCGCCGCGCCAATAGGTGTGGTCCCAGGTGTGGGAGGCGAAGGCATGGCCTTCGGCGGCCCGTGCGCGCCACCAGGGCGCCCAGTGCTCGCCCAGGCTGCCATCGCCTTCCTTGGTGCGCTCCTGGGCCGCAAAGAAGGTCACCTGCACGTTCTGGCGCTTGAGCACCTCGGCCATCAGGGGCGCCACTTCCATGTGGCCTGTGTCCAGGGTCAGGTACACGGGCTTGGTGCAGGAACTGGCCTGTGCCAGGCCGGCAGGCGCCCCGGCCAGCAGGGCCAGGGGCAAAAGCACGGCCCGCAGGCTCCTGGCAGCAGTCATGGGGCGGCTAGCGGGGCGCGTGCTGCAGGGTCCAGACGCCGTGCGGGGACTTGCCCACCGGCACCTGGCGCACCACCTTCTTGGCCTCGGTGTCCACCACCGACAGCTTGCGCGCCCAGCGCGAACTCACGTAGATGAAGCGACCGTCAGCCGAGACCTCCATGCAGTCCGGGCCGCCCGGCACGGGGTAGCTGTCCACCACCGCCATCGCGGCCATGTCGATCTTGCTGATCGAGTTGGCCACGCGGTTGCTCACATACAGGTGTTTGCCGTCGCCAGAGGCGCGGAAGGCATGGGCGCCGTTGCCGGTCTTGATCTTCTTGATGCTGCGCGGCGTGCGGCCCGTGACGTCGAACACCTCCACGCTGTCGCCGCCCGTGAGGCCCACGAAGACATGCTTGTCGTCGGGGCTGCCATACACATCGGCCGGCATGGGCCCGGTCTTCATGCGCCACTTGACCACCTGCGTGGCGATGTCGATGGCCACCAACTCATCGCTGTCCTGCATGGACACATAGACCGTAGTGCTGCGGCTGTCGATCCACATGTGGCTCGGCGTGCGCGCCGTGTTCACGCGCGCCACCAGCGTGGGCTCCTTGCCGTCCCAGCGGTAGAAGTCCACATGGTTGAGGCGGTTCGCGGCCGTGATCAGCCACTTCATGTCGGGCGTGAAGCGCAGGTGGTAGGGGTCCACGATGTCGCGCACCGTGCGCTGCACCTGGGCCGTGCGCGGATCCAGGAAGGTCAGCGTGTCGCCCAGCGCATTGGCCACGATGAGCGAGCGCTCGTCGGGGGTGAGGTACAGGTGGTGCGGTTCCTTGCCGGTGGGGATGCGCGAGGTTTCCGTCCAGGTCAGCGGATCGATCACGCTGACATTGGCCTCCAGCGAGTTGAGCACAAAAATCGGCGGCAGGGGAGCCGCTGCTGGTGCGGCCGCCACACTGGCGCCCCACAGCAAGGCCAGGCCAGCCAGGGCGGCGCGCACGCGCGCGGGGGAGAAAATCTTCACAAACAACCAAGCACTTTCAGGACAGTCTCCAAGTGTAGCGCCCGAAGCACGGGCCCTACCGCCGCAAGGCGTAACATCTGCGGATGGAACCCGATGGGATCAAGGAAGTTCCAGGCAAAGACAGGGGCACAGCGCAGAAGTGGTCAATCACCTCGGCACCAGCGGCACCGAGCCACCCCTGGTGAGCGCAAGGCGGCACACCGACCCGCACGGCGGGCGGTGTCAGACGGGCGCCGTGGTCAGCACCTTGAGGTCATCCGCGCTGAGCCAGCGCCACTGCCCCGGCGCCAGGTCCGCGGGCAACGGCATGCTGCCGATCTGCGAGCGGTGCAGGCCCTCCACGCGGTTGCCCACTGCCGCCAGCATGCGCTTGACCTGGTGGTACTTTCCCTCCGTGAGGGTCAGGTCCAGGCGGTGCGTATCCACCCGCACGCAGGCGGCAGCGCGCACCGGCTTGGGATCGTCGTCGAGCACCACGCCGGCCAGCAGCTTGTTCAACTGGGCTTCGTCCACGGGGTGCTTGGTGGTCACCTGGTAGACCTTGGGCACATGCTTCTTGGGCGAGCTCATGCGGTGGATGAACTGACCGTCATCGCTGAGCAGCAGCATGCCCGTGGTGTCCTGGTCCAGCCGCCCTACCGCCTGGATGCCCTGCACCGCCGTCTTGCTCGGCCGCTGGCGCAACGCAGGGGGGAGCAGGGTGTAGATACTGGGATAGGTCGATGGCTTTTGCGAGCACTCGGTGCCCGCAGGCTTGTGCAACAGCACATAGGCCTTCTCGTGGTACGGCCAGTCCACACCCTGCACGCGCAGCTGCAGCCCCTCGGGCTCGAAATCGGCCACCGAATCCGTGCACAGCGCGTACTCACCCCCGGGGCCCGTGGTGCTCACCATCACCCAGCCTTGCTGCACCAATCCGGCGCACACACGCCGGGTGCCGAATCCCTGGGAATACAGAATGTCTTGCAGCTGCATGGCGATCAGATGGAGAAACAAACAGGTGGACGGAGTATGGGGGCAAGCCGGTATGCCCTGCAAAGAGGCGCAGCCCCTGCTGTGCCGTCTCTTTTGCATTCCCCCAAAGACAAAACCCCTCAGTTCAAACGAACTGAGGGGTTTTGAGGGCTATAAGAGCCTGACGATGACCTACTTTCACACGGGAACCCGCACTATCATCGGCGCAAAGTCGTTTCACTGTCCTGTTC
>NZ_JBWKYR010000039.1:0-31984 GCF_059423865.1 Acidovorax sp. GW458-11-26-14-TSB4
TCTCTTTGGTGACTTTCTCTTGGCGGCCCAAGAGAAAGTTACTGCGCCGCCGGGCGCACATCCCGGCCTCCGCCCTCGGCACAACAACACAAGCCAACTACAAGATTCGAAAGAACACAGCCCCAAAAACTCACTCATTCTCAAAACTCAACTCCTGCCACGAAGAAGCCAGCGGCACAGGACCCGATCCCTCGTCATCCCACGGCGGCGGCGCCACGGAATTGGCCAACTGCCGCGGCCCTAGGCACATCTGCAGGTACAGGTGGTCGCGCAGCACGGCGCGGCCCGGGCCGAACTGCACGGGAGGCGTTTCATCACCGGGCTCGAAGAGCACGTCGATCTCGACCTTGGCGCCGCGGGGCGGGTTCAGGAACTCCTGCGCTGCAGCAACAGCCTCGATCCAGACGAAGGCGCCCGCGATCTCCGCCGTGGCGAAGGCCGATGAGGGAAGGTTCAGGCCGGAATGGACCATGGAGTAATCGTGCCAGGCCATGTGCGGGTGGACATGCGCGGCCTCGCAGATCTCGAGCGCGGCGCGCTCTGCCAGCGCGGCTTTTTCTTCGCTGTCCGCGTCCTCGGGGTAGGCGAGTACTAGTCGCATGGCGTGCACCGGGTCGTCATCAAAACATACTATCAACCCAGCCCCGGTTTGATCAACCAATCAATTGCCAGCTGGGCCACCTGGCGCGGCAGAGCCTACACGGGCGCTGGCGTGGGGTGCGGCCCCACGGGCTCGGGCGGCAAAGGGTTGCCGGGCTGGGGCTCGGGCACGGGGTCCACCGGCCCCAGGGGATGGGGATGGTGGGTGGCTGGGATCATCGTCATCATCGTTATCGTTATCGTCGTCGTCTGCATGGTGGTGGCTCGTTTGTGGTCAAGGGCCCATGGCGTGCCGGCTCAGCGCGAGGCGGGCGAGGCCGGGACCTCGCTCGCAGGCGCTGTGGCCTGCACGGGCACCGCAACGCTGGTGCTGCTGCCGGAGGCCTGGGCTGGACTGCCGGCGGCAGGCGGGGTGGCGCCTGCCGGTGCGCCCATGCTGTTGCGGCTGGCGTCCACCGGCGTGTCGGCCGACTGGGGCTGGGCCTGGGCCGGCCCTTGGGTGCCGGCCTGCGCGGGCGACGATGCGCTGGGCGCGGCGGGCGCCATGCCTTCGCTGGTGGCTGCAGGTGGACGCTCGCCGCTGCGGCTGGCGTCCCCTCGGGGGCCCAGGATGTTGAAGCCCAGCACCGCCACGACGGCCAGGGCCACCATGCCAATCACCCACCACATGGCCTTGCTGTTTTCACGCCCGCTGGTGGGTGTGGGGTGGTCGCCCGGGTTGTGGTGGGTGGTGGCGGGGCGCGGTGGCGTGGGCGAGGGGGATGGGGTCATGGATGGGCTCCGGTTCTGGCGGGCGCGCAGCGCGATGCAGGCGATAGCCAATAGGGGTGGGTGGGGGCTGTATCGATGACCCCATGCTCGCGCCGCCGGCGCCCTGGCGGTGTAAGACGCGCCCGTGTGGCGCCGCCGGACAGGCAGCAGTGGCGGTGGCGAGGGCCATCACCCGGGGACCTGGCATTGGCGCCCGCATTGGTTGCTTTTTGTGTAAGACGTTGCGGATCGCAGGAGCTGGCCCCACAATCGTCCAAATGGCCAGGGAGCCCTTGATGCCGATGGAGTTCATGCTCGAGTTGTCGCAGGGTGAGCTGCCCCGAACGGTGGATGACGCCCGGGGCATCGACTGTGTGCGCGTGTTGGCGGCCGCGGCCTTGGTGCAGGCGCTGCTCCCCGAGGTGGGTGCCAGGGTGCAGAGCGCCCAGGTGCTGGCCATCACGGCCGAGGGGCGGGCGGCGCTGCGCAAGGCCTACCCGGAGCGGGATTTCCGATTCCTCACCGGCCATGCCAGGGGTGCTCCCCCTGCGGCGTCGCTGTTTCCGCGCTGGCTGCCTGCACTGCCGGGGCGCGGCAGCATACCCTTGCGCGATGCGGCCGACAGCGAGATCGGTGGCATGGGCTGAGGAAGGTGCCCCGCATTGCCCAATGAAGCCCGACGGGCCAGGCACCGGGGCCTGCCCACGGCATGCCGGCAAGAGAAAAATGCAACGAACACAGCGAGTGGGGCCTGAGAGGAGGCCCGCCGCCGCGTGGCACTTGGCTGTGCGCGCGCTGGATGGAGGGTTCCGGGCGCGGTGCCTTGATTGGCACGGTGGGGCGGGCGGGCTGGCTGGCTGCATGCAGGGGGGCGCAGGCCTGTCGATGCGTGAGGCCTCCGTACGCCGGTGCAAGGCAGCCATCACCCAACGGTTCACTCACCCACTCACTCGCGGTTGCTCATTCCTTTGCCGAAATACGCCGTGGACAGGCCCTGGTGGCCCGCATCCGCCGGTGCCGCCCACCTGCAGACGGCGGGCACCCACTGCTTTCTTCAGTCCTTGGCCTTGCTGCCCGGGGCCGATGCAGTGGCGTTGTTGCCAGTGCCGCCGGCCTGCGGGGTTTTGTTGGCGCCACTGGCCGAGGCGGTCTGCGTGACCTGGCCGGACTGGTTGGAGCCGCGCAGGCCTTCGTTGCGGCTGCGCATGCTGCGCCAGGTGTTGAACTCGTCGGAGAACTTCTGGTAGCGCTCGCTGCGCCAGGAGTCATAGTCTTCGTCCAGCAGGCGCAACTGCTCCTGGCGCCAGGCCGCGTACTCGGGATCGTGGCGTTGCTGCGGGCTGCTGCTGTACTGCTGGCCGTTGCCCTGCTGGCGGCCGTAGCTGCTGCCGCCATGGTCACGGTACCCGCCATAGGCGTCCTGGTGGCGGTGGTCCCAGCGGTCGCCGCCGTCCTGCGGACCGTCCAGGCCGTAGCCGCCGTCCGGGCGGCCGTCGGAGCCATAACCGTAGCTGCGGCCCTGGCGGTTGCCGTAGCGGTCGCTGTGGCTCTGGTCGCCATGGCCTGGGTCGCGGCCATAGCCGCCATAGCCTTCGCGGGCCCAGCCATCGGGGCGGTTCAGGCGGGCGCGCTCGTCGGTGCCATAGCCGCCACCGCCATACTGCTGTTGGCGAAAGCGCTGTTCCGATTCGTGGGGGTCATAGCCGCCGATGTCGGGGCTGCGCGCACCGTAGCCAAAGCCGCCGGCGTCGTCCTTGTTATTGCTGCTGTTGCGGTAGCCGCCCTGGTCCTGGCCCTGGTAGCGGTCGCGGCCATCCCAGGCGCGTGCGCCTTGGTAGGCGCCTTGGTAGCCTGGTCCGTCGCGCCGGCCGCCATAGGCTTCGTTGCGGTCCGTGCGGTGGTCCAGAGGCACGGAATGGCGGGTGCGCAGGTCTTCGTCGCGGTTCAGGTCGGGATGGTCGCTGCCATCGCGGTTCATTCCGTGGCGCGAAAAGCCACTGTCGTCACTGTCTCGGTATCCCATAGTCTTGCTCCTTGGCGAGTGGGGGGCGCGGTGGCCCGGTGAACTGCGGCCCGCATGCCGCTGCGCCGCGCGAGGGCGATCACGCCCTTGCGTGCTGGGTTTTGTGCGGGCCGCAGAACCGGGTGTGCGTCATCCCGTCAATGCTGGTTCTTTGCAGATCGCTGGTTCGACGACTCACCCTGTTGGCCACCTTGCTGGCGGCTGGCCTCGTTGTTCTGCTGGCCTTGCTGGTTCTGCTGGCGGCTGCCCGTGCTCTGCTCCTGCTGGCGTTCGCCCGAGGGCTTGCGTTGCGGGTTGCTGCTGTCGTCCTGGTACTGGTTGCTGCCTTGGGGGTTGTTCTTGGGCATATACGTTCTCCTGTTGAGGTGAAAACATTGCACACGACGACCGTGTGTGGCTCCATTTTTTGGCGCGGGGGCGGGCTGTCCTGTAGGTCTTGTCCTATGCGCCGGTCGGAAAATCGCCCACGGCGGTAAGCAGATGCACGGGCTGTATCCAGGGGGTGCGTCAGCCTCCGAGATGTAAGCCGCGTGAGCAGGCGCAAGGCCTGGGAGGCCGTTTGGGGGCGGCATGGCCACCGGAAAAATCGGTGCCGGTCTTTGGGGTGCCGTCCTACAAACGCGGCTGCCGGCCGGCCCCTACCATGGCTGCGCCGTGAGGGGTGCTGTGACCCCGGATCGGCGTCTCTCCCTCGTGACCATCGCGAGTTGGGCCCGCCGGCGTGCGGGCCCTTTTTTTGGGTGCGCCACGGGGCGCGCAGTGGTCCCGCAACGGTCCCGCAATGGCTTACTCTGCGCGCAGGCATTGTTGGACACCCGGCCAGCGGGGTCTTGCTACCATGGTGGCATCCGGGCCTTACCGGACAAAGCAGCCCCCTTGGGATCCAGCCCCGTATGCACATGTCGTCAGCCGTTTTCAGATTCACCCGCGATGGGCGCGAATCGCACAGCACCATGATCAGCGCGACCACCGACGCGATGAGCGTCGTGCTCGTCTGGCAGGCGCTGGGGCCGGGCCGCAGGCACGAGGTGCTGGACGACCGCGGCGAAGAGTTCATGGTGGCGCGCCTCACCTACCCGGCCGACCAGGCAGCGCAGGCCATCAACGACCTGGACGAGCAGTGCGACACGCACGGGGTGCTGCGCGAGGATGTGCCCGGGGGCTGACCAATTCCCACCTGCGCAATGCTGCGCGAAGCGGCTCAGGAAGGGCCGGCGCCCCCGTCAAGCATCTGCCGCACCCGGTGCGCGAGCTGCACCACGTCGAAGGGCTTGGTGAGGATGGCCATGCCATCCTCCATGAGGCCGTTGCCCACGGCGGCGTTCTCGGCGTAGCCGGTGATGAACAGCACCTTGAGGCCCGGGCGCACGCTGCGGCCTGCATCGGCCACCTGGCGGCCGTTGAGGCCGCCGGGCAGGCCCACGTCGGTGACCAGCAGGTCGATGCGCTCGGTGCCCTGCAGCAGGTGCAGGCCGGTGGGGCCGCTGTCGGCCAGCAGCACGCGGTAGCCGGCTTCGGCCAGCACCTCGCTGACCAGCGCGCGGATGGTCTCTTCGTCCTCGATCACCAGCACCGTCTCGCCCGCGCCGGGCGTGAGCGCGCCGGGGGCCGGGCCGGCGTCGTGCTCGGCGGCACTGCCCTGGTGGCGCGGCAGGTACAGGGCCATCGTGGTGCCCTGGCCTGGGGCCGATTGCACGCGCACCTGGCCGCCCGACTGGCGCACGAATCCATACACCATCGACAGCCCCAGGCCCGTGCCCTGGCCCAGCGGCTTGGTGGTGAAGAAGGGGTCGAAGATGCGCTGCACCAGCTCGGGCGGCATGCCGGCGCCGGTGTCGGCCACGCTGAGCACCAGGTACTCGCCGGGCGGCAGTTCAAGTTCGCGGGCGCTGCGCTCGTCCAGCACCTGGTTGGCCGTGGCGATGGCCAGGCGCCCGCCCTGGGGCATCATGGCGTCGCGCGCGTTGATGCACAGATTGAGCAGTGCATTCTCATGCTGTGAGGGGTCGATGCGGGCGGCACACAGGTCGGGCGCGGCGGCCACCCGCAGCTCCACCGTGGGGCCCACGGTGCGGGCGATCAGGTCCTGCATGCCGGCCACCAGGCGGTTCACGTCCACCGGGCGCGGGTCCAGCGTCTGGCGGCGCGAGAAGGCCAAGAGGCGCTGCGTGAGGCTGGCGGCGCTGCGCACCGAGCGCTCGCACATCTCGACGTAGCGCTCCATGCCCTCGCGCCGGCCCTTGGCCATGTGCATCTTCATGACCTGCAGGCTGCCGCTCATGGCGGCCAGCAGGTTGTTGAAGTCGTGCGCGATGCCGCCCGTGAGCTGGCCCACGGCCTCCATCTTCTGGGCCTGGCGCAGGGCCTCTTGCGCTTCGTCGAAGGCGGCCTGCTGGCGCAGCCTGTCGGTGATGTCCACCCCTGTGGCGAAGGCACCGATCTGCGTGTCGTCGGCCGCGCGCAGCACCTCGAACTTGAGCTCGTACTGGCGCTGGGCGATGGCCGGGTTGCCGAACCGGCCCTGGACGGTGAAGGACTCGCCGGCCATGGCACGCTGCCACAGTGCCAGCGCGGCCTGCACGTCGGCACCCGTGCCGTTCAGCAGCGCGGTCAGGCTATCGCCGGGAGCGGGGCGCACGCCGTAGACGCGCTCGTATTCGTCGGCATTGGCCTGGTTGATGGCCAGGAAGCGGTAATCCCGGTCCAGCACCTGGATGAAGGCGTCGGTGGTCTGTACGATGGTGGCCAGCACGTCACGTTCGGCCGTGCGCTCGGCCAGCGCCGCGGCATGGTCCTTTTCGTCCTGCACGTCTCGGGTGATGCAGTAGACCAGGCCCTCCTCGGGCACGGCCACCCATGACAGCCAGCGCCAGCCGCCGGCCTTTGCGCGGTAGCGGTTCTCGAAGCGCAGCACGGGCAGGCCGCGTTCGCTGGCGTCGGCCCAGGCGCGCTCGCTGGAGGCCAGGTCGTCAGGGTGCACCAGATCGCGATAGCCCATGCGCTGCATCTCCTCCTCGGTCCAGCCCAGGGTGTGTTCCCAGGCGGGGTTGGCGGCCTCGAAATGCCCGCTGGCGTTGATCACGCACAGCAGCTCGGGGCTCACGGCCCAGGCGCGCCCGCGCGACAGGGTGCGCTCGATCACCTGGCGCTCCAAGTCGGCGTTGAGCGCGCGCAGCCGCGCCTCGCTGGCCTGCGCGGCGGCCTGGGCCTGCACGCGCTCGGTCACATCGTAGCCGCCGACGAAGATGCCGTGGATGCTTCCGCCCTCATCGCGCATGGCTTCGTAGAGGATGTCGATATGGCGCTCGTTGGCCTCGCCCTGCAGCAGGATGGGCATGGCCGAGGCCTGCATGGGCTCGCCGGTGGCGTACACGCGGTCCAGCATTTCGTAGTAGCCCTGGCCCCTGAGTTCGGGGAACACCTCGCGCACGGTGCGGCCGAGGAAGTCGCGCGGGCCCGAGATCTTGACGTAGGCATCGTTCACGTACTCGAAGCGGTGCTCAGGCCCCATGAGCACGCCCACGAAGCCGGGCATCTGCTGCAGCAGGCGCTGCTGGCGCGCCCGTTCTGAGCGGGCCTTGCGCTCGGCCAGCACCTTGTCGGTGGTCTCGACCACCGTGTCGAGCATGGCCACGATGGCGCCGTGCTCATCGAACCAGGGGCTGTAGCAGAAGGTGAAGAATGCTTCTTCCAGGGCCGCGCCGCCGCGGTCGATGTGCATCTGGAAGTCTTCGATGAAGGTGGATTCGCCCGCCAGGGCCTTCTCGGCAATCGGCTTGAGGCCGTCCCAGGCCTCGGACCAGGTCACGCGCAGCGGCTGGCCGAGCGCCTCGCCCTTGCCCCCGAGAATGGTGTGGTAGCCATCGTTATAGATGGCGATGAGGTCCGCCCCCCAGAACAGGCAGGCGGGAAAGTCGGACGCGAGCAGCATGTCCACCGCGATGCGCAGCGAAGCCGGCCAATGTGCGATGGGCCCCAGCGGCGTGGTGGACCAGTCGAATGCGCGGATGCGCGCGCCCATGGCGCCACCGCCAGCCTGGAATGCAGAAGATCGATGCGGGTGGGGTTTTATCGGGTCGGCTGGCATGCGGTCACGAGGATAACCGGACGACAGCGCGCAAGTTTGTCAGCCATCGCCTCATTGCACCCAGCGGAACGGCACGGTCTTGACCCCATCGCCATTCCACGCCGACACGGTGCCGGTGACCTCGCGTCCGGCTGGCGTTTCCTTCGCCTGGATCAGGCTCAGGTGGTAGCGGTAGCCATCGCCATTGGCCGCGCGCGCCTCGCCAATGGCGCGGGCCGCCGCATCGGTGTGCTGCAGGGCCATGCTGGCGCCGGCCAGCAGCACGGCGATGCCCGCGCCCATGGCGATGGGCCAGCGCGTGCTGCGCGCCTTGACGCCGGCGGCGGCCATCGCTTCGCGCACCGGCGGTGCACCCAGCTCGCGTGCCAGCCACAGCATCAGCGCCACGGTGAACACCAGCAGCACGCCGCCGAGCACGGCCAGGGCTGCATGCGCCTGGACCATGGCGAGCGTGAGGCCCGGCGGCTGCAGCAACGGCGAGACCAGCACCACGGCGGCCAGCAGCGCCAGCATCGAAATCGCCATGCGCCGCACGATGGAGGCGGCACGCAGGCTGCCGCGCAAGAGGAAGATGCCGCCGGCCACCGAGAAGATGTTGAAGCTCGACACATAGGGCACGTCGAGCGCCAGGCAGATGAGCCAGGCAGCGATATCGATGCCGCCCACGATGAGCAGGGCCAGGCCGGTGCGGTGCAGGTAGGGGCGGTGGGGGGTGTCGAAGGGCATGGCAGCAGCGCAGTTTTACCAGGCGCCAGTCTACGTCGTTGCGGCTGCTGAGCGGCTGGGAGCGAGCGCCTGGACAGGAGGCGGTCGGGCTTGAAAATCGTCGGCGCCAACGCCCGAGAAACCGGCCTGGCCGGGTATTGCCTTCGGCGCCCGGTGGCCCATCGCGGGTTTGCCGGAATTGCGCCGCGATCCCCGATTTTCGAACCTTGCGCTTCTATCCCTTCTGCTGCACGCTCTCCTGGCAGATCGCCCATGCGGTGGTGTATTGCCGGGCGACGACCTCACAGAACCCCCTTGCCCAGCAAAGCCAGCTGCATCAACGCGACGGTCATGGCGCTCCACGCAATGGCGCCCGCCAATATGCCGCCGTGGGCCAGGCCCAGTGTCAGGCGCGACAACGGCCACGCCAGCAGGGGGACCGCCTGCATCGAATGTACCCCCCAGAAGTGCGCTATGCGCAGGTCTCCGATGTCCGTGCGCCAACCTGTCAGCGGCAAACCTGCCTGGGCGTCTTTCACGACCTGGACGAAAGGCCCACGGTACTGGCCTAGGGCAGATCCGGTGTAGCCAGCCAGCACAAACATCAGCACGAAGCCCAGGCCGATGGCCAGCAACATGGGCTCGCGCTGCGAGGGTGCAAGGCGGTACCAGCGCCAAAGCGCCACAGCCCCTATCCATGCGCTTGCACCCACCAGCACAGAGGCACCACCCGCCATGAGGCTGGCGCCCACGCTCTCCAGTGGCGTTGCGCGGTTGAAATGGGAGGGTACCCCGCGCGCACCTTGCACCGTGATGTAGACCACCTCGAACAGCACGGTGATGGCCAGCGAAACGACCAGCACCTTGTGGCCTGGCAGCGCCACGCCGCAATGGCGCTGCATCCACGCCATGGCCCAGACGATGGTGAGCAAGTGCAGCGCGATGGAGAGTTGGAACTTGAGCGGCTTGGCCCACACATTGGCAGTCCACGCCAGATCGCCCACCGTGCGGTGGTCTATTTGCCCCATCAATGACGTAGGCAGCGCCATGGCCAGCAGTGCCAGGATCAGCCAAAACAGCGCGGGTGTGGTGTGTTCAAGCGTGCGTAGGTTCATGGGAGCCTCCGTGGGATGGCGTGTGCCGGGCGATTCATTGCAGGGGGTGTGAGGTGAACTGTCGCCGAATTTGCTTGCGTTTTTCAATGCATAAATGCAACGCAAAATTGCGATTTTGTGCATACGCAGCGCACCGCTGCGTTCCCAGAATCCAAGGCTTCACAACCACTTTGATGGAGCTTTTCATGACCCCTGTTGCCTTGAACCCCGCCCTTGCTCGCAGCGCCGGCTGGCTGGCCATCGTGCATGCGCTGATGTTCTTCATTCCACTGGGTGTGCTGGGTGCGGCCATCGGCTGGCCAGCCAACCTGGACCTGCCGGCCTCGCACAACTTGCCGCTGCTGCTGAGCGAGTCGGTCAGCGTGAAGCTGGGCTACAGCGTCTACTTGCTGTACTCCATCCTGTTCTGGCCCGCCGTGCTGCTGATCACCCGCGCGCTGAGCAGCCGAGAGGGCGGCTCGGTGCTGCTGCAGCTTGCGGCAGGCTTTGCGCTGGTGTCTACGCTTGCGCGCTGCCTGGGCATCGTGCGGTGGCTCTCGGTGATGCCCGCTCTGGCCACCCAGTACAGCGGTGCCGACGCCGGCTTGCAGACCACCATCGGCGTGGTCTACGACGCCTTCAACGCTTACGCCGGGCGCACCGGCGAAGTGCTGGGCGTGTTCCTGTTTGCCGCCCTCTGCGTGTGGCTGCTGTCGCTGGCCCTGTGGCGCCACTCCGACATGCCGCGCTGGCTCGCGGTGATGGGCATGGCCACGGCATTGGGGCTGAGCGTGCTGGCGCTGGAGCTGTTCGGCCTTGACCTTTCGGCCTTCATTGCACCGTTTTCCATTCTCTACATGGCGTGGATGGTGTGCCTGGGCACGGTGCTGATCCGCCGCGCCAAGCGCTGAGGGGGACTTTGCCATGAACAACGCTACCAACGCTCCAGACCGTTCGCTTCATATGATCTTCGGCACCGGGCCTGCCGCCTGCTGGACCGCGCGGGCGCTGCGCGCCCGAGGTGTGCCGGTGCTGGCGGTCAACCGCAGTGGCCAGCGCCCTGGCCTGATGCCGGCCGATGTCCACATATTGCGCGCTGACCTCATGGACCGCCGCCAGGCGGTGGATGTGGCCCGGGGTGCGGCGGTGGTGTACCAGGCCCTGGGACCAGCGTACAGCGAGTGGGCCCAGCGGTTCCCCGTGCTGCAGGCGCACACCGTGGAGGCGGCCCAGGTGGCGGGCGCGCGCTACGTGGCGCTGGAAAATCTTTACATGATGGATGCGGACAGCACCATCACCGAAACCAGCCGGGTTGCGCCAAGCTCTGCCAAGGGCGCCGTTCGCCTGGAGATGCACGAACGATTGCGGGCATTGCACCAGGCCGGTGATCTGTGCATCGTGGCCCTGCGCGCCAGCGACTACTACGGCCCGGGCGTGCGTACCTCCATCATGGGGGAGCGCGTGTTTTCCCGGCTGGTGGCGGGCAAGGCCGCCCAGGTGATGGGCCGCACCGACCAGCCGCACAGCCTGGCATTCATCGCAGATGTGGGTGAGGCGATGGCCACGCTGGGCTGCAGCACCGACGCCGCGCTGTGGGGCCGGGCCTGGTTGGCCCCGCATGCGCCGCCCGCCACACAGGCCGAGGTGATCGCGATGGCCTGCCGCCTATTGGACCAGCCCACGAAGCTGTCGGCGTTGCCGGGGTGGGCGCTGCCTCTGATCGGCCTGTTCAGCCCTGATGCCCGGGCCAGCGTGGAGATGCAGTACCAGGTGCTGAAACCCTTTGTGGTGGATGGGCAGCACAGTCAGCGAGCACTGGGGCTGACCGCCACGCCGCTCATCGACGGACTCACCCAGACCCTGGCCTGGTACCAGGCGCAACAGGTTGCGCTGAACCTCAGGAGCCCAACGACTTGAGCGCCTGCGCGAGGTAGTCCGCCACCACACGCAGGCGCGGCTGCTGGCGCAGCTCCTTGTGGGTGACCAGCCACACCGGAAAGCGCCCGGGCTGGACTTCGGTGAGCACTTCGCTGACGAGGGCCTCGCGTTGGGCCACCACCTTCAGACTGGATGCAATGCCCAGGCCGGAGCGGGCCATCTGCCAGGCGCTGGCGTGGTCGCTGCACGCGCACACGATGCAGTCACCCAACTGGGGCAGGCCGGATTTTGCAAAACCCTCTCGCAGCGGATGCTGGGGCGACACGTCGATGAACCGGTGGCGCAATAACTGCTGCGGATCCATGCGCGGCGTGCCATGACGCGCCAGATAGGCGTGGCTGGCGTAGAGGCCCAGATCGAACCATGCCACCCGTTTGGCGATCAGCTCGCTGTGCACCGGCTGCGTGAGCCGGATGGCGATATCTGCCTCGCGCTTGTGCAGGTTGCTGAGCGAATCGACAGCCACCACCTCGAAATGGATGCCGGGCTGCAGGCTGTGCAGCACGCCGAGCAGGTCGGGCAGGATGAAGTTGGCAATGGTCACGCTGGCGCTGATGCGAACCACCCCTTTCAGACCGGTGTCCTTGGCGGCCACCCCCAGGCTAAGTTGGTGCATGGCGCCGTGCATGGCTTGGGCCGGCGCCAGGAACTGCTGCGCGGGCAGGGTGGGCTGCATGCCCTGGCGGCTGCGCACAAAAAGTTCGATGCCCAGGTGTTTCTCCAGCGCCGCGATGTGCCGGCTCACGGTGGCCGCATTGGTCTGCAGGCGCTGGGCGGCAGCAGCCAGTGAGCCTTGTTCGGCAACCGCCACAAAGCTCTTGATCCAGTCCCAGGACATTCGGTGCAGTGGGTCCATCGGTGGTGTGCGTGGCCGGGCAGGTCTCAGGTCCGGGCGTGGCTAAGGGCTTGCTGCCGGGACAGCGGCAGCGCCAGTCGGACCGCCCGGCGAAAAGGAGAGGACGAATGGGCTCTGGCAGTGAAGACCCATGGCTCGGCCATGGGACCAAAACACGGTGAAAAATCGACCGCTGCGGTCGTGTTGCAGCCGATGCTTCTCAAGCTGGACAGCCTCCTGGGAGGTTTCCTGGGCAGCCCAGCGCTGGAGCGTGTGGTCACGCGCGTGAGCCGCATGGAGTGCTTGCAGAAAAAGAACTCGACACGGTGGCACAGTTCTTCTCTGCGGATCGACCTAGTTGCCTTCAGCATGGCGACCGCCTGCGGCTTAATCTGCTGGCTTGGCAGCAGCCTTGCCGTCGCCGCGCGGCTTGCGCGCATGGGGCGCTGCCGCAGCCTTGGCGGGTGCGGCCGTGGCCGTCTTCCTGGACCTTGACGGTGCGGGCTCTGCAGCAGGTGCGTCGGCCTGCGCAGCAGCTGGCTTGCGCCCGCCACTGCTGCTGCCCTTGCGCGGTGCCGATGCCGCACGGCGGCGGGGTGCAGGGGCGGCTGCGTCAACGCTGTCCGCAGCGTCGCCCAGAGCGTCTACCATCGCAGCGGCTGCTGCCTCGGCACGCTCGTCGGCGGCCACTGCATTGTCTGCTGCTTCGTCGCGGTAGGGCTGTTGTGCTTGAGCAGGCGCTGGCACCGGTGCCGGCGCTGGCTGGGTGAAGTAGCTCGTGCGGGCCTGGCGCTCGGCTGGCGCGTCGGCGCGCTGGTGGTCCGTGCGGACGTCTGTCTGCTGCTGGTTGTGCCGCACGTTCGCATGCTGTTGCGTCGCGCCGGATGGGGTGGAGCCTTCACCACGGCGCCCACGCGAGCGGTCGCCACGCCCACCGCCGCCGTCGCCGCTGCCGCCAGAGGCATGGGACAGCGCTGCCACGGCGTGGAAGTCATGGCGCTGGTTGCCCGCCGCGTTGCTTTGGCGTTCGGCGGGTGCGGCATCGCTGCGGACCACAGGTTCGAGCCCTTCGCCGGCCACTGCACCCAGGCCGCGGAACACATAGGCGCCCGACTTCTCGTCGCGCCCAAACTCCATCAGCCCACGCGCCTGCGCCTCTTCGAGCAGGTTGCCGAAGGTGCGAAAGCCGTAGTAGCTCTCGCTGAAATCGGGCCGGCGGCGCTTGATCGCCTCCTTGAGCACCGAGGCCCAGATCTTGCCGCTGTCGCCGCGCTCGGAGATCAGGTCCTCGAAGGTCTCCACCGCCAGCTCCACCCCCTGGGTGCGGCGCGCGTCCTGCTTTTCCTTGCGCTGGCGCTCCTCCTCGGGCGTGCGGCGTGGCGCCGCGGGCGCTGCTGCGGCACCGGAGCCCTGGCCCTGGCGGCGGGCCAGCGTGCGCTGCTTCTCGCGCACCAGGTCGTCGTAGAAGATGAACTCGTCGCAGTTGGCGATGAGCAGGTCTGAGGTGGACTGCTTCACGCCCACGCCGATCACCTGCTTGGCGTTCTCGCGCAGCTTGGAGACCAGGGGCGAAAAGTCCGAGTCGCCGCTGATGATGACGAAGGTGTCCACGTGCGACTTGGTGTAGCACAGGTCCAGCGCGTCCACCACCAGGCGGATGTCGGCCGAGTTCTTGCCCGACTGGCGCACGTGCGGAATCTCGATCAGCTCGAAATTCGCCTCGTGCATCGCGGCCTTGAAGCCCTTGTAGCGCTCCCAGTCGCAATAGGCCTTCTTGACCACGATGGAGCCCTTGAGCAGCAGGCGCTCCAGCACGGGCTTGATGTCGAATTTTTCATACTGCGCATCGCGCACGCCCAGGGCGACGTTTTCAAAGTCGCAGAACAGGGCCATGCTGATGCTGTTGTCTAAAGGGGATGCCATGGGAGTGTGTCCGTTCCAGCTCGGTTGACATCATCACACGGATCGCGATTGGCCCCGTGTCTGCATGGGCTCGATGGCCACGCGAACCTCGTTCGGATTCCATCCTGGCCAAGGTTTTACCCGCCCGCCTGCCCGCCTGTCTATCCACCTCATCGACACCACGGCTTGATGACATGCTCGCCATCCTTTACTACACGCTGATGCTCTTCTCGGGTATGCCGTATACCGCTATGGGCAGAAACAGCTCGCCAAAGGCTATCGCGACGAGAACGACGAAGTCACCAAGCCGCCCCTGGGGCCGGTGGGCTTCGTGGTGTGCGCTGCCATCACCGGCTTTCTGTCCTTCGGCCTGCTGCGTGCGCTGGCCAGGGGCGAGATTGAACGCGTGGGAAAGGGGTGCCGAGGGCAGGTCCATACCCTGGCAGAACAGGCGGGCCAGTACTGGGGCAAGCTGTTCTTTTTGGCGTGGCTGGTGCTGTTTCTGGCGTATGCGCTGTACGTCACTTTCAGGATGTGGTCACGGGGGTCGCGGCCGGTTGCTGGGCAGTGCGTTGCAGGCGGCGCAGGAACACTTGAATCTCTTTTCGGGCTTGGTGATCCCCCTTGCGTTCGGCCACGGCCATGCCCTGGGTCCAGGCGTCCTGCGCGGCTTCGGGGCGGCCGGCCAATGCGTGGGCTTTGCCCAGCAGCTTCCACGCGGCGGAGTAGTCGGGGGACCATTGCAGGCATCGCTGAAGGTGGGTGATGGCGGTGCCAGCGTCGTTCATCTTCAGGCAGTGCGATCCCAGCGTGAACCGCAGCATGGCGTTGTCTACCCCGCGCTGTAGCAGGGCTTCGAGGGGTTTCATGTCCATGGTGCAGGGGCCGGGGAGTTGCGTTGCCCTTGTTTTTAAAACATCAACCGCACTTGAGGTCAAGCAGGCCCGCCAGCCCCGCTATACCAGCCGCGTGATGGGCCGCTTGCGCCACACGGCGTAGAAGTAGATGGCCTGCAGCACCAGCGCGCACAGGTAGGTCAGCGGGTAGCTGGCCCATATGCCCCGCAGGCCCAGCAGCTGTTGCAGCGCATAGGCCAGTGGCACCAGCAAAAAGGCCAGGCACGACAGCGAAATCGTGGTCGGCACGCGCACCGTGCCCGCCGAGCGCATGACACCGGTGAACACGCTGGCCAGCCCGAAGGCCAGACTGCCCCACACGGTGATGCGCAGCACCGTGGCGGCCAGGCCCACCACTGCAGGGTCACTGGTGAACAGGCGGGCTGCCAGTGGTGAGGCGATTGCCACGATGAGTGCCAGGCTGCCGGTCAGCGCCAGGTTCATCCACAGCCCCACGCGCGTCACGCGGCGCACCTCGTCGGGGTTGTTGGCGCCAATTGCCTGGGCTGCAAAGACCGAGGCTGCGATGGCGATGGACATGGCCGGCAGCTGCACATAGGCCATCACCTGGTTCACCGTGCCCCAGGCCGCCGTGGCCTGCCAGCCGTAGCCATTGACCAGCCGCAGCAGCAGCACATCGGCCAGCGAGCTGGTGATGAAGAACAGGCCGGTGGGAACGCCCAGCCGTGCCACGGTGCGGAGCAGTGGCACATCCCAGCGCAGGTGCGGGCGCAGGTCCTTGAACGCCAGCAGATGGTCCTTGCGGTGCAGGTGCCACGCCAGCCAGGCCACTGCCACGCCGTTGCCTATCAAACTCGCCCAGCCGGCACTGGCCGTGCCCAGTTGAGGCAGGCCCAGCCAGCCCAGGATGAAGGCAGGCGTGAGCAGCATCCACAGGCCCGAGGCGACAATCAGCACACGCAGCGGCGTGGCCGTGTCGCCCAGCCCTCGCAGCAGGGCCGCGGCCAGCTGGTGCACGAACAGCACCGGCATTGCCAGGAACAGGATGCGCGCATAGGCAATCGCGTCGGGCAGCACATCGTCTGCCGTGCCCAGCGCGCGCAGCAGGTCACCGATGACCGTGATACCCAGCACCGCCACGGCGCAACCCAGCGCCAGCCCGCCCACCAGCACGGCCCCGGCCACGCGGCGCACCTTGTTGGGGTCGCGCGCCCCCCAGGCCTGGCCGACCAGCACGGAGGAGCCCGCGCCCAGCCCGATCACGAAGGCAATGCAGCACATGAACAGCGGAAAGAAGCTGACCGCCGCCGCCAGCGCACGCGCGCCCAGCAACTGCCCCAGGCAGATGGTGACCACCGTGCCGCCCAGGGCCTGCAGCAGGTTGGTGGCGACCAGGGGGCCGAGGAAGCGCAGGAAGCGCGCGGGAAGGGGCTGGGGGGGGGGCGTTGCTATCTGTAGGCATGGGAGGGCCATGGTAGGCGGGGTGCCCGCACGCCGGCAAGCGCTGGCGCGCCAAAGCAACGCGCCTGCTGGACAGCGCATGAGCCGGCTGAAGAGGCCTGGGGCATGCCATCATTCATCCTGATGGGCCTGCTCGTCGTGGCGGAAATGTGGACGGTATCGACGTTTGATGGTTAGAAGTGGCGCAAGGTGGTTGCGCCGCACCAGGACTGAGGGGAGAGGCGAGGGGCCTGAACTCCACCGCCATGGTGAGGCGGTGGAATTGCTGCTGCATGAACTCGCGAACTTCATGCCCGCAGTCCGCGGATGGGCTGCCGCAGTGCCTTGCTTCCAACGGCGCGATGCCAAGCGGCAGCTTGTGCAGTGGCACGGCGGGGGCACACGCATGTTATCCGCAGGTGCAGCTCGACGAGTCGCGCATGCTCACCCCTTGGACACCGGCGTCACGGCCGGCGCGGACCTCCAAAGCGGCTTTTCGCTGGAAGCCGCCGCGCGCGCCCTGGCCACGAAAAAACGCACGCAGCAGCGCCGTTTCACCGCCGTGCTGGGCAAGTCGCCCATGGCGTATTTCCAGGACCTGCGGATCGAGCGCGCCCAGGCGCTGCTGCACGGCGCAGCCTTTACGCGGAGGCCATTGCGTCGGAGGTGGTGTATGACAATGGAGCGAAGCTGCGGGCCTTGTTGCACGAACGGCTGGGGAGGGGTGTGCAAGAGTTGCGTGGGGATTTGTGGTAGCAGCCAGCCATCAACCGTCGTCCTCATCCTGTACAGACCGCAGATAGACCCCCAGCGTGTCAGCGCACGGCGCCAGCCAGTGCTGCAGGGCAGGGTGAGGCTCTGCCACCCAGCGTTCGACATCGACCGTGCCGTTCGAGCCCAGGTTGGTGTGACGGATGAACCGTACCGACAGCGCCTTTTCCAGCGCACCCACCAGGGCGGGAAAGCCCTGCGGTGATTGCAGCGCCGGCCAGGGAATGAGCCGCTTGTACTTCAGCTGTTGCGACTCCACC
Source organism: Acidovorax sp. GW458-11-26-14-TSB4 (assembly GCF_059423865.1). Taxonomy (NCBI): domain Bacteria; kingdom Pseudomonadati; phylum Pseudomonadota; class Betaproteobacteria; order Burkholderiales; family Comamonadaceae; genus Acidovorax; species Acidovorax sp. GW458-11-26-14-TSB4. The sequence goes on from NZ_JBWKYR010000039.1 coordinate 17,263, forward strand.
GAGAAGTTGCCATTGGGCCTCCATTGGGCCAGGAAAAGCCCATCGTGCCGCCGCAAGGTGGCGCGCCACAGGCCATAGCTCGGGATCGAGAGCTCAAGATCAAGGTCTTCTGGCCGAAGCCGTTTGCGCTTGTAGAACCAGTATTCCATGGGCACTGTTGACATCCTGAGGGTTACTGCCCAGGGCACGGTTTCAGGTGCCATGTCCACCATCGAAGCCCATGCCTGCGAGGCTTCATCCACATGGGTGATTGGGTCGCTCAATGGGTGCTCCTGTTTCTTGTTCCTGCTTCTTGCTGCATTCCGTGTTGATGCAGCGGGTCACGGAAGGGGCCAGAGGCAGTTCGACGGCCTTGTGTGGCAAGACCTGGAGGACATCGACCAATGCCTTGCCGTTTTGATCGCCGTGCCGGCGGCTGAAGTCCTCGGCTGCCATGGCGACGACTTCACCCTGCGCATTGGCGGCCACATGCTGTGGGCCGTCACAGCGCGCCGCACCAGCTCGCTGAAACGTGCTTGCGCGTCCTGCAGCAGCCACTGACCCGAGGGTGGGATCTCAGGCCTGGCTGATGGGTTGTTGGGCTCTGAAAATCTGGTCATCTCGATTGGATTATGACGCGCCTGCTCTCGTCGCTGGACTTGCCTGTCGTGCTGCTTTCAGGCAGTTGAATCGAGCTCGGGGCTGCTATCGGAGCGCACTCTGCAGCAAAAAAAGAATGGGGCGCAGACTCCCGTCCACGCCCCTCTCATCGTTACGGCACCGGGCCACGGTCCATCGGCCCGACGCGCTCGACTCAGCCCACCAGCTCCGCTGCCTGGGCTGCAGGCACCACCCCATAATGGTCCAGCTGCATCGAGTACTGCGCACGGCCTGAAGACAAGGCGCGCAAACTGCCGATGTAGCCGAACATCTCCTTGAGCGGTACCTGGGCCTCGACCGTGGCGGCATTGCCGCGTTGGCCTTGGCCGCGCACCACGCCGCGGCGGCGGTTCAGGTCGCCGATGGCGTCGCCCAGGTAGTCGGCGGGCGTGATGACCTCCACGGCCATCACCGGCTCCAGCACCTGGGGCGCTGCTTTTGCAAAGCCTTCGCGGAAGGCGGCCATGGCTGCCAGTTCGAAGGCCAGCGTGGACGAGTCGCGCTCGTGGAAGCTGCCGTCCACCAGGGTGGCGGCAAAGTCCACGGCGGGGTAGCCGGCGACCACGCCTGCCAGGGCGGCGCGGCGGATGCCGGCCTCCACGGCGGGGATGAACTCGCGCGGCACGGCGCCGCCCACGATGCGGTTGTCAAAGCGGATGCCTTCGCCCCGGGGCAGGGGGTCGAGCAGCAGCCTCACCTCGGCGAACTGGCCGGGGCCGCCGGTTTGCTTCCTGTGCACATGGTGTACCTCCACACGCTTCGAAATGGTTTCGCGGTAGGCCACTTGCGGGCGGCCCACCGACACGTTCACGCCGTGGCGTGCGCGCAGCTTCTCGATCGAGACTTCGAGCTGCAGCTCGCCCATGCCGGACAGGATGGTCTGGCCGGATTCGGCGTCGTGCTGCAGGCGCAGGCTCGGATCCTCGCGCAGCAGGGATTGCAGGGCCTTGGACAGGCCTTGCTGGTCCGCACTGGTGCGGGGCTCGATGGCCATGTGGATCACGGGCTCGGGCACGCTGATCTCTTCCAACACCACGGGGTGGGCAGGGTCGCTCAGCGTGTGGCCGGTCAGCGTGTCCTTGAGGCCTACGACGGCGGCGATGTCGCCCGCCACCAGCTCGTCGCGCTCGATGTGCTTGTCGGCATGCACCTCGTACAGGCGCGACACGCGCTCGGTCTTGCCGGTGCTGGTGTTGAGCACCACGTCGCCACGGGCCAGGCGGCCTGCGTACACGCGCACGAACACCTTGGCGCCATGGTCGTCAGTGACGACCTTGAACGCCAGGGCCTTGAACGGGTCGGCAGCGGTCTCGCCGCCCTCACGCACGATGTCTTCGGGCGCCGGCAGGTAGTCCACCACGGCGTCGAGCAGCGGCTCCACACCGCGGTTCTTGAAGGCCGAGCCGGCCAGCGCGGGCACGAAGGCGCCTGAGAGCACCCCCTTGCGCAGGTTGGCGCGCAGCACGTCCACGGCGATGTCCTCACCGTTCACGTAGGCCTGCAGGGCAGCGTCGTCCTGCTCCACCGCGGCTTCCACCAGGCGGGCACGCTCGCGCGTGGCCTGTTCCAGCAGTTCGGCGGGCACGTCGGCTTCGCGGTAGGGGCCGCTGGCGTCGTCCTTGTCCCAGATGCGGGCGCGCAGGCTCAAAAGGTCCACCACGCCGCGGAAGTCGCCTTCCGCGCCGATGGGGATCTGCAGCGGCACCACGCGCACGCCCAGGCGCTCTTGCATCATGGCCACCACGCGGTGGAAGTCGGCTCCCACGCGGTCGAGCTTGTTGATGAAGGCGATGCGCGGCACACGGTACTTGTCGGCCAGGCGCCAGTTGGTCTCGGTCTGCGGCTCCACGCCGGCCACGCCGTCGAACACGACGACCGCGCCGTCGAGCACGCGCAGCGAGCGGTTCACCTCGATGTTGAAGTCGATGTGGCCGGGCGTGTCGATCAGGTTGAGCTGCGTGCCCTTCCAGTGCACGGTGACGGCCGCACTGTTGATGGTGATGCCGCGTTGCTGCTCTTGTGGGTCGAAGTCCATCTGCGCCGTGCCGTTGTGCACTTCGCCGATGCGGTGGCTTTCGCCGGTGTAGAACAGGATGCGTTCGGTGGTCGTGGTCTTGCCCGCGTCGACGTGGGCGATGACACCGAGGTTGCGCAGTTGGCGCGTGGCGGGGGAGCGGTTGGTCTTGGACATGGCGAATCTTTCCATCTGTGATTCTTGCGGCTGCACTCGGCTCTGCGAGCAGCTGCCGCCTGGTTGGCTTTGCGCCAGCCCAGGCGTCACAAAAAGGATTCGCCTGCGGGCTAGCGCGGAAGGGGTGTGGTTGTGCTGTCGCCGGAGCCCGGGCGCACGGGGCTCATGCTCCGGCGGTCGGGAATCGTGGCAATCAACTTGTCGTAGGTACGCATGGGTTGGTCCGGAAAAAATGGGTCAGAAAACAGAAAACCCCGGGAGGGACGGAGCCTGCCGGGGTTCTAGGGTCCGGAAGGCGCGCAGCCCTCCGATACGCGATCGATGGGCGCTACTGGGTGGCGAACGATGCCTTGATCACGTTGGTGAGGATTTTCATAGTGGTGTGGATTATCCGCGCAGAGCAGCAAGCGTGCAAGCAAGCCTTGCTATCGCCGCGATAGCCAAAAGCGCGGGCTTCAGGTGCCGCCAGCCATGTGCCGCGCCTGGGCTTCGCTGACCATCTCGCCCCGCGGCCATTGCAGGTAGGGGGCCATGCTCGGGTGCGGTGGGTTGTGGCAGCCGCTTAGCTTGCCACAATGGCCCAGCGCTCATGGTCGCGCCAGCGCCCGCCGATCTTGAGGTACCTGGGCGAGTAGCCCTCCTGCGTGAACCCGCAGGACCGGACCAGCGCCAGCGACGCGGTGTTGCCGGGCTGGATGTTGGCCTCCAACCGGTGCAGCTTGAGCGTGCGGAAGGCATGGCGCACAGCCAGCGTGAGGCCTTTGCGCATCAGGCCCTGGCGCTCGCATCCCGCGAAGGCGTAGTAGCCCAGGTAGGCGCTGCAGAACGGCCCCATCACCATGTTGGTGATGTTGACCACGCCTGCCAGTTCCTGAGAGTCGGCTTCGCCTTGCCGCACGACCAGCAGGCCGCAATGGCCGGGGGACTGCATGCGTTCGGCATAGGCCACAAACTGCTCCGCCGTGGCGGGCGGCGATACCCAGGGCCGGTGCAGTGCCCGGCTGGCGTGCACGGCGGCGAGGAAGGCCTGGCCGTGGTCGGCATGCAGGGGCATCAGTCGCACGCGGGTAGATGAGGACGTGTCGGCGTAACGGGGAGAGCGATGGGGCATGGTGTAGGCTGGCGGGGTTGGCCATATCCCATCATTGTGCGGCGCCGTGGCTGGCTGCATTGCGCCCTGCCCGTCGGTACTTCGGTGCGCCAGTGGAACCCGCCGCCGCCTGCCGTTACTCAACCGGATTGGAGGCCCCCATCCCGGGTGTCTTTGCACCTGCGATTCAGGAGATTTCATGGATACCTCATCGACGCAGTTTTCCCAATTGATCAGCGCGCTCAACCAGCGTGCCGGCCTGGCGTTGCAGGCCAGCGAAGGGGCCTGTGCGTTCCTGGACCGGCAGGGTGCCTACTGGCAGCTTTCGCTGGGCCTGGGCAGCGATGCGCTGGTGATTCAGGCGGCGCTTGGGCCCCTGGCCGCGCTGGCCGCCGACGACACGCCCTTGCAATTGCTGCACCTGAATGCCGACCCCGCGCTGTTGCGCGGAGCCGCGCTGGGGGTGGACCCGGTCACCGCCGAGATCCGCCTGCTGCACACGGTGCCCTTGGATGGCCTGGATGCTGCCCGGCTCGAATCGATGCTGACCAACCTGATGGCGGTGCGCGACGCGGTGCTGGCACGCCTGGATGCTGCTGCTGCCGCCGCCGAGGCGTTGGACCGTGCCCCGCACGCAGTGCCGCCCGGCCTCATGAACTTTGCCTGACCCCCACCACGGGCAGCCCCGATCACTCAACCCCTGCAGGACCCGCGCCATGTGCAGAACCATCACCAGCACGACGACCGGAACCATTCCCATCACCCCGCCGCCTCTCGACACGGGCCCCGGCACCGGAGGCGAAGGCCTGCAAGGCTTGCAGAACACCCCGCCGCAGATCGTGCCTTCGGGCGGTGTGCAGGCGCTGGATATGCCCGTGGTGGAAGCACCGCCCCTGGGCGAATCGGTGAAGGAGCCGCTGAGGCTGCCGAAGCCGCCGCGCTTGGCCCTGGAGGCAGATGGGACATCGCACAAGGTTGCTCTGAAGAAGGGGCTGGAGGCGATTGACAGGGACCATGGCGCAGATACAGCGAAAGAAGTGCGCACCATCCTGGAAGCGCTGGAAGCAGCAAAGTACCTCGCGCCGAAACCCATGGCCGCGACGCAAAAACTGGTCCATCCGTCCGCGCGCGGCGCGGTACACGAACTGGTGGCGATGAATCCCCGCCTGTTGAGCGAAGAGGCCCGGGACCTTGCCGTCGCGCTGCTCGACAAGGGCGCGGTCGCGAAGGATTCCAACATCCGGGAGGCATTCAGGGAGTCCGGCGCGAAAGACGTGTTCAAGACCTGGTTCCACGGCTTCTCGTCAACGGTCAATCTGCTGGCCAGCCGCGTCCACGACGGTAAGCCCTTGCCTCCCGAGCAGCAGCAGAAGCTGCTGAAGGCGGAGCTGATGCGCGGCCAGTTGCAGGCCACCTACAAGTCGGGTGATGCGGGGGCATTCGGCCGATCGCTGTCTCCACTGGTCGCCGAAGGGTATGGCCGGGGCGTGCGCACCGGCCTGTGGATGGCGGTCAAGGACATGCATGAGAAGACATTGACCGCCGCGCTGCCCAAGGGGGCACTGAAGGATTTCGACGTGTTCCCGGTGAACCGGGCATTCCGGTACCTGGGCAAGGAGCCTGTGATCGAGAAGGGCATCCCCGCAACGCTGAAGGCGGGCGAATGCATCTACATCGAAGAGCTCGGCGTTCAGCTCGTGCCCAAAAGCCTGTACACCGACAAGGCCGCGGGGCGCGGCGAGGTCGATGCCCATCTGGGTGGGCTGGGCCTGCGCAACTCGCCCAGCGAGTGCGCGGACATTCTTGCCGCCGCCATGGTAGGCCGGATCGATGCGAATGATCCCAAGGGGGCGATCGAGTTGCTCAAGCCCAGCCTGTCGGCGACCAACTCCAAGCAGGTGCAGACGGCGCTGCAAAAGGTCGAACTGGCCCCGAACACGCTGCTGGCCAGTGCAGGCACGGATCCACTCACGCAGAGCAGCGAGGCGCAGATCAGGGAGCTGCGCGAAGCCTATGACGGCCTGCGCGCGTTGTGCGCAGGCAAGCCCGGCATGCCCTTCTACGTCACGCAGAACTTCCAGGTGGTCAAGACTTTGCTGGGCAACCTAGAGACCCTGAGTGTGGACTCGATGCCCTCGGCGACGGGCGGGGCGTTGACCGATGCCTTGCAGCGCGCTGCACTGGCCCTTGCTGAGGACGTTTTGGGCGAGGAATGGAGCGTCCAGCGGCAGGCCATGAACATGGAGAAGTTCTACCAGGCCATGCAGGACGTGCACGACGTGGTGCGCTTTCAGCTCGCCTGGACGGGAAGTGCCCCCAAGCTCGAAGACAGCATCCGCGCCTTGCTGCCCGAGACGATGCGCGCGGGCGCCACGGTGGCGAGTGCGCCCCATGCACTGGCCATGCTCGACCAGGTGTTCAAGGCATTGCCGCGGGAGCAGTCGGACCACACGACCTATCTCAAGGGCGCGTACTACGAAACGGCGGGCGTGCTGGGCCTGCCGGATTCGGTGGATCCTGCCGAAACGGTGGGCGACCCCGGCCTGAGGACGGCGGGCGTGATCGTGATGGAGCCGCATCCGAACAATGCCGCCCTGCAGAGCATCGTGCCGCACGACCCGGTGGCGCTCATTGAAAACGTTTTGGGCCATGGCCGCACGGAGCCGCTCACGCTGGTGATGGACGTGACCTTGAACCACCTGGGCGACGCGCAGATCCAGCGCGCGCTGGAAACGGCCAAGCCCTATATCGACTCGGGAGTGCTGAACCTGGTGCTGCTGCAAAGCGGCACCAAATTCTTTCAGAATGGCATGGATCTGGCCAGCATCGGCACCGCGGTGGTGCTCAATGACAAGACGCACTGGACCGGCTTCAACGGCGCGATGGCCGAGACAACGCAGCACGTGCCCGAGGACGACAAGGGCTACATTGCCAAGCTGCTGTCCGAACCCAACGCCGAAGCCTCTCGCGCCTACCTGGACAAGGTGCGCGCCAACACGGCCCTGCTGCGCGCCGCTCTGGACAGGGAGATTCCGCTGGGGCATGCCGAGGACAATGCCTTCGAGGTGTGCGCAAACACCGATAGGGAGACCGTGTACATCGCGTTCAAGCCCACCGACGCCTACCTGCGGCGCATCAATGAAGAGGCGGCCAAGGCGCAGAACCAGACCACCCCGGCGCTGGACCATGATCGCCGCAGTGAACTCAATGGCGGGGTGTACAAGAAAGAGGTGCTGCGCGCCTTCGGCGACCTGACGGCGGTGGATCGCTCCAGCTTCGGCTTCAACATCACCAACTTTGGCGAGTGCGGCGAGACGGTGCGCATCACGCTGGGCATCGAAGATGCACCCTTGCTCGCAACCTATGCGTCGCGCTTGCTGGCGCTGGGCCGGGAGCTGCATGGGCGGCCGCGCACCTGATGCAGATGTGCCTCTGACGGTCCAGAGTTCTCCGCCGGGTCAGGCTCCCGCAATGACTTCCTTGACCCGCCGCGCCAGCGCGTCCATCTCGAAGGGCTTGGTCATGACGTGCATGCCGGCCTCCAGGTTGCCGCCGTCCAGCGCGGTCTGCGCGTAGCCGGTGACGAAGAGCACCTTGAGGGCCGGGCGTTCGCTGCGTGCGGCGTCGGCCACCTGGCGGCCGTTCATGCCGCCGGGCAGGCCCACGTCGGTGATGAGCAGGTCGATGGGCCGGCCCGAGCGCAGCCAGCGCATGGCCTCGGTGCCGTTGCCGGCCTCCAGGGTGGCGTAGCCCAGGTCCTGCATGACCTCGACCATCAGCATGCGCAGCGATGCCTCGTCGTCCACCACGAGCACGGTCTCGCCCTGGTGCGCGCGCGGGGCGGCGGCCGGGCCTTCGTCGGCAGCGCTCTGCTCCGGCGTGCGCTCGCTGCGCGGCAGCTCGATGCACACCGAAGTGCCCACCCCCACCTGGGATTCGATGCTGACCCGCCCGCCGGACTGCTTGGCAAAGCCATAGACCATGGACAGCCCCAGGCCCGTGCCCATGCCCAGGGGCTTGGTGGTGAAAAAGGGGTCGAAGGCCATGGCGGCGACCTCGGGCGTCATGCCCACACCGTTGTCGTGCACGCACAGGCACACGTAGGCGCCGGGCTTTAGGTCGGCCGCACGGGCCGTGCGTGCGTCCAGGGTGCGGTTGGCGGTCTCGATGGTGATGCGCCCGCCCTGGGGCAGGGCATCGCGGGCGTTGATGCACAGGTTGAGCAGGGCGCTTTCGATCTGGCTGGCGTCCACGTGCACGTTCCACAGGCCGGGCGCGGCGGCGATCTCGATGGCGATCTCGGGGCCCACGGTGCGGCGCAGCAGCTCTTCCATGCCGTGCACCAGCTCGTTGAGCGCCAGGGTCTTGGGCTCCAGCGTCTGCCGGCGCGAGAAGGCCAGCAGCCGGTGGGTGAGCGACGCGGCGCGCTTGGCGGCGCCCTGGGCCACGCCGATGTAGCGTTCCATGTCGGGCGTGACGTTGGCGCCGCCGCGGCGGCGCAGCAGCTCCAGCGAGCCGGTGATGGATGCCAGCAGGTTGTTGAAGTCGTGTGCCAGGCCGCCCGTGAGCTGGCCCACGGCTTCGAGCTTCTGGCTCTGGCGCAGCTGCTCCTTGGCGGCTTCGAGCTCGGCCGCGCGCTCTTCGACCTGGCGCTCCAGCGAGGCGGCCAGGGCCTGCAGCGCCTGCTGGGCTTCGCGGCGCCCCAGGATGGAGCGCAGCCGGTCGCCGACGTCGCGCACGAAGTCCAGCTCGTCCTCGGTCCAGGCGCGCGGCTGGCTGTGGTTGAGGTACAGCAGGCCGACGAAATTGCCCTGCTCGCTCAGCGGCATGTTGAGCACGGCGCGGGCCGATATGGCCTCCAGCGCATGCGCTGTGGCCTGGGTGCGCGGGTCTTCGCGGGCATCGGCAAACGCCACCGTGACCCCTCGCGCCAGGTCGTCGATGTAAGAGCCGTAGTCGCGGAAATGCAGCACGCCCGCCAGGCTCTGCACGCCGGGGGCGTTCCAGTCGCGGTGGATGGTGATGGTCTCGGCGGTCTTGTCGACGATGCCATAGCCCGCGCGGTCCACGTTGAACTGGCTGGCCAGGGTTTCTGCCGCGGTGTAGCTGATCTCGACCGGGTCATCCATGTCGCGGATGCGGTCCGAGAGCTCGACCAGCGCCAGCCGGCGCGCCTGGGCCTGCCCGATGGCCGCGTCGGCCTGGCGCAGGCGGTGCTCGGCCGCACCCAGGGTGCGGCGGCTGGCGGCTTCGGACAGCGCGCGGTCCAGTACCAGCGGCAGGCGTGAAAGCCGGTTCTTGCTGACGTAGTCGGTTGCGCCGCGCTTGAGCAGCTCGACGGCGTTGTCTTCGCCGATGACGCCCGAGACGAAGATGAAGGGTACGTGGGGCGCCATCGTGCGCGCCGCCTCCAGCGCCGCGGCGCCGGAGAAGGCCGGCAGCTCGAAGTCGGACAGGATCACGTCGAAGTGCTGCGCGGTAAGCGCCTGCACATAGCCGGGCTCGTCGCTGACCACGGTGGCGCTGGCACCCGGGCGCGCCGCGCGCAGCGCCTCAAGCAGCAACTCGGCGTCGAAGCGGGAGTCCTCGAGGATCAGGACGCGCAGCGGCGCAGACGCTGGCGCGGGCTCCGCGGTGCCGGCGATGAGCGCGTGCTCAAGGTTGCTCGTCATGGCGGTGCGCCTTGTAGGAGCCTGGTGGCGGCTCGTTGAGCACGGCCCAGAACACGCCCAGGTCGCCGATGGCGGACACGAATCGGTCGAAGGCGACCGGCTTGACGACATAGGCGTTCACGCCCAGCTCGTAGCTCTTGACCACGTCGTTCTCTTCCTGGGAGGAGGTGAGCATCACCACCGGCAGGCTGCGCAGCAGCGGGTCGGCACGCACGGCCTGCAGCACCTCCAGGCCGTTGATCTTGGGCAGCTTCAAGTCCAGCAGCACCACGGCCGGGTTGCCTGCATCGCGCCCGGCGAATTCGCCCTCGCGCCGCAGGTAGTCGAGCGCCTGCGCGCCGTCGCGCACCACCACGACCTCGTTGGCCAACTGGCTGCGTTCCAGCGCGATCAGGGTCAGTTCCAGGTCGCGCTTGTCGTCTTCGACGAGCAAAATGGGCTTAAGCATCGGGGGCTCCCGGGGAGGACGTTGGGGTGGGGGGTGATGCAGGGGTGGCCCGGGCTGCGGCTCCCGGGGCCATGCGGGGCAGGGTGAAGCCGAAGCGGGCACCCTGGTCGGGCTCGCCGCGCGCCCAGACGGTGCCGCCGTGCCGCTCGATGATGCGCTTGACGATGGCCAGGCCGATGCCGGTGCCCTCGAAGTCCTCGGCATGGTGCAGGCGCTGGAACACGCCGAAGAGCTTGTCGGCGTATTCCATGCTGAAGCCCACCCCATTGTCCTCCACCTCGATGCCGTCGCCCTGCGGCGTGCGCACGGCGCGCACGGCGATGTGGGTGGGGTCGCGGCCGCGCGAGTACTTCAGTGCGTTGCTGAGGAAGTTGCGCGTGGCCATCTGCACCAGCAGCGGGTCGCCAAACAGCTCGGGGTAGCTGTCGTCCAGCGCCCATTGCACCTGCCGGCCGGGCTCCTGGCGCGCAAGCTCGCGTGCGAGCTCCCGCACCATGTCCTGCACCAGCACCTGCATGTCGACATTGCGCTGCTTGAGCGCGGCGCGCCCCATGCGCGAGAAGTCCAGCAGCGCATCGACCAACTGGCCGGCGTAGGCGGCGGCATCCTTGACGTTGCCCAGGTAGCGCAGGGCGCGCTCGGAGAGCGCCTTTTTTTCGAAGTCGACCACCAGGTCCACATAGCCTGCGATGTGGCGCATGGGGGCGCGCAGGTCGTGCGAGACGGTGTACGAGAAGGCTTCGAGTTCCTTGTTGACGCGCGCGAGCTCGTGGGCCACTTCGGCGAACTCCTCGGCGCGCCGCAGCACGATGCCGATGAGCGCCTGGCGCAGATCGCCCGCCACGCCCACCTCGGCGTCGGACCAGGGCAGCGAGGCCCCGCGGATCTGCTCCTGCCAGCTCTTGAAGCTCAGGCGCGGGTGGATGCGGCCATCGGGCGCCACCAGGTTCTTGCGCGGGTTGCCGGCCCAGGTCACGGTTTTCACGATCTCGGGGCGGAACCACAGGATCAGGTGGCGGTGCACCTGGGAGATGGACACGGCCAGCACCCCGGCCGCAACGTCCTGAAAACCTTGCGCCGGCGCATAGGCCTGTGCCAACTGGTGGCTGTGGAACACTTCGACGCCCAGGCCCTCGACCCAGTTGGCCAGGTTCTTGATGTCCTGCTCGGGCGGTACTTCGCCCAGGCTCCACACCTCGTCGTCGCGCACCACGGCGGCGCCGGTGGCGCGGGCAAAGCGCAACAAGGCCGGTTCTTTGGCCAGCAGGCTCAGGGTGCCATCGCTTTCGGACAGGTGCGAGACGATGTCCAGCGTGAGCTGGCGCAGGCCAAGCCGCTCCGCCACCTGCAGGGTGGCCTGCTTGGACTGGATCTGCAGGGCGAGCAACTGGCCCAGGTGCTCGCAGGCCAGGCGGGTGGAAACGCCGAGCACGCGGGGCGCGTGGTCGTGGCAGGACACCAGCCCCCACAGCCGGCCCTCGATGACGATGGACACCGACATGGACGACAGCGTGCCCATGTTGCGCATGTATTCGAGGTGGATGGGCGAGACGCTGCGCAGCTGGGCCTGCGACAGGTCGATGTCCGCTGGCGCCAGCCGGTGGCCGTCGATGCGCAGCGGCACCGGCGCGTAGTTGGCGTCGGCGATCAGGCGGAAATGGTTGAGCAGGTACAGCGCACGCGCCTGCTGGGGAATGTCGTCGGCCGGAAAGTGGTGGCCGGCATAGCTGTCGTAGCCCGGGTCCAGGTCTTCGGCGAGCACCTCCCCGTGGCCGGCCTCGTCGAAGCGGTAGACCAGGCAGCGGCCGAAGCCCGACAGGCGCTTCATCTCGGCGGCTGCCAAGTGTGCCAGTTGCTCGATGGACCCGGCATCCTGCAGGCGCGGCAGGAAGATGCGCGTGAGGGAGTAGATCGGGGCTTCGTTGCCGTCCGACGGAAAGGCCGGCTCAAACTCGACCAGCAGGTGCCGCTCGGTCCGGTGGGCCGAAACGTCCCAGCGCTCATACCCCAGGCCCCACACGCCCAGGGATATCGGCGGTGCGTCGGGCTTGAGCACCCGGGGCGTGCCATTGGCCAGCCGGGCCAGCGCGGCATCGAGCGCCTGCGTTGGCCAGTTGTCGCTCTGCGCCACGGGGTGCAGCGAGAACGGATCGAGCACCAGCAGGCGGCCGTGCGGCTGGATGGCCCCCGGCACGCGGATGGGCTCTGCGTGGCAGGCCGACAGGTCGGGATCGATGGCTGGGGGCAGGCCGGAAATGGATGTCATGAACAGAGAGGAAGCGACCCCGATCAAGCGGAGCGTCAAGCGGGGTAATCATGCCTTGAAACAAGACCCATCCGTGTCGGAATGCTCCTACGCCGCTGCCAGCCAAGAGGATGTATGGAAATCTTGTCCGGTGCAAGGATGCCATGCGTGCGGGCAAGGAATTCCGTTTGGGTTTGGTAGCGCCGTCACGCCACATCTGGCAGCCGGGATTAGGGCCTGTTAACTCTATTTTGGGGCCGCAGACGACCCCCAGGCCGGGCAACCCGAAGGGAAGGCCCTTGCCGGCGCGCCACTCGTCGTTGCGTTGCTTGTATGTGCAAGGGCACACGCGGCGTCGCGCGCCTGGATTGGCACACCGGCAAGGGCCTTCGCGACCTCGAAATTGGAGTTCACAGGCCCTAGCCCTTGCGGCCGTGCTGCTGCTTCGTCGTCGTCTTTCAGAAGAATTCTTTTTCTGCCAACCGCAGTATGGGCCGCTTGCCAGGGGGCTCCTTGTAGAGTGCCACGGTGACGGGGGTGACGCCGGCCGAAGGCTGTGGAGGTGGCTGCGAGCCGTCTTCGGGCAGGGCCTGCGGTGCTGCCACGGTCACCGAGACGGCAGGCGTGCGGGCCAGGGCGCCGGTGGCCAGGTTGCGGTAGCGCAGATCGTAGTCGCCAGGGGGCAACTGGTCCACGGTGAAGCTCTGCTGGGCTGGCACGTAGATATGGCGTACCACCTGGGGCTGGACACCATTGCCTTGCGCCACCAACTTGACGAAGGTGTCCGAGTCGTTGCGGCTGTTGTCCACGGTGATGCTGCCCACCCCCCCGGTGGCCAGCAGCGGGTAGCCGGACACGTAGCCGGCTCTGGCGGGCCAGGGCTGGCCGTTGGGCGCGGTGGCGGGGCGGGTGTAGTGCTGCGGGGCAAAGAACACCGGCACCGAGAACCCGCGCAGCGGCCCACTGGCGGGTGCGGATGCAGCCTCCATGTCGTCGCCCAGAAAAGGTTTGGGCAATGCCGTGACGAGCGCGAGGCCCGCGACCACCGCGCCCAGGGCGTACAGGCTCCAGTTGCGGCGCAGGTGGGTCTGGCCTTGCGGGGCCTCGACCCCGTGGGCGCGCGGTCGCGGCTGCGTGGTGCGCACATGGGGGCGGCGCTGGCGCGGCAGTGTGGATTCCAGCGGCAGGGGCTGGGGCCGGGTCGGTGTCTGGTGGTAGTGCTGCGGTGCCTCGCTGTGCATCCACAGCGCGGGGATGCTCGAGGCCACGGGCGGCACGGTCTCTTCGTAGTCGTTCTGGGCCACCCACAAATCGTGCAGCGCGCGCTGGTGCGGGTCGGACAGCACGGCATACGACGCCTTGATGATGGACATCTTGTGCGCTGCTGCGGGGTCATCCGGGTGCTGCCCGGGGCCGAACCTGCGCACCATGGCCTGGTAGGCAGCGTCGATCGCTGCCGGCGACGCATCGTGCGCCACCTTCAGGTTGTCGTAATGGGTGTGCAGCGTAGTCACGCGGGTGGCCTTGGGTGAGGAGTTCGCCGACCGTACCGGGGTGGTAAAACAGATGAAACCACATGTTACATCGTTGGCGGCCTGTAATCTGTAGGAAATACCTGACAACCGCGCGGCTTGGTGACTGGCGTCACGCCTGAAGGAGGTTGATCGGCGCGTCCACGAAAGCGGCTGCAAGGCAAAGCACGAGATCAGTCCCTGCAGGTTCGCTGCGGCGGCCATGCGCTGTGAGAAGGGCTGGGCCTTCTCGGGACTGAGGGCGCCGTGCCGATTGAGGAACTGGCCCCACAGCGGCAGGTGGCGGTAGCGCTGGACGGGCACGGCAGTGGCGAGGTAGCGGCGGGAAAAAGGCGGCGGCAGGCTTCGATCTGGTATTCGGCCAGGTGCAGCCCCGCCTGATCGCGCTGCCCGAGCGCGATGCCAGCGGCTGCAATTGGGCAGTGGACGGGTGGAGCACGCTCCAGGGCGCAGAGCGGCAGCCCTGTGCGGATCTGCTGCAACTGGCGCAGGCCTGCCAGTCGCAGTTCAATGCGATTGGCAGATCGCCCGGCAACACGGCTGCCGTGCTGCTGCCCGGCGCGGCCCCGCGCCAGTGATGCCGGGCGGCTGGGGATCGGGCGAACCCGCTCCCCTTGCCGTCAGGCGAACTCCAAGCCCTTGGCCGTGAGCCCCACCAGATCGATGCGCACCGCATTGGCATCCAGGTGCGCCGCCATCACCACCAGGTCTGCGGCCGAGACCCCGCCGGCCATGATGTCGGTCAGGATCTTGAGCTCGGACGCCGTGCCCGCACGGCCCACCACATTGGTCCACAAGGTCTGCGCGATCTGCGTGGGCGTGTTCGCGCCCAGCAACTGCAGCCCCAGGCCCGCAATGGTCTGGCTGCTGGCCCCCGCATCGAGCAGGCGGATGACTTCGCCCAC
>NZ_JBWKYR010000040.1:0-30576 GCF_059423865.1 Acidovorax sp. GW458-11-26-14-TSB4
AGAAATCGGCGTCTTTTCCAAAACTTCGAAGTTTTTGCAAACTTCCTTCTTCGAACCACCCAGACTTCCCAACAAGGGCCTCTGTGCAGCGAAGCCCTCGACTATAGCACCACTTTGATGGCCAAGCAGGGAAAACAGAAGAATTTGCACAGCCATCGGCATGGCCTTCCCCCAAGCCCGGAACCCGGCAAGAAAAAAGGAGGGCTTGCGCCCTCCTTCCACTTGCTGCGCCGGCCCTGGGGCCAATCAGACGCGCCACTTCTCCAGCAGCTTGGCAGGGCTCAGGCTGTCATAGCCTTCGAAGGGCTGGTGGATCCAGGGGTTGGTGGGCAGGAACTCCACCGAGTAGTCCGGCGTGAATGTGGACATGCCCTTGGTCCAGATGACGGCACTGCGCAGTTCGGTAATCGGTGCGTAGTTGGTCTTGAGCATGTCGATCACGGCATGCAGGGTGTGGCCGGAATCGGCCAGGTCGTCCACCAGCAGCACCCGGCCGGCGATCTCGCCCTTGGGGGTGGTGATGAAGCGGGCGATGTCCAGGTGGCCCTGCACCGTGCCGGCTTCGGCGCGGTAGGAGCTGGTGGACATGATGGCCAGCGGTTTGTCGAAGATGCGGCTCAGGATGTCGCCGGGGCGCAGGCCGCCACGGGCCAGGCACAGGATGGTGTCGAACTCCCACTCCGACTGGTGCACCTTGAGCGCCAGCTTTTCAATCAGGCTGTGGTACTCGTCGTAACTGACATAAAGGTGTTTGCCGTCTTCGGTCAACATGGGCAGGGCTCCTGGGGGTAATGGCTTGTAAACGAAGGATCACACGGCGCAGGCGCCAGGGCAAGCCCTATCGTCATATAGAGGAAATACAAAAAGCAGGCACTGCTCCGCACGGCGGGCAGGCCATGCGGCCCGGGCCGCTCGTCATCGGCCCGGGCCACGGCATGCAGGTCAGTTGGCCGCGTAGGGGTGCTGCATCATGATGGTGTGGTCACGGTCCGGGCTGGTCGAGATCACGTGGATGGGCACGCCGGTCACTTCGGCAATGCGCTCCAGGTAGCGGCGGGCCGCCTCGGGCAGCTTGGCATAGTCGGTCACGCCCACGGTGGTGTCGCTCCAGCCGGGCAGGGTCTCGTAGATGGGCTTGCAGCGCGCGATGTCTTCCGCACCCATGGGCAGCAGGTCGATCTTCTCGCCATCGAGCTCGTAGCCGGTGCACAGCAGCAGCTCGGACAGGCCGTCGAGCACATCGAGCTTGGTGATGCACAGGCCCGACAGGCCATTGACCTGGGCGCTGCGCTTGAGCAGCGCGGCGTCGAACCAGCCGCAGCGGCGGCTGCGCCCCGTGGTCACGCCCTTCTCGGCGCCCACGGTGCTCATGTGGTAGCCAGGGGTGCCGGGCACTTCCCAGTCCAGCTCGGTCGGGAAGGGGCCACCGCCCACGCGGGTGCAGTAGGCCTTGGTGATGCCCAGGATGTAGTGCAGCATGCCGGGGCCCACGCCCGAACCCGCTGCGGCATTGCCGGCCACGCAGTTGCTGGAAGTGACGTAGGGGTAGGTGCCGTGGTCCACGTCGAGCAGCGTGCCCTGGGCGCCTTCGAACAGCAGGTTGGCGCCGGCCTGGTGGGCGTCGTTCAGCTCGCGCGAGACGTCGGCCATCATGGGCTTGAGCAGCTCGGCATGGCGCATGGCTTCGGCGTACACCACGTCGAATTGCACCTTGCCGTCCTGGATGTAGGGCTTCAGGGCATCGCCGAAGACGAACTTCGCCGAACCCAGGTAAGTGGTGAGCACGTGGTTGTGCAAGTCCAGCAGTTCGCGCAGCTTGGTGGCGAAGCGCTCGGGGTACTTGAGGTCCTGCACGCGCAGGGCGCGGCGGGCGATCTTGTCTTCGTAGGCGGGGCCGATGCCGCGGCCGGTGGTGCCGATCTTCTCGGTACCGCCCTGCTCGCGCGCGGCTTCGCGCGCCACGTCGATGGCCGCGTGGAACGGCAGGATCAGCGGGCAGGCCTCGCTGATGCGCAGGCGCGAGCGCACTTCCACGCCAGCCTTCTCCAGGCCTTCGATCTCCTCGAAGAGCTTGGCGGCCGACAGCACCACGCCGTTGCCGATGTAGCACTTGACGCCCGGGCGCATGATGCCGCTGGGGATCAGGTGCAGCGCGGTTTTCACGCCGTTGATCACGAGGGTGTGGCCGGCGTTGTGGCCGCCCTGGAAACGGACCACGCCCTGCGCGCTCTCCGTCAGCCAGTCCACCAGCTTGCCCTTGCCTTCGTCACCCCACTGGGTTCCGACCACCACGACGTTGCGACCTTTGCTTGCTTTCATCTCAGACCCAATTCTCAATTGCAATTAACTCGATCAAACAGCCTGCACGACCCACTGGCCCGCAACCTGCACCAGCTCTCGGTCACAGTGGAACTCATCGACTTCGCTCCCGTGCCCAGGCAGAACACACACCACCGTCTCGCCCTGGCGGCGCAGCTCGGCAATGGCGGCATTCACGTCACTCGCTTCGCCCCAGGGCGCGCGGATGGCGGCCTTCAGGGCGCGCGGCGACACCACGCTCACCAACTGCTTGATGTCCAGGCTGAAACCGGCCGCCGGCCGGTTGCGGCCGAACACGGCGCCCACTTCGTCATAGCGGCCGCCGCGCACCAGCGCATCGCCGGCGCCCTTGCCGTAGATGGCAAAGCGGGTGCCGCTGTAGTAGGCATAGCCCCGCAGGTCAGCCAGGTCGAAGGTCACCACGGCACCATCCAGGCGCGAGGCCAGCCAGCGCAGGTGCGACAGCACTTCGGACACGCCGGCGATGTGCTTCAAGGCCTTGTCGGCCTCGGCCAGCACGGATTCGTCGCCATACAGCTGCAGCAGCGCCAGCAGTCCTTCGCGCGAGGCGGCAGGGAAATCACGGGTGATCGAGGCCAGCTCGCTCGCGTCCTTGGCCGCCAATGCACCATGGATGCGGCTGAGCAGCGATGCATCCACCGCCACGCCGGCCAGCAGGCTGCGCACGATGCGCACGTCGGCCAGGTCGATGGTGGTGTCGCGCACCTCGGCAACGCGCAGGCACTCGCGTGCCAGTTGCAAGGCTTCGAGGTCGGCCTCCAGCCCGGCATGGCCATAGATCTCGGCGCCGAACTGCAGCGGCTCGCGCGTGGCATGGGGGCGGTCGGGGCGGGTGTGCAGCACGGGGCCGCAGTAGCACAGCCGCGTCACGCCCTTGCGGTTGAGCAGGTGGGCATCGATGCGGGCCACCTGGGGCGTGGTGTCGGCACGCAGGCCCATGGAGCGGCCCGACAGTTGGTCCACCAGCTTGAAGGTCTGGAGGTCCAGCGCCTCACCGGTACCGGTCAGCAGGGATTCCAGGTGCTCCAGCAGCGGCGGCATGACCAACTCATAGCCATAGCAGCGCGCCGTGTCGAGCAGCCCGCGACGCAATTCTTCGATGTGCCGTGCTTCGGACGGCAAGACATCGGCAATGTGATCCGGCAGGACCCAAGCAGACATGGAGAAAAGGGGAGGCTGTTAAAACCGTGATTCTACCGGCACCGGCAAAGCACCCCCCATGGGGTGTCTGCCGCCAAAGTGACCGGGGCGTGAAAATCCGGGCGCCGGCAGTGTCCCACGGGACGGGAGCGGCTCCCAAAAAAAAGCGGCAACCCTGCTGAGCAGGGCTGCCGCTGTGGGCACGGCCGGGCCGTGGCGGGCTACTTGCGTGGCGCCGCAGACTGCGCGGCCGGGGCCGGCGCGCCGCCGCGGAAGGCCTTGAAGAAGTCCGACGACGAGGGGTCCACCACCATCACGTCGCTCTTCTTGTTGAAGCTGGACTTGTAGGCCTCCAGGCTGCGGTAGAACTGCGCAAACTGCGGGTCGCGGCCAAAGGCCTCGGCGTAGATGCGGGCCGCTTCGGCATCGCCTTCGCCCTTGAGCTTCTGGGCATCGCGGTAGGCATTGGCAATGGCAATCTCGCGCTGGCGGTCCGCATCGGCGCGGATCTTTTCGCCTTCAGCGCCGCCGGTGGAACGCAGTTCATTGGCCACGCGCTTGCGCTCGGCTTCCATGCGGCGGTACACCGACTCGGTGATGGCTTCCACATAGTCGACGCGGGTGATGCGCACGTCCACCACGTCCACGCCCCAGGGCTTGGCGCCGCGCACGGTTTCCAGCACTTCGCGCTTCACATCGGCCATCAGCGCTTCGCGCTTCACCGACAGCAGCTCCTTCACGGTGCGTTTGTTGATCTCTTCCTGGAAGGCATTGCGCACCACGCGGTTGAGCTGCATGGCGCCGGCGCCCTCGTCCAGGCCGACGTTGCGGATGTACTGGGTGGGCTCGGAGATGCGCCAGCGCACGTACCAGTCGATCACCACGCGCTGCTTCTCGGCCGTGAGCATGGGTTCCGTATCGGTGCTGTCCAGCGTGAGCAGGCGCTTGTCGATGTAGGTCACGTTCTGGAACGGCGGTGGCAGCTTGAAGTTCAGGCCCGGCTCGGTGATCACTTCCTTGATCTGCCCGAGCGCGTAGAGCACGCCGAACTGGCGCTGGTCCACCACGAAGAGCATGGAGCTCATGAGTGCAAGCACCACCAGGAGGGTGGATGCAATAAATCCGACTCTGTTCACGAGCTGCTCCTAGCGGGATTCACGTTCGCGCGTACGGTTGCTGTCGCGCGCGCGGGGGTCGTTCGAAAAAGTGGTCGTGGGCGGCAGGGTCGGCACCACGGTCGATGCGGCATTGGCCGGCGGCGACTCCAGCGTCGCGGGCGCGCCCGCGGCCGCGCTCTGCATGATCTTGTCCAGCGGCAGGTACAGGAGGTTGGAGCCCTGGCGCGAATCCACCAGCACCTTGGTCACGTTACCGTAGATCTGCTGCATGCTTTCCAGGTACATGCGGTCGCGCGTGACCTGGGGCGCCTTCTGGTACTCGGCCAGCACGGACGAGAAGCGCTGCGCATCACCCTGCGCCTGCGCCACGATGCGCGCCTTGTAGGCCGCCGCCTCTTCATTCAGGCGCGAGGCGGAACCGACAGCGCGCGGAATCACGTCGTTGGCATAGGCCTGGGCCTCGTTCTTGGCGCGTTCTCGCTCTTGCCCGGCCTTGAGCACATCGTCGAACGAGGCCTGCACCTGCTCGGGCGGGCGCACGCCGCCTTGCTGCAGGTTGATGCCCACCACCTCGACGCCCACCTTGTAGCGGTCCAGGATGGTCTGCATCAGTGCGCGCACGCGCGGCGCAATCTGGTCGCGCTCTTCGGCCAGCGCCGTGTCCATGCGCATCTTGCCCACCACCTCGCGCACCGCTGTTTCAGCAGCCTGCACCACGGCATCCGAAGGGTTCTTGCTCTCGAACAGCCAAGCGCGCGCATCGCTCAGGCGGTACTGCACGGCGAACTTGATCTCGACGATGTTCTCGTCTTCCGTGAGCATGGCCGACTCGCGCAGGCCGGTGCTCTTGATGATGCTGTCGCGGCCCACATCGGCCGAGCGGATCTGCGTCACGAACACCAGCTCATGGCGCTCGATCGGGTACGGCAGGCGCCAGTTGAAGCCCGCACCCACCGTGCTCTTGTACTTGCCGAACTGGGTGATCACGGCCTGCTGGCCTTCCTGCACGATGAAGAAGCCCGTGCCCATCCAGATCACGAAGACGATGCCGGCGATCAGGCCCACGCCCACGCCCGCGCTCTTCATGTCGGGCGGCTGGAAGCTGCCATTGCCGGAGCCGCCCGTACCACGCCCGCCACCGCCGCCCTTGCCGCCGAACAGGCCGCCGAGCTTGCGGTTGAGGTCACGCCACAGCTCATCGAGATCCGGCGGCTGGGCATTGTTGCCCTGGCCCTTGTTGTTCTCGCGTCCGCGGTTGCCTGCGGGGGGCGGCGCCTGCCGATCGTCCGGTCGGGCGCCATCTTCCGACTTGTTGTCGTCGCCACGGCCCCAGCGGGGATCGTTCAGATTGAACATGCCCCGGATACGTTCTGGCAGCGAAGCCCAGCGTAGGGTGCGATTTTGGAAATTCATGCGCAAAGTCTCTGGTTCTCTGGTGGCATCGATCAAAACGGCATTGTGCCCAATCACTCCCCTTGGGCTGGCAATGGGATGGCGTCGGCTGGGGTCATGCCCTGCTGCGCCGCCAGCACCCGCGCCGACAGCACGCGGCGCAGATTGTCCAACCCCTGGCCGGAGCGTGCGCTCACGAACAGGCGCGGCACCATCAGCCCCTCCACTTCGTACTCGTCTTCGAGCACTGCGGGCTGCTGCCCGGCCTCGAGCGCATCGAGCTTGTTGAACACCAGCAGCTGCGGGATGTCGGCCGCGCCGATCTCGTGCAGCACGCGCTGCACCTGGTCCATCTGCTCGGGGAAGTTCGGGTTGGAGGCATCCACCACATGCAGCAGCAGGTCGGCATCGACCGCCTCCTGCAAGGTGGCCTGGAAGGCGTCGACCAGGCCATGCGGCAGGTCGCGGATGAAGCCCACGGTATCGGACAGCGACACCGAGCGCCCAGCATCACCCAGGTAGAGCTGGCGCGTGGTGGTGTCGAGCGTGGCGAACAGTTGGTCGGCCGCATAGGCGCGTGCCTTCACCAGCGCATTGAACAGCGTGGACTTGCCCGCATTGGTGTAGCCCACCAGCGAGATGGTGAAGGTATCGCGCCGGTCGCGCTGGCGCCGCTGCGTGGAACGCTGGCGCTTGACCTTGATCAGGCGCTCGCGCGTGCGCTTGATGGCCTCGCCGATCATGCGGCGGTCCAGTTCGATCTGCTTTTCGCCCGGGCCGCCGCGCGCACCGATGCCGCCGGTCTGGCGCTCCAGGTGCGACCAGCGGCGCACGAGGCGCGTGCTGAGGTACTGCAGCCGGGCCAGCTCCACCTGCAGCTTGCCCTCATGGCTGCGCGCGCGCTGGGCAAAGATTTCGAGGATGAGGAAGGTACGGTCGGAGACCGGCAGCTCCAGGTGCCGCTCCAGGTTGCGCTGCTGCGCCGGGCTGAGCGACTGGTCGAACAGCACCTCCACCGCACCGTGCATCTGCGCCAAGGTGCGGATTTCGTCGGCCTTGCCGCTGCCCACGAACAGGGCGGCGTCGGGAGCCTTGCGCTTGCAGGTCAGGCGCGCCACGGGGTTGAGCCCCGCGGTCTGCGCCAGCAGACCCAGCTCTTCGAGCTCGCCGTCGAAATGGGGGAGACCGAAATCCACCCCCACCAGCAATACCGAAGCCCCACCCGCCTCAGAAGATGCGGGGGCGCTCAAAGCGGATCACCTCCGCCCATGACCATCTGACCCAGGATTGAATGCTGAACTGGATGCCGCAACTCAGTTGCCGGCGCCGTCTGCATCAGGGGTTTCGGCCGTCGAGAAGTTGACCGCACGGCCGGGCACGATGGTGGAGATGGCATGCTTGTAGACCATCTGCGTGACGGTATTGCGCAGCAACACCACGTACTGGTCGAACGATTCGATTTGCCCTTGCAGCTTGATACCGTTCACCAAATAGATGGAGACCGGCACATGCTCCCTGCGCAGTGCGTTCAGGAAAGGATCTTGCAAAAGTTGGCCTTTATTGCTCACGATATTCTCCGTGTTCAAAAATGTTGTTGTAAACCACCACCTTACCACAGCAAAGTAAGACTTTTGCCGCCTGATTGCATGGCCTTTCGCCAATCCGGCCTTTCTT
Organism: Acidovorax sp. GW458-11-26-14-TSB4; assembly: GCF_059423865.1. NCBI lineage: Bacteria > Pseudomonadati > Pseudomonadota > Betaproteobacteria > Burkholderiales > Comamonadaceae > Acidovorax > Acidovorax sp. GW458-11-26-14-TSB4. The sequence goes on from NZ_JBWKYR010000040.1 coordinate 7,665, forward strand.
CACGCCGGATCAAGGCTTTAACAGGGAATTACCTCTGGGAATATGCGGAGGCAGAAACAGATGGTTACCCTTGAGCGCCATGCACAGATTCATGTCGCTGCAATAACCATGCTGCAATGCAGCATATACAGGAACCGGCCGTGGGGCTGCGGGCGGCTGGCGCACCGCGCGGGGGTCAGCCTTCGTCCTTGTCCACGAACGGGTTGTGCGAGGTCTTGACCTCGATGCGCAGCGGCGTGCCCACCAGGTCGAACTCCTTGCGGAAGCGCCCTTCCAGGAAGCGCTTGTAGGCGTCGGTCACGTGCTCCAGCGAATTGCCGTGGATCACGATCACCGGCGGGTTCATGCCGCCCTGGTGCGCATAGCGCAGCTTGGGGCGGAACATGCCTGAACGCTTGGGCGCCTGGAACTGCACCGCCTCCAGCAGCAGCCGGGTGAGCACCGGGGTGGACATCTTGCAGGTGGCCGCCTTGTGCGCCTGCACGATGGAGGTCCACAGCGGGCCCAGGCCCTGGCGCTTCTTGGCCGAGATGAAGTGCATGGAGGCGAACTTCAGGAACGACAGGCGGCTCTCGATGGAGCGCTCCAGCAAGGTGCGCTGGTACTCGTCCACCGCATCCCACTTGTTCACGGCCAGCACCACGGCGCGGCCGCTTTCCAGGATGTAGCCGGCGATGTGCGCATCCTGGTCGGTCACGCCCTGCGTGGCGTCGAGCAGCAGCAGCACCACGTTGGCCGACTCGATGGCCTGCAGCGTCTTAACCACCGAGAACTTCTCGATCGCCTCGAACACCTTGCCCTTGCGGCGCAGGCCGGCCGTGTCCACCAGCTCGAAACGCTGGCCGTTGCGCTCGAAGGGCACGGTGATCGCATCGCGCGTCGTGCCCGGCATGTCGAAGGCCACCAGGCGCTCCTCGCCCAGCCAGGTGTTGATCAGCGTGGATTTGCCCACGTTGGGGCGGCCGGCCACGGCCAGCTTGATCACGCTCTTGTCGCCCGAGGCATCGTCCTCATCGGGCTCGGGCAGGTTCAGCGGCGCCAGTGCCAGGTCCACCAGGCCACGGATGCCCTGGCCGTGCGCGGCCGATACCGGCTGCACCTCACCCAGGCCCAGCTCATAGAACTCGGCCAGCTGGATGCCCTCGACCATGCCTTCGGCCTTGTTGGCCACCAGCACGCAGGGCTTGGACAGCCGGCGCAGGTAGTTGGCGATGTCATGGTCCTGCGCCGAGACGCCGGCGCGCGCATCCACCACGAAGATCACCACATCGGCCTCGGCCACGGCCTGCTGCGTCTGTTTGGCCATCTCGCGGTAGATGCCGCTGGAGGCATCGGGCTCGAAGCCCCCGGTATCGATGACGATGTACTCGTGCTTGCCCTGCTTGCCATTGCCGTAGTGGCGGTCACGCGTGAGCCCGGCGAAGTCCGCCACGATCGCGTCGCGGGACTTCGTCAGGCGGTTGAACAGCGTGGATTTACCGACATTCGGCCGCCCCACGAGGGCGATTACTGGCTTCATTGAATAGGATCCGTCATTCAGGTCGGTAGCCGAGCACCGCGCCATTGCGCGTGACGACCACCAGGGTGTCTGCCGCCGCCACAGGGCGGGCGGCGATGCCCGACCCATCGGTGGTCAGGCGATTCAGCGGTGCGCCATCGGCGCGCGACAGCAGGTGCACCAGGCCGGTGTCGTCACCCACCACGACCGAGCGGCCCAGCAGCAAAGGCGCCGTCAGCTTGCGGTGCTTGAGGCGCTCCGAGCCCCACAGGCGGGTGCCATCGTTGCGGTTCCATGCCACCAGCGAGCCATTGCTCTCGGTGCCGAAGATCGCATCCTTGTCGCCGTCGATGCCGTCGGCGCCCGCGGCGCGCTGCGTCCAGGCCACGGAGCCGCGCGCCACGTTCACGCAGCCCACGGTGGACTGGAAGGACCGGGCGCAGACCGATTCGCCCACGCGGCTGGCGTTGCCGACCAGGTCCACCAGGCGCTCGACGTCGTTGGTGCCGCGCGAGCTGGCCAGCGGGGCCTCCCAGCGGGCACTGCCGTTGTCGGGGTTCAGGCCCACCAGGCGGCCGGACAGGCCCACCACCAGGGTGTCGCCCACCGCCAGCAGCACGCCGTCCTGGCGCAGCACCAGGGGTTCGCCGGGACGCTGCTGCGTCCACAGGCGCTTGCCCGTGGCCGCATCGAAGGCGGTCACGGTGCGGTCGGCGGCCAGCACGAACACGCGGCCACCGGCCACCAGCGGGGCGGTGAAGACCTGCGAGGCCATGGGCTGGCGCCAGCGCTCGCGGCCGGCATCGATGGCGATGAGCGCATTGCTGCGCGCCACCACCGCGGCCAGCTTGCCATCGCTGCCTACACCGGCAGACAGCGGCTCGGCCAGGGCCAGGCGCCAGACATCGGCGCCGGTGCGGGCGTCGATGGCCGCCACGGTGCCATCGGCCGAAGCCAGGGTCACCGTCGTGCCATTGACACGCACGTCCAGAGACAGGCCGGCTACCGAGCCGACCTTGCCAGTCCAGGCCTGGCGCACGCCGAGCACCGGCACGTTGGCGCCGAGGTCGGCCGGAACCGGCTTGGAGGAGCCGCCCCAGAAGGAGCCGCTGGGCATCATCGAGCAGCCGGCCAGCGATGCCGCCAGGGCCAGCAGCACCAGGCCGCGGGCGGCGCTGCCACCCTTGTTCATCCGGGAGAGGGCGCGCGCGCTCATTTGGCAGCCTCGGCCGTCTTTGCGGCGGCCACCGTCTCGGCGGCGGGGTTGGCGCCCAGCGCATTGAGCTTGACCTCCACCAGGCGGCGGTATTCCACGTCTTCGCTCATGGCCTTGTAGGCCTTGGTGTACTGGGCCAGGGCTTCGGTGCGCTTGTCCTGCAGCATCAGGATGTCGCCACGGTGGTCCGCAGCCACGCCGTCGAAGGCGGCGGGCAGCGAGCCCGAGAGCTGGGCCAGCGCCTCGTCGTACTTCTTCTGCTCGGTCAGCACGGCGGCCAGGCGCAGCTTGGCCAGGGCCTTGAAGCCGTCGTCGCCCGCATTCGCCGCCACCCAGGCCAGCACTTCGCGCGCCTCATCGGGCTTGGCAGCCTCGATCAGGCCGCGGGCCACCAGGAAACCGGCCTGGGCCGCCTGCGGCGTGCCGGCATAGCTGGCCTTGAGGTCGCCAAAGGCCTGCTCCACGCGCGCCTGGTCCTTGGCGCGGTTGGCCACGTCGACGGCATCGAACAGCGCCGCCGCCTTGGTGGCCTGGCGGCTCTGCCAGTACTGGTAACCGTTCCATGCCGCCAGCGAACCGCACACCACGATCAGCACGCAGCTGATCAGCGTACCCCACTGGTTCCAGAAATGCTTGAGCTGGTCGAGTTGTTCCTGCTCTTCGAGGTCTAATTGATTTGCCATGGAGGGTAGGTAAGGATTAACGGGTGGATTGTAGGGTGGCGGCCCAATCGGCCACATTGGCGAGCGGCTGCTCCACCTGGGCACCTCCTGCGCCATCGCGCAGGGACTTCACGGTGACGGTGCCGCGGGCGAGTTCGTCATCGCCAAACACCAAAGCATACTGCGCGCCGCTGTTGTCGGCCTTCTTGAACTGGGACTTCATGCTGCCCATGCCTTCGCTGGCCGTGGCCGCACCGTGCATCTGCACCTGCACGCCCGCTGCCCGCAATTGTTCCAGCACCCGGATGGCGGTCGGCAATGCAGTGCGGCCGGGGATGACGGCATAGGCGTCCGGCACCAGCGCCGGCACCTGGGCGCCCTGCTCCTTGACCAGCTCCAGCACACGCTCCACGCCCAGGGCCCAGCCCACGGCGGGCGCCGGCTTGCCGCCGATCTGCTCGATCAGGTAGTCGTAGCGGCCGCCGCCGCAGATGGTGCCCTGCGAGCCCAGTTGTTCGGTGATGAACTCGAACACCGTGAGGTTGTAGTAGTCCATGCCGCGCACCAGGCGCGGGTTGACCGTCCAGGCCACGCCATTGGCGTCCAGGATGGCCTTGACCGCATCGAAGTGGGCCAGCGACTCGGCACCCAGGAAGTCGATGAGCCGGGGCGCGGCATTCACCAGCGCCTGCATGGCCGGGTTCTTGGTGTCCAGGATGCGCAGCGGGTTGGCGTGCAGGCGGCGGCGCGCCTCCTCGTCGAGCTGGTCGATGTTCTGCTCGAAGTAAGCGATCAGCGCCGCACGGTGCGCCTTGCGCTCCTCGGGCTGGCCCAGGCTGTTGAGCTCCAGGCGCACGTTGGTGAGACCGATGTCCTTCCACAGCGCATTGGCCAGCAGGATCAGCTCGGCATCCACCTCGGGGCCGCCAAAGCCCAGGGCCTCGGCACCGATCTGGTGGAACTGGCGGTAGCGGCCACGCTGGGGACGCTCGTGGCGGAACATCGGGCCCATGTAGTACAGGCGCTTGCCGCCCTCGTAGAGCATGGAATGCTCGACCACGGCGCGCACCACGCCGGCCGTGGCCTCGGGGCGCAGGGTCAGGCGTTCGCCATTCAGGCGGTCCTCGAAGGAGTACATCTCCTTCTCGACGATGTCGGTGACCTCGCCCAGGCCGCGCACGAACAGCGGCGTGGGCTCGACGATGGGCGTGCGCATGTTGCGGTAGGCATAGCGCGCCATCAGCTGGCGCACCTTGTCCTCCAGCCACTCCCAGCGGGCGGAATCGGGCGGCAGGATGTCGTTCATGCCCTTGACCGCCACCAGCTTCTCGGGTTTGGCGGCGGCAGCGGCGGATACGTCTTTACTCACGGCAATGGGCTTCCAGTTGGATAGGGATACGGGAGGCGGCTTTCGGGAGCCGCCTCGCTGGGCCGTTCAGGCCCGCAGGGTGCGATTGTCGCAGGGGCGTCGGCCGCCGCCAGGTCAGGCGAGTGCGCTGTCGGGCGCATCCACCGCCGGCGCAGCCACCGGATGGGAGCCGCCGAAGCGCTTCTCGATGTAGTTTTCGACCACCTGGTGGAATTCGTTGGCGATGTTCTCGCCGCGCAGGGTCATGGCCTTCTCGCCGTCGATGAAGACAGGCGCCGCCGGTGCTTCGCCGGTACCGGGCAGGCTGATGCCGATGTCGGCGTGCTTGCTTTCGCCCGGGCCGTTGACGATGCAGCCCATCACCGCGACCTTGATCTTCTCCACGCCCGGGTACTTGACGCGCCAGACCGGCATCTGCGCGCGCAGGTAGTCGTCGATCTGCTTGGCCAGTTCCTGGAAGGTGGTGCTGGTCGTGCGGCCACAACCAGGGCAGGCCGTGACGCTGGGCACAAAGACGCGCAAACCCAGCGATTGCAGGATCTCGGAGGCCACCACCACCTCTTGCGTGCGGGCCTCGCCGGGCTGCGGCGTGAGGGACACGCGGATGGTGTCGCCAATGCCCTCCTGCAGCAGGATGGAAAGCGCCGTGGCGGAAGCCACCGTGCCCTTGGTCCCCATGCCGGCCTCGGTCAGCCCCAGGTGCAGCGCGTAGTCGCAGCGCTGCGCCAGGGCGCGGTAGACGGAAATCAGGTCCTGCACGCCACTGACCTTGCACGACAGGATGATCTGGTCGCCGTTCAGCCCCATTTCCTCCGCGCGGCGTGCCGACTCGATGGCCGAGGTGATCAGCGCCTCGTACATCACCTGGCGCGCTTCCCAGGGCTTGGCACGGCGGCTGTTGGTGTCCATCAGCTGGGCCAGCAGTTCCTGGTCCAGGCTGCCCCAGTTCACGCCGATGCGCACGGCCTTGTCCCAGCGGATGGCGGCCTCGATCATCTGGCCGAACTGGCGGTCGCGCTTGTCGCCCTTGCCCACGTTGCCGGGGTTGATGCGGTACTTGGACAGCGCCTGCGCGCAGTCCGGGTAGTCCGTCAGCAGCCGGTGGCCATTGAAGTGGAAATCCCCCACCAGCGGCACGGTCTCGCCCATGCGGTCGAGCTGCTCGCGGATGTAGGGCACGGCCTGGGCCGCCTCGGGCGTATTCACCGTGATGCGCACGAACTCGGAGCCGGCCTGCGCCAGTTCCTTGACCTGGATGGCCGTGCCGATGGCATCCACCGTATCGGTGTTGGTCATGGACTGCACGCGCACCGGCGCGTCGCCCCCGACCGTGACCACGCGCGAGCCCCAGACCACACGGGCCTGGCGGGAGCGCCGGGGGGCGGGCTGGGCAATGGCAACCGGGGCCAGATCGGTCAGGAGCTTTTCGTCCACTTATTTCACCTCGAAGCGCGCGACATTCTCGCGCGAAATGGTGGTCAGCGCGAACGGCTTGCCACGCACGAACACATCGGTCACATCGGCCCGGCCGACCACCACCTTCAGGGGGAGCGCGCCCGAAACGGCCACCGACTCACCCACTGCCAGATTGCGCTCCAGCGCAATGGTTCCATTGGCGTCGCGCACCTGCACCCAGGAGGCGCCGCGCGCGCTCAAGGTCAGCACGCTGGAGGCCGATACCGCAGCCGCATCGGGGGCCGACGCCGCAGCGGCCACGGCCGGTGCCGCTGCAGCACTGGCCGCCACGGCTGCTGCAGGTGCGGAAGGGCTGACGGCAGGGGCCGAAGCCGGCGCGGTCACCGCAGCCGTGGTGGGCAGCGCAGCCGCGGCCGGGTCCGAAGCCGCAGCCACCGGGGGCTGGGGTTCCTGGGCGGACACCGGAGGAGCGCTCGGCGCATCGTCGCCCGCACTGCCGCCGAACGGGTTGCGGTCGGCCGGCACGAACATGATGGCCAGCGCGCCGACCAGCAAGGCCAGCACCACCACGGTGATGGCCCAGGACTTCTTGCCGCCCGAGGACGCCGGGGCAAAGGAGCCATTGCCAGCGCTGGAGCTGCTGCCCTTGACCGGCGCATTGATCCCGGCATTGCCCGCCACCAGGCGCGGGCTCTTGCTCTGCGGCAGCAGCGCCAGGATGGGCGCCGCATCGATCTTGAGGGTACGGCACACGCTCGATGCCAGGGCGCGCACGAACACCGTGTCGGGCAGCATGGCGAAATTGTCGGCCTCCAGGGCTTCCAGCTTGGCGACCGGCACCTTCAGGGCCACGGCCAGCGCCGCGATGTGCAGGCCCGCTTCCATGCGCGCCTCGCGCAGCAGGGCCCCTGCCGTGCGCCCTCCTGCCGCCCCTGGTACTTCTTCGTGCACCGAAACCCCTGCCACCGAATCACTCATTGAAAGCCCCACGCTGATAGGCACCCGTCTCACGCGCTTCCGGGAAGCGCCTGCGCAATTGATCACCCAACTGGCGCAGGGCGACCGTGTCACCCAGGCCATGCTCGACCTTGATGCCCAGCCACAGCGTTTCTGCATTCGCGAACTCGCTGTTGTTCAGGCGGCGGATGTAGAACTGCGCCCGCGTGAGCTCATTGCGGCGCATCAGCAGATTGGACAGGTGGTAGCCCACCACGGGGTTGGACGCATCGAGCTCATAGGCCTTGAGCAGCGACTGCTCGGCCTCGGCCACCTGGCCGGCTTCCACCTGGCACAGGCCGCGCGCCATCAGCGTCTTGCCGCGCGCCGTATAGGCCGGGTTGGCCAGCGCCGTCACGAAGCTCTGGTCGGCCTCGGCGTACTTGCGCTGCTGGCAGTGCAGCCAGCCCAGGTTGTGCAGCAGGTTGGGGTCGTTGCTGCGCAGACCGAGCGCGCGGCGAAAGCTTTCCTCGGCCTGGCCGAACTCGTTGAGCCGCAGGTAGATCAGGCCGCGCAGGTTGAAGGCGTCGGAATAGGTGGGGTCGGCCACCAGGGCCTGCTTGACCTCGTCGAGGGCCACGGTGGTCTGCCCGTTCTCGAAGTAATTGGTGGCCAGCTCCAGGCGGATGCGCGCGCGCCGGCGCGCCTCGGGCTCATCGGAGGGCGTGAAGACCGCGTTGCTGCCCTGGTTGGCCGATGCACCGCCACTGCTGGTGGTGGTGCAGCCCGAAAGCCCCACCATGCACGCCACCACCCCGCAGGCCAGGAGCGCAAAGCGCCCCATGCACTGCCAGCGTTCAGCCAATCCCACCATGTAGAGCCTCCTTCAAGTTTGATGTGTCAGGTCACCGGTTTGAGCGCGATTGTGCGCTGTCTGGCCATGCGTTCCGCCGCTTTTGTGCGATCTTTGACGTCGCCGGCCAATTGGCCGCAGGCGGCGTCGATGTCATCGCCGCGCGTCTTGCGCACCGTGGTCACGATGCCCGCGTCGCTCAGCAGTTTGCCAAAGGCCATCACCTGCGCCTGCGAAGAACGCAAAAGGCCCGACGCGGGAAACGGGTTGAACGGGATCAGGTTGAACTTGCAGCGCACGCCCTCGCCGCGCGCGGGCTTGACCAGGTCGATCAGCTGCTGCGCATGCTCGATCTGGTCATTGACCCCGTCCAGCATGCAGTATTCGAAAGTAATGAAGTCGCGCGGCGCATGCTCCAGGTAGCGGTTGCATGCGGCCAGCAGTTCTTCGATCGGGTATTTGCGGTTCAGCGGCACCAGGTTGTCGCGCAGCGGATCGTTGGGCGCATGCAACGAAACGGCCAGCGCCACCGGGCAGTCCTGGGCCAACCGGTCGATCATGGGCACCACGCCCGAGGTGGACACCGTCACGCGGCGGCGCGACAGGCCATAGGCATGGTCGTCCAGCATCACGCGCAGGGCTGGCACCAGGGCCGTGTAATTCTGCAGGGGCTCGCCCATGCCCATCATCACCACATTGGAGATGATGCGTTCGCTCTTGCCCAGGCGCTTGCGCAGCGCATGCTCGGCAAACCACAGCTGGGCCACGATCTCACCGGTGGTGAGGTTGCGGCTGAAGCCCTGGTGGCCGGTGGAGCAGAAGCGGCATCCCACGGCGCAGCCGGCCTGGGAGGAAATGCACAGCGTGCCGCGGTCGTCCTCAGGGATGAAGACGGCCTCGACCGCATTGCCATCGCCCACGTCGAACAGCCACTTGACGGTGCCATCGGCCGAGACATGCTCGGTGATGACCGGCAACGCCTGCACGTGCGCACAGCCCTTGAGCTTGTCGCGCAGGGCCTTGGCCAGGTCGCTCATGGCGTCGAAGTCGTGCGCGCCACGCTGGTGGATCCAGCGGAACAGCTGGGTCGCGCGAAAGCGCTTCTCACCCAGCTTCTCGCAGAAGGCGGCCAGGCCGTCAAGGTCGAACTCGAGCAGGTTGGTCGTGGTGGCGGTGGTCGCCGCTGCCTTGGCGGCAGGAACGGCGTTCACCGCGGCGGTCGTTTCGATCGTGGTCGTCATAGCGGCGTCCCTTCGGGTAACCGCTCGCAGTCGTCCCCATGGTGCGGCCGCCCTACCGGGGTGGGCTCAAGCATGGGGACCACCATCTCAGCGGGAGTAGATGTTCAGGCCGGGGAAGAAGAAGGCCACTTCCACGGCAGCCGTTTCGGCAGCGTCCGAACCGTGCACGGCGTTGGCGTCGATGCTGTCGGCGAAGTCGGCGCGGATGGTGCCGGCTTCTGCCTTCTTGGGGTCGGTGGCGCCCATCAGTTCACGGTTCTTCAGGATGGCGTTCTCGCCTTCCAGGGCCTGGATCATCACGGGGCCGGAGATCATGAAGTCGACCAGGTCCTTGAAGAAGGGACGTGCCTTGTGCACGCCGTAGAACTGCTCGGCTTCCAGGCGCGACAGGTGCACCATGCGGGCAGCCACGACCTTCAGGCCGGCGGCTTCGAAACGGGCGTAGATCTGGCCGATCACGTTCTTGGCGACTGCGTCAGGCTTGATGATGGAGAGAGTGCGTTCGATTGCCATGGTGATTTTCCTGATTGGATGGATATAAACGGTGCGGATTCTTTTGCCCACTGGACAAAACCCTCGATTCTAACCGTGCGCCGGGTAACCCCTGTGAATCAACGGCCTCGGCCGCCCCGGCGCGAGCCGCCGCCACCCCCGCCCGGGCCGCGCTGGGCCTGGCGATGGCGGGACAGGCTGTCCGAGCCGATATAGCCCACCGAAGTCTTCATCGGATCGGGCTGGGCCGCGCCGCGCGGGCGGTCGTCCCCATTCCCGTTGCCACGGCCGCCGCCGTTGCCGCCCCGGCCACCACCGCCGCCGCCATCGCGGCGCGGCTTCTGGCCGCGCGGGCCGTTGCCGAAGGCGTTGGCACCCGGAGGCTGGTCGCGGCGGCTGCCGTCGCCACGCGGGCCGCCACGGCCCCGGTTGTTGTTGCTCCGCTTGCCCTGCCCCTGGCCAGCGCCTTCGCCGGCAGCCCCCTCCGGGCGGCCCTGGCCAGGTTCGCGGCCGCCGCCTGCGGCCTGCGCCAGCGCGCGGATGTCGCCCTCGTCGAGTTCCAGCCAGGCGCCGCGCTTGAGGCCGCGCGGCAGCACCATGGCGCCATAGCGGATGCGGATGAGGCGGCTGACCGCATGGCCCACCGACTCCAGCATGCGCCGCACCTCGCGGTTGCGCCCTTCGGAGATGGTCACGCGGTACCAGCAGTTGGCACCTTCGCCACCACCGTCCTCGATGGAGCCGAAGGCAGCCATGCCGTCGTCCAGGCGCACGCCTTCGATCAGCTTTTGCTTTTCTTCATTGCTCAGGGCGCCGAGCACGCGCACGGCGTACTCGCGCTCCAGGCCGAAGCGCGGGTGCATGAGCTTGTTGGCCAGTTCGCCCGAGCTGGTGAAGAGCAGCAGGCCTTCGGTGTTCAGGTCCAGCCGGCCCACGGACTGCCACTTGCCCTGTTGCAGGCGCGGCAGCTTGCGGAACACGGTGGGGCGGTTCTGCGGGTCGTCGTGCGAGACCACTTCGCCCACAGGCTTGTGGTAGGCAATCACGCGCGCTGGCGGCGGGTCGATGCGGAAGCGGATGGGCTTGCCGTTGACCTTGATCTGGTCGCCGAACTGGATGCGCTGGCCGATGTGGGCCGGCTCGCCATTGACCGAGATGCGCCCTTCCAGGATGAGCTGCTCCATCTCCAGGCGCGAGCCCAGGCCGGCCTGGGCCAGCACCTTGTGCAGCTTGGGCGTTTCCACCTGGGGCAGCAGCACGCGCTTGAGGGGCACGGCCTCGTCGGACTCCTCGTCCGCATCGAACTGGCCGGACACCACGTCCTCGAACTGGTAGCCCGGTACGCCGCGCTGCGGCTTGCCGCCCTTGCCCTGCTGGCCACCCTTGCCACCGCCACCTGCAGCTTCCCGGGCGCCTTCGCGCCCGGCCGCCTTGTTGCGGTCCCGCCCGTCCTTGCGCGCCCGCCCCTCGCGCGGGCCGCCCGGCCCCTCGTCGCCGCCGCCGGCCTCTGCCGCGGGAGCTTCGTCCACCGCCGCATCGGGCACATCGCCATAGATGCGCGCGCCGGGTGCTCGGTCAACCAGCACGGCGGGCGCAGCCGCCACCATGGGCACCGGTGCGGCCGCTACAGCCTCCACCGCCACCTCCTGCGCAGCGGCAGGCGGGGCCAGGGGCAGTTCGTCCTGCACCGTCAACTGCGGGGCCGGCACCTCGGGCACCTCCTCGGCTGCCTCGGCCACCTTCTTGGGTTGGCGGGGCTTGCGCGGCTTCTTCACCGCGGCAGGCAGTTCCTCGGCAGACGGCTGCGCCGCCTCGACCGAAGCCACGGCATTGGCAGCCTCATCCGCGGCGGCAGGCGCTGCGTCGGCAGGCGCCGCCTTCTTGCGCGGAGCGCGGCGTGGCTTGGCGGGGGGCATGGCAGCCTCCGCACCAGCGGTGGCGGGGTCGGGGGTCGTCGAATCGTCGTTCATGAAAGCTTTCCCTGGACGCCCTGTGGGGCATCGTCATCATCGTCACGGGGAACATCGTCGCCCCGCTCCGTCTCGTTCAAATCGTCCGCACCCGAAGCGGTGCTGACCTGGGCCGCATCGTCGCCGGCCACCACATGGCTATCGGGGTCGGGCCTTGACGGCTCTTGCGACTGCGCAGCCCCACCACCCACGGCCTCGCCCGAAGCATCGTCCGGCAGCAGGACCTCGGCGGCGTCCAACGCCCACGCAGCTGCTGCTGCAACGAGCCCATCGTCATCATCATCGCCATGGCCATCGTTGTCTTCAGCATCGGCATCCCCATCGGGCAAAGCCTCCCCTTCCAGACCGGCCAGGGTCTGCTGAACAGGCTCGGCCGCGGCATCGCCATTGGCCGACTCGGCAATCGATGCCGCCGGGGCATCGCCCCCAGGCGGCTGCGCGTCGTCCGCGGCGCCCTCTTCCTCGATCACCGCCTGCTGCCCCTGCGCTGCGGCCGCCATGGCCTCCAGCACATTGGCGTGGCCCGAGGCGTCCTCCAGCATGGGCAGCTGGTCCAGCGAGGCCAGGCCCAGGTCATCGAGGAACTGGCGCGTGGTGGCGAACAGCGAGGGCCGGCCCACCGTCTCGCGGTGGCCGATCACCTCGACCCAGCCCCGGTCCTCGAGCTGCTTGATGATCAGGCTGTTGACCGTCACCCCGCGGATGTCCTCGATGTCCCCGCGCGTCACCGGCTGCCGGTAGGCAATGATGGCCAGCGTCTCCAGCGTGGCCCGCGTGTACTTGGGCGGCTTCTCGGGGTGCAGCCGGTCCAGGTATTCGCGCATCTCGGGGCGGCTCTGCAGGCGCCAGCCCGTGGCCACCTGCACCAGCTCCACCCCCTTGTGGGCCCAGTCGCGCTGCAGGTCGAGCAGCAGCAGCTTGAGCGTGTCCGTACCCAGGGCGTCATTGAACAGCACCCGCATCTCGCGCAGCGGCACAGGCTGCTGCGCACAGATCAGGGCAGTCTCAAGGACCCGCTTGGCATCCACCGTGTTCATGGTTCAGCGATTCCGGGAAAAAAGGGCGGCACGTGCCGTGACAGGGGCCGCTCCAGCAGCAGGGATTCATCATCCATCAAGGGGCGCATACTGCGCGGCCGCTGGTGCGACATGGGGCCCGGCGGGATTCCGTCTACGGGTTCAGGGCGCGGTGTGCACGCCCCGGGGCCGGTCAGGCCTGGAAACACAGATACTGCGTTTCGCTATGCGCCATTGTACCGCAGGCCCCAGAAAGACAGTGCATCGACCATGTCCTGGGGCAGCGGCGCATGCAGTTCCAGCGGCTGCCCCGTGACCGGGTGCGTGAATGCCAGGCGAAAGGCGTGCAGCGCCTGGCGCTGCAAGGCCTCCACCGGGGTGCCACCGTAGAGCACGTCGGCCACCAGCGGATGGCCGATGGAGGCCATGTGCACGCGGATCTGGTGCGTGCGGCCGGTGTGCAGCGTGCACTCCACCCAGCAGCCCTCGTCCGCGCCCTCCAGCAGCCTGAAATCCGTGCGCGCCGGCTTGCCGGCATGGCTGGCCAGGTCCACCACGGCCATGCGCAGCCGGTTGCGCGGGTCGCGGCCAATGGGCTCCTGCACCGTGCGGCGGGCCGCGCCCTTCCAGGGCTTGTGGGCCAGCGCAAGGTACTGGCGGTGTACGCTGCGCGCGGCGATCATGGTCACCAGGGCGTCCATGGTGGAACGCTCGCGCGCCACCACCATCAGGCCGCTGGTGTCCTTGTCCAGGCGGTGCACGATGCCCGCGCGCGGCACCAGCAGCGCCTTGGCGTCGCGCGCCAGCAGGCCGTTGAGCAAGGTGCCGCTCCAGTTGCCCGGGGCCGGGTGCACCACCAGGCCGGCGGGCTTGTTGACCACCAGCAGGTGCTCGTCCTCGTACACCACGTCGATGGGCATCGCCTCGGGCCGGAAGGCCTGGCTCTGCTGCGTGGGGCGCATTTCCAGCACCAGGGCATCCCCGGCCTTGACCTTGTGGGACGGCTTGGTGGCAGGCTGGCCATTGAGGCGCAGCAGGCCCTGGGCCAGCAGTTGCTGCAAATAGCTGCGCGAGAACTCGGGGACCAGATCCGCCAGCGCACGGTCCAGCCGCAGGCCGTGCTGCGCTGCGCCAGCCTGCACCTGGCGCACCTCGACCTCGTCGGCACCACCGACCTCCTCGCCGGACCACTCCTCGTCGGGGCCGGGCGGGTCCGATGCGGGGACCTGGGCGGGCGCCACCACGGCGCTCAACGCGCCGACAGGTAGCGCGCAGGGTCCACCGGCTTGCCGTTGCGGCGGATCTCGAAGTGCAGCTTCACGCGGTCGGCGTCGGTGCTGCCCATCTCGGCGATCTTCTGGCCCTTGCGCACGGACTGGTCTTCCTTGACCAGCAGCGTCTGGTTGTGCGCGTAGGCCGTGAGGAAGGTGTTGTTGTGCTTCAGGATCACCAGGTTGCCATAGCCGCGCAGGCCGGCACCGGAGTACACCACGCGGCCATCCGCTGCCGCCAGCACCGCATCGCCGGCCTTGCCGGAGATGTCGTAGCCCTTGTTGCGCGCCTCGTCGAAGCCCGCCAGCAGCGAGCCCGATGCGGGCCAGATGAAGTTCAGGTCGTCTTCGCCCGCACTGGGTGCTGGCGCAGCGGCCACCGCTGGCGTGGGCGGCTTGGCACCGCTGGCGGTGGAGGCGGGTGGCAGAGGCGTTGCAACCGGCGCCGCGGGGGTGATGGTGGTGGACGTCACCGGGCGCGTGACCACGCCGGTGTCGGCGGCGATCACGGGCGGCGGGGTCGCGCCGGGCGCGATGACGCGCAGCACCTGGCCCACCTCGATCAGATCGGGGTTCGTCAGGTTGTTCCAGCGCGCGATGTCCTTCCAGCCCTGGCCGTTCTCCAGACCGATGCGGATCAGGGTGTCGCCAGGCTTGACGGTGTAGTAACCCGGCTTGCCGGCGTTTTCGGCCCCGGGCAGGGGTTTGATGGGCGCGGCCACCACGCCGGGCTGCGCGGCGGAGGGTGGCAGCGTGTTGCTGGCATAGGTGCCCCGGTCTTCCACAGGCGCTTTGGTCATGCGGGTTCCACAGCCCACCAACAGCAACGCCACGGTAAACCCTGCAACCAGACCACGCGATACCAACATAAGCAATTTCCCTTCAGGCAATCCCCGATTTTAGAGGGACAAAATGAACCGGCTCGAGCACGCTTTGTTTCAACCCGTGTGGGGTCTTGTCAATCACCAGCAACATCTGCTGGCCGCCGGCCACCGCCATGGGTGCCACCAGCCTGCCGCCCACCGCCAACTGGTCGCACCATTCCTGCGGTACGGCGTCGCCGCCGGCTGCGGCAATGATGGCGGCATAGGGCGCCCCCTTGGCATATCCCAGCATGCCGTCGCCCAGCATCAGGTGCACATTGGCCAGGCGAAACGGGCGCAGGTTGTCGCGCGCCTTATCGTGCAGGCCGCGCAGGCGCTCGATGGTGTACACCTCGCGCGCCAGCTGTCCCAGCACGGCCGCCTGGTAGCCGCAGCCGGTGCCGATCTCCAGCACCCGGCCAAGCCCCGACGGGCGCGCGCTCTCGGCCGCCAGCAGCAGCTCGCACATGCGCGCCACCACGCTGGGCTTGGAAATCGTCTGCCCCAGGCCAATCGGCAGGCTGGTGTCTTCGTACGCCTGGTTGACCAGGCCGCTGTCCACGAAGCGGTGGCGCTCCACCGCCGCCATGGCCTGCAGCACGGCCGGCGAGGTGATGCCCCCGGACGCGAGCTTTTGCACCATGCGGTTGCGCACGGCTGCCGAATCGAGCCCCACGCCCACGGCAGTGGCGGCCGCAGCCCGCTGGCCCAGCCCGGCACCGGCGCCCTTGGGGATGCCTGCACCAGCGCCCGGTACGGCCGGGCGTGGAGCCGGTGCTCCGCTGCCCGGGAGCCTGGCGGGAAAGCCCGGACGCCGCTGCATCACATGCCCGCCACGAGCTGCGAGGCGGTCTGCGCCCAGTAGCCCAGGTTGTCGTGGTCCGTGAGGTCCACCTTGAGGGGGGTGATGGCCACATGCCCCTGCGCCGTGGCATGGAAATCCGTGCCCTCGGCATCGTCCTTGGCCGCGCCCGCATTGCCGATCCAGTACATGGCCTCGCCGCGCGGGCTTTCCTGCACGATCACGCGCTCGGCCGCGTGCCGGCGCCCCAGGCGGCACAGCTTGATGGGCTTGATCACGGAAAGCGGCAGGTTGGGAATGTTCACGTTGAGCAGCCAGGGCGTCTCGCCCACCAGGTTCTGCTGCAACATCTGCTCCACGATCTCGCGCGCCTTGGCGGCAGCTGCCTCGATCTCGCCCCAGCCCTTGTCCACCTGGGAGAAGGCGATCGCCGGCACACCGAAGAGGTAACCCTCCATGGCCGCGCCCACCGTCCCTGAATAGATGGTGTCGTCGCCCATGTTGGCGCCGTTGTTGATGCCCGAGACCACCAGGTCCGGGCGGTAGCCCAGCAGGCCCGTGAGGGCGATGTGCACGCAGTCGGCCGGCGTGCCGTTCACATAGCGGAAACCGTTGGCCGCCTTGCTGACGGTCAGCGGTGAATGCAGGGTCAGCGCGTTCGACTTGGCACTGTTGTTGTGCTCGGGCGCGACCACTTCCACCTCCACGCCGGCCAGCGCCTTGAGCGCGTCATGCAGCGCCACGATGCCGGGGGCCTGGAAGCCGTCGTCGTTGGAAATCAGGATCTTCATGGATAGGGAGCGGGGTTTGCCTCGGGATTGTAGGACGCGGCAGGCGCAGGGGGCCCCCCGTCGCTCGGGGGACATCGCAGGGCAAGACCCCGCGCCTATCATGCGGCGCATCACTGACAGGAGACTTTCCCCATGCACGCTTGGCTTTGCACCAACCCCACCGGCGTCGAGGCCCTGGCCTGGACCGAACTGCCCACGCCCACCCCCAAGGCCGGCGAGGTGCTGATCGAGATCAAGGCCGCCAGCCTGAACTTCCCCGACCTGCTGATCGTGCAGAACAAGTACCAGATGAAGCCGCCGCTGCCCTTCGTGCCCGGCTCGGAGTACGCGGGCGTGGTGCAGGCCGTGGGCGAAGGCGTCACCCACCTGCAGGTGGGCCAGAACGTGGCCTGCCTGTCGGGCACCGGGGGCTTCGGCACCCACACCATTGCACCGGCCGCCCTGTGCATGCCGCTGCCGCCGGGCTTCTCGCACGTGGATGCGGCTGCCTTCATCATGATCTACGCCACCTCCTACCATGCCCTGGTGGACCGGGCGCAACTGAAGGCCGGCGAGACGGTGCTGGTGCTGGGCGCCGCGGGCGGCGTGGGCACCTCGGCCATCCAGATCGCCAAGGCCATGGGCGCGCGCGTGATCGCCGCCGCCTCCACCGACGAGAAGTGCGCACTGTGCACCTCCATCGGGGCCGATGCCACCATCAACTACGGCAAGGAGAACCTGCGCGATGCCATCAAGACCCTGACCGACGGCAAGGGCCCGGACGTGATCTACGACCCCGTGGGCGGCGATTTCGCCGAGCCGGCGTTCCGCTCCATCGCCTGGCGCGGGCGCTACCTGGTGGTGGGCTTTGCCTCCGGCCCCATCCCGGCCCTGCCCTTCAACCTGGCGCTGCTCAAGGGCGCCTCCATCGTGGGTGTGTTCTGGGGCGATTTCGCCAAGCGCGAGCCCAAGGCGAATGCCGCCATGATGGGCGAGCTGGCCCAGTGGTACGCCCAGGGCAAGATCAAGCCGGTGATCGACCGCACCATACCCATGGCCGAACTGCCCGCCGCCTATGCCCACATGGGCTCGCGCGGCGTGATGGGCAAGCTGGTCATGGTCAACTGAAGTGAAACACCCCTGAGTCGCTTCGCGCCTTGCCCCTGAAAGGGGGACGCCCCCAGCGCAAACGCTGGATATGCCGCCTTCGCGGCGGGGCGGCCCTTGCGCGGGGGCACTGGCCTTGGGCGCGCCAGTTTCATGCGGTCTGCGTGGCACACAGCGCAATGAACAACCGACACCGAAAACAGATGCCATGGGTGGCGCTCGCGGCGGCAAGCATGGCGCTGTGTCAAACTCGCGGTTCATCGCAGCCCCTGTTGTTACTGGTGCCCGCCCATGGCCGATCGTCAACCCTACGAAATCGCACGCGAAACGCTCAAGCAGCTCTCGACCCGCCGGATCGCCCCGACGCCCGAGAACTACCTGGCGATCTACGATGAAGTGGCCGGTGTGCGCAGTGCGGCGCCGTTTCCCGAAGCCCAGCTCTCCAGCATCCTGCGCCTGATTCCCGCCCAGACGCCCGGGCAGAAGCGCCTGCTCGGCCAGTTCGAGAAGGCCGTCGCCAACAAGGACTGGAGCGGCCTGCAGAGCGTGCTCGTGGGCTATGCCAACCTGGGCCTGAGCCCCGCCGCGGCGTCGCCGGTGGAACTGCCCACCGCCGCCCCCGCCGCCACGCTGCCCGAGGACCTGGCCGAGCTGCTCGCCCGGCTGATCGACAACACCCTGCCCGCCCTGGGCGAGGACGATGCGCGCGTGCACGAGATGGCCGCGCAGCTCACCACCTTTCTGCGCGAGCCCGCCCCGCTGATCCCCACGCTGATGCTGATGCTGGGCAACTTCACCTACCGGCTGTCGTTCGCCACCGAGGACCAGGCAGCCATCCGCGCCGGGCTGCTGGAGCTCCTGCACATGGTGTTCGAGAACATTTCCGTGCTCAGCGCCGACGACCGCTGGCTCAAGGGCCAGGCAGACGCGCTGATGACCGCTTCGACCCCGCCGCTCACGCTGCGCCGGCTCGACGACATACAGCTGCGCCTGAAGGACGTGATCTTCAAGCAGACCGAGGCCAAGGCCCGCTCCGTCGAGGCGCAGGAACAGATGAAGGAGCTGCTGGCGACCTTCATCGAACGCCTGGCCCAGATCACGGCGTCGAGCACCACCTACCAGGGCACCATGGAGCGCTGCGCCGACCTGATCGGCAAGGCCAGCAGCCTGCAGGAGATCGCCCCCGTGCTCGAAGAGGTGATGACCGCCACGCGCAGCATGGCGCTCGACACCAAGCTCACCCATACCGAGCTGCAGGACCTGCGCGAGCGCACCGAGGCCAAGCGCGCCGAGGTCGCCAAGCTGCAGCAGGAGCTCGACCGCGCCAGCGCCCAGGCGCGGCACGACCCGCTGACCGGCAGCCTCAACCGCAAGGGGCTGGACGAGGCCATGGAACGCGAGATCGCCCGCGCCCGGCGCCTGGGCACGCCGCTGTGCTTCGCGCTTCTGGACATCGACAACTTCAAGCTCATCAACGACCGCCTGGGCCACAGCGTGGGCGACGCCGCCCTGGTGCACCTGGCCCAGGTCACGCGCGAGGTCATGCGTCCGCAGGACCTGCTGGCCCGCTATGGCGGCGAGGAATTCGTGCTGCTGCTGCCCGACACCGCGGTGGACGCCGGGGTGGCTGCCATGACGCGCCTGCAGCGCGAGCTGACCACGCGCTTCTTCCTGCAGGGCAGCGAGAAGATCCTCATCACCTTCAGCGCGGGCGTGGCGCAATTGCACGACAGCGAGACCAGCTTTGACGCGATCAAGCGCGCCGACCAGAGCATGTACCTGGCCAAGCGCTCAGGCAAGAACCGGGTCATGGCAGCATGAGCCCCCGCCGGTGACGCCCCAGCAGCGCCGCGCCTTCCTGCTGCTGGCCGCCCACGGCGCGGCCGCCACCACCCTGCCCCGCTGGGCCTGGGCCCAGCCGCGGCGCCAGCAGGGCAACCCCTTTGCCCTGGGTGTGGCCAGCGGCGACCCCAGCGCCGATGGCGTGGTGCTCTGGACCCGGCTCGTTCCCACAGAGCCCGGCCAGGCCGCCACACCCCTGACAGTGCGCTGGGAGCTGGCCAACGACGAGGGCTTTCGGCGCATCGTGCAGCACGGCCAGGCCACGGCCCATCCGGGCCTGGGCCACAGCGTGCACGTGGAACTCACCGGCCTGGCGCCGGGCCGCTGGTACCACTACCGCTTCATTCACGGCGACGCGGTGAGCGCCACCGGCCGCACACGCACCGCGCCCGCCGCAGACGCCCTGCCCGAGCGCCTGCGCCTGGCCTTCGCCTCGTGCCAGCGCTGGGAGCATGGCCACTATGCGGCCTGGCGCCATGTGCGAGCGGACGCGCCGGATCTGGTGCTTTTCCTGGGCGACTACATCTACGAATACGCCAGCCCCAAGGACACTTCGGGCCTGGCCCGCGTGCACGGCCTGCGCCTGGCCACCACCCTGGCCGACTACCGCGACCGCTACGCTCTGTACAGGAGCGACCCGGCCCTGCAGGCCGCCCACGCGGCCTGCCCCTGGCTGGTGACCTGGGACGACCACGAGGTGCAGAACGACTACGCTGGCAACACCGGCAAGGGCGATGCCGCTGCCTTTGTGGCCCAGCGCAGCGCCGCCTGGCAGGCCTTCTACGAGAACATGCCCTTGCGCGCCGCCAGCCTGGTGCAGCGCGACTATTCGGCCCTGCAGCTGTACCGCCGCCTGCCCTGGGGACGACTGGCGCAGTTGCATGTGCTCGATGCCCGCCAGTACCGCAGCCTGCAGGCCTGCCGCACCGCAGGCGCCAGCGGTGCCGGTGCCGTGCGCCCCAAGGACTGTGCCGAGCTGGCGGAGCCCGGGCGCAGCTTTCTGGGCAAGGCGCAGGAGCAGTGGCTGGACGCCGGCCTGGCCGCCGATGCCCGCGACGGCCGCACCCGCTGGAGCGTGGTCGCGCAGCAAACCCTGTTCTCGCCGCGCCACTACCCCTCGGGTGTCGTGTCCACGGACAGCTGGGATGGCTACCCCACCGCGCGCGCCCGCCTGCTGCAGTCCATCACCCAGCATGCACCGCGCAACACCGTGCTGCTGGGCGGCGACATCCACCAGAACTATGTATGCCGGGTGCTGGCCGACGCGGCGCGGCCCGATGCCCCGGTGATCGCCAGCGAGTTCTGCGGCACGTCCATCAGCTCGCGCTCGGGCAGCACGCAGGACAAGGTGGACGCCATCGTGCGCAACAGCCCCCACGTCTTGCTGGCGCGCTGCGAACAGCGTGGCTACGGACTGGCCGACATCACGCCCGCGCGCTGGACCACCACCCTGCGCGTACTCGACGACCCGCTGCGCGAGGACAGCGGGGCCAGCACGCTGGCGCGCTTCGTGGTCGAGGACCGGCGCGCCGGGCCAGTGCCGGCCTGAGCCAGGCGCTGCAATACCCTTTCGGGCGCTTGTAGCATCCTGTAAATAAAGCGCCCCGCGGCCGAGCGCGGGCCTTACCATGGCTTGATCCCAGCCCCTTGGAGACAAGCGATGCGCAAGACACCCCCCACCCTGACCCTGCTGGCCGTGGCCGCGCTGCTGGCCGGCTGCGCCAGTGCACCCCGGTTCGACTACACGGTACCCGCCCAGCCCGAGGGCTCCTCTGGCTACACCGAAAAGCCCGGCTGGGCCACCGAGAAGTTCGCCGTGGCCGCCGCCAACCCGCTGGCCACCGATGCCGGCTACCAGATCCTCAAGGCCGGCGGCTCGGCCCTGGATGCGGCGATTGCGGTGCAGATGGTACTGACCCTGGTCGAGCCGCAGTCGAGCGGCATCGGCGGCGGCGCCTTCCTGCTGCACAGCGCCGGCACCAAGGTGGAGGCCTATGACGGCCGCGAAACCGCGCCAGCCGCCGCGGACGAAAAACTGTTCCTCGGCCCGGACGGCAAACCCGTGCCCTTCCACGATGGGGTCGTGGGCGGCCGCTCGGTCGGCGTGCCCGGCACCGTGCGCATGCTGGAGATGGCGCACAAGGAGCATGGCAAGCTGCCCTGGGCCACGCTGTTCCAGCCGGCGATCACCCTGGCCGAGGGCGGCTTCAAGGTCAGCGCGCGGCTGAACACCTTGGCGGCAGCCGACGCCCACCTCAAGAAGGACCCGGTGGCGGCGGCCTACTTCTACAAGCCCGACGGCGACGCGCGCGACGTGGGCTTCAACCTGCGCAACCCCGAGCTGGCGGCCGTGCTGCGCCGCATTGCGGCCGAAGGCAGCAAGGCCCTGCACGAGGGCGAGATCGCCCAGGCCATCGTGGACAAGGTGCAAAAGCACCCCACCAACCCCGGCAAGCTCAGCATGGCCGACCTGGCCGGCTACCAGCCGAAAAAGCGCGAGCCCCTGTGCCACGACTACCCGGTGGCCAGCAAGATCTTTCGCATGTGCGGCTTCCCACCGCCGAGCTCGGGCGCCATCGCCATCGCGCAGATCCTGGGCATCCTCAAGAACACCGATGCGGCCGCGATGCCGCTGGAAAACGATTTGCCCACGGCCGACTGGCTGCACCTGTACACCGACGCCGCACGCCTGGCGTTTGCCGACCGCGCCCTGTACGTGGCCGACCCCGACTTCGTGCAGCCGCCCGCCGGCAACTGGGCCAGCCTGATCGCCCCGGCCTACCTGGCCGAGCGCGCCAAGCTCATCGGCACGCAAAGCCTCAAGGTCGCCCAGCCCGGCAAGCCTGGCGCCATGGCCACCAGCTACGCCCCCATGCCCGACCAGCCCGAGTACGGCACCAGCCACATCAGTATTGTCGATGCCTTCGGCAACGCCGTGGCCATGACGACCACCATCGAGGACCAGTTCGGCGCACGCCAGATGGTCAAGGGCTTTCTGCTCAACAACGAGCTCACCGACTTCAGCTTTGCCCCGGCCGACGCCCAGGGCCAGCCGATTGCCAACCGCGTGCAGCCGGGCAAGCGGCCGCGCTCATCGATGTCGCCCACGCTGGTGTTCGACAAGGCCACCGGCGAACTGCTCATGAGCGGCGGCAGCCCGGGCGGCGCGGCCATCATCCACTACACGGCCAAGACGCTGTACGGCGTGTTCAACTGGGGCTTGATGCCGCAGCAGGCGATCAACCTGCCCAACTTCGGTTCGATGAACGGGCCTTCGCTGCTGGAGGAAAAGCGCTTCCCTCCGCTCACCGTGGAGACCTTGCGGGCGCGGGGGGCGGAGGTGCGGGAGATGAACATGACCAGTGGGTTGCAGGCCATCACGCGGGGGCATGCGCATGGGAAGAAGTTGTGGTTTGGGGGGGCTGATCCGCGGCGTGAGGGTGTTGTGATGGGGGACTGATCTGGTTCGTTGGTCCTTTTTTGGAAGCACGCGGTTTGCCTGGTTGAAGGTCGGGAGCCGGGATGTGCGCCCGGCGGCGCAGTAACTTTCTCTTGGGCCGCCAAGAGAAAGTCACCAAAGAGAAGGCG
>NZ_JBWKYR010000041.1:0-25003 GCF_059423865.1 Acidovorax sp. GW458-11-26-14-TSB4
CCGGCTGCTTGCATGGGCATGAGCCCATGCGGCGCATCCGAAGCATCCACTCATCCCGATTGCACTCCAACGCGGCTTCAAAAAGGCATTGAACAGGCTCCCACAGCGCCTGGGTGCGCCAGCGCCACCTGGAGCGCGGAGTGTCCTCGGCCGCGACCTTTCTCGCCGCCGCCAGCCAGCGCACACTGCGCATCGGCCTGGGAACGGCCGTGGTGCAGATGGGCTACGAGAACCCTTTCCGCCTGGCCGAGGACCTGGCCACGGTGGACGTGCTTTCGCGCGGGCGCCTGCACGTGGGCCTGAGCGCCGGGGCGCCGCCCTATGGCGCGCTGCTGGGCGAGCGGCTGTTCGACGGCGATGCGGGCGGCATCGATTTTTCGCACGCGCGGGTCGAGCGCCTGAGGCGCAACCTGCAGGGCGAGTTGATAGGGGACGAGGAGACCTTTGTCGAATCCTCTGCAGGCCGCCAGCGGCCGCGCCTGCAGCCCTACGCGCCGGGCCTGGCGCAGCGCCTGTGGTACGGCGGGGGTTCGCTGCGCTCGGCGCAGTGGGCGGGCGAGCAGGGCTACCACCTGCTCATCGGCAACATCAACCGGGGCGAGCAGACCGAGCATTTCTTCGAGGCGCAGCGCACCCAGCTCGACCTGTTCCATGCCCGCTGGCGCGCGCACCAGCCGCCGGGCAGCGTGCCTCGCGTGGCGCTGGGGCGGGTGATCGTGCCGCTGGACGGGGCCGACGCCTCCACCCGCGCCCGCTACCTGGCCTGGGCCGCCACGCGGCAGGCGCGCACCCTGGCGCCGCAGGGCGAGCGGCGCACGCTGTTCGCGCGCGACCTGGTGGGCCAGAGCGAGCAGATCCTGCAGTGGCTGCGCGAGGACCCGATCGTGCCCCTGGTGCAGGAGCTGAGGCTGGAGCTGCCCTACGACTTCGCGCCCGAGGAGTACCGGCAGATCCTGGAAGATACGGCGCGGCTCATTGCGCCGCAGCTGGGGTGGCGGACGGATGTCGGATCGGATGTCGCCAGCGGTGCGGTGGAGCCTTGGCACGCCTGAGGCGTCGAGGCTGCCCCGGCCAGATCAGCGCTTGACCTCGCTGCTGGCGGGCACGGCCTGGGTGCTGTCTTCGGCAGCGAGCATGGCCGCCAGCAGCGCCGGGAAGATCTCGTTGCGCAGATGGTCCTTCAAGCGGGCTTCCAGGGCATCGTCGGCTGCGGTCTCTTTGGCGCGTTGGGCTGCGCGCGCGGGGCTTCGCTCCGTCGCGAGCAGCACCTTCAGTTCGTCCTCTGAGAGGTGTTTCCTCAGTTCGGCCACGATCAGCGGCAGCACGGTGTCGAAGCGGATCTCCGAGCGGATGCGCCGGGAGATATTGGCAAACCACTGCTTTTGCTTGGCGACAAGCTCGGGTGGCAGCATTTGGCCCATCTGCGCTGCCATGGCGGATTCGAGCCGCTGCATGCGCGCGTTGAACTCCTCCTGCATCAGCAGCCGGGCCAGGTCACCAGCTGCAGCCGCATGCGCATCGGCCGCACGCCAGGGGGCCTGTCTGAGCGGGCGGGGGCCATTGGTCCGGCCCTGGGCATCGCTGCTTTCGAGAATGGCGTCCAGCCGCTCGTCCATGAATTGAGAAAGCGCCAGGCTGGCCTCGATCATGGCGGGCTGCAGCTTGTCCAGATGCAGCTTGCCTGGTGCCGTCCGGTAGAAAGCCAGCAGGGCCTGGGCATCGGCTTCCGTATAGTGTGCCTGGTAGGTCTTCACGATCAGGGGGCGCAGCCTCTGCCACTCGAAATGCTGCGCCAGCACCGGCTCGGCACTGGCGTAGGACTTGCGCTTGCGCGCGCGCTCGGCCGGGTCGGGAATGCGCTCCACGGAATCGAGCTGCGCCTGGTTCACTGCCTGCATCATCTTGCGCATGCGCTCGGGAATCTGCTCGGCATCGAAGATGGCCTGCAGGGTGGCATCGCTGACCGCTGCGGCCGATGTGCCGGAGGCTGCGGGCGGTGTTGCGGGGCGGGCCTGGCCGATGGCCTTTTCCAGAGGCGCCAGCGCGGCAATTGCAATGAGCAGACCTGCGGCGAGGCTAGGCAGGCGGGCGTGGGGGCGGTGAGGGAACTGGGCGATGGAGGACATCGAAGTGGGACTGGAAACAAAGGCCGCATGGTAACTGCGGCCCCGGTACCGGGGCTACCGCGCCGCTGCCACCTCGCGCCCCAGCTCTATCACGGCCATGGCGTAGTAGCTCGACCAGTTGTAGCGCGTGATGGCATAGAAGTTCTCCGTGCCCGCCACATAGGTCGGGGCGTCGCCGCCGTTCTGCAGCTCCACCAGCGCCAGGGGGCCCGTGTGCTGGGCGCCCGGGGCGTCGAGCACCACGCCCTTGGCCTGCATGCTGGCGGCGCTGAAGGTGGGCAGGATGTCCGGGGCCAGCAAGGTATCGAGCTGCAGCCGCGCGGTGTCGAACTGCACGCCAAAGTGCGTGGGCATGCCGGTGGTCCAGTTGTGGCCCTTGAAGTAGTTGGCCACCGAGCCGATGGCATCCACCGGGCTTCGGAACAGGTCGATGCGGCCATCGCCATCGAAGTCCACCGCATAGCGCACCCAGCTCGACGGCATGAACTGGCCCAGGCCCATGGCACCCGCATAGCTGCCGCGCGGCTCGAAGGGGTCGATGTTGCTGCGGTTGGCGAGGCTCAGGAACTGCTCCAGCTCGCGCTGGAAGAATTCGCGGCGCTCCTTGGCGCGCGGGTGGGCGTCGGGGAAGTCGAAGGCCAAAGTGGCCAGCGCATCCATGACACGGAAGTTGCCCATCTGCTGGCCATAGATGGTCTCCACGCCGATGATGCCGACGATGATCTCCACCGGCACGCCGTACTCGGCCTCGGCGCGTTCCAGCGCCTCGCGGTGCTCCTGCCAGAAGCGCACACCGGCGCGGATGCGCACCGGGTCGATGAAGCGGCTGCGGTACACGCGCCAGTTCTTGGGCGTGCCCACCGGGGGCGGCAGCATCAGGCGCGGCACCTGGGACAGCATGCGCGCCTGGCCGATGGCCTGGCGCACCCATTCGCGGTCCAGCCCGCGCCGGACGGCCAGGTCGTCGGCAAACGCCATGGCATCGGCGCGGCCGGCGTAGGGCACGCCGCCTTGGACCGTGGTGTTCGAGGCGGTCTTCTTCGGGCTCGCCGACTTGGCGGGCTTGGCGGAGGGGTTGGCGTGGGTGCTCAGTGCACAGGCCATCGCCACCCAGGCGATGGCAACGGATTTCAAAAGGCGCATGGATTTGGGGTCATCGGCCCCGTGCAGACGGGGGCCAGGGCAGGGTGTTGAATTCGCGGCGCAGGGCGCCGAACTGCTGGGCAGGCTCGGGGGCATAGCGTACCTGCTCCAGCCGCAGCAGCCAGGCCGCCACGCCGCTGGCGCTGTCGCCGAAGTGGGCCGTCACCTGCTGGGCCATGGAGCGCGGGGGCAGCGTTTCAGGCAGCGGCAGGCCGGCCTTGGCCAGGCGCTGGCGCACGCGGGCCAGCAGGCGCAGCCAGGGGTCGTGCTGGCTGCGCTCCCACAGCGTCCAGAGCCCGCCGCCGCTGGCGGCAATCACGATGAGGATGCCCAGCACGGTGGAAAGGTCCTGCCAGCTCGGCGACTCGAAGCCCAGGGCCTTGAGCAGATCGAACTGGCGGCTCTGGCTGTAGTTCAGTACCCACTGGTTCCAGCCATTGTTCACCGCCTCCCAGACGGCGCGCAGGTTCTGCACCATGCCCGGGCTCAGCGTGCCCATGGCGGCCGCAATGGCGCCGTCGGGTGCGCGCAGGCGCTGGAACTGGCCCACGCGGCCGGGCGCCACGGCACCGGTAGGGTCCACACGCACCCAGCCGCGCCCTTGCATCCAGACCTCGGCCCAGGCGTGGGCGTCGGCATTGCGCACCGTCCAGTAGCCGTCCACCGGGTTGCGTTCGCCGCCCTGGTAGCCGGTGACGATGCGTGCGGGAATGTCCATTGCACGCATGAGTATCACGAAGGCCGAGGCAATGTGCTCGCAAAAGCCTTCCTTGCGGTCGAACCAGAACTCATCGGCCGTGTGCTCGCCGAAGACGCCTGGCTCGAGCGAATAGCCATAACCCCCCGTGCGCAGGCGCTGCAGCACGGCGTTGACCAGGGCCTGGGTGCCGGCGCCGGCCAGCGCCGGGTCGGCCCGCATTTCTGCCGCCAGGGCCAGGGTGCGCGGGTTGAAGCCGGGCGGCAGTTCGGTGTACACGCGCAGCTGGCGCACGGACTCATCTGGGCCATGGCGGAATTGGGGGTAGCTCACCGCCTGGTAGCGCAGCACATCGGTGATGGGGCGCGTGGTCATCCACTGCAGGTCCTGCGTCATGTAGGCCTGCATGCCGGGCAGCTCGGGGGCATTGGGCGTGGCTTCCATCACCATCAGCCAGGGCTGGCGCTGGGGTTCCAGCGTCACCTCGTAGCGCACTGCCGGGCCGCTGGTCTGCAGATTGGCGCGTACCGCCACGCGGGCCGCCCACTCGCTGTCTTCGCGGAACGGCTCGGCCACCCACTGCCGGCCATCGAAAGAGGCCATGACCGGCCCGCGGAAGTACAGCGTGGACTGCTGGGGGATGTCGGTGGGGGCGCCCTCGAAACGCAGGCGGATGGCCACGCGTTCATCGAGCGCAATCTCGGCCATGTCCCCGATCTTCATCGTGCCCGAGAGGCCGCTGCGCCCCGTCAGGTTGTCGCTGGGCATGCCCCACAGCGGCGACATGCGCGGGAACAGCATGAACAGCGCCACCATGATGGGCGCGCCCAGCAGGGCCATGGTGCCTGCCATGCGAAAGGTCTGCGAAAGCGGCGGGCGCCCCACCGGCATGTGGGCATTGACCAGGGCCATGAGCAGGCCCAGCAGTGCCACCAGCATTGCCCCGGCGGTGAGCAGCGACTGCGAGAAGAAGAAATTGCTGAGCATCGTGAAGAAGCCCAGGAAGAACACCACCATCGCGTCGCGGCGCGCGCGCAGCTCCAGTGTCTTGAGGGTCAGCAGCATCACCATGAGCGTCACGCCTGCGTCACGGCCCAGGATGGTGCGGTGCGTGAGCAGCGTGCCCGCCACGGCCACGACCACCAGCACCGCGAGCACCCAGCGCCCGGGCAGGGGGCGGGCCTTCCAGGCCAGCCAGCCGCGCCACAGCAGCATGCCGAAAGCCACGGCACTGGCCCAGGCAGGCAGGTTGGCGACCTGGGGGGCGATCACCCAGGCCGTGGCGAACAGCAGGAACAGGGTGTCCCGCGTGTCGCGTGGCAGGGAGACGAGGGTCTGGCGCAGGCTCATGGAGCGTCGGGTTTCCGGGAGAAGGGGCGAGGGCAATGGGTTTGGAGGGCGGGTTTGCGGCAGAAGTTCAGCACAGGGCCAGCGCTTCCAGGCAGCGGCGCCGGTGGGCGGTGCCGGTGTCGGGCGCGATCTCCACGCCGGGCAGGCGCAGGCCGTAGTCCAGGCCCAGGCGGTCGGCCTGCAGCACCCAGGCGGTCAGGCGCGAGATGCGGGCCTCGGGGTCCGGCAACGCGGCCAGCGCCGGGTCCAGCCAGAGCTCGTGGCGCTGGGCCTGCTGCGAGTCGCGGCTCACCAGGTCGTCGGTGCCCGTGCCCAGGGTCTTGGCGGCCTTCTTCCAGACCACCAGCTTGAGCGGGTCGCCACGCCGGTAGGCGCGCACCCCGTCGAATTCGCCGATGCCCTGCGAGGGCGCACTGCCGGTGCCGGCGCCGCGTGGCTCGCCCGGGGGCAGCGGCGGTGCGGGCAGCTCGGGCTCCGGGTACACCAGCACCTGGGCGGCCGGCCGCCAGTAGGTCCAGACGCGGAAGGTGCCCAGCGGAAACCGGGTCTCCGCCGTCAGCACGGGCACGCGGTGCAGCCCCCGGCGCGGGGGCGCAAACGCCACATGCACGGTGGAACGCCCCTGCGCGGGTACGTCGGTCCAGGCCCAGTGGTGCGCCTCGCCGCCGCTGCCGTGCACGGCCAGGCCGATGCCATAGCGCGGCTTCTTGCTTTCGCTGGAGACCTGGATCTCCACGGTCGCGCTGCTTCCCATGAAGTGAGGCTCGGGCTCCTTGAGGTGCAAGGTGATGCCGCGCAGCGTGGCGTGGCAGATGTGCATGCCGATCACGGCGCTGCCCGCCAGCAGAAAGGTCAGCAGGTAGCCGAGGTTGAGCTGGTAGTTGATGGACGCGATCAGCAGGATCAGCAGCGTGAGCGCCAGCATCCATCCCGCCCCCGTGGGCAGGATGTAAACATTGCGCTGGGTCAGCGTGAGCGTGTCGCTCAGCGGCCGGCGCACCATCCACCAGGCCTCGAAGCGCTTGCGCACGCGCGTGAGCGGGTTGAGCGCCGCCAGGGCGGCACGCAGCCGGCCGGCGGCGGCACCGGAATCCGTGTGTGGTCCTGGAGAGGCGGTGGTCGACATCAGGGAAGAGGAACTGAATCGACCATGGCCCGCACCTGTTCGACGGCGCCCCGGCCGGCATCGCCCACGGGCACCAGCCGGTGCGCAATGGTCTGGGGCAGGATGGCCTGCACGTCGTCGGGCGCCACATAGTCGCGCCCGCTGATCAGGGCCTGCGCCTTGGCGGCCCGTACCAGGGCGATGCCGGCGCGCGGCGACAGGCCCTGCAGGAACCAGCGGCCCGAGCGCGTGGCCGCGATCAGGTCCTGCACATAGTTGAGCAGCGGGTCGGCCGTGTGCACCGCCAGCACCTGGCGCTGCAGCTCGGCCAGCTCGTCGTCCGACAGCTGGGGCAGCATGGAGTCCACCATGTCGCGGCGGTCGGCACCGGCCAGCAGCACGCGCTCGGCCGCGCGGTCGGGGTAGCCGATGGAGATGCGCATCAAAAAGCGGTCCAGCTGCGACTCGGGCAGTGCAAAAGTGCCCAACTGGTCGTGCGGGTTCTGCGTGGCGATCACGAAGAAGGGGTGGGGCAGGGCGCGGGTCTCGCCCTCCACAGACACCTGCTTTTCTTCCATGGCCTCAAGCAGCGCGCTCTGCGTCTTGGGGCTGGCACGGTTGATCTCGTCGGCCAGCAGCACCTGGGCGAAAACCGGGCCGGGGTGGAACACGAAGGACTCCTTGCCGCGCTCGTACACCGACACCCCGGTCAGGTCGCTGGGCATCAGGTCGGCCGTGAACTGCACACGCGAAAACTGCAGCCCGAAGGTGCGTGACAGGGCATGGGCCAGCGTGGTCTTGCCTACGCCCGGAACGTCCTCGATCAGCAGGTGGCCGCCGGCCAGCAGGCAGGCCACGCAGTCCTGTACCTGGGCCTGTTTGCCCACGATCACCGTGTTAAGCTGGTCCAGAAGCGATTTGATTTTGTGCTGGGCATTCATGGTCATGGCGCGACGTTATCCGAAAATCTTGTTGCGACGTTATCCGAAAAAGACGAGACACGGGGATTGACTGTGAGCAAAACGGGCTATTTCACCCACCGCGACTGCTGGAAGCATGAAATGGGCCCCGGGCACCCCGAGTGCCCCGAGCGGCTCGACGCCATCGAGGACCGGCTGCTCATCACCGGCGTGGGCGATGCGCTGGACCGCCGCGAGGCGCCCGAGGCGTCGCTCGCCGACATCGAGCTGGCCCACGACCGCCTGCACGTGGCCGCCATGCGCGGCCTGTCCGACCGGCTCAACGAGGAGATCCTGGCTGGCGGCCCGAGCTATTCGCAGCTCGACCCGGATACTTCCATCAACGCCCATACCTGGAAGGCAGCCTTGCGCGCCGCCGGTGCCGCGCTGGCCGCCACCGATGCGGTGATGGCCGGCGAGCTGGAAAACGCCTTCTGTGCCGTGCGCCCGCCGGGCCACCACGCCACCCGCAGCAAGGCCATGGGTTTTTGCTTCTTCAACAACGTGGCCGTGGCCGCGAAGTATGCGTTGCAGCGCCACAACCTGCAGCGCGTGGCAGTGGTCGATTTCGACGTGCACCACGGCAACGGCACCGAGGACATCCTCGCCAACGATCCGCGGGCGCTGATGATCAGCATTTTTCAGCACCCGTTCTACCCCTACAGCGGCGACCAGGACCCGGCCCCCAACATGGTCAACGTGCCGGTGCCGGCCTACACGCGCGGCATGGACATCCGCGAGATCATCGAGATGATGTGGATCCCGCGGCTCGAGGCCTTCAAGCCCGAGATGGTCTTTGTGAGCGCCGGCTTCGACGGCCACCGCGAGGACGACATGGGCCAACTGGGCCTGACCGAGCCCGACTATGCCTGGATCACCCAGCGCGTGAAAGACATCGCGCGCCGGTACTCCAAAGGGCGCATCGTGTCCTGCCTGGAGGGTGGTTATGTGATGGGGCCGCTGGCGCGCAGCGTGGAAGCCCATCTGCGTGTGCTGGCCGACCTTTGATTCGATAGAAATGTGAAACGCTTATGACGGAAGCACTGAACCCCTTGCGCGTAGAACGCGATGCGCGAGGCGTGGTGACCCTGACTCTCAACGATCCTGCCCGCTTCAACGCCCTGGGTTCGGACATGCTCACTTCACTGCAGCAGGCGCTCGACGCTGTGGCCCGCGACGAGACCGCGCGCGTGGTGGTGCTCGCGGCCGAGGGCAAGGCCTTCTGCGCTGGGCACAACCTCAAGGACATGGCGGCCCACCCGGACCTGGCCTGGTACCAGCAGCTGTTCGCGCAGTGCAGCCGCATGATGCTCACCCTCCACAAGCTGCCTGTGCCGGTGATTGCGCGCGTGCAGGGCATGGCGACTGCGGCTGGGTGCCAGCTGGTGGCGCAGTGCGATCTGGCGGTCGCTGCCGACAGCGCGACCTTTGCGACCAGCGGGATCAACTACGGTTTGTTCTGCGCGACTCCCAGCGTGCCGTTGGTGCGCAATGTGCCTTCGAAGCGTGCCATGGAGATGCTGCTGACGGGGGACTTCATCGATGCGGCCACTGCCTTGGAGCAGGGGCTGGTGAATCGGGTGGTGTCTGTTGATGCTCTTGACGCCGAGGTGGAGAAGTTCGTGGCGTCCATCTTGCAGAAGCCGCGGGTTGCTGTGGCCATGGGCAAGGCGTTGGTGTACCAGCAGCGGGAGTTGGGGATGGATGCTGCCTACCAGTTGGCGGGGCAGGCCATGGCGGTGAACATGATGGATGGGGCTGCTCAGGAAGGGGCTAGGGCTTTTGTTGAAAAGCGTGCTCCTTCCTGGAGGTGATGATCGGGCGGCCATGGGCACTGGTTGCTTCTCTTCGTTGTTGAAGGGCGGAGGCCGGGATGTGCGCCCGGCGGCGCACCTTCTTTCTTTTGCGTCGCCAAAAGAAAGAAGGCAAAGAAAAGGCGACCCCCAGTCTGCGTCCCCCATCGCCCGGAGGGCGATGGGGGCAGCCTGCGATGCTCGGACCTGGGGTGGCATCGCAGAACTCGCTGCGTTCTTCGAACTCCGCTCAAACATCTGCGATGAGCTAGACGACGAAGCGTGTGTGTCCTTCGGCACACACGCCCACCCCAGCTCCTGCGCTTCTCGGCGCAGCCAGCAGGGGTGGGGAGCGGGTACCACCCGGCTGCTGCTTTCGCAGCCGCGCCGGGTGTCGGTGACGCGCTGCGCGCTGCCGACAAGGCCGAAGCGCAGCGCGGCAGTTGGGGCCGAGCGAAGCAATGGCCCGTATGGAGCCCGCTCCCACCCCCTTCTGACCGTGCCGAGAAGCACAGGGCCTGGGGTGAGCGCGTGCCGAAGGACACGCGCATCGTTGTCATGCTTGCCGCAGCTGTTTGAGCGGAGTTCGAAGAACGCAGCGAGTTCTGCGGCACACCCCAGGACCGAGCATCGCAGGCTGCCCCCTCGCCTCCGGCGAGGGGGACACGGGCAGCGGGGTCGCCTTTCTTTTGGGTACTTTTCTTTGGCGAAGCAAAGAACAAGTACCTCGGCCGCCGGGCCGAGACCCGGCCTCTGCCCTTCAATCAAGCAAACAACCACCATCGTCCCTGCGTGACACGGACGATCACAGCATGGAAATCCTCGACAAACTACTGACAGACTTCAACCACTCCAGCGTCTGGCTGGAACTCGGCGTCCTGGCCGCCGCCATCGCCACCGCCCTGTTCGTCGCAAGACTGATAGGCCGCAACCAACCCCCCGACTCGGTATGGATCGGCTGCAACACCATCGACGGCCTGCTCTTCCCGCTGATCGCCCTGGTCCTCACCTTCGCCAGCCGCCTGGCGGTGGAGCATTACCACCCGGTCTTCGTGCTGCGCATCGCAGTCCCGATGCTGGTCTCGCTGGCACTGATCCGCTTCATCGCCCGCGTGCTGCGCGTGGCCTTTCCCAACTCAGGCCTCGTGCGCCTGCTCGAAGGCCTTTTCTCCTGGGTCATCTGGGGGGCAGCGGTGCTCTGGATCGTGGGCCTGCTGCCCGCCGTGCGCAGCGAGCTCGACAGCATCACCCTCAACTTCGGCAAGTCCACCGTCAGCGTCGCCACGCTGATCGAGGGCGCGCTGTCCGCCAGCCTGGTGCTGGTGGCGGCGCTGTGGATCTCGGCCACGTTCGAAAAACGCGTGCTCACCGGCGCGGTCACCGACCTGTCCATGCGCAAGGTGGCGGCCAATGCGGTGCGTGCCGTGCTGCTGCTGGTGGGCATGCTGTTCGCGCTGTCGGCCGTGGGGGTGGACCTCACGGCGCTGTCGGTGCTGGGCGGGGCGGTCGGTGTGGGCCTGGGTTTTGGCCTGCAGAAGCTGGCCTCCAACTACGTGAGCGGCTTTGTGATCCTGCTCGAGCGCTCGCTGCGCATCGGCGACAACGTGCGCGTCGATGGCTTCGAGGGCCGCATCACCGACATCAAGACCCGCTACACCCTGATCCGCGCCGGCAACGGACGCGAGTCCATCGTGCCCAACGAGACGCTCATCACCCAGCGCGTGGAGAACCTCTCGGACGCCGACCGCAAGTTCAACGTCACCACCAACATCATCGTCGGCTACGACAGTGATGTGGGCCAGGTCCAGGCCATCCTGTGCGCTGCCGCCGCAGCGCAGCCCCGGGTGCTCAAAGAGCCCGAGCCCGTGGCCTTTCTCATCAACTTCGCGCCCGATGGTATCGAGTTCAGCCTCAACTTCTGGATCAGCGACCCCTCGGCCGGCTCGCTCAACCTGCGCTCGGCCATCAACATCGCCATCCTGGATGGCCTGCGCGCCGCGAACATCGACATCCCGTACCCGCAGCGCGTGGTGCAGTTCAAGGACGGTCGCCTGCCCCCTGGTATGAGCGGGTCGTCCGGGGTGGTGCAGCCCGGTGCCTCCGGCGAGACATCGGGTCCTTCGCCAAGTGCCCTATAATCACGAAAAAGCACGATCGTTCTTTTTTATGCCCCTGCAGCCGATGGGGCGCCGGCCTGCCCCCTTCGGGGTGCACTGCGGCATAGAATGTTCCAGTTTACGTAAACGTCAATTCAACCAACTCTAGGAGCCGCAGCAATGAAGGTCTTGGTCCCTGTCAAGCGCGTGGTGGACTACAACGTCAAGGTCCGAGTCAAGTCGGACCAAACGGGTGTGGACATCGCCAACGTGAAGATGAGCATGAACCCCTTTGACGAAATCGCCGTCGAAGAGGCCGTGCGCCTGAAAGAAAAAGGCCTGGTCACCGAAGTCATCGCCGTCTCCTGCGGCGTGGCCCAGTGCCAGGAAACCCTGCGCACCGCCATGGCCATCGGCGCCGACCGCGCCATCCTGGTGGAAACCCCCGCCGACCTGGACCTGCAACCCCTGGCCGTGGCCAAGCTCTTGAAGGCCCTGGTGGACAAGGAACAACCGGGCCTCGTGATCCTGGGCAAGCAAGCCATCGACGACGACGCCAACCAGACCGGCCAGATGCTGGCGGCCCTGGCCGACCTGCCCCAGGCCACCTTCGCCAGCAAGGTGGACCTGGCTGCCGACAAAGTCAGCGTGACCCGCGAAGTCGACGGCGGCCTGGAAACCCTGTCCCTGACCCTGCCCGCAGTCATCACCACCGACCTGCGTTTGAACGAGCCCCGCTACGTCACCTTGCCCAACATCATGAAGGCCAAGAAAAAGCAACTCGACACCCTCAAGCCCGAAGACCTGGGGGTGGACGTCGCTCCGCGCTTGAAGACCCTCAAGGTCAGCGAACCGCCCAAGCGCGGTGCCGGCGTCAAGGTGGCCGACGTGGCCGCCCTGGTCGAGAAACTCAAGAACGAAGCGAAGGTGATCTAAATGTCGGTACTCGTTATTGCTGAACACGACAACGCCGCCATCAAGGGCGCAACGCTCAACACCGTGACCGCAGCAGTCGCCTGCGGCGGTGACGTCCATGTGCTGATCGCCGGCCACAACGCCGGTGGCGCTGCGGCTGCTGCCGGCCAGATCGCCGGCGTTGCCAAGGTCATCCATGCCGATGCCCCCGGCCTGGAACACGGCCTGGCCGAGAACGTGGCCGCCCAGGTGCTCGCAATCGCCTCCAACTACAGCCACATCCTGTTCCCCGCCACTGCCAGCGGCAAGAACATCGCCCCCCGCGTGGCGGCCAAGCTGGATGTCGCGCAGATCAGCGACATCACCAAGGTGGTCTCCCCCGACACCTTCGAGCGCCCCATCTACGCCGGCAACGCCATTGCCACCGTGCAGAGCCAGGACGCCACCAAGGTCATCACCGTGCGCACCACGGGCTTTGACCCGGCAGCAGCCACTGGTGGCAGCGCAGCCACCGAAACCTCCGCCGCCACGGCGGATGCTGGCAAGAGCAGCTTTGTGGGCAGCGAGATCGCCAAGAGCGACCGCCCGGAACTCACTGCCGCCAAGATCATCGTCTCCGGTGGCCGGGCCCTCGGGAGCAAGGAAAAGTTCGACGAAGTGATGACCCCGCTGGCCGACAAGCTCGGTGCTGCCCTGGGTGCCAGCCGCGCCGCGGTGGATGCCGGGTACGCCCCGAACGACTGGCAAGTGGGCCAGACGGGCAAGATCGTGGCGCCGCAGCTGTACATCGCCGCCGGGATCTCGGGGGCCATCCAGCATCTGGCGGGCATGAAGGACTCCAAGGTGATCGTGGCGATCAACAAGGACCCGGAGGCGCCGATCTTCAGTGTGGCCGACTATGGGCTGGAGGCGGATCTGTTCACGGCCGTGCCGGAGCTGGTCAAGGCGCTGTAAGGCGGCCTGACGGCACCAACCTGCCAGACAAAGGCATCGCTTGCGGTGCCTTTTTTTTGAGAATTTTTCCCGGAGACATCCATGAGCTACACCGCCCCCGTCAAGGACATGCTGTTTGACATCGAGCACCTGGCCAACATCGAACAGATCGCACAGATTCCCGGCTTTGAAGACGCGGGCCTCGATACCGCCCAGGCTGTGCTCGAAGAGTGCGCCAAGTTCAATGAGGGCGTGCTGGCTCCGCTGAACTTCGAGGGTGACAAGAACCCCTCGAGCTGGAAGGACGGCGTGGTCACCACCACCCCGGGCTTCAAGGATGCCTTTCGCCAGTACGGCGAAGGCGGCTGGCAGGGCCTGCAGCACCCGGCCGACTTTGGTGGCCAGGGCCTGCCCAAGACCATTGGCGCCGCCTGCATCGAGATGTGCAACAGCGCC
The DNA here is from genome assembly GCF_059423865.1 of Acidovorax sp. GW458-11-26-14-TSB4. Lineage (NCBI taxonomy): Bacteria > Pseudomonadati > Pseudomonadota > Betaproteobacteria > Burkholderiales > Comamonadaceae > Acidovorax > Acidovorax sp. GW458-11-26-14-TSB4. The sequence continues at coordinate 13,574 of NZ_JBWKYR010000041.1, forward strand.
AACATGAGCTTCGCGCTGTGCCCGCTGCTGACCGATGGCGCCATCGAGGCGCTGCTCACGGCCGGCAGCGACGAGCTCAAGGCCACCTACCTCGAAAAGCTGGTGACCGGCGAGTGGACCGGCACCATGAACCTCACCGAGCCCCAGGCCGGCTCCGACCTGGCCCTGGTGCGCACGCGTGCCGAACCCCAGCCCGACGGCAGCTACAAGGTCTTCGGCACCAAGATCTTCATCACCTATGGCGAGCACGACATGGCCGCCAACATCGTGCACCTGGTGCTGGCCCGTGTGCAGGGCGCGCCCGAGGGCGTCAAGGGCATCAGCCTGTTCGTGGTGCCCAAATTCATGGTCAACGCCGACGGCAGCCTGGGCGCGCGCAACGACGCGCACTGCGTGAGCATCGAGCACAAGCTCGGCATCAAGGCCAGCCCCACGGCCGTGCTGCAGTTCGGCGACCATGGCGGTGCCGTAGGCTACCTCGTGGGCCAGGAGAACCGCGGCCTCGAATACATGTTCATCATGATGAACGCCGCGCGCTACGCCGTGGGCGTGCAGGGCATCGCCGTGGCCGAGCGCGCCTACCAGAAGGCCGTGGGCTATGCCAAGGACCGCGTGCAGAGCCGCCCCGTGGACGGCTCCATCGCCGCCAGCGCACCCATCATCCACCACCCCGATGTGCGCCGCATGCTCATGACCATGCGCGCCTACACCGAAGGCTGCCGCGCCATGGCCACCGTGGCTGCCGCCGCGTACGACGCCGCGCACCACCATCCCGATGCCGAGGCGCGCAAGCAAAATGCCGCGTTCTATGAATTCATGGTGCCCTTGGTCAAGGGCTACAGCACCGAGATGAGCCTGGAAGTCACCAGCCTGGGCGTGCAGGTGCACGGCGGCATGGGCTTCATCGAGGAAACCGGTGCCGCCCAGTACTACCGCGACGCCAAGATCCTCACCATCTACGAAGGCACGACCGCCATCCAGGCCAATGACCTCGTGGGCCGCAAGACCGCGCGCGACGGCGGCCAGACCGCCAAGGGCATTGCCGCGCAGATCGAGAAGACCGAAGCCGAGCTGCTGGCCAACGGCAGCCCCGCCGCCAAGGCCGTGGCCCGTCGCCTTAGCGCCGCGCGCCAGGCTTTTCTGGACGTGGTCGGCTTTGTGGCCGGTGGCACCAAGAGCTCGCCCAACGCCGTGTTCGCCGGCAGCGTGCCCTACCTCATGCTCGCAGGCAACCTGGTGGCCGGCTGGCAACTGGCGCGCAGCTTGCTGGTGGCGCAGGAGCTGTTGCACAAGGGACAGGACGCAGCCTTCATGCAGGCAAAAATCACCACGGCGCAGTTCTATGCCGAGCACATCCTGGTCAAGGCACCGGGCCTGCGCGACAGCATCGTCGAGGGTGCGAACAGCGTGACGGAGCTGGCGCTCGACGCATTCTGAGCACCAGGGGGAGACAGACCGGGCCGGCGCATTGCGCGCGCGCCCGGTGCCCCATGAGAACCTGATTTATCCATCCATTCTTTCAACCCGGAACCCACCTGCCATGTCCAAGCTGCCCCCCGCCTTGCAGAACCTCTCGCTGCCCGTCATCGGCTCGCCGCTGTTCATCATCAGCAACCCCAAGCTCGTGATCGAGCAGTGCAAGGCCGGCGTGGTGGGTTCCATGCCGGCGCTCAACGCGCGTCCCGCCGAGCTGCTGGATGAATGGCTGGCCGAGATCACCGAGACGCTGGCCGCCTACAACAAGGCCAACCCCGACAAGCCGGCTGCGCCCTTTGCCATCAACCAGATCGTGCACAAGAGCAATGACCGCCTGGAGCACGACATGCAGGTCTGCGCCAAGTACAAGGTGCCGATCATCATCACCAGCCTGGGCGCGCGCGAAGACGTGAACCAGGCCGTGCATGCCTGGGGCGGCGTGGTGCTGCACGACATCATCAACAACAAGTTTGCGCACAAGGCCATCGAGAAGGGTGCCGACGGCCTGATCGCCGTGGCCGCCGGTGCCGGCGGCCATGCGGGCGTGAAGAGCCCGTTCGCGCTGATCCAGGAGATCCGCCAGTGGTTCGACGGCCCCATCGCATTGAGCGGCGCCATCGCCAGCGGCGATGCGGTGCTGGCGGCCCAGGCCATGGGGGCCGACTTCGGCTACATCGGCTCGGCCTTCATCGCCACGCACGAAGCGCGCGCCAGCGACGAGTACAAGCAGGCCATCGTCGCCGGCACGTCCGACGACATCGTCTACAGCAACCTGTTCACCGGCGTGCACGGCAACTACCTGGCCCCGTCGATCCGCGCCGCCGGCATGGACCCGGACAACCTGCCCGAATCCGACCCCAGCAAGATGAACTTCGGCGGCGACGCCAAGAAGGCCTGGAAGGACATCTGGGGCTGCGGCCAGGGCATTGGCGCCATCGACGCCGTGACCAGCACCGCCGACCTCGTGGCGCGCCTGCGCCGCGAGTACCAGGCCGCCCGTGCCCGCCTGGCCCTCTGATTTCGGCCCGCAACCCCTGCCGCCCGGGTTTGCCCGGGCTTTTTCTTTCTGGGTGCCCCCAGGTCGCCCGCGCCCGGCAAAAGGTCCTGAGCGCAAATTTCTGTAACAAGCGACAATCAGGGGTTTTTGCCCGCATCGGCGGGCGGGTCTTTCCATTCCGTTCCTTCCGTCTCCCATGCCTTCCGCCACCTCCCGCATGCCCCTGATCGACATGGTCAAAGGTCTGGCCTGCGCCGCCATCGTCTGCCACCACCTGGCCTTCTACGGGCCCATGTCCGACATTGCCCAGCCGCTGGCGCCGCTGCTGATGGCCTGGCTCTACGACTATGGCCGCATGGCCGTGCAGGTGTTCTTGGTGCTGGGCGGCTACCTGGCCGCCGCCAGCCTGGCGCCCCAGGGCGTGGCGCGCTTCGACAGCGCCGGCGCGGCGATCACCCGGCGTTTCGTGCGCCTGGTCGTGCCCTATGCGGTGGCGCTGCTGCTCGCGGTGCTGGTGGCGGCACTGGTGCGCCCGTGGATGGACCACCACTCCGTGCCCGACGAGCCGACCCTCGCACAGCTGATCGCCAATGCCCTGCTGCTGCAGGACATCGTGGGCGAGGACGCCCTCTCGGCCGGCGTCTGGTACGTGGCCATCGACTTCCAATTGTTCGCGCTCAGCGTGTTCGTCTGGACCGGCGTGCGCTCGCTGCCCGGCAACTGGGCGCGCCGCCACGGGCCCGTGATCGGCCGAGGCCTGCTGGTGGCCCTCACGGCCGCATCGCTGTGGGTGTTCAACCGCGACAGCACGCTCGACATGTGGGGCTGGTACTTCTTCGGCTCCTACGGCCTGGGCATGGTGGCCTATTGGGCCGTGAAGTCCCCACGCCCCGCCGGCTGGCTGGCCCTGATGCTGATGCTAGGCGGCGTGGCGCTGGCCCTGGAGTTCCGCGGCCGCATCGCGCTGGCGCTCGCTACCGCCGTGCTGCTGGTGGCCGCCCTGCGCTCGGCACCACTGCGCCAGTGGCCGGGCGTGGCGCCGCTGGTCCGGCTGGGCCAGATGTCGTACTCGGTCTTCCTCGTGCACTTCGCCGTGTGCCTGCTGGTCAACGCCGTTGTCGGCCACCTGTTCCCCGAGGCGCCGCTGGTCAACGCGCTGGGCATGGTGTTGGCCTTTGCTCTGTCGCTGATGGCGGGGCGGCAGCTCTACGAGCGCGTAGAGCGCCATGTGCCCACCTGGTCCATGGCGCTGCGCTGGCAGGCCGGGTTGGTCGGGGCTGGCATGCTGGTCGCAATCAGCAGCCACTGGGCATAGCATTCGGACCATTCCACTTGGGCGCTGCGGGCCCTGCAACCCAGGGCGCCTGCAAGGTTCAAACCGGCGGCAAGCCCTCGCGCCGCTTGCGCTGCTTGTCCAGGAACCAGGCCATGAAGGGCAGCAGCAGCATCGAGCCAGGAATCACCCAGATGAACAGGTAGGGGCTGACCGACGAGGCCGAGCGCATCACGTCGCGCAGTTGCTCGCGCTCCTCGGCGGTCCAGTTGCCCTCGCGGCGCTGCTTCATGAGCCAGGCCACCGATCCCTTCATGGTCGCCATCTCGCGCTTGAGGCGGCTCTTTTCGCGGCTGTTGCCGGCCAGGAAGGAGCAGAACCATTCGGGCGCGCGCTCCATCCGCTGCTGGAAGGCGGTGGTGGAATCCGGGTCGAACGCGGGCGCTGCCGGCAGGGCCGTTGCCGTGGCGTTCGGTTCATCGGGCAGGTGCGGGGGCGCGGTCATGGGCACCGATTGTCGCTGTTCGCCCCTCGGGCCGCAAAGCACTGTTGCAATTTGCAGCCGTCCACGTCACTCAAAAAGCGTCTCGACACCATCACGGCGCATGAAACCGGCGCCCCCCAGGCCAGTGCCCCCGCGCAAGGGCCGCCCGCCGCTCTGGGGGCGCCCCCCTCAGGGGGATGACGCGAAGCGGCTCAGGGGGAGCTTTGTTTCAGCGGTGCAGTTCGCCCGCGGCTTCCGGTTGGTACAGGATGGCCTTCACACGCACCGTCATCGGCTTGCCGCCCGGGCCGGGCCACACCAGCGCATCGCCCACCGCGAGGCCCAGCAGGGCGCTGCCCACGGGCGCGAAGATCGACAGGCGGTCCGCGCTGCCGTCCATGTCGCGTGGGTAGACCAGGGTCAGGCAGAACTCCTTGCCCGTCTCTTCGATGGCGAACTGCACCGTGGAGTTCATGGTCACCACATGCGGCGGGATCTCTTCGGGCGCCACCACCTCGGCGCGGTCGATCTCGGCCTGCAGATCGGCCTTGCCCGGGAAGACGCTGGCCGGAATGGCGGCCAGCAGGGCCTCGATGCGGTCAACGTCCAGGGACGACAGGATGATCTGGGGCTTGCGCGCCATGGCGGTACCTCACTCAGTGGTGGTTGCAAAGCGCGGGACTATAGGCCGGAACGCCGGCATTCCCCGCAATCTCGCACTGCGCCGTGCGGGCTTAGGGCGCCCTAGTCTCCCGTGATGTTGCGCGCCTTGATCAGCGCCCCAAAGCGCTTGCTGTCGCTCATCGCCCGGTCGTGAAACTCCTTGGGCGACATGGCCGCGGGCTCGCCGCCCAGGGCCGCAATGCGCTCCAGCACGGCGGGCGTGGCCAGGATCTTGTTGATCTCGCGGTTGAGCTTGGTCACCACCTCGGCCGGTGTGCCGGCGGGCGCATAGAAGCCGAACAGCGTATCGGCGTCGAAGCCCTTCAAACCCATCTCGTCCAGCGTGGGCACGTCCGGGAACTGCGGCGAGCGCTTGGTGCTGCCCACGGCCAGCAGGCGCAGCTTGCCGGCTTTCACGTGCTGCAGGCCGATGCCGGGGTCGAACATGAAGTCCACCTGCCCGCCCAGCAGGTCCTGCATGGCCGGTGCCGCGCCGCGGTAGGGCACGTGCACGGCGAACACATTGGCCTGGCTCTTGAGCATCTCGGCGGCCAGGTGGGGCGAGCTGCCGTTGCCCGGCGTGCCGAAGCTCACCTTGCCCGGGTTGGCCTTGAGGTAGGCCAGGAACTCCTTGACGTTGTTCACCGGCAGCGTGGGCCGCACCTCCAGGAACACCAGCACCCGCGCCGCAGCGGCCACGGGCACCAGGTCCTTCACCGGGTCGAAGGGCATCTTGGGGTAGATGTGCGGGTTAACCGAGACCATGCCGCCCGAGCTCATGAGCAGGGTGTAGCCATCGGCCGGCGACTTCGCCACCGCCTCGCCACCGATGTTGCCACCCGCGCCGCCGCGGTTCTCCACCACCACGGGCTGGCCCAGCGCGGTTTGCAGCGGCACCGTCACGGCCCGCGCAATCTGGTCGGCCGCGCCGCCCGCCGGGAAGTTCACCACCACCTTGATGGGCTTGGCGGGGTAGGCCTGGGCCAGTGCACCTGCCGGCAGCAGGGCGGTGCCCGCGAGGGCCGCGAGGGCGAGGGCACCGGCCAGGCGGCGGCGGGTGGTTGGGGAATCGGTCTTGTGCGTTGTCTTCATGCTCATGTCTCCAAAAATCGGGTGCCCGGTGGTCCGGGTCTTTCACGGGATGGGCGGGTGCCTCAGGCGACGTCGATCTCCACCAGGATGGGGCGGGGGTGCGCCAGCGCATCGCGCAGCACCTGGTGCAGTTGCGCGGCATCGGCCACATGCACGGCATCGCAGCCCTGGCCGCGCGCCAGCGCCAGGAAATCCAGGTCCGGCAGGTCCGTGCCTTCGAGCTTGTCGTCGGGCGCAAAGCCGAAGGTCGGCGCAAACTCCTGCAGCGCCGCATAGCGCCGGTTCTTGAGGATGATGAAGGTGATGGGCAGCTGCAGCTGCGCCGCGCTCCACAGCGCCTGGATGGAGTACATGGCCGAGCCATCGCCCAGCAGGCCGATTACCTTGGCCTCTGGCCGCGCCAGGGCCACACCCACGGCCGCCGGCATGGCATAGCCCAGGCCGCCGCTGCACATGGTGTAGAAGGTCTCGCTGTGCAGGATGGGCAGGTAGGCATGCATGGCGGCGCGCGAGCTCGGCGCCTCTTCCACCACGACGGACAGCGCGTCGCGCACCTCGGCCAGGGTCTGCATCACGTATTGCACGCTCATCAGCGCCGAGGGCTCGGCACGCGGGCGTGCGGCGCGCGGCGGCGGGGCAGGGCGCTTGCGCGGTGCCGGGCGGGCCAGCAGGTCCTGCACGCCCAGGCGCACGCCACCCACGGCCGACGTGCCCTCGGGCGTCCACGCCGCCGTGCCCGGGTCTTCGATCAACTGCACCAGTTGCGCACCGGGCGGCACATGCGGGCCATGGCCCTCTACGTGGTAGGTGAAGGCCGCAGCCCCCAGCGCGAACACCAGGTCGTGCCCGCCAAGCAAGGACACGATCTTCTCGCGCATGGCCGGCAGCAGGCCCATGAAGAGCCGGTGGTCCTGCGGAAAGCCGCAGCGCCCCGACATGGGCGCGATCCACACGGCCGCGTTGTGCCGCTCGGCCAGGGCCACCACATCGTCCCAGGCGCCATCGCGGTCTGCAGCCGCGCCCACCACGAACACCGGGCGCTCGGCCGCATCCAGTGCAGCGCCGATGGCGTCGAGGACACGCGGCTCGGGCCGGCTCTCGGTGCTCACGGTGCGCGCTGCCAGCGGCTCGCAGGGCTTGCTCCAGTCGTCGGCCGGTATGGACACCAGCACCGGCCCGCGCGGCTGCTGCATGGCGATGTAGTAGGCGCGGGCAATGGCCAGCGGCACATCCTCGGCGCGCGCGGGCTCGATGCTCCACTTCACATAGGGCTTGGGCAGCTCCGTGGCCTGGCCCGAGAACAAAAAGGGGTCGAACGGCAGGATCGAGCGCGCCTGCTGCCCGGCCGTGATCACCATGGGCGTGCGGTTCTTGTGCGCCGTGAAGATATTGCCCATGGCATGGCCCACGCCCGCTGCCGAATGCAGGTTCACGAAGGCCGCGTTGTGCGTGGCCTGGGCATAGCCGTCGGCCATGCCCACCACCACCGCCTCCTGCAGGCCCAGCACGTAGCGGAAGTCCTGCGGAAAGTCGAGGAACAGCGGCAGCTCGGTCGAACCCGGGTTGCCGAAGATGGTGTCGATGCCGAAGCCGCGCAGCAGGTCGAGCACGACCTCGCGCACGGTGGGGCGCAGGTCGGTGGCAGAGGGGGCAGCATCGGTGGCGCGGGGCGCAGTGGCCTGGAGCATGGGAAGAGGGCGGTGCAGAGGATGGAAAACACCGATCTTCGGGGACGGCAGACTATCCATCAATACAATGAAGTGACTAAGCGGTATTCGCCCAATGCATATCAAGGACATCGACCTCAACTTGCTGCGCCTGTTCGATGCGGTCTACCGCACGCGCAGCGTGAGCCGCGCGGCCGAGCTGATGGACCTGACCCAGCCGGCCGCCAGCCAGGCCCTCACGCGGCTGCGGCTGCTCATCAAGGACCCGCTCTTCGTGCGCGCGGGCGGCGGCGTGCAGCCCACGCCCCGCGCCGACCGCCTGGCCGACGCCGTGCGCAGCGCCCTGGGCACGCTCGAAGAAGCGCTCAACGAGTCGACTCTGTTCGACCCGCTGCAGTCGCGCAAGGTGTTCCGCATCCACATGAGCGACATCGGCGAGGGCCGCTTCCTGCCCGATCTGATGCTCGCTCTGCGCCAGCAGGCGCCCGGCGTGCGGCTGGAGACCCTGCCCGTGCCGGGCGAGCAGATCGCGCCGCTGCTCGACAGCGGCCGCATCGACTTCGCCTTCGGCTTTTTGCCCGCCGTGCGCGACACGCAGCGCGTGCAGCTGCTGCGCGACCGCTACATCGTGCTGCTGCGCGAAGGCCACCCCTTTGCGCGCCGCAGGCGCAGCGGTGCTGCATTGCTCGACGACCTGAAGCAGCTCGAATTCGTCGCCGTGCGCTCGCACTCGGACACGCTGCGCATCCTGGCGCTGCTGCAGCTCGAAGACCGGCTGCGCCTGACCACCGAACACTTCATGGTGCTGCCCTCCATCGTGCGCGGCACCGACCTGGCCGTGGTCATGCCGCGCAACATCGCCCACGGCTTTGCCGCGGCCGGCGGCTACACCCTCATCGAGCCCGCGCTGCCGCTGCGCGACTTCACCGTGTCACTGCACTGGAGCAAACGCTTCGAGGCCGACCCTGGCAACCAGTGGCTGCGCGCAGTGATCGAGGGCCTGTTCAAAGAGTAGGGCCGCCAAGGCGGGCGTTAGACTGGCATGCGCATTCGGAGTACATGGTGACGACAACCCTTCCCCCAAGAACCTTCGGCCTGGCCGCCCACCGCCTGCACCGCTCCACCGCCGACGGCGGCCTGGCCCAATGGGCCGCTGCATCGCATTCGGCGCTGAAAGAGCTGCAACTTGGTGTCGCCGCCGTGGGCGGCTGCGCCGACGCCATCGAGCAACATGCCCTGGCCAACCACTTCCCCCGCCTCACGCGCCTGCCCTATGGGCGCGAGGGCGGGGTGATGCGCGTGGTCTCGCGCATTGCCGGCGGAGTGCATGCCGAGCAGGAACTGGCCGGCGCCATCTACCTGCTGGACCCGCTCGATCCCTCGTCCCTGTACCCCGAGGCCCAGGCCCTCAAGCGCCAGTGCATCTCGCACGGCAAGCCGCTGCTGCTCACGGTGGCCGCCGCCGTCGAATGGGTGGCCGTGGAGGCCGCGCTGCAGGCCGGGGTCTCGCTGCGCGAGCGCCTGCCGGCGATGGTGCCCTCCATCGACAAGCAATCCGTCGCGCTGATCGCCCACGATGCCTTGAAGTCGGCCATGGTGGACTTCGCCTTTCGCCACTTCGACCTGCTATCGCAGACGCAGGAGCGCTTTGCCACCGGCACCACCGGTGGCAGGCTCAACGAGATGGCCTGGTCCCGCGGCTGGCCGCGCGACCTGCCGTGGGTGCAGCCCCTGCGCAGCGGCCCGCTGGGCGGCGATGCGCAGATCGCCGAACTGGTGCTCGACAAGCGCTGTGACAAGGTCCTGTTCTTCGAAGACGTGCACGTCGCGCGCCAGCACGAGGCCGACATCCAGCTGCTCGAGCGCGCCGTCTGCACCAAGAGCTTCGAAGCCGCCTGCTACCACACACCGGCCATGGCCGACGCCTGGGCGACAGCCTGGGCGTAGCCCTCACCAGCCGAGCGTGGCGAACAGGTCCACCACGCCGCGCAGGTCGCGCACGGTGGCATCGGGCCGGTAGTCGGGCAGCAGCCGGCGCCCGGTGCCCCGGTCCACCCAGATGCAGCGAAAGCCCCCATCGCGCGCGGCTGCGTGGTCCAGGTGCGGGCTCGCGCAGATGTGCACCACCTCGGCCGGCTGTACGCCCAGCAGCGTGTGCGCATGGTCGAAGAGCCGGCGGTCCGGCTTGTAGGCACCGGCCTGCTGGGCCGTGACCACGCGGTCGATCAGCCCGCCGAGCTGGGCCACGTTGCCGGCAATGATGTCGTCGTCGGTGTTGGACACGATGGCCAGGCGGTGGCCCGCGGCCTTGAGTGCGCGCAGGGCCTCCACCACCTCCAGGAAGGGCGGCATGGCGCCGATGCGCCCCGCGAGCAGCCCGGCATCACCGGGCGATTCGGGCAGGCCCAGCTCCGCCAGGGTGCGCTGCAGCGCCTCGCCCGATACCTCGCGGAAGCTGCGGTGCGGCACGGTCTGCTCCAACGCATGCTCGTGCCGGTCGTACACCGCAATGAGGGCTTCGGGCGGGGTGCCCGCCGCCCCCTTGCGCGCCAGCAGTTCGCGCACGGCGTCCTGCAGCCCCTCATCCCACTGGATGAGGGTGCCGTAGCAGTCGAAGGTCAGCCACAAGGGGCGGGGAGTGTGTTGCAAAGGCATGGTTCGGCTCGCATGGTTTGATGAAGGTGCGTAGCATGCGCAAGGCTTGCAATATTGGAAAATTAAATGTTCAAATTTATGCCAGTGGACTTGTGAATATGGGAGAACCATGATGCTGGACCTGGAACTGTTGAAAACCCTGGTGTGCGTTGTCGAGGAAGGCAGCTTCACGCGCGGGGCCGAGCGCGTGCACCGCACCCAGTCCACCGTGAGCCAGCAGATCGCCAAGCTCGAAGAGCGAGTGGGACACGCGCTGCTGCAGCGCGACCGCAGCGGCAAGCAGGCGCTGCCCACCGAGCAGGGCGAACTGCTGGCGCACTACGCCCGCCGCCTGCTGGCCATGGCGCAGGAGGCCGAGGAAGCATTGGCCGCAACGCCCGGCGCGGTGGCCTTGCGCCTGGGTGTGCCCGAGGACTTCGACGCCCGGCGCATGTCCGCCATGCTCGCGGGCTTCAACGCAGAACATCCCAGGGCACGCCTGGAAACCGTGAGCGGCATGAGCAGCGACCTGCAGCGCCGCCTGGCCCAGGGCGAGATCGACCTGGCGCTGGTGAAGCGCGAACCCCGCAGCGGCGACTGCATTGCCGCCTGGCCCGAGCGCCTGGTCTGGGCAGCCGGCGCGGACTTTGCGCTGGATGCCGATGGCGCCGTGCCCCTGGTGCTGTTCCCCGCGGGCTGCATCTACCGCCTGCGCGCCGTGCGCCAGCTCGAAAAGGCCGGCCGCCCCTGGCGCCAGGCCTTTGGCAGCCAGAGCCTGACCTCCGTACAGGCAGCGGTGGCGGCCGGCCTGGGCATCAGCGTGCTGCCGCGCACGGCGCTGCTGGTCGAACAACACCGCACCCTGAGCCGCGCGGCCGGCTTCGGGCCCCTGCCTGCCAGCGAGCTGGCACTGGTGGCCGGCGGCCCGCGCGGCATGCCCATGGGCCGGGGTTTGCAGCAACTGGCCGACTATCTGGTGGCGCAACTGGGCAAGCGGCGCTGAGCCAGGCCCGGCGGTCAGGCGCTTGTAAAGGACAAGCGGCAGCTGTCAAATATGTGTATATTTGTAAGGGGTATCCACTTAGCTCCAGTGATGCCAAAATCACTGGATGGAAACCCAGATACTAGCGCCTTCTCCCGGCCA
>NZ_JBWKYR010000042.1:0-24831 GCF_059423865.1 Acidovorax sp. GW458-11-26-14-TSB4
GTCGCCTTTCTTTGGGGTACCTTTCTTTGGCGACGCAAAGAAAGGTACCTCGGCCGCCGGGCCGAGACCCGGCCTCCGCCTTCAACAAAGGCATGCAGCCAAACAAGCACTGAACAGCCCGGGCGCACATCCCCGCTCCCGCACTCCAACAAAGAACAGAAGCAACCACACGGAGTCATGCCGCGAAACGCTGCCCGGTGCTCGCGCAGATGAACAGATTTGAACGCAGCGCCTCAGGTGGAGCTTGGGTTCAGCAGGCGGGGCCGCCACGGCGCTGGACCACCAGGAGGCGCTGGGCCTGGCCGAGCAGGCGCGTGCCGAGCTGGAACGCAACCAGCGCGAGCTGCAGCAGGCCGCCAATGCCTTGCGCCTGCTGGCGGGCAGCGCCTCGGTCGACCTGGGCCTGTCTTCGGCAGCGCAGGCTGCGCCCGTGCTGGTGCAGGACATCGCTGCGGGTGCGCCCTCGGACCCGCTGGCCCGCCGGCCCGCCGGCCCGATATCGTGGCCGCCGAGCACCAGTTGCGCGCACGCCATGCCGACATCGGTGCGGCGCGGGCGGCGTTCTTTCCGCATCACGCTCACGGGGCTGGTGGGCAGCTCCAGCAATGAATTGTCGAACCTGTTCCGCGCAGGGCAGGGCGCCTGGTCTTTTGCACCACAGATCACGTTGCCGATCTTCGACGGCGGGCGCAACCGCGCCGGGCTGGAACTGGCCGAGGTGCGCAGGACCTGGAGGCACAGCGCTCGGCCTATGCCAGCCAACTGCCGTACATAGAGACCAGCACCCAGCGGCAGATCGCGCTGGCCGGGCTGTTCAGGGCGCTGGGTGGGGGCTGGTCGCCAGCGGCGCCTGGGGTACAGCCAGGCGCTCCATCGCCTCGCGGTTGAGCCGGTAGCTCAGGCGGCTGGAGACCCGTCGGGCACCCATGCCTTCGTAGAAGGCGATGCCCTGGGCGTTGGAGTCCATCACGTTCCAGTCCATGCGGCCGCAGCCCTGGGCGGCTGCGTAGCCTGCCACCCAGGCCATCAACGCCCGGCCGATGCCTTGGCCCCGCGACCTTTCGCTCACGAACAGTTCCTTGACCATGCACTGCCTGCGGTGCCCGGGCGCCGGATCCACCAGCGAATCGAGCAGCACGATGGCTGCCAGGCCCAGCGCGGTTCCTGCCGCATCGCTGGCCACCACCAGCCGCGACGGTGCGCCGGGTGCCAGCAGATGGTCGCGCAGGTGGGCGTGCACTGCCTCGCGCGGTGCGGTGGAGATGCCTTCATCTGCATAGTAGGCGTTCAGCTCGCAGAGCAGGTCGGTCAGCGCAGTGCTAGCTTCCCCTGCCAGGGCGATCCGCACGCCGGTGGGCAGGCGTTGCACGGTCATGCCGCCATCACGGAAAGAAGCGCTTGAGCGCATCCTCGAAAGCAGGCAGGTCGGCGCCCACATGGCTGGCGTTGTAGTCTGCATTCACCAGGGTGAATCCTGGATTGTTCTGCGCGCGCATCTGCTCGTACAGGGGCTTGATGATGCCTACGTTGTTGGCACCCGTGCCCGCGCCGGTCAGGAACAGGGTGGCGGGCAGGGGCTTGCCGTCGAGCTGCCTTTCGTAGGCGAGCAAGGCAGCCGTGCTGCCATGGCCGCCGTAGCTGGCTTCGGTCGAGAGGTAGTGCGAGAAGCTCAGCGCACCGGCCTGGCCTTCAAGCACCAGGGCCGCTATCACGAAGTAGCCGCCATGCGACAGGCCCGAGAGCGCCCGGCGCTTGGGGTCGGCGCGGTACTGGCGTTCGATCACCGGCGCGAGCTCCTTGGTGATGAAGTTCAGGTAGCGCGTAGCGCCGGGCAGCAGGAAGTCCGTGCCACGCGTGACCGTGCCGCCGATGCCGACCAGAATGGCCTGGGTTCCCCGGGTCTGCATGGCTTGCTTGAAGGTGTCGAAGCGCGTGGGCGTGGTGCCCGAGCCGTACAGCGCGTCCCCCTCGGTCGCGTAGATGACCGGCAGCGCCGCGGTGCCCGTGGCGTACGACTGGGGCACGTATACCTGGATGGCGTACGTGGCGCCGTTCGACTCCGACTTGATTGTGGAGCTGAAGACCTGCCCGACCGGCTCGGGCGGGGGCTCGCTGGACGATCCGCCGCCGCCGCAGGCGGCAAGGGCGGTGGCCGCGCCCAGCGCGAGCAGCGCGGTGCGGCGGTCCATGGGGACGGGTGTGCGCGTTCTTCCTGGCATTCGTCAACTCCTCGTGTTGGGCCATTGTAGGGAGGGTTGCCTGAATGAATGCCGGAGTTTTAGAACTGCGCGCGGTCGAGGTCCGCGATCAGCGTGGCCTCCACCGGCCGCCAACCCAGCCGCTGCTGCGTGAGCGCGCTGGAGGCCGGGCTGTCCATGCCTGCAAAGCGGGCCAGCCAGCCGAAATGCTGCTGTGCGCTGGTGGCCGGCACCGACAGCACGGGCAGGTCCAGTCCGCGGCCGATGGACTCGGCAATCGCCTTCAAGGCCACCCCCTGCTCGCCCACCGCGTGGTAACGCGCGCCACGCACGCCTTGCTCCAGCACCAGCCGGTACAGGCAGGCGGCATCGAGCACATGCACGGCGGGCCAGCGGTTGGCGCCTTCATCAAGATAGGCCACCGTGCCCTTTTCGCGCGCCAGCGCGATCAGGTAGGTGATGAGTCCCTGCTTGAACGGGTCGTGCACCTGCGGCAGGCGCACCACGCAGGCATGCACGCCCTGCTGCGCCAGCGCGGCTGCGGCCTCTTCCGAGGCGCTGCGCGGCACGCCCGCGCTGCTGGGCACGGGCGCGTCTTCCTCGGTGCCCACGCCGCCCTGGTTGCCCAGCAGCGTCATGCCGGTGGTGACGAGCAAGGGCCTGTCGCTGCCCCTGAGCTCCGCGCCCATGGCGGCGATGACCTGCCGGTCGGCTTCGCAGTTGGCGGCATAGGTGGAAAAGTCGTGGTTGAAGGCCGTGTGGATCACGCCGTCGGCATGGGCGATGCCACGGCGCAGGCTGGTGAGGTCGTCGAGGGAGCCGCGGTGCGCTTCGGCGCCCACGGCGGCCAGCCGCTCGGCGCCTTCGTCCGTGCGGGCCAGGCCCAGGACGCTGTGGCCGGCATCAATCAGCTCGTTGACTACGGCCGTGCCGACAAAGCCGGTCGCGCCGGTTACGAATACTCGCATGGTGGTGTCCTCTTCTGTGTAAAAACGTAAACACGTTCTGAAAGGAGGGCAGTGTCGCCACCGGCCTTATCCGGGTAAAGTAGTGTTCTTATACGGGTATAAGCGATAACAGGAAGAAAGCCGCCTCTCATGCCAGACACCAAGGACAACGCGCTGGGCGACTACCTGCGCGACCGCCGCACCCGGCTCGACCCCGCTGCGCTGGGCTTTCCGCTCGCGCGCCGGCGCACTCCCGGACTGCGCCGCGAAGAGGTGGCCCAGCGCGCCCATGTGAGTGCCACCTGGTACACCTGGCTGGAACAGGGCCGGGGCGGCGCGCCCTCGGCCGAGGTGCTGGCGCGCATCGCCCATGCCCTGATGCTCACCGAAGCCGAGCGCGAATACATCTTCCTGCTGGCCCTGGGCCGCCCGCCCGAGGTGCGCTTTCAGGACACCGAGGGCGTGACCCCCCGGCTGCAGCGTGTGCTCGATTCGCTGGAGACCAGCCCTGCGTACGTGAAGACCTCGAGCTGGGACGTGGTCGCCTGGAACCACGCATCCACCCACGTGCTGACCGACTACGGCGCGCTGCCACCCGGGCAGCGCAACATCCTGCGCGTGGTCTTCGGCAGCACCTCGCTGCGCCGCAAGATGCCCAACTGGGAGCGCGACTCGCGCTTCATCGTCGGCGCCTTCCGTGCCGACGTGGCGCGGGCCGGTGCCGCCGCGCGCGTGCAGCCCATGGTGGACGAATTGTGCGAACTCGACCCCGAATTCCGCGCGCTGTGGCGCGGCAACGATGTGCGGAGCAGCTACGGCGAGCACCCCAAGCATGTGGTGCACCCCGTGGCCGGCCGCATCGACCTGGAGTATTCGGCCTTCGCCGTCGATGGCCGTACCGACCTGGGCATGGTGGTCTACACCCCCGCCACGCCGCGCGACCTGGCGCGGGTGAAGGCACTGATCGCAGCAGGGGACGGCGACAAGGCGGTGGCTGCGGCTACCGCCACGGCACCGCGGCGGCCACGCGTCCGCCGGACCTCGCCTGCCTAGAATTCTGTCATCCAGCCAGCCCCGGACACCCGCAGGAGATAGCCCGATGAGCGACACCCCACCCACTCCCTCCACCTTGCCAGCCATGCAGCTCAGCTTCGAGCAGTTCGAGGCCCGATCGCTGGCCGATGGCTTCGATGAGGTGCTGGTGCGCGAATGGGCGCCCGGTGCGGTGGTCCCGGAGCACCGCCACGACTTCGGCGTGAGCGCCATCGTGGTGCAGGGCGAGATGTGGCTCACCTGCGCAGGGCAGGAGCGCCACCTTGTGCCCGGCGATACCTTCGCGCTGTACCGCAACGAGCCGCATGCGGAGCGGTATGGGGTGCAGGGGGCGACGTATTGGGTGGCGCGGCGCAACGCGGGGGATTGTTGAGGGGGCTGGAACCTTGGGCCACGCTCAGCGTGGATCTTCCCGCCCCACCGGGGAAGGCCCGGCGTAGCGCGGCAGCAGGCAGCGCAGGCCGACGCCGCGCCCGCCCAGTCCTTCGCCAAGCCCAGGGTGCCGCCCATGCGCTGGACCACGCGGTGCACGATGGCCAGGCCCGGGCCGGTGCCAGGGATGCGGTAGAAGCGTTCCCAGACCTGCGCACGGTGCGCAACTGGTGCTGCAGGTGCAGGACGATGGCCGGGGCATTGCGCCCGAGCGCATCGAGCTCGACGGTAGCGGCAATACCGTGTACGTACCCAAAGGCTCGAAGGTACCGGTCACGCGCCAAGGCAACAACAACGATGTGATCGAACGCTGAGAACGGTGCAGGGCGCGCACCGCGCAGAGTTGCCGAAAACCGGCCTTGGACACCGCATGCCGGCTGCGCAGATGCCTGGTGCTGCCTAGAATGCCTTCGATCACCAGGGCGGGCGCCGTGCCTGCCCCGGCACCGCGGGAGTGTCCATGCAGCATCGCACCTACCAGAGCAGTTCCTTGGCGGAGGGCGCGCAGATCCTCAATCGCGAGTGGTCGCGCCACCGCGTGACCGTGCCCCAGGGGCACGAGATGCGCCTGCAGTTCTCGATCCGCTCGCTCACGCCCGATGTCTCGCTGAGTGCGCTGGCCTATGGCGCGCAGGCCATGGTGCAGCCCGAGGAACGGGCCGACGTGCTGCTGCTGCAGATGCCGCGCAGGGGCGCGGGCCGGGTGTCGTACCCGCGCAGCAACACGCCCATGGACCCGGACCACTACGCGCTGATCGACGTGCAGCGCGTGGGCCAGGTCTACTGCAGCGCCGAGCTGGAGATGCTGGTGCTGCGCATCGCCATGCCGCGCCTGCTGGCCCACCTCGAAGAGGCGCTGGGCCACCGGCCCGAATGCGGGCTGCAGTTCGATCCCACCATGGCCCGCGGATCGCCCGCCTGGGCCGCCTGGGAGCCGGTGGCCGCAGCACTCGACGTGATGCAGCGCAGCACCCTCGTGGATTTTCCGGCGCCCGCGGTCGAGGCCATGGAGCGCATGGCGCTGTCCACGCTGCTCATGGCCCAGCCGCACAACTTCCGTGAGGCGCTGGCGCGGCCAACGCGTGCCATTGCGCCGCGCCACGTGCGCCGGGCCGAGGAGTTCATCCACGCGCACCTGCGCCACCCACTGACCACGGGGCAGATCGCCCGCCATGCCGGTGTGAGCGTGCGTGCGCTGTTCGACGGCTTTCGCCGTTTTCGCCAGACCACGCCGGCCGCCTATGCGCGCGAGGCGCGGCTGTCCGCCGTGCGGCACGACCTGCTGCGGGGCGCCGATGGCGTGGCCGATGTGGCCCAGCGCTGGGGCTTCACCCACCCGGGCCACCTGGCGGCGCAGTACCGGCGCCAGTTCGGCGAAACCCCGGCCGAAACGCAGCGGCTGAATTCCCGCTGCGGCTGAAGCTGCCATCCGCCTTGCTTTCTCCCTCTCGACCTCTTTGGCTTTTTCCATGACCACCACCATCCAATACCTTGCGCCTGGCGGGCGCTTTGCCACGCCACCCCTGTCCGCAGCCACGCGCATGGGCAGTCTGCTCTTCGTCTCCGGCACCCCGGGCTACCACGACGACGGCAGCATCGACGAAGGTGATTTCGGCAAGCAGTTCGACCAGGCCCTGGTGGTGTTGCGCGAGGTGCTGGCGCGCGGCGGCAGTTCACTGGCATCGCTGCTCAAGGTGAATGTGCTGCTCACCCGCGCCAGCGATGTGGCCGAGATGAACCTGCGCTATGCCGCGGCCCTGGGCGCAGGGCCCTACCCGGCGCGCACCACCTCGGTGGTGCTCGCGCTGCCCGATCCGCGCATGCTGCTGGAGATCGAGTGCGTGGCCGTGGTCGAAGGAGCGCAGCCATGAGCGCCGCAGCCTTCCAGATCGGCATGGTGGTCTTTCCGGGCATGACCAGCCTGGATTTCGCGGGCCCGCTCGACGTGTTCGCGCGCCTGCCCGATACCCAGGTGCATGTGCTGGCCAAGGACCTGGCGCCGGTGGTCACCGACATCGGCTTTCGCGAGCTGCCCAGCCTGCGCATGGCCGATGCGCCCGCGCTGGACCTGCTGTTCATCGGCGGCGGGCCGGGCGTCAATGCGCTGATGGAGGACGACGAAACCCTGTCCTTCTTCGCCGAGCGGGCGCCGCGGGCCCGCTACGTCACCTCGGTGTGCACGGGGGCCCTGGTGCTGGGGGCGGCGGGCCTGCTGCGGGGCTACCGCGCGGCCACGCACTGGGCGGCCATGGAGGTGCTGCGGCACTTCGAGGCCATCCCCGTGGACCAGCGCGTGGTGGTGGACCGCAACCGCATCACCGGTGGCGGGGTGACGGCGGGCATCGACTTCGGCCTCACGGTGGCGGCCGAACTGCAAGGCGCCGGGCTGGCCCAGGCCATGCAGTTGGGCATGGAGTACGCGCCAGAGCCGCCGTTCAGCACCGGCTCGCCCGCCACGGCACCAGCGGACCTGGTGGCGCGTGTGCGCGGGCGCCTGTCCGCATCGACCGCCGCGCGCATGGCGGCGGCCGAGCGCGTGGCCCGGCGCAATGGCTGGACGGCCACGCCACCTGTGGCACGCTGAACGGCAAAGTACCCTGCCGGAATCCGGCCTGCGTTGCCGCATCGTGCCATCGCAGGCTGGCGGGCTGCCTAAGCTCCCGTCCATGGTTGTCCATGCTGTCAAGGAGCTTTTTATGCCAGTGTTTCGTCGGGTGGTGGGATGGTTGCGCACGGCCATTGCGGTCTGTGCCATGGTGGGGGCCGGGGCTGCGCTGGCCCAGGAATACAAGGGGCCGATCACCCTGGTGGTGGGGTACCCGGCCGGGGGCACGGCCGACATCGGCGCGCGCATCCTGGCCGAGAAGCTGCCCGCGCTGCTGGGCCAGCCGGTCATCGTGGAAAACCGGGCCGGCGCGGGCGGGCAGATCGCGGCGCGCTATGTCAAGAGCGCGCCGGCCAACGGCTCGGTGCTGTTCTTCACCAACGGCCACACGGTGGTGACGGTGCCCCAGATCCTCAAGGCGCCGGGCTTCGACACCCGGGCCGACCTGCGCCCCGTGAGCCCGTTCGCCGGCTTCGAGCTGGCCCTGGCCGTGCATCCCCAGGCCCAGGCGCGCAGCATGAAGGAGCTCTTGGCCTACCTGGCGCGCACGCCGGGGGCGCGCAACGTGGCGGTGCCGGCACCCGGCAGCGCGCCGGAATTCGTCGTCAACCGCCTGGCCCAGCTGGCCAAGGCCGACATCCAGGCCGTGGCCTACAAGGGCACGGCGCCTGCCGTGCAGGACCTGCTGGGTGGCCAGGTCCCCGCCGCCGTGCTGCCGGTGGGCGATGTGCTGCAGCACACCCAGGCCGGCCGGCTGGCCGTGGTGGCCGTGACCCAGTCCACGCCGCGGCTGCCCGGGGTGCCCTCGTTTGCCGACCTGGGCTACGCGGAACTGGGGGCCTCGGACTTCCTGGCCGTGTATGCCCCCGCGGGCATGGCCGATGCGCAGGTGGAGCGGATCAACGCGGCCGTCCAGCGCGTACTGGCCATGCCCGAGGTGGCCGAGCGCCTGTTGTCGTATGCGCTGCAGCCGCAGAAGGGATCGGCCGCCGACCTGGCCCGGCGCTACGAGGCCTCGCGCGCCACCATCGCGCAGCTCATCAAGGCCGTGGCCTACCAGCCGCAATGAGCGCGCTGCACAACCCGGTGCCTGCGCCGACACAGTGGGCCCAACTGCGCACCGATGCGTTCGACCGCGAGCGCGCCGCCTCCACCGTGGTCATCGTGCCCATCGGCTCCACGGAGCAGCACGGCCCCCATCTGCCGGTGGAGGTGGACAGCCTGCTCGTGACCGCGGTGGCAGAGCGCGCCGCCGCGCTGGCGGCGGCCGAGGTGCCCACGCTGGTGCTGCCCACGCTGTGGGTGTCGCTGGCTGAGCACCACATGGACCATGCTGGCAGCCTGACGCTGGACTTCGACACCCTGCTGGCCTTCCTGCGCTGCATCGTGCGCTCGCTGCAGCGCCAGGGCTACCGGCGCATCCTGCTGCTCAACGGCCATGGCGGCAACATTGCCGCCTTGAATCTGGTCGTGGACCTGCTGACCTGCGAACTGGCGGTGCCCGTGGCCACCGCCACCTACTGGGTGGTGGCCGCAGAGGCCTTTGCCAGCATCCTGGAAGGCCAGCCCAACCTGCTGCATGCGTGCGAGGCGGAGACCTCCATGGTGATGCACCTGCGCCCGGACCTGGTGGACACCGCCGCCGCGCGCAGCGTGCAGGCGCCCGCCACCGGATTCACCCTGACAGGCGGCATCTACCGCTGGCGCGGCATGCTGCATTGGTCGTGCAGCGGTGTCGTGGGGGCGCCGCAGCTCGCCACGCCGGAAAAAGGCGCACGCTTGCTGGCCGCTGCGGCCAGCATATTGGCAGAGCAGCTGGTTGGTGGTTTGGTCTGGGCAGAGGCGGATTGATGCCCATCAGTCGCGCGGCCTGCCAGTCTCGCCCTGGCCCTCCATGGAGCCCCTTGGCTGTTGCTCTGCCGCCTCATTCCTGCCCATTTTCCCCTGCCTTACCAAAAATCACGTTTTCCCCCTTGTCATTTTCCATAATTATGAGAAATTACACCCATGCGAGAGCAAAGCCTGCGTTTGCCATCATTTGAAGGCACGTTGGCGGCAAAAGCTGGTTTCCCGGGGTAGGGGCTGGCGGCTGATCGCCCGGAGTTCACCTGCACATGCGCCTGGTATCCAATTCCCTGCACGACGAAGTCGCCTCTCGGCTGCGGGAGGAGATCTTTGCCGGAACGCTGGCGCCAGGCAGCTTCCTGGACGAGGTGGCGCTGTGCGAGCGGCTGGAGATTTCGCGCACGCCGCTGCGCGAGGCGCTCAAGGTGCTGGTGGCCGAAGGGCTGCTGCGCCACGAGCCGCGCCGCGGTTGCTTCGTGGCCGAGGTCACGGCCAAGGACCTGGACGAGATCTTTCCCGTGATCGCACTGCTCGAAGGCCGTGCCGCGCACGAGGCCACCAGCCGCGCCAGTGCGGCCGACGTGGCGGCGCTGGAGGTGCTGCACCAGCGCCTGCAGGCGCATGCCGCGGCCGGCCGCATCCCCGAATACTACGCCGCCAACCACGCCATCCACGAGGCCTTCATCACCCTGGCCGACAACCGCTGGCTGGCCCAGGTGATCGGCGACCTGCGCAAGATCCTGCGCCTGGCGCGCCTGCAGCAGTTGCATGCGCCCGGCCGCCTGCAGCAGAGCCTGGCCGAGCACCTGGCGGTGTTTGCCGCCCTGAAGGCCCAGGACTGCGATGCCGCAGAGGAGGCCATGCGCACCCATCTGCTGCGCCAGCGCGAGGCCCTGCGCGACGTGGCCCGAACACAGCAATCGAGGTTGACACGATGAACATGAACACCGCCCCCGAATGGATTGCCCGCAGTGTGTCGCGCCTGCGTTCCACGGCCCCTGTGGCAGACAAGCCTGCCGGCGACGCCAAGCCCGCGCGCGCTGCGGCCGACAAAACCAACGTGACCGACGTCGTGGCCAAGGTGGCCGCGCCGCGCTCCACCAACGAGCGCCTGGCCGCCACGCTGCGCCGCGGGCAGGAGGCCCTGTCGCCGCGCGCCCTGCGCCGGCTGCTGGCGGACCTGCAGGAGGTGGTGGCGCCGCAGGTGAGCGAGATTGAAGGCGGGCGCCGTGCCCAGGGCGTGGCCGATTGGTATGCCACGGCCGAGCCCGAGGAGCGTCGCGACATGTGGCTGCTGCTGTGCGAGCAGTTCGCACCCGACGCCACGCGCTTCAAGTCGGCGCGCCAGCGCTATGAGGCGGCTGCCGGCACGGCCGAGGAAGGCCAGGCCGAGATCAGCCTGCGCCGCGCCCTGGTGTCGCCGCGCACGCGGCTGCTGCAGCGCTTTGCGGTGTTCCCCGAAGGCATGCGCTTTCTGGTGGACATGCGCGCCGAGCTGCTGCCCCTGCTCAAGGCCGACAAGCGCCTGCTGGCGCTCGATGCCGAACTGGAGCATCTGTTCACCACCTGGTTCGACGTGGCTTTCCTGGAGCTGCGCCGCCTGTCGTGGGACTCGCCGGCTTCGCTGATCGAAAAACTCATCAAGTACGAGGCGGTGCACGACATCCGCAGCTGGGCCGATGTGAAGAACCGGCTGGACAGCGACCGCCGCTGCTATGGCTTCTTCCACCCGCGCCTGCCCAACGAGCCGCTGATCTTCGTGGAGGTGGCGCTGGTGGACCATATCTCGGCCAGCATCACTCCGCTGCTCGACGAGGCGGCCGCGCCGGCCGACCTGGCGCGCGCCACCACGGCGATCTTCTATTCCATCAGCAACACGCAGAACGGGCTGCGCGGCGTGAGCTTTGGCGATTCGCTGATCAAGCATGTGGTCGAGACGCTGAACGCGGAATTCCCGCGCCTGCGCACCTTTGCCACGCTCTCGCCCATCCCCGGTTTTCGCAGCTGGCTGGGCAAGCACGCCGCTGCCATGCTGGAAAAGCTGGACGACAAGCGCCGCGCCGAGCTGGGCCGCGCCGTGGGCTTCGAGCCGCCACAGGCCGCGCACCTGCTCACCGCGCTGGAAAAGCCACTGGACCTGGAGCCCCGCTCGCCCGTGCGGCAGATGCTGCTCGAATGCGCGGCGCACTACCTGGCGCGCGAGTTGGCCGAGGGCAAGCCCGTGGACCCGGTGGCCCGCTTCCACCTGGGCAACGGCGCGCGCGTGGAGCGGCTGAACTGGGGCGGCGATCCCTCCACCAAGGGCCTCAAGCAGTCGTACGGTCTGATGGTCAACTACCTGTATGACTTGAAGCGCATCGACAAGCACCGCGGCCTGTTGGCGCAAGGCAAGATACCCGCGTCGGGGGACATCGAAAGCCTTTGCCGCTGAGCACGGTCGGAGTCGGCGCGCATGGCCGGTTCGGGTTGAATTTTTCTGGAAGGATGTGGGAGTTGCGGGCGTGTCGGAGGCCTGTGCGCGGCAAGGGATAACCCCTGTCGCGGATATGCACGCAGACACAATCCGTGCAGTGAGCCGGCGCTACGATGCGCCTCTTGTTTGTGTTGGTAAGTGGTTTCATTTCATTTCTATTTTTATAAGACAGGAGACAAGATGAAAGACAACGACCTGCAGCGCCGCGACGTGCTGCGCGGTGCCGCCGCTGCGGCAGCCGCTCTGGCCTGTGGCAGCAGCTGGGCCCAGGCCTCGGCATGGCCGAGCAAGCCGGTGACCCTGGTGGTGCCGTTCCCGGCAGGCGGGGGCACCGATGCCTTTGCCCGCCCCATGTCGGCACAGTTCTCCAAGACCACGGGCAAGACCCTCGTCATCGACAACCGGGGCGGTGCCGGCGGTACCGTGGGCGCCAGCTTCGCGGCCAAGGGCGCGCCCGATGGCTACACCCTGTTCATGGGTGCGGTGCACCACGCCATCGCCCCATCGATGTACCCCAAGCTCGACTACGACATCGAGAAGGACTTCATCCCCCTGGCCCTGATGGCCAACGTGCCGCAGGTGGTGGTGGTCAACCCCAAGGCCGTGCCGGTGGCCAACTTCCAGCAGTTCCTCGATTTCGTCAAGCGCAACCCCGCCAAGCTCAACTACGGTTCGGCCGGCGCCGGCACCTCGCACCACTTGGCGGGCGAGCTGTTCAAGCAGCAGACCAGTACCTTCATCACCCACATCCCCTACCGCGGCGCAGGCCCGGCCCTGCAGGATCTGATCGCGGGCAACGTGGACATGATGTTCGACGGCCTGGGCTCGTCGGCCGCACACATCAAGGGTGGCCGCATCAAGGCGCTGATGGTCTCGGGCAGCAAGCGCAACCCGGCCTTCCCCGATGTGCCCTGCGCCGCCGAAGTGGGCCTGCCCGACTACACCGTGACCACCTGGTACGGCCTGTGGGCGCCCAAGGGCACGCCGGCCGACATCCAGGCGCGCATTGTCGAGGAGGTCAAGCGCATCGGCACGGCCGACGAGATCAAGACCATCTGGGCCAGCAACGGTGCCGAGTACGGCACGCTGACGCAGCAGCAGTTCGGCGCCATGGTGAGCAGCGAGGTCAAGCGCTGGGCCGCCGTGGTCAAGGCGTCCGGCGCCAAGCTCGACTGACGGCGAACGTAGAAAGGCGACATGCAGGCAGCATCAGTACCCGCAAGGGCCGAGGTGGTCGTGGCGCGCGCCCCCGGGGCGGCCGGCGAAGCCGGCGTGGTGCAGGTCACGCTGCGCCACACGGGCCGGCTCAATGCCATGTCGCGTGCCATGTGGCAGCAGCTGCGCGCGGTGTTCAAGGACATCCAGCGCAGCCACGACGCGCGCTGCGTGCTGATCGAGGGCGATGGCACGGCTTTCTGCGCCGGCGGCGATATCTCGGAGTACCCGGCCTTCCGCTTCGATGCGGCGGCGCTGCGTGAATTCCACGAGGGCGATGTCTGGGGCGGGCTGTCGGCGATGCTCGACTGCGACGTGCCCATCGTGGCACACATCGCTGGCGCCTGCATGGGCGCGGGCGTGGAGATCGCCAGCTGCTGCGATGTGCGTGTGGCCCATGCAGGGGCGCGCTTCGGCGCGCCCATCGCGCGCCTGGGATTTCCCATGGCGCCGCGCGAGGCACAGCTCGTGGCCGGTGCCGTGGGCGAGGTCACCGCACGCCAGATGCTGCTGGAGGCCGCGACCTTCAGCGCGGATGAGATGTTCACGCGCGGCTTTCTGAGCCGCGTGGTGGCTGGCAGCGCCGAGGAAGCCCGTGCCGAAGCCCTGGCCAGCGCCTGCCGCATCGCCGCACTGGCACCCGGCGCGGCGCGCCTGAACAAGCAGACGCTGCGCGCGCTCAAGAGCGTGTCGCCTGCAGAGAACGCTCCCGACCCCTATGCCTACGCGGACAGCGCCGAGCACCGCGAGGGCATCACCGCCTTCCTCCAAAAACGCCCCCCGGCGTTTTGAATGAACCGCCGCTTTGCTTTGTTGCACACACGGATGACCGCACCATGAGTTCCACCTCTCAGCAAAATCTGTTCAGCGCCCTGCGCGCTGCCTTCCCCGCCGATCTGGCCAGCACGGCCGTGGAGACATCCACCGCCGATGGCCGGCCGCTGCTCTATTCATGGAGCGACCTGGACCGCGCCAGCGCGCGCATGGCCAACCTGCTGGCCTCGCTCAAGCTGCCCGAGGGCAGCCGCGTGGCCGTGCAGGTCGAGAAATCGGTCGAAGCGCTGTTGCTGTACCTGGCCACCCTGCGCGCGGGCTATGTGTTCCTGCCGCTCAACACGGCCTACCAGAGCGCCGAGATCGAGTACTTCATCGGCAATGCCGAGCCCGCCGTGGTGGTCTGTACGCCCGGCAACTTCGGCTGGGTGAGCAAGATTGCCTTCACCCAGGGCACGCAGCATGTCTTCACCCTGGGCGACGACCGCACGGGCAGCCTGCTCGAACGCGCCGCGCACCATGGCGACGAGCACATGCCCGTGCAGCGCAAGGCCGACGATCTGGCCGCCATCCTCTACACCAGTGGCACCACGGGCCGCAGCAAGGGCGCCATGCTCACGCACGGCAACCTGCTGTCGAACGCCGAGGTGCTCAAGGACTACTGGGGCTGGAAAACTGGCGATGTGCTCATCCACGCACTGCCCATCTTCCACGTGCACGGCCTGTTCGTGGCCATCCACGGCGCGCTGATCAACGGCAGCAAGATGATCTGGTTCAGCAAGTTCGACCCCAAGGCCGTGCTCGCCGCCATGCCGCGCGCCACGGTCTTCATGGGCGTGCCCACGCTCTATGTGCGCCTGCTGGGCGAGGCCGGCCTGACCAAGGAGACAGCGAAGAACATGCGCCTGTTCGTCGCGGGCTCCGCGCCCCTGTTGATCGAGACCTTCAACGAATGGCAGCAGCGCACGGGCCACACCATCCTGGAGCGCTACGGCATGAGCGAGACCATCATGCTCACCTCCAACCCCTATGCGGCCGACCAGCGCCACGCCGGCCAGACCGAGCGGCGCGGCGCCACCGTGGGCTTCCCGCTGCCGGGCGTGGGCCTGCGCGTGGTGGACGATGCGAACAAGCCGCTGCCCGTGGGCGAGATCGGCAACATACAGGTGCGGGGCCCCAATGTGTTCAAGGGCTACTGGCGCATGCCCGAGAAGACGGCCGAGGAGTTCACTGCGGACGGCTGGTTCAAGACCGGCGACGTGGGCAAGGTGGACGAGCGCGATTACGTGAGCATCGTGGGCCGCAGCAAGGACCTGATCATCAGCGGCGGCTACAACGTCTACCCGGCCGAGATCGAGGGCTACATCAACGACATGCCCGGCGTGGCCGAAAGCGCCCTGGTGGGCGTGCCCCACCCGGACTTCGGCGAGGTGGGCGTGGCCGTGGTCATCGCCAAGCCCGGCGCCAAGCTTGACGGCGAGGCCATCGTGGCATCGCTCAAGTCGCAGCTGGCCAACTTCAAGATCCCCAAGCGCTGTTTCGTGGCCGACGAACTGCCGCGCAACACCATGGGCAAGGTGCAGAAGAACCTGCTGCGCGATCAGCACAAGGGGCTGTTCGCCTAAGAAGGTGTGAAAGAGCCCGCCATGCCCGCTCATCCCGCCAAAACACGCGCGCTCGTCGTTGCAAATGCTCGCCATAGCCCGAGCTATGGCTGTGCTTTGCGCCTAGATCGCACGCGTTGTGGCGGCCTGCTCGGACACGCCGGGCCCATTCACACCTTCTGAGCGCTTAGGGCGATGTTGCTTGGCACGATGATCGAGAGAGGCCCTCCTTTGTGGATGGAGCGTTCGATCATGGTGTCACCAGCTCCACGGGGTGCTGCCGCGCAAAGTCGATGAAGCTGCGCAGCGGCACGGGCACGTAGCGCTGCTGCGGGTAGTACAGGTAGGGCACGCCCAGGCCGGGTGCCCAGTCGGCCAGCACGCGCTCCAGCCGGCCGGAGGCCTCGTCGGCCTGCACATAGCTTTCGTGCACATAGGCCAGGCCCGCGCCGTGCAGCGCGGCGTTCAGGGCGATGTGCGCATCGTTCACCGTGAGCGGGCCGCGCGGCACCACGCTGGCGCTTTCGCCATCGCGCGCGAAGTGCCAGGTGAACAGCGTGCCGCCCGGAAAGCGCCGCCGTATGCAGCGGTGGGTGGTCAGGTCGTGCGGCGTGGCGGGCCGCCCATGGGCGGCGAAGTACGCCGGCGAGCCCACCACCGCATAGCGCTGCGGCGGGCCGATGGGTACGGCCACCGCGTCCTGCGCCAGGTCGTCGGCAAAGCGCACGCCCGCATCGAAGCCGCCTTTGACGATGTCGGTCATGGCCGCATCGGCGCTGATATCCACCCCGATGTCCGGATACGCCTGCTGGAAGCGCGCCACCAGCGGCGCCAGCACGAAGTGCGCAATGGGGCCGGGTGCATTCAGGCGCAGCGTGCCGAAGGGCATGTCGCGGTAGCGGTTGAGCCGATCCACCGCGTCGGCGATCTGCGCCAGGGCCGGTTCCAAATGGGCGAACAGCTCCTTGCCCGCATCGCTGGGTGCCACGCTGCGCGTGGTGCGCTTGAGCAGCACCACGCCCAGTTGCGCCTCCAGCCGGCGCAGGTTCTGGCTCAGCAGCGAGGGCGTCACGCCCCGCTCCAGCGCCGCACGGCGAAAGCTGCCGTGCCGGGCCACGGCGGCGAAGACGTCGAGGTCAGCCAGGGGAATGCGGTCCATTGCGTAGCCCGGGTTCATTGTTTGTGAATGATTATGGGGCTATCGCTTGATGGTGGGCACTTTTACAGTCGCGCCAACGATTCAACGAGGAGCCCTGAGCATGCCGATTTTTGCCCGATTGCCACTGCGCGCCGCCCATGCCGCAGTCCTTGCCGGCCTGCTGGCGCTGCCATCCCTGGGATGGACCCAGGGCACACCCTCAGCCACCTGGACCACCGCAGCCCCGGCCGGCGTGGCGCGCCAGGAGCTGTACCCCGAGGTGCTGAACGGCAAGATCTACGTGGCGGGTGGCCTGCTCAGCCCCAACACCGGCTACTCGGCCCATTTCGAAGCGTACGACCCGGCCACCGACGCATGGACGCGCTTGGCCACGCTGCCGCAGGCGCGCCACCACATGACGCTTACGGCCCTCGGCGGCCAGCTCTATGGTGTGGGCGGCTTCACAGGCGGGTTCCCGGTCTGGCAGGCGCAGCCCAGCATGTTCATCTACGACCCCGTGCGCAACGCCTGGCGCGCGGGCACCGACCTGGCCACGCCGCGTGCCGAGGGCATTGCCGCCGCGGTGGATGGCAAGCTTTTCCTCATCGGTGGACGCGTGCGGGCCACGCCCACGGCCAGCCACTTCGATGACCATGTGGACAGCACGCTCAACGAGGTGTTCGACCCCGTGCGCGCCCAGTGGTCGGCGCGCGCACCTGCGCCCACGGCGCGCAACAGTGCGGCCTTCGGCGTCATCGGCGGCAAGGTCTATGTGGTCGGCGGGCGCCAGTACGGCAAGAACCCCGATGGCACGGCGCGCCAGGTGAACGTGCCCACGCTGGAGGTCTACGACCCCGCCACCGACACCTGGGCCACGCGCGCCGCCATGCCCCAGGCCCAGGGCGGCCTGGCCGCCACGGTGGCCGATGGCAGGCTCTACGTCTTCGGTGGCGAGCAGTGGGTGCCCGAGCAGAAGGTGTTCGCCGACAGCTGGGTGTATGACCCCGCCACCGACCGCTGGTCTGCCCTGCCGCCGCTGCCCACGCCACGCCATGGCCTGGGTGCGGCCACCCTCGGCAACCGCATCCATGTGTTCGGCGGCGGCCTGCGCACGGGCGGCAATGCGGCCACGGCCGTGCACGAGGTGCTGGTGGTGAACGCCGGCAAGCCCTGAAGTTCAATGGCTCATGCCGCGGCCTGGAATGCGTGCTTCAGGTACTCGGCCACATGCTTTGCCGCCAAGTCCTGCACCGTGGCCAGCTTGATGTGGCGGCGCCCTTTGCCTGCGCCCTCCAGCACCCCATGCCGGTCGGGCAGCGCGGCGCCTTCGCTGAACTCCAGCGAGATGTGCTTGGTGTACGAGAAGATGCCGCAGAAGGGCCTCGCGGCACTGAACAGGATGCCGCCGTACTTCACTTCCTCGGTCACGGATGCACCGAGTGCCAGCACCGCTTCACGCAGGGTCTGGACCAGGGTGTAGCGGTCTGCATCGTGGGCGCGAATGTCTTCGAGCAACTGGGCAACGCGGGCGGTGGTGGGCATGGTGTCGGCGAAGGCAGTGGTGGATGGTGTCGCACATCCTGCCACGGCCTGCTGCCTGGTTGTGTCAGCAGGCGCCCCGGGCCCAGCCGGTCAGCGTCTGCTGCAGCACCAGGACCAGCATCGACAGCGCCGCCAGTGCAATGCCCTCCAGGTTCAGGCGCAGCACGAAGCCGGGCCTGTGCATGCGGGTCGATACCGTGTGCAACAGGCGGCCCCAGCCCAGGAAGGGCACGATGAACAGCCCCAGGTAGGCCATGGCCTTCCAGCCCTGCAGCTGGTAGCCCACGTGGGTTGCCTTGTCGCAATGGGTGATTGCGCCAGTGTTCGCCCATTCGCTGTAAAAGCCGATCACCAGTGCGGCCAGCAGAAAGGCCAGGGGCACGGTGAGCACCATCCAGAGCAGCACCCACTGGCCGTCGTGCGGGTTCCATGAGGCCTCGTCCTTTTCGGCCTCCGTCAGGCTGCCCGGGGGACGCGGTGGATGGCCCTTGCGGCCCCGGTTGCGTACCAGGCCATCGGCCGCATCGGCCGCCATGTCCAGCCAGCGCGGCCAGTCGCGCACGCGGGGGCTGTGGCCAAAGCTTGCCAGGTACAGGCAGCGCTCGTCCACGCTGAACTGGCGGTGCGGGGCGATGTGGCTTGCGGGCAGGTACCAGTCCGCCGATGGTTCCGGCAACCGCAGGACGAACACGGTGGTGGTGTCGATCTTCGATGAACTGTCGCTGAACATGCCCACCGGGCTGTGCTGCAGCTCGATGGCCATCCATTCGTAGCCGCGGTGGCTGCTGCGCACGATCCACAGCGGCCGCGGGTCGTCCAGCTTCACGCGGTCCCACAGCGGGTTGTCGAACGATGCGAGCAGGCCTGGTGGCGGGGATTCCTTGGCGGCCATGTCAGAGCTTCTCCAGATCGTTGGCGTCCTGTTCCTCACGCCGGGTCTGTACGAAAGCGATGGCACCGACACCGATGGTGAACGCCAGGTTCCAGGGTGTAGGCACGCCAAAAACGGCCAGCCCCAATCCGACCAGACCTAGCGTGATGGCAGCGCGCGCTGCGCCCGGGGTGTGCTTGAACACCACCACGAGGATGGAGCCTGCGATGACCACGGCGATCGGCCAGCCCAGGATGCTGAGCAGCATGAGGATGAACGTCTCCTGCCCCGTCGCCTTGCTTGCGATGCGGCTCCAGCCCCAGTGGACCCATTGCGACCCCACGACGTAGGCAAGGGTGGTCCAGAGGTAGGAAAGCGGGGCAGAGCGGTCCGGGTGAATCATGTGGGGCATTTGCGGGCGGCAGTCGTTGGCGGGTGTCGTCGGGGCTGGTCAGCGTGCTGCACGGTGGCAGCAAGCGGGAGCATCGGTGATTTTCTGCGCACATGCGGGGTTTTCATGCGCGCGGGTCGTGGGCCGCTACCTGGAGTAGCGTGCAGCGATACGACGCGGCTTTGCGCCGAGAAGCGGCGAAGGCGGCGTCCACACAGCCACTGTGCGGGCGCTGGAAACGGTGCCATGTCACTAGTTCTGGGGACAGACAGGATCGTCGGGGCCCCACAGCATGCCTGCATTGCCATGAATGCATTCCAGATCCTGCGGCGCATGCTGCCCCGCCTGCAACGACACCTCCTGGCGCTTTCAGGCGACGCGAGGCGGTTCTTGCTGCTCCTGCTGCTGTGCGCGCTGGCCATGGCGGTTTCGATGCTCGCCGGGCCCGTGGGCGCACTGCAGGACAGCGCAGCGCCGCACAGCCTCAGCCCGCCCGCGCATACCGTCCTGGCGCCTGCCCCACATGCCGGCTGAACGCGGTGCTGAACGTGCTGGCCGAACCATAGCCCACGCGATCGGCCACCTCGGCAATCGCCAGGCCCTGATCGCGCAGCAGGCCCTTGGCCAGCGCCATGCGCCAGGCCAGCAGGTACTCCATGGGCGGCATGCCCACGGCGCGGGCAAAGCGTTCGTAGAAGGCCGAGCGCGAGAGCGCCGCCGTGTTCGCCAGTTGCGCCATGGTCCAGGGGCGTGAGGGGCTGGCGTGCATGTGGCGCATGGCTTCGCCGATGCGCGCATCGGCCAGGCCGCGCAGGAGGCCAGGGGGCGCGTCCTCGCCCGATGAGGTCGAGCGCAGGGACTCGATCAGCAGCAGCTCCACCAGGCGCGACAGCACCAGGTCGCGGCCCGGGCGGTCCGCCGCCGATTCTTGGCTGACCAATTGCACCAGCGCCTGCAGGTGCTCGACGCCGCGCACGTGCATCAGGGCCGGCAGCAGCGAAACCAGCAGGGCCGCATCGGGCGAGCCGAACACGAAGTAGCCACCCAGCAGGCGCACGTCGGGCGGGCCGTCCTGCTCGCCATGGCGCACCTCGGTGGTGGGGGCGGGCGCCGTCTGCGGGTCGATGTAGCGGGGTGCTGCTGGTTCGGCCCCGGACATGGTGAACCCCGGCGTGGCCGGCAGCAGCACGAAGTCACCGGCCGCCAGGGCGATGGCGTCCTGCCCATCCACCGCCAGCTGGCAGCGGCCCTCCAGCACCGCGCAGAAGCTCGGGTGCCCGAAATCGGCATAGCGCACGGCCCAGCGGCCGGCGCCGTTGATGCCCTTGGAGAACACGGTGCGCGGTTGCAGGAGGGCAATGACTTCGGCGAGGGGATCGTTCATGGCTGGACGATTGCAAACAAAAACAGGATTTTTGATTGTGGATGGTCCGGCCATTGATCCCTATCGTTGAGGCCTTGTCAACCCCACTCTTCGTTTCTTCAAGGAAATCACCATGACCACCAAGACTGTTCTCATCACCGGCTGCTCTTCGGGCTACGGCCTGGAAACCGCGCGCCACTTCCATGCCCAGGGCTGGAACGTGATCGCCACCATGCGCAGCCCGCGCACCGACCTGCTGCCCACAGGCGGGCGCATGCGCGTGCTGCCGCTCGATGTGACCCGCGCCGAGAGCATTGCCGCCGTGCTGGCCGAGGCCGGGCCCATCGACGTGCTGGTGAACAACGCCGGCATCGGCCTGCTCGGCGCCTTCGAGGCCACGCCCATGGCGACCACGCGCGAGCTGTTCGAGACCAACACCTTCGGCGTGATGGCCATGGCGCAGGCCGTGCTGCCGCAGATGCGTGCGCGCCGCGCGGGCACCCTCATCAACGTCACCTCCAGCGCCACCCTGGCGCCCATGCCGCTGGTGGCGGTGTACACCGCGAGCAAGACGGCCATCGAGGGCTTCACGGCCTCGCTGGCCCACGAGCTGGATGCCTTCAACGTGCGTGTGAAGCTGGTGCAGCCGGGCTATGCGCCGTCCACTCGCTTCACGGCCAATGGCAGCGAGCGCATGCAGGGCCTGATCCCCGAGGCCTACGCACCCTATGCGCAGAGCGTGTTCGCATCCTTCGCGCAGATCGGTGCCGTGACCACCGAGGCGGACGTGGCCGAGGCCGTGTGGGGCGCCGCCACGCAGCCGGGAGCGCAACTGCGCTTTCCCGCCGGGGCGGATGCCGTGGCGCTGGCGCAGGCGTCGCACTGAGCGAAGCTTGTGCATGCCCCGAAGGCGGGGCGCAAACGGGTCTTTCACGGTGTAGGCAATCTGCAGGCAAATGCCCAGGCGGCTACACCCTGCGGCGTACCACGGGTGCTATTCTTTGATCCAAGATTCTCAGGAGCATCCGTATGACAGAAGAAAAAGTCGCCCTCATCACCGCCGGCGGCAGCGGCATGGGCGCGGCCGCCGCGCGCAAGCTGGCGGCCGATGGCTACCGCGTGGGCATCCTGTCCTCGTCGGGCAAGGGCGAGGCACTGGCTGCCGAACTGGGCGGCCTGGGCGTGACCGGCTCCAACCAGTCGGTGGACGACCTCGCCCGGCTGGTGGACCAGGCCGTGGCCCGCTGGGGCCGGGTGGACGTGCTGGTCAACAGCGCCGGCCATGGCCCGCGCGCCCCGGTGCTGGACCTGACGGACGAGCAGTGGCACTCCGGCATGGACGTGTACCTGCTCAACGTGGTCCGCCCCACGCGCCTGGTCGTGCCGCACATGCAGAAGCAGGGCGGGGGCAGCATCATCAACATCTCCACTGCCTGGGCCTTCGAGCCGAGCGCGATGTTCCCGACCTCGGCCGTGTTCCGCGCCGGGCTGGCGGCCTTCACCAAGCTGTTCACCGACAGTTACGCCAAGGACAACATCCGCATGAACAATGTGCTGCCGGGCTGGATCGACAGCCTGCCCGAGACCGAGGCGCGGCGCGAGACCGTGCCCCTGGGGCGCTATGGCAAGAGCAGCGAAATCGCGGCGACCATCGCCTTCCTGGCGTCGGAGGGCGGGGCTTACATCGCCGGCCAGAACCTGCGCGTCGATGGCGGCCTGATGCGCTCCGTCTGACCCCCAGTCAGGTCGCCGCTGCGCGGACTCCTGCGGCGGCACCGGTGGCCGCCTGCCCGGGCTGTTCCATCACCATCGGCGCATCCGGCAGCCAGCGGCATGCCGCCACGCCCAGCAGGCCTACCGCCGCAGCGCAGACCCACACTGCCTGCAGCGCATGCGGGCCGGCCTCGGCGACGGCAGCAGGGTGACCAGCCACCAGCGTGTGCATCACCTCGGCAAACAGCGTGGTCAGCAGGGCCACGCCCACCGCGCCGCCCAGGCTGCGCAGCATCACCGGCACCGCCGTGGCAATGCCCATGAGCTGTGGGGGCGATGCGCGCTGCGACACCATGGTGATGATGGGAAACAGCACGCCGATGCCCAGGCCCAGCGGCAGCAGGCAGGCCGACAGCACCAGCGGCTGGGTGGGCGCCCACTGCATGCCTGCGGCCAGTGCAGCAAAGCCCAGTACCACGAAGGCGCTTGCCAGCATGCCCATGTTGCGGGCCGGAACGCGGGCCCGCAGCAGGCGCCCGCTGGCAATGGCGGCAGCCGTCACCCCGGCCATCAGCGGCAGCAGGTGCCAGGCGGCCGTGGTGGGCGCCAGGTGCAGGGCCGTCTGCAGGTAGGCCGGCATGAAGACCACGGCCGCATACAGCGCCACCCCGGTCACCAGGCCGATGGTGGAGGCCGCCGCATAAACCGGCTGGCCAAACAGCGACAGCGGCACCAGCGGGTGCGCAGCCCGGCGCTGGCGCAGCACAAAGGCAGCGGCGCACAGCACGCAGGCCGTGCCCAGCACGGCGGCAGACAGCCAGGCAGGCAGGTGCAGGCGCTCGTGCTGCGTCATCAACAGCGCGCTGCACAGCGCGCCGGTAAGCAGCAGCGCGCCCAGGTGGTCGATGGGCGTGCGCGGACCGGTGGCCTGGTGCGGCAGGGTCCGGGCAAGCACGGCAAAGGCCAGCAAGGCCAGGGGCACGTTCAGGCCAAAGGCCCAGTGCCACGACAGGTGCTCGGTGAGCCAGCCGCCCGTGAGCGGGCCGAACATGGTGGCCACGCCATACACCGCGCCCAGCAGCGACTGGTAGCGCCCGCGCTCCTGCAGCGGGAACAGGGAGGCTACGGTCAGCATGGTCAGCGTCATCAGCCCGCCGCCGCCTGCGCCTTGCAGCGCGCGCGCCAGCACCAGCTGCAGCATGCTCTGGCTGAGCGCGCAGGCCAGCGAGCCAGCGAGGAACAGGCCGATGGACAGCAGCAGCATGGGCTTGCGACCGTACACATCGGCCAGGCGGCCGTACAGCGCAATCACTACCGTGGCCGCGAGCAGGTAGGCCGAGAAGGTCCAGGCCGGCGGCAGCGCGCCTGGCAGGTCGCGTGCGATGGAGGGAAGGGCGGTGGACAGAATGGTCTGGTCCAGCGCGGCCAGCACCAGCATGAGCATCAGCGCGGCCATGGTGAGCGCGATGCTGCGGCGTGTGGGGGATGGTGTCGTCGAGGTCGTCATGGCCGGCAGTGTCCCGGCTGGTGATGGTTGTGTACAGTGCAATGATCTGAACATACAGTTGCACCGTATGAAAACCTACGACCTCAACCTGCTGGTCGCGCTCGATGCCTTGCTGGCCACCGGCAGCGTGACGGCGGCGGCCGAGCGCGTGCACCTGTCTACCCCCGCCATGAGCCATGCGCTGGCGCGCATCCGCGAGGTGTTCGGCGACGCCATCCTGGTGCGCGCGGGCCGCCAGCTGGTGCCCACGCCGCGCGCCCTGGCGCTGGCCGAACCCGTGCGCCAGCTGCTGGCGCAGGCCCGGGCGCTGCAGTCGCCGGGTGAGGGGCCGGGTGGCCTGACGCAGGTGCGCCGGCATTTCGTAGTGCGCGCGCCCGAGGGCATGGCGGTGGTCTACGGCGCTGCGCTGTCGCAGGCGCTTGCGCAGGAGATGCCGTTGGCCAGCCTGCAGTTTCTGGCGGAGAGCCACAGCGACCCCGCGGCCTTGCGCGAGGGCCGGGTGGACCTGGACGTGGGCGTGTTCCGCAGCCGCGATCCCGAGGTGGAGTGGCAGGCGTTGTCGCAGCAGCCACTGGTGGGTGCTGCGCGGGCCGGCCATCCCTTGCTCGCCAAGCCCCTGACCCCGGCGCGCCTGGCCGCTGTGCGCCATGTGGGCGTGACCTTGCGGCCTGGGGAGCCGAGCACGCTGGACGATGCGCTGGCTGCTTTGGGGTTGGAGCGCATGGTGGCCTTGCGCGTGCCCAGTGCTTTTGCGGCCTTGATCGCTGCGGCGCGCTCGGACCTGGTGGCCTGTGTGCCGGAGCGGGTGGCGCGGGGGATGTCGGCCTCGCTCAGGCTGGAGGTGTTTGCCTTGCCGCTGGCCTTGCAGAGCGATACGACGCGGATGGCTTGGCATCCGCGGTACAGCGCGGATGCGGCGCACCGGTGGTTGAGGGAGTGTTTGTTGAAGGTGTTGGAGGATCCGTTGATCAAGGGGCCGGATGTGAAGCCTCCTTCTCGTCGTCGGAGGCCGTAGGGTTTTTTGTTTCGTTGTTTCGTTGTTTCGTTGTTTCGTTGGTTGTGGTTGCTGCATGCCCTTGCTGCGGGCGGGAGCCGGGATGTGCGCCCGGCGGCGCAGTAACTTTCTCTTGGGCCGCCAAGAGAAAGTCACCAAAGAGAAG
>NZ_JBWKYR010000043.1:0-23380 GCF_059423865.1 Acidovorax sp. GW458-11-26-14-TSB4
TCGCCTTTCTTTGGGGTACCTTTCTTTGGCGACGCAAAGAAAGGTACCTCGGCCGCCGGGCCGAGACCCGGCTCCCGGCCTCAGCACAGGCATGCTGTCAAACCAGCCACGCCGGGCGCAGCACATTCCAGCTCCCGCCCTCAATCAAAGCACACCGCTCAAAACAGACCGCACACGCATGCAGAGAAATTACTGTTCCGCAATCACATCCACAAACACCAACGGCTCGGTCCCCGTATTCGCAATCCCGTGCGACTCGTTCTTGCGCACGATGGTCACATCCCCAGCCTTCACCGGCACGTCCTTGCCATCCTTGTCCTTGAAGGTCCCACGGCCCGAAATGATGATGTAGGTGTCTTCATTGGTCGTGTGCTTGTGGTAACCGATGGAGTCACCGGGCTTCAAGGTCAGCCAGCTGATTTCCTTGATCGCCTGGTCCTTCAGCGCCTTGTCGCGCGTGAAGGCGTATTCGCCGATCAAGGTGCCCTTGCCGCCACCGGCGGCTTCCTTGTTGACCTTGATGAGTTCTTCCTTGGTGAACACGTCGGCCAGGGCCGGAGTGGCAGCCAGGGACAGGGCTGCGCCCGCAGCCGCTGCCAACAGCATTGCTTTCTTCTTCATATTCATGTCTCCAGTGTTGTTGTCACGGCGGGCACCGCGCACCGCCGGTGGGGATACTACGGCCTGTTGCTCACCCCAGCACCCGCGGCAGCGCCGCCGCCAGCATCGCCACACCCGACAGCGTGAGCAAGCCCAGCACGATCTGGCGAAAGCGCGCCTCGCTGATGCGGTGGTACAGCCGCGCGCCCAGCAGCACGGGCACCAGCATGGCGGGCAGGGCAACAGCCAGGTGGGGCAGCATGGGCGCCGTGACCAGGCCTGTGGCCAGGTAGGCCGCCATGGTCACCAGCAGCATGGCCAGGTTGAAGTTCTGGATCACCGCGCGCTGGGCGTCCTTGTCCCAGCCGCGCAGCGTGCACCACAGCGTGGGCAGCACGCCGGTGAAGCCGCCGATGCCACCCATCACCCCGCCCGCCATGCCCACCACCGCATCGGCCAGCCGGCCGCCGCGCGTGAGGCGGGGCAGCTGCTTGGCCAGCAGCATGGCGGGGCACCACAGCACCAGCAGCGTGCCCAGCACGAGCTTGAAGGTGTCCATGTCCAGCCGCGGCAGCAGCGCCACGCCGATAGGGATGCCGGCGAGGCCGCCCAGCACGAAAGGCAGCAGCCGCAGCCTGTCGAAGCCCCGGCGCACCGAGAACGCGGCGAGCACCTGCCCCGTGAGCGAGCCCGCGACCACCAGCACTGCCGCCAGGCGCGGCTCCAGCGTCCAGGCCCAGAGGGACATGGCCGTCAGCCCGAAGCCAAAGCCCGACAGCCCCTGCACGAAGCCTGCTGCCGCCGCACCGAGCGCCACGATCACGAACACCGACCAATCCATTGCCACCCCTTTGCTTTGATGTTGTTGCCTGGCGCTGCCCAAGCAGCAGCTTTCCCACTGGATTGTGTGCGGTTCATATAAACAAACCATCAGCAATTACTATTCACCCATGCAATTCTTTGCATACCATTTTTCACACCGACCGACATGCCGTCCCACGACACCGATGCCGCCCAGGCCGTGCAGGCACGCCTGGCCTCGCGCCTGAAGATGCGGCACCTGGTGCTGCTGCAGCAGATAGCGGCGCATGGCACGCTGACCCGCGTGGCGCACCACATGGCCACCAGCCAGCCGGCCATCACCCATGCGCTGGCCGAGGTCGAGGCCATCTTCGGTGCGCCGCTGTTCGAGCGCCAGCCGCGCGGCATGGTGCCCACGGCCCTGGGTACCCTGGCGCTGGCCCGCGCACGCACCATGCTGCAGGACCTCAGCCACTGGGCACTCGATGTGGAGGCGGCCAGCGTGGGCCGGGCCGCGCACCTGCAGATCGGGGTGATCCCCTTTGTGCCCGGGCGCCTGCTGGCCGCAGCCATCGGCCAGACCCGGCCGCGCGGGCTGCGCGCCACCGTCAGCATCCACGAGGGCACCAGCGACCACCTGCTGCAGCGCCTGCGCGCGCACGAACTCGACTGCGTGGTCGGCCGCGCGTCGGCCGTGCTCGACATGGAAGGTCTGGTCCATGAGGTGCTCTACCACCAGGAGCCCCGGCTCATCGCCCACCGCCGGCTCTCGGCGCGCCTGGCGCGGCGCCCGCTGTCCTGGCCCGAGCTGGCCGAGCTCGACTGGGTGCTGGGTGCACGCCAGACCCCCATGCGCGAGCAGATCACCGATTTCTTTTTGCGTGCCGGCGTGGCCCCGCCGCAGGCCTATGTGGAGAGCCTGTCGTCCAAGGTCATCGGCGAGCTGATCGCGGCCAGCGAGCGCGCGGTCTCCATCGTCCCGGCCGACATCGCCCAGGAGCTGGTGCGCATTGCCGGCGTGGCCATCGTGCCGCACCGCTTTGGCTGGACGCTGCCGCCGATCACGCTGTTCCAGCGTTCCGAAGGGACGCAGTACGCCGAGGTGGCGCTGCTGGCGCAGGCGCTGCGCGATGCGGCAGCGGGGTTTGCGGCGGAGGCGGCCTGAGTCCGTTGCACGGGAACCTTTGGTGCCAAGCCACAGTCCATACGCCCCAAGGACCGGAGACACCTGCCATGCAACGAAGAATGCTTGTCATTGCCGCCGCCGGCCTAGCTGCAGGCTGCGGCACACGGCCACCTGCACCCGAGGCCATCAGCACGGCAGACCCGGCCTCGGATGCGCCGGAGCCGGGCCGCACCACCATGCTCCTGGCCGATGCGCCGGCCTCGTACGCCGAAGCGCTGCAGCGCTGGAAGGGCTCTGCAGACGTCAACACCTGGATCGGTGCCCGCTTCGAGTACGACCTGCAGCGTGCCATGCAGCTGTCCGAAACCCAGCGCAGCCGCAGCGGGCGCATGCCCATCCATGAGCCGGCCGCCTTCTTTGCCAACCCGCGGGGCGTCTGCGTGGACCTGGCGCGCTTTGCCGTGGAGACGCTGCGCGCCGTGGACCCGGCCTCGCGCCCCGGCTACGTGATGATCGAGTTCAACCCGGTCGCCATCAGCGGCAACACCTTGCGGCGCCACTGGGTGGCCTCGTTCCAGCGCGATGGCCAGACCTGGTTCTTTGCCGACTCCAAGCGGCCAGGCCATATGGCAGGCCCGTATGCGGACACGGAGGCCTTCATGGCCGAGTACGCCAAGTACCGGGGCCGCGAGATCGTCGCGTTCAAGGAGATGGACGGCTACGAGCGCAAGCTGCGCTCGGCTTCCTCCGCGAAGGACCGCGACCTCCCGGCCCTGCAGTAGCGGGCGCGCGAGGCGCAAAAGATCAGAAATCGGCTGTCAGCGGGTTCGGGCCGATGCGCCCTTGTGCCTGGTCCAGCTTCGCAATGGCGGCCATGTCCTGTGCATCGAGCGCGAAGTCGAACACGCCCGCGTTCTCGGCAATGCGGCCCGGGTTCACCGACTTCGGGATCACCACATGGCCCATCTCGATGTGCCAGCGCACGACGACCTGGGCCGCCGTCTTGCCATGCTTGCTGGCGATGGCCTGGACGCCTGCATCCTCCAGCAACTGGCCCTGGCCCAGCGGGCTCCAGGCCTGCGTGGCGATGCCCTGCCTGGCGTGGTACTCGCGCAGCCGGTGCTGCTGGAAACGCGGGTGCAGTTCGATCTGGTTGAGCACGGGCTTTGCGCCGGTCTCCTGCACGAGGCGGTCGATGTGTTCGGGCTCGAAGTTGGAAACACCGATGGAGCGCACCCGCCCCTCTTCACGCAGGCGGACGAAGGCGCGCCAGGTGTCCACATACAGTTCGCGCGAAGGGTTTGGCCAGTGGATCAGGTACAGATCGAGCACGTCCAGGCCCAGCAGCCGCATGCTGGCGTCGAAGGCGCGCAGCGTGCTGTCGAAGCCTTGCTCGGCGTTCCACAGCTTGGTGGTGATGTACACCTCCCCACGCGGTACGCCGCTGGCCTTGAGGCCCTCGCCCACGCCGGCCTCGTTGCCGTAAATGGCTGCCGTGTCGATATGCCGGTAGCCCACGTCCAGCGCCGCCTTCACGGCCTGCGCGGTGGCATCGGCCGGGGTGCGCCAGACGCCCAGGCCGAGTTGGGGGATGGAGCGGCCGTCGTGGAGTGCGAGGGAAGGATGTTGGGTCATTTTGTAGTCCTAAAAGCTGAACAACGAGGCACCTGCAAGCATCTTCTCATGCATAGCAAGCACGGTTGAGTATGACGACTCAAAACGGCCCAACACACGAGCAAATTGACGGCATCAGTGTAGAAATTTTTTGTTACTTTTCAATGAGTTCGGATAGCATGGCCCAACCAATACGAGGAGAGGGACATGGAGTACATGGAAAGCCTGAACGCACTAGCGGCAAAGATTCGACAGCAAGCTGCGTCCATCGGTACGGAAGAGGCTACTAAGAACGCCTTCGTGATGCCGTTCATCAGAAACGTTCTTGGATACGACGTTTTCGATCCCACAGAAGTGGTACCCGAGTTTGTTTGTGACATCGGGACGAAAAAGGGCGAAAAGATTGATTACGCCATTCTCAAAGATGGGCAGATTCAGATGCTCATCGAATGCAAAAAAATTGGTGAACCGCTCAATGTCAACCACGCCGGGCAGCTGTTTCGATACTTCCATGTAACTACGGCTCGTATTTCTATCCTTACAAACGGCAGAATCTACAAGTTTTTCACAGATCTGGATGCGCCCAATAAAATGGATGAGAAGCCATTCTTGGAGCTTGATTTGCTCGACATTGATGAGCATGCGGCGCCAGAGCTCGCCAAGCTCACAAAATCCACTTTTGATGTTGAATCTATCATCAGTGCTGCCGGTGAATTGAAATACATTGGCCAAATCAAGAGAGAAATTGCTGCGCAGTTTGCGACGCCTGGTGACGAATTTTTGCGTTTTTTCACAGCTCGGGTCTACGACGGCGTTATTACCGCCAAAGTGCGTGAACAGTTCATGCCTTTACTCCAAAAAGCTATTGTTCAATTCACGGGTGATCTTGTGAATGATCGACTCAAGTCTGCAATCACAGGGATGGGTGCCACCACACCTTTGGCATTCCATCCGGCGCCTCCTGAACCCTCTCCAGCAGACGAGCCATTGAATTCCGATGACGAGTTGCGGGTTGTCACAACAGAAGAGGAGTTGGAAGGATTTTTTGTCGTTAAGTCAATTGTGCGTACAGCAGTCGAGTCCAGCCGAATCGGCCACCGAGATACCCAAAGCTATTTTGGAATCCTGCTAGATGACAACAATAGGAAGCCTGTTTGCCGCCTGCACTTCAACCGAGCACAGAAATACGTTGGAATACTCGACGCAGACAAAAAGGAAACTAGACACCCGATCTCGACCCTTGATGAGATCTATGGTCTGTCAGAAGCGTTGATCGAGGCCACCAAGCGTGTCGCATAAGGACGCCCCTGATGCTTGCGGTCGCGAGGCTGACTAGTGCACTTCCGGTCGTCCCAGCCTCTGCATTTTTGCATCAAAATGCAACTGCCCCAAAAGCGGGCGCATCATAGGACATGCACCCGTACTCATTGGTACCACCTCAAAATCGCCCGCCCAAAGATACGTCTGCACACGTTTTGCAATTAATTAACGCAAATTAACCGCGGCGGCCGCGCCACAGCGGTAGACGGTGAAATGGTCTTCATGCCTATGATTTGCCCACAACAAACGCACATGGATGCGGGGTGGGAACAGCATGCAATACACGATGAAAAAGCGCGCGCACCGCGGTGCGCGCTGGGGTGCCTTGAGCGCATTGGCCTTGGGCCTGGCCGCCTGCGGCGGCGGTAGCCCGGACGGCGGCGGCAGCGGACAGGAGGCCTCGCAGTCTGCGTCCAACGTGGTCTATGTCCAGCACAAATCGGCTTACGAGGTGGCGGCTGCAGCGCCCACCCAGCCGGGCGTGGCCATCAAGCCCGTGGCCGCGACTTCCTCTGCGGTGGAAAACCCGGGCATGGCGGCTGCGGCTGCCATCGACGGCAACCCGAACAGCCGCTGGGGCAGCACCTTCGTGGACGATGCCTGGATCCAGTTCGACTTTGGCGCCAGGGTCGATGTCGGCTACATGAAGCTCGTGTGGGAGCGCTCTTATGGCAAGGAGTACGCGCTCCAGGTGTCGCAGGACGGCAGCACCTGGACGCAGATCCGCTACGTCACCAATGGCAAGGGCGGCACCGAAGAATTTTTGAATCTGGGCATGAGCGCCCGCTACCTGCGCCTGCAGGGCGTGGCCCGCGCAGGCGGCTACGGCTACTCGCTGTTCGAGGTGGAGTTCAAGACCCCCGGCACCGACAACACCCAGGGCGTGGGCGCGACTTCGGCCTGGCGCTATCCGGCCAATGGCCTGGGGCTGGCTCCCCTGCCCGCCTCGGCCGAACCCGCCGAATCCACGCAGTTCCGCCTGGCCGATGGCACGCTGGTGACGCGCTTCGGTGCACGGGCCCTGGGCCGCCATGGGCGCGAGCGCGGCGAGGAGTGGAACGAGATCGGTTACGGCCCCAACGACACGGTGGACCCGGTCACGGGCGCCCCGGTGGACAAGGGCCCGGGCGCGCACCTGACCTTCGTGACCCAGTACTTCCAGAACCGCACCTGGGGCATGGAGATCATCGACAACAGCCGCGTGGCCGGTGTCACCAAGCCCACGCTGGTGGTCAACCGCTACACCACGGTGGACTTCTTGCCGGGCGACACGGCCTTTTTCCGCGCCTTCGACCGGCCCGGCGTGACCGGCTACGGCTGGATGAACCCGGGCGAGCTGGTGGACCGCAGCGTCAAGGTCTGCACGCCCACGCCCTACCCGGCCAATGGCCGCCTGGCCAGCCCCGACGGCATCAACGGCCCCTGCACGCTGCGCATCAAGGATTACCCCGGCCACGGCGGCCTGGGCGCCGATGGCCTGCCCAACGGCACCAACGTGCCCTCGCGCGCCCTGGTGGCCGGCGATGCCATCGAGGTCTCCCCCGCCATGTTCAGCACGCGCGAGTCCATGGCCGGTAAGGGCGACAGCGGTGGCATCCGCTACTACTCGGCCGAATGGCTGTACGTGGTGGGCACGGGCCTGGTGCCCTGGTACGGCGTGCAGCCGCGGCTGAACTCGGCGCCGCTACCGGCGATCACGCTCTCGGGCGGCACGGGCTCGGTCTCGTACAACTACTCGGACAACGGCGCCTCGATGTTCCAGCAGCCGTTCAACAACGTGGGCATGCAGAACATGCAGCGCTTCGTCGAGGGGCGCCGGCTGATCCACACCAGCTTCAACACCGGCGCGCACAGCGAGTCGGGCAACGACCCCTATCTGCCGGCTGCCAAGCTGCAGGGCACGCACTTCAACCAGTCGGCCTGCGTCGCCTGCCACGTGAACAACGGCCGCAGCCCGGCCCCCATGCAGGTCAACCAGCGCCTGGACAGCATGTCGCTGCAGACCGCCAGCCTGGGCGACGGCGGCCAGCAGCAGCCGCACCCGCGCTACGGCAGCGTGCTGCAGATGAACGCCCGCGCCGCCACTGGTGAGGCGCAGGACTGGGGCAACAGCGTGCGCGTGGCCAAGTTCGAGACACGCAACGTGCGCCTGGCCGACGGCACCGTGGTGGAGTTGCGCAAGCCCGTGCTCGGCTTCGATGGCCCCGTGCCGGCCGTGCATTCGCTGCGCGCCGCGCCGCCGATGATCGGCATGGGCCTGCTCGAGGCCGTGCCCGAGGCCGACATCCTGGCCCGCGCCCGCAGCGTGCCCGATGCCGACGGCGTCAAGGGCGTGCCCAACTACGTGTATGACCCCGAGAGCGGTGTGGTGCGCCTGGGCCGCTTCGGCTGGAAGGCCTCCAAGGCCACGCTGCGCCAGCAGGCGGCCACCGCGCTGCTGCAGGACATGTCGGTCACCTCCAGCGTCTACCCCTCGCGCGACTGCAACTACGGCCCCACGGCCTGCGCATCGGGCGTGCGCAAGGCCGGCATCACCGAGGCCGACCTGGCCTCGATCTCCAACTACCTGGCCCTGGTGGCCGTGCCCGCCCAGCGCAGCCTGGAAAGCGGCTTCCCCCGCGGCGTGGCCCCGCTGGACGAGCACCGCGTGAACCCGCCACAGGTCGCCCTGGGCGCCAAGCTGTTCGACAGCCTGCGCTGCGTGGCCTGCCACACGGCGGAGATGAAGACCGGCTCGGGCCACCTGTTCGCCGAACTGCGCAACCAGACCATCAAGCCCTACTCCGACCTGCTGCTGCACGACATGGGCACCGAGCTGGCCGACAACTTCGCGCAGGGCCAGGCCACAGGCGCGCTGTGGCGCACCGCGCCGCTGTGGGGCATCGGCTACACCGAGAAGGTGATGGGTGCGGGCCAGGCCGCCAAGGTGGGCTACCTGCACGACGGCCGCGCACGCACGCTGACCGAGGCCGTGCTCTGGCACGGCGGCGAGGCCG
Source organism: Acidovorax sp. GW458-11-26-14-TSB4 (assembly GCF_059423865.1). Classification (NCBI taxonomy): domain Bacteria; kingdom Pseudomonadati; phylum Pseudomonadota; class Betaproteobacteria; order Burkholderiales; family Comamonadaceae; genus Acidovorax; species Acidovorax sp. GW458-11-26-14-TSB4. Next base: position 8,458 of record NZ_JBWKYR010000043.1, read on the forward strand.
ATGCCGCGCGCCGCCGCTTCGAGGCCCTGCCCACGGCGGACCGCGAGGCGCTGCTGGCCTTCCTGCGGTCGCTGTGATCTGACCTGGAGAGCCGCCACGGACGGTGTGTCCGTGGCGGCTTTTTTGTACCAGTACAAATTTTGTTCTAGTACAAAGTCGTGCGCTGGCGTTCCGGCAGTGCCTGGTCATACGCCGCACCATCGAAGCTCTGGCTGATGGCCGAAAGGATGGCACCCGGCGTAGGAACCGGCCGCGGCGCAGCAGGGTCCACCGGCCCCCACAGGCGCGAACGCAGGATGGCGCGCGCACACTGGAAATACACCGTGTCCACCGCGATGCGGACCACGCACTTGGGCGGCTGGCCGCCCACCACGAAGCGCTCCATCAGATCCGGGGCCGTGGTGATGCTGGCACGGCCGTTCACGCGCAAGGTCTCACCCACGCCGGGGATCAGGAACAAGAGCGCCACGCGCGGGTCGGCCACGATGTTGCGCAGGCTGTCCACGCGGTTGTTGCCGCGCCTCTCGGGCAGCAGCAGGGTGCGCTCGTCGAGCACCTGCACGAAGCCGGGCGGGTCGCCGCGCGGCGAGGCATCGAGCCCGCCGGGGCCGGTGGTGGCCAGCACGGCAAAGGGCGACGCCTCGATCATCGCGCGGTACGAAGGGTGCACATACGGCACTTCCTTGCTCAGCGAGGCCTCGCCGGGCGTGCCGAACAGGGCTTCGAGCCGGGCAAGGGTGTCGATGGAATGGCCGGTCTCGGCGACGGCGGCAGCGGTCATGGCGGGCTCCTGAAAAAAGACGGGAAAAGAGGTGGGCACGGCCGCCATGTTGCAGCGCCACACCGCCAGCGACAAACGAGTTTACGGCCCTGCATGCGTGAGAAAATCGCACGCATGACGCCCCGCCTGCCCCCGCTCAACGCCGTGCGCGCCTTTGCCGCGGCGGCGCGCCACCAGAGCTTCACGCTGGCCGCGGCCGAGCTGTTCGTGACGCATGGCGCCATCAGCCGGCAGGTCAAGGCGCTGGAGGAATTCCTGGGCGTGGCGCTTTTCGAGCGGCGCGTGCGGCAGGTGTCGCTCACGGCCGAGGGGCAGCGCTTCTTTGCCGAGGTGGCCCCGGCCCTGGAACAGATCGGCGCCGCAGCCCGGTCACTGATGGACGACGCTCCCGCGCGCACGGTCACCATCAACGTGCGCCCCTCGTTCGCGGTGCGCTGGGTGATTCCCCGGCTACCGGACTTCGTGGCGCAGTTCCCCGGCATCGAGCCCAAGGTCGTCACCAGCACCGTCGCACCCGACCAGGCGAGCGAGCCCTTTGACGTGGCGATCCGCCGCGGCCGCAACACGGGCTGGCCGGCATCCGTCGCGGTACAGCCTTTTTTGCAGGACGAGGCACTGATCGTGGGCGCCCCAGCCCTGTTCGCCACCAAGGGCGTGGCCGAACCCCGCGGCCTGGCGGCCCATGTGCTGCTGTGGTCGCGCTCGCGCCCCGATGATTGGGAGCACTGGAAGCGCCAGGCCGGAATGCCGCGCCTGCGCCCGGCCAGCCAGCTGCAGTTCGACCACCTGCACTTCGTGGTGCAGGCGGCGCTCGATGGGCTGGGCTGTGCCCTGGTCCCTCTCTCGCTGGTGGCCCACGACATGGCGGCCGGCCGCCTGCTCTGTCCCCTGCCCGCCGTGCGCCTGCCGCTCACGCGCCACTACTACGGCCTGGCACCCGGTGCAGGCCCCGAGGCGCAGTGCTTCGCACAGTGGCTGCAGGCGCAGATGCCTGGCGACGGATAGATGCCCTTCAGACGTCGATGGCCGCGGCCGACCCCGCCTGCCTGCGCAGCTCGAACTTCTGGATCTTGCCCGTGCTGGTCTTGGGCAGCTCGCCGAACACCACGGCGCGCGGCACCTTGAAGCCGGCCAGGTGTTGCTTGCAGTGGGCCACGATGTCCTCGGGCGTGACCTGGGCGCCCGCATTGAGCTCGACGAAGGCGCAGGGTGTCTCGCCCCACTTGGGGTCGGGCCGGGCCACCACGGCGGCGGCCAGCACGGCGGGGTGGCGGTAGAGCACGTCCTCGACCTCGATGGAGGAGATGTTCTCGCCGCCCGAGATGATGATGTCCTTGCTGCGGTCCTTGATCTTGATGTAGCCGTCGGGGTACTGCACGGCCAGGTCGCCGCTGTGGAACCAGCCGCCGGCGAAGGCCTCCTCGGTGGCCTTGGGGTTCTTGAGGTAGCCCTTCATCACGATATTGCCCTGGAACATGATCTCGCCCATGGTCTGGCCGTCCTGCGGCACGGGCTGCATGGTTGCGGGGTCGAGCACGCGCACATCGCGCTGCAGGTGGTAGCGCACGCCCTGGCGCGCGTTGAGGCGGGCGCGCTCGCCAATGTCCAGGGCGTCCCAGGCCTCGTGCTTCGCGCAGACGGTGGCAGGGCCGTAGACCTCGGTGAGGCCATAGACATGGGTCAGGTCGAAGCCCATCTTTTCCATGCCCTCGATCATGGACGCGGGCGGTGCCGCACCGGCCACCATGGCCTGGATGCCGGCGGGCACGCCGGCCTTCATGGCGTCGGGCGCATTGACCAGCATGCCGTGCACGATGGGGGCGCCGCAGTAGTGGGTGACACCGTGCTCGCGCATCGCGTCGAAGATGGCCTGCGCCTCCACCCGGCGCAGGCAGACGTTGACGCCCGCGCGTGCCGCCACCGTCCAGGGAAAGCACCAGCCGTTGCAGTGGAACATGGGCAGGGTCCACAGGTAGACCGCGCCTTTGGGCATGTCCCACTCCAGCACGTTGCTGATGGCATTGGTGGCCGCGCCCCGGTGGTGGTAGACGACGCCCTTGGGGTTGCCGGTGGTGCCGCTGGTGTAGTTGAGGGCGATGGCATCCCACTCGTCGGCCGGCAGGTCCCAGGCATGCTGCGCATCGCCCTCGGCCACGAAGGCATCGTAGTCGGTACCGCCCAGGTCCTGCACGGCCGGGCCGAACACTGCGTCCTGCACGGTGAGCACCAGCAGCGGCGCCTGCGACTTGCGCCATGCCAGGGCCTTGGCCAGGGTGCCGGTGAATTCCGGGTCCACGATGATGGCGCGCGCCTCGCCATGGTCGAGCATGAAGGCGATGGTCTGCGGGTCCAGCCGGGTGTTGATGGCGTTGAGCACGGCCCCGGCCATGGGCACGCCGAAATGCGCCTCCACCATGGGCGGGGTGTTGGGCAGCAGCGCGGCCACGGTGTCGTTCTTGCCGATGCCGGCCCGGTTCAGGCTGCTGGCCAGTTGGCGGCAGCGTGCATAGGTCTGGCCCCAGGTCTGGCGCAGGCTGCCGTGAACGATGGCCAGCCGGTCGGGGTAGACCTCGGCCGTGCGCTCGATGAAGGACAGGGGCGACAGGGGCGCGAAGTTGGCGCTGTTGCGCTCCAGGTGCTGGTCGAACATAGGGGGCATGGCGGCGTTCCTTGGCAGTTAAGCACTTGTTCTAAAGGCAATCAGGCCATTAGACCAAAGGGCCGGGCCGCCGGATTCAGGGCCAACCCGCGGGCCGTCCGTCCTGCTGGCGGCTCACTCCTTGCGGTTGAGCAGCGCGTACAGCAGGATGGCGCCGAAGGTGGCCGTGCCGATGCCGCCCAGCGCGAACTGGCCGAACTTGAGCGTGAAGTCGCCGGTGCCCAGGATGAGCGTGATGGCGGCCACGATGAGGTTCTTGTTCTGCGAGAAGTCCACCTGGTTGTCCACCCAGATCTTGGCGCCGGCCACTGCGATCAGGCCGAACACCACGATCGACACCCCGCCCATCACCGGCAGCGGAATGGTCTGGATCAGCGCGCCGAACTTGGGGGAAAAGCCCAGCACCAGCGCGAACACGCCCGCCAGCAGGAACACGGCGGTGGAGTAGATCTTGGTGGCGGCCATCACGCCGATGTTCTCTGCATAGGTGGTCACGCCCGTGCCGCCCACACCGCCGCTCACCATGGTGGCCACGCCATCGCCGATGAACGCGCGGCCCATGTAGCGGTCCAGGTCGCGGCCGGTCATGGCCGTCACGGCCTTGATGTGGCCCAGGTTCTCGGCCACCAGGATGATGGCCACGGGGGCGATGAGCAGCATGGCGTTGCCGCTGAACACGGGTGCGGCGAAGTTGGGCATGCCCACCCACGCGGCGTTCGCCAGGATGGAGAAATCGATCGGCTTGCCCAGGCCCATGCCGTTGGTGAGCACCGCGTAGATGATGCTGGCCGCGATCAGGCCCACCAGGATCAACAGGCGCTGCACCATGCCGCGTGTGAGCACGGCCACCAGGCCCACGCTCACGAAGGTCACGAGCTGCATCCAGCTGTCGAAGTTGCTGGCTGCCATGTTCTTGATGGGGATGCCCGCCAGGTTCAGGCCGATCACGGCCACCACGGCACCGGTGACCACGGGCGGCATGAAGCGCTCGATCCAGCCCGTGCCGATGGCCTGCACCAGCACACCGATCAGCGTGTAGAGCAGGCCGCACGCGATGATGCCGCCCAGCGCCACGCCGATGTTGGCGTTGGGGCCGCTGCCCGCATGGCCCGTGGCCGCAAGCACCACGCCGATGAAGGCGAAGCTCGACCCCAGGTAGCTGGGCACCTTGCCGCCGGTGACGATGAAGAAGATCAGCGTGCCCACGCCGCTCATCAAAATGGCGACGTTGGGATCGAACCCCATCAGGATGGGCGCCAGCACCGTGGCGCCGAACATGGCGATCACGTGCTGCACGCCCATGGCCGCCGTCTGCGGCCAGGGCAGCCGCTCATCCGGCGCGATCACGCCCCCCTGCTGCAGCACGTCTGCACTCTTTTCCCGCCAGTTCATGAATCCCATGATTGTTGTTCCTTGTGATTTGAGGCGCGAATGCTAGTGGATGAACAGCAGCCCAGTGCACTGGTTCGGCAGGTTTTCGTCTTTCATGGGCCATCGGGCCGCTGCCCCCAGGACCGGGCCGCCGGATTCAGGGCCCAACCGCGGGCATTGCGGATGGAGGAAAATGCCCGGGTGTCCATCCCCCAGTCATTCATCCAGGAGCTGCTTGCCCGCACCGACGTGGTCGAGATCGTGGGCCGCTACGTCCAGTTGAAGAAGGGCGGGGCCAATTTCATGGGCCTGTGCCCCTTCCACGGGGAAAAGTCGCCCTCGTTCAGCGTCAGCCCCTCCAAGCAGTTCTACCACTGCTTTGGCTGCGGCAAGAATGGCAACGCCATCGGCTTCCTCATGGACCATGCGGGCATGGGCTTCGTCGAGGCGGTGCAGGACCTGGCCCAGCAGGTGGGCCTGCAGGTGCCCGATGACGACATCTCCCCGCAGGAGAAGGAGCGCGCCGCCGCCGCCCGCCAGAAGCAGGCCACGCTGACCGACGTGCTGGAGAAGGCCGGCGACGCCTACCGCCGCCAGCTGCGCGAATCGCAGCGTGCCATCGCCTACTTCAAGGGCCGGGGGGTCTCGGGCGCCGTCGCCAAGCGCTATGGCCTGGGCTATGCGCCCGAGGGCTGGCGCAGCCTGGCCAGCGTGTTCCCGCGCTACGACGACCCGCTGCTGGAGGAAAGCGGCCTGGTCATCGTGGGCGAGGAAGGGCAGGACAAGCGCTACGACCGGTTCCGCGACCGGGTGATGTTCCCGATCCGCAACGTCAAGGGCGAATGCATCGGCTTTGGCGGGCGCGTGCTGGGCGACGACAAGCCCAAGTACCTCAATTCGCCCGAGACCCCGGTCTTCCACAAGGGGCGCGAGCTGTATGGCCTGTTCGAGGCGCGCACGCCCATCCGCGAGCATGGCTACGCCCTGGTGACCGAAGGGTATATGGACGTGGTGGCGCTGGCGCAGCTGGGCTTCCCCAACGCCGTGGCCACGCTGGGCACGGCCTGCACGCCCGAACATGTGCAAAAGCTGCTGCGCTTCACCGAATCGGTGGTGTTCAGCTTCGACGGCGACAGCGCCGGCCGGCGCGCCGCGCGCAAGGCGCTCGATGGCGCCCTGCCCCACGCCACGGACACGCGCAGCATCAAGTTCCTCTTCCTTCCGGCCGAGCACGACCCGGACAGCTTCATCCGCGAGCATGGCACCGATGCGTTTGCCAAACAGGTGAGCGAGGCCGTGCCGCTGAGCCGCTTCCTGGTCGAATCGGCCAGCGAGGGCTGCGACCTGACCACGGCCGAGGGCCGCGCCCACATGGCCAGCAATGCCCGCCCGCTGTGGACGGCCCTGCCCGATGGTGTGCTCAAGCGCCAGCTGCTGGGCGAGCTGGCCGAGCTCACCCAGCTCAACGCACGCGACCTGTCGGAGCTGTGGAACCCCGGTGGCACCCGCGCCCCCGCCCCGGCGCCGGCCCCCCAGCAGCGCCAGGTGCGCGCGCCGGATGCCTCCAGCCCCTATGCCGACGAGCCCCCCTGGGGCGGCCCGCCGCCCGACCTGGACGGCTGGCAGCCCCACCACGAGCCCGAGTACGTGGGCGGAGGGGGATCGCCCGGCGGCTACGAAGACCAGGGGGGCGGCCATGGCGGCGGGGGCGGCAAGCCCCCGTTCCGCAAGAATGGCAGCGGCGGGGATTGGAAAAGCGGCGGCAAGTGGAAGAAAAAGGACAAGGACGCCCCCTGGCCGCCCCAGCCGCGCCTGCCCCGCACGCCGGCCATGGGCCGGGCCGACCATGCGGCGCGGCTGCTGCTGTCGCACATGGGCTTCCTGGAGGAGCTCACACACGACGACCACAGCGCCCTGTGCGCCCAGCCTGCCCCCCACGGCCCGCTGTTCATCTGGCTGGAAGCCCAGTTCCACGAGCACGGCCCCCTGGCCTGGGCGGTGCTGCGCGAGAGCCTGCGCGAGCACGAATGCGAGGAGCTGGCGGTCAAGGTCATGACCGGTGCCCATGCCCAGACCGAGGGCGAGCTGGCGGAACTCCGGCTGGAGTTGCGGGATCTACTGAACCGGATGCTCATCGAAGACATCAAGGAGCAGCAGAAAGTGCTGGTCCTGCAGGCTGCCAAGGACCCCTCGGCCCTGGAGCGATACCGCGCGCTGGAGCAAAAACGTGTTGTTTTGTTGGGTGTCAACACCAAAGCGGCTTGAAATTGCGCCAAATGGTATAATGTAGGGTTAGGCAAGAGCGACAGCAGCACCTCCGAGCCGGGCCACCGTGACAAACGCGCACAACCGCCCACCCATCGCAAGGACTGCACACCAAATGTTCGCCCAGACATCTTGCCCCTGAGGGATGCCCCTCAAGCTGCAAAAGCACGGCTTTTGCAGTGCCACCCGCGCCGGGATCTGTGGCGCTTGCGCTTTCTTTGTGTCCGTTTTTGATTCTGAGGTTGTTCATGCCCGCTCAAAAGTCCGCGAAGCCATCCAAGTCAGCTCCAGCGACCGCCGCGAAGGCCGTCTCCAAAACCGCGGCCAAGGTGCCGGCCAAGGCCGTAGCCACCAAGCTTGCCGCCGCGCCCGCCCCTGCCGCCAAGAAAGTGAAACCAGTGCCTGTGAACAAGTCTGCCGAGAAGACGGAAGCCCCCGAAGAACTCAAGAAAACCCGCGCCAAGGTGGCTGCCGCCGAGGCCGACGGCGAAGAAGCCCCCAAGAAGCGCCCTGGCCGCCCCGCCAAGGCCGCAGGTGCCGCCACGGCCGAGGCCAAGGTGCCCGCCAAGCGTGGCCGCAAGCCCAAGGCCGCCGCTGCCGGCGGCGCCGGTGCCGAAGAGAGCGGTGACGATGCCGACCTGTCGGACATCGAATCCGACCTCGAAGGTGAAGTCGAGGCCGAAGCCGAGAGCACACCCACGGCCGAGAAGGTCAAGCCGCTGCGCATGAAGATCAGCAAGGCCAAGGAACGCGCCTTGATGAAGGAATTCGGCCTGGACGAGACCGTCCTGTCCGAGGAAGACCTGGCCAAGCGCCGCTCGCGCCTGAAAACCCTGATCAAGCTGGGCAAGACGCGCGGCTACCTGACCCACGTCGAAATCTCCGACCACTTGCCCGACAAGCTGGTCGATGCCGAAACGCTCGAAGCCGTCATCACCACGCTGAACGACCTGGGCGTGGCTGTGTACGAGCAGACGCCCGATGCCGAGGCTCTGATCATCACCGACAACGCCCCCACGGGCGCCAGCGAAGAAGAAGCCGAAGAAGCCGCCGAAGCCGCCCTGTCCACCGTGGACAGTGAATTCGGCCGCACCACCGACCCCGTGCGCATGTACATGCGCGAAATGGGCACGGTGGAGCTGCTCACCCGCGAAGGCGAAATCGAGATCGCCAAGCGCATCGAAGGCGGCCTGATGGCCATGATGGAGGCGATCAGCGCATCGCCCGCCACCATCGCCGAGATCCTCAACATGGGCGAGGAGATCCGCGAGGGCAAGGTCGTCATCTCCACCATCGTGGACGGCTTCTCCAACCCCAATGAGGCCGACGACTATGTGGCCGAGGAAGACTTCGACGAATTCGACGAAGCCGACGACGACGACGGCAAGGGCGGCTCCAAGGCGCTGACCAAGAAGCTCGAAGAACTCAAGAAGCAGGCGCTGGAGCGCTTCGACAAGCTGCGTGACCTGTTCGAGAAGGTGCACAAGATCTACGACAAGGAAGGCTACGGCACGCCTGCCTACGTGAAGGCCCAGCACGCCCTGTCCGAAGAGCTGATGACCATCCGCTTCACGGCCAAGACCATCGAGAAGCTGTGCGACATGGTGCGCGGCCAAGTGGACGACGTGCGCAAGAAGGAACGCGAGCTGCGCCGCATCATCGTGGACAAGTGCGGCATGCCACAAGAGACCTTCATCAAGGACTTCCCGCCCAACCTGCTGAACCTGCAGTGGGTGGAAAAGCAGGCCGCCGCCGGCAAGCCCTGGAGCACGGTGATGGCGCGCAACATCCCGCCCGTGCAGGAACTGCAGCAAAAGCTGATGGACCTGCAGGCCCGCGTGGTGGTGCCGCTGACCGAGCTCAAGGACATCAACAAGCGCATGAACGAGGGCGAAGCCACCTCGCGCGACGCGAAGAAGGAAATGATCGAGGCCAACCTGCGCCTCGTGATCTCCATCGCCAAGAAGTACACGAACCGAGGCCTGCAGTTCCTGGACCTGATCCAGGAAGGCAACATCGGCCTGATGAAGGCCGTGGACAAGTTCGAATACCGCCGCGGCTACAAGTTCTCGACCTACGCCACGTGGTGGATCCGCCAGGCCATCACGCGCTCGATCGCCGACCAGGCGCGCACCATCCGCATCCCGGTGCACATGATCGAGACCATCAACAAGATGAACCGCATCAGCCGCCAGCACCTGCAGGAGTTCGGCTTCGAGCCCGATGCGTCCATCCTGGCCGCGAAGATGGAGATCCCGGAAGAGAAGATCCGCAAGATCATGAAGATCGCCAAGGAGCCGATCTCGATGGAAACCCCCATCGGCGACGACGACGACAGCCACCTGGGCGACTTCATCGAGGACGGTGCCAACACCGCCCCGATCGATGCCGCCATGCAGGCCGGCCTGCGCGACGTGGTCAAGGACATCCTGGACGGCCTCACGCCGCGCGAAGCCAAGGTGCTGCGTATGCGCTTCGGCATCGAAATGTCCACCGACCACACGCTGGAAGAAGTGGGCAAGCAATTCGACGTGACGCGTGAGCGCATCCGCCAGATCGAAGCCAAGGCGCTGCGCAAGCTCAAGCACCCCAGCCGCTCGGACAAGCTGCGCAGCTTCATCGATTCGCTGTAACCGGCCCTTCGGCGACGGCCCCTTGCCGGGGCCTCTGCCCTTAACGCTCTGCCCGCCCTGCGGTGCAGGGCGTTTTTCATGGTGGCGCGGCGGCCACAGATGTCATGTGCCCGAGCGTATACCCTGATATCGTGGACAGCCAAATGACAGTTTCGGCGCCCACCATGGCGACTGGATACATACGCTTACCAAGAGGGATCCCATGACCAAGGCCACATCCATGAACATGCTGCGCCGGCAGGCGCTGGTCCGCGCCGCGGCACTGACGGCCCTGGCGACCCCGCTGGGTGCCGCACTCGCCCAAGCCCGGCCCCCCGCCAAGGCCGCCAAGCTGGCCGGCACGCTGCGCATCGTGATCCCCGCCAACGCAGGCGGCGGCTGGGACCAGACCGGCCGTGCCCTGGGCGCTGCCCTGGTGGGCGCTGGCGCCGTGGACCAGGTGGAATACGAGAACGTGGGCGGCAAGGGCGGCACCATCGGCCTGGCCCGCTATGCCGAGAAGTACGCGAACGACCCCAACACCCTGCTCATGGGCGGCATGGTCATGGTGGGCGCCGTGGCCCTGCAAAAGCCCGCCGTGGACCTGACGCAGATCCAGCCCATTGCACGCCTGACCAGCGACTACCTGGTGGCGGCCGTGCCGGCCGCGTCGCCCATCCGCAGCGCCAAGGATCTGGTGGCCGCGATGAAGGCCGACCTGCCCGCGCTGCCCGTGGCCGGCGGCTCCGCAGGCGGCGTGGACCACATCTATGCCGGCGTGCTGGCCCGTGCCGCCAAGGCCAGCCCCGAAGCCCTGGTCTACCGCCCCTTTGCCGGCGGCAACGAAGTCGTGGATGCCCTGGTCTCCGGCAAGGCCGCCCTGGGCCTGTCGGGCTACAGCGAATTCAGCGAGGCGATTGCGGCCGGCAAGCTGCGCGCCATCGGCGTGTCGGCGCGGCGCAGCGTGTTCGGCCTGCCGGCCTTCCGCGAACAGGGCATCGATGCCGTCATGGCCAACTGGCGAGGCGTGTTCACGGGCAAGGGGGTCCCTGCCGCCCGGCTGGCCGAAATGGTGGCCGCCGTGGAGGCCGCAACCGTACACGAGTCCTGGGTGCGCACCCTCAAGACCAACAAGTGGGAGGCCTCCTGGCTCACCGGCAAGGACCTGACCGAGTTCATGGAACTGGACCTGACCACCGCGCGCGTCATGGTCTACCTGCTCAAGCTGAAGGCATAGGCCCGAGGATCTCCTGATGAACATGTCCCGCTACTCCATCGGCACCCGCATGGCCGGTGCCCTGGGCCTGGTGCTGGCGCTGATGCTCGGTGCCGCGCTCTTCGGCATTGCCGCGCTCTACGGCACGCTGGGCACCTACGATGCCACCGTGCTGCAGCGCGTGGCGCAGGAGCGCGCCGTCTCGCGCATGGAAAGCGAGTTCAAGACCCAGGTGATGGAGTGGAAGAACACGCTCTTGCGCGGCGAGGATTCGCGCAAGCGCGAGCTGCACTGGAACGCCTTCCAGGCCAGCGAAAAACGCGTGGCCGATGCCGCCAAGGCGCTGGCACCGCAGCTGGTGGACAGCAGCGAGCGTGCCGCGCTGCAGAAGTTCGTCGACGCCCACACGCAGATGGCCCAGGGTTACCGCAAGGGTTTCGAGGCCTTCCAGTCGCTGGGCTTCGTCGCTTCGGCCGGTGACGCCGACGTGGCCGACATCGACCAGGGCCCTGCCAAGCTGCTCGGGGAACTGAGCCGCCAGGTGGCCGACAGCAGCGCGGCCATTGCCCAGCAGGCCGCGCAGGATGCGCGCCGCGCCCTGCTCAGCAGCCTGGTCGCGCTGGCGCTGGTCACGGCCCTGGGGGCCTTTGCCGGCTGGGTGATCACGCGCTCGGTCGTGCGCCCACTGCGCGTGGCGGTGTCGCTGGCCAACAAGGTGGCGGCGGGCGATTTGACCACCACCATCGTCATCGACGGCAACGACGAACCCGCCCGCCTGCTGCAGGCCCTGGCCGCCATGCAGGAGAACCTGGAGCGCGTGGTCGCAGGCGTGCGCACCAATGCCGAAGGCGTGGCCAGCGCCAGCGCCGAGATCGCCCAGGGCAATACCGACCTGAGCATGCGCACCGAAGACCAGGCCTCGTCGCTGGACGAAACCTCGTCCTCCATGCAACAGCTGCAGCAGACCGTGCAGAACAACGCCGCCAGCGCCCAGCGCGCGAACGAGCTGGCCAAGAGCGGTGCCACGGTGGCCGAGCGCGGCGGCCAGGTCGTGGGCCAGATGGTGGAGGTGGTGCAGGGCATCCAGGACAGCTCGCGCAAGATCGCCGACATCATCGGCGTGATCGATGGCATCGCCTTCCAGACCAACATCCTGGCGCTCAATGCCGCCGTCGAGGCGGCGCGGGCCGGCGAGCAGGGCCGCGGCTTTGCCGTGGTGGCCAGCGAAGTGCGCAACCTCGCCACGCGCAGCGCCAGCGCAGCGCGCGAGATCAAGGCCCTGATCCAGACCAGCGTGGACCGCGTGCAGGCCGGCTCCGACCTGGCGCGCAACGCCGGCAGCACCATGGACGAGGTGGTCACTTCCATCCGCGGCGTGAGCGCGCTGGTCGAAGAGATCAGCCAGGCCAGCGCCGAGCAGACCCGCGACATGCTGCGCGTGACCCAGGCCATCGTGCGCATGGACGACGCCACGCAGCAGAACGCAGCGCTGGTCGAGCAAAGCGCGGCGGCGGCCGGCAGCCTGAGCGGACAGGCCCACCAACTGGTGGAAGCTGTCGCTGTATTCCGCCTGCGCTGAGACTCTGCTTTACGAGGCCAGCGCGCGCATTTCTGAGATGAGGTCCGACTTGCCTTCGAAGCCGATGCCGGGCAGCGGCGGCAGCGAGACGTAGCCGTTGTCGACCTTCACGCCATCAGGAAAGCCTCCGTAGGGCTGGAACAGGTCGGGGTAGCTCTCGTTGCCGCCCAGGCCCAGGCCCGCCGCGATGGCCAGTGACATCTGGTGGCCACCGTGGGGGATGCAGCGGCTTGGCGACCAGCCGTATTCCCTGAGCATGTCCAGCGTGCGCAGGTACTCCACCAGGCCGTAGCTCAGCGCGCAGTCGAACTGCAGCCAGTCCCGGTCGGGGCGCATGCCGCCGTGGCGGATGAGGTTGCGGGCATCCTGCATCGAGAACAGGTTTTCGCCTGTCGCCATGGGGCCGGCATACACCTCACCCAACTTGGCCTGCAGCGCGTAGTCCAGCGGGTCGCCCGCCTCCTCGTACCAGAACAGCGGGTACTGGGAGAGCGCCTTGCCATAGGCAACGGCCGTGGGCAGGTCGAAGCGGCCATTCGCGTCCACCGCCAGCTGCTGGCCCGGGCCGAGGATCTTGAGCACCGATTCGATGCGCTCGCAGTCGTCGGCCAGCGAGGCGCCGCCGATCTTCATCTTGACCACCGAGTAGCCGCGCGCCAGGTAGCTCTCCATCTCCTTGCGCAGGCCGTCCAGGCCCTTGCCGGGGTAGTAGTAGCCGCCGGCCGCGTAGACGAACACGCGCGGGTTGGGCGTGCCCGTGCCGTAGCGCTCGGCCAGCAGTTGGTACAGGGGCTTGCCGGCGATCTTGGCCACGGCGTCCCACACGGCCATGTCGATGGTGCCCACGGCCACCGAGCGCTCGCCATGGCCGCCGGGCTTCTCGTTGGTCATCATCTGCGCCCAGACTTTGTGCGCATCGATGTTCTCGCCCGTGGCGTCGAGCAGGCTGGCGGGGGCGGCCTCCAGGATGCGCGGGCGGAAGCGGTCGCGGATCAGCCCGCCCTGGCCGTAGCGGCCGTTGGAGTTGAAGCCATAGCCGATCACGGGCTTGCCGTCGCGGATGACATCGGTGACCACGGCCACCAGGCTCAGGGTCATCTTGGAAAAATCGATGTAGGCGTTGCGGATGTCCGATTTGATGGGACGGGTGGATTCGGCGATGTCGACGATTTTCATGGTGCAGGAGCAGAGGTTTCAGGGTTGGGGGAACCGGCACAGCCAGGGACCTGAGGGACATAATTCATTCCCTGCGATCCCCGGATCCGGCCTGGCACAGGCGCCATCATTTCCGGCAGGGCCTGCGCCGTCCAATACCCGAATCGCATACATCTATCGCCTCACCCGCACCCGAGACAAGACCATGGGACCTGGCAACCGACCGCTCGACCTGGAATGGCTGGAGGACTTCCTGGCCCTGGCCGAGACCGGCAACTTCTCGCGTGCGGCCGAGGCCCGCGCCATCGCACAGCCCGCCTTCAGCCGCCACATCCGTGCGCTGGAAGACTGGGTGGGCGTGGAGCTGTTCGACCGCAGCGCCCACCCCGCTGCGTTGACTGCCGCCGGTCAGCGTTTCCTGCCGCTGCTGCAGGCAACGCTGGCCCAGCTCGAATCGGCCCGCACGCGGGCCCGCGAGGCGCATGAGATCGCGGCATCCACCCTGCGCTTTGCGGCCACGCACGTGCTCTCGCTCACTTTTTTCCCACGCTGGCTGGCGGGCCTGGAGTCGCGCCTGGACATGGGCCCGATCCAGACCATGTCGGACAGCTCGCAGGCCTGCGAGGATTTGATGCTGCAGCGCCGCGTGCAGTTCGTGCTATGCCACGGGCACCCCGGGGTGCCCGGCCGCCTGGACGAGGCGCAGTACCCCATGCAGCGGATCTCGGACGACGTGCTGCAGCCCGTGAGCGCGCCCGATCCCGCCGACCCGCAACGGCCGCTGCATGCCATGGGCCAGCCGGCGGCCGTTCCCGTGCTGGCCTACAGCGAGGCCTCGGGCCTGGGGCGGATCATGCGTTCGCGCATGCGCAGCGTGTTTTCGGACACACCGGACGCCGCCACCCCTGCCCTGCCCGGCGGCGTGGCGGTGGTGTTCACGGCGCACCATGCGGTGCTGCTCAAGACCATGGCGCAGGAGGGGCGCGGGGTGGCCTGGTTGCCGCAGAGCCTTATCGCGGATGGGCTGCGGTCGGGGGCTCTGGTGGTGGCGGGTGGGCCGGAGTGGAATGTGCCGGTGGAGATCCGGTTGTATCGGCAGAGGGCGGAGATGGCGGCTGTGGCGGAGGGGTTGTGGGAGTTGTCGGCTAACCGGCCTTCGTAGCTGGCTCCGTAGCTGGCTTCGTAGTTGGCTGCATGCCTTGGTGAAGGGCGGAGGCCGGGTCTCGGCCCGGCGGCCGAGGTACCTTTCTTTGCGTCGCCAAAGAAAGGTACCCCAAAGAAAGGC
>NZ_JBWKYR010000044.1:0-21734 GCF_059423865.1 Acidovorax sp. GW458-11-26-14-TSB4
GACAGGGTCTGGCTGGCGGCGGAGGTCTTGAGGTCGCTGGTGTTGGCGCCCGTGTCGGCAGAGAAGGCGAGCGTGCTTCCCGTGGTGGTGGGGGCGGTGGTGTCCCGGGTATAGGTCTCGCCTGCCGTGTAGCCCGCTGCGATGGGCGTGTTGCTGCTGTTCTCGATGCCGGTCCCGCTGGCCTTGAGGTCCAGGCGCAGGGCGCCTTCGCCGGCGATGCCCGTGACCGGCACCTCCCAGGTGGTGCCGCCGTCCGACGTGGTGGGCGTGCCGATGGTGCCCGTGGGCGTGCCGGTCAGCGTGAAGTCACTGGCATCCACGCCTTGTACGGCCTGGTTGAAGGTCACCTTGTAGGTCACGCTGGTGGCGTTGGTCGCGGCGCTGGCGCCGGCAGGCCGCACGATGCTGGCCACCGCCGGTACCGGCACGATGAGGGTGATGGCGCCGTCGGCCAGGGCATCGGTGGTCGCCACATTGCCGGCCACATCGCGGGCGAAGCCGGCGCTGATGTCCAGCGTATCGGCGCCGCCCGTGGCGCCATAGCCTGCCGCGCCCTGCAGCGCCGAAGCCTTGGTGCCGCTGAGCACGATGCTCAGCGTGGTGCCGTTGACCACCTTGGCCGACGCGATGTCGGCCAGCGTGAAGGACACATCGGCCGTCGTGGCATTGTCGGCGTTGATGTCCCACGAGAGCTTGCTCCAGTCCAGGCGTGCCTTGACGTCGGTCGTGGCATCTTCACCGGGCTCATGCAGCGTGGCGAAGTTGCTGCCGTTCAGGGTCAGCGTCTGGGTGGCGGCCTCGTAGCTGGCGCTGCTGCTGGTGACCGTGGGGGCGGTGGTGTCCCCCGGCGTGGTGCCGCCCGTCTGCGAGCCCACCACGGTGGCGCTGCCGCCGATCTCGATGTTGAAGTTGTCCATCGCGTTCATGCGCTGGCCCTCGGCCCCGAAGAACACATGCAGCTGCGTGGCCGAGCCCACGCTGGCGTTGGTCACCGTGGTGGTATGGGTGGTCTTGGTGCTGGTGATGGCGCCGCTCGTCTGGTTGACGTTGTAGATCTTGAACGTCAGGTCGTATTGGTTGGACCCCTTGGCTTCGATCAGCAGCTCGTAGTAGTACCAGGTGGGGGGCGAGATGATGGTGTCTCCACCGGTCCAGCTCAGTGCGCCGCCAACGGTGTTGTTGACCCAGTTGCCGCCACCCCCATGGAAGGAGATGCCGATGGACGACTCTGCCGGCGTGGCGCTGCCGCCACTGGCGGCATTTTGATCGGTGGTGGTGAAGCCCAGGGAGCCGTAGCCGGAGTTGGCCGAGTTCTTGTACAGCACGCCGAGCTTGTAGGTGCCGTCGGCGGCGACGGTGTAGGCCTGCTTGGTGGTCCAGATCTCGTCGGAACCGGTGGGGACCGTGATGCCGGCCCCGCCTTCGATGCCCACGCCCGAACCCCAAGCGAACGAGCCGGCGTTGGAGTTGCCGCCGGTGGATTTGTTGAAGTTGTCGGAGAGCGCGGCGGCGGTGTCGAATTTCTGGAGAATCGTCGTGGTCATGCGGTGGCCGTGTCGGTGAGGTAGGGCAAGGAAGGCGCAGCAGAGCATCCGCGGCATGCTGCGTGGCAGTTGAACAAGGACCGTCTGCTCCACTGGTCTGGCGACCAGATGGTTCAAGATGTATCCACTGCATCCAAAAGAAACGTGATTTGTTTGTAGCGGAAATCGCCTGCGAGCTGTCTTGAGAAATCTTGCAGACCGGCGTGGGCGATGCGCCGCAGATACACCCCCGCCGGGGCGCCCGGCTATCCAGGCAGGTGCAGGCTGAACCGGCTGCCGCCGCCGGCCCGGTTCTCGGCGCACGCGGTGCCCCCATGCAGGTGCGCCACCTGCTGCACCAGGTACAGACCCATGCCCGTGCCCTGGATGCCTGTGGCGCGCAGCGCGGCGGGCGTGCGGTAGCCCATGCCGAACACATGGGGCAGGTCGCCGGGTGCGATACCCATGCCCCGGTCGCTGACGTGGATGGCGGTCTCCGTGGTGGTCTGCTCGATGGAAACCTCGATGGGGCCGTCCTCGGGGCTGTACTTGATGGCGTTGTCGATCAGGTTGGCCAGCGCCAGCCCCAGCCACTGGCGGTCCAGCGCACAGGGGCGTCCGCCCTCGGGCGGGGCGTGCAGGTGCAAGGGGTGGCGCTCGTCGGCGGTGCTCAGCGCCTGCGCCTGGGCAAGCAGCTGTGCGGGGGTGACGGGTTCGCGCTCCAGCACGATGGCATCGCTGCCCAGGCGGTCCTCGGCCAGCGCGTTGTCGACCAGGGTGTTGAGCCGTGCCAGCGCGGCGCGCATGCGCTCAAAGCGCGGCGCCATGCCGGGCTGCACCGGCAGTGTGCGTTCTTGCAGGTTGGCCAGGGCGGTGCGCGCCACGGCCAGCGGCGTGCGCAGCTCGTGCGCCACCACGCGCGCGAACCGGCGGCGGCTGCGCTCGCGCTCGTGCGCGGCCAGCAACTGGTGCTGCACCTCGCGCATGCGCAACAGCACCACCACCATCGAGAATGGCACCTGCAGGAAGGTGGTGGTCTCCCACAGGCCCGAGGTCCAGAAGCCCAGGGGCAGCCAGCCCAGGTTGCGCGCGCCTTGCAATACCGCCGCCACCAGACCCGGGAGGAACATGGCCAGCATGAGCAGGGCGGGCTGGCGGCGATGGCGCAGCATGCCCACGAACAGGCCCACCAGCAGCAGCACGAAGGCGGGCAGCAGGCCGAACACCCAGGGCGCAAGATGCACCCAGTCGACCCACAGCGTGGCAGCCGCGCACAGCAGGTACAGCACCGAAACGGCTTGCAGGGCCCGCGTCCACCGGGGCATGTGCGGGTAGGGTTTGAGGTAGGACAGGGCGAACCCACCATGCGCGGCGGGCAGCAGGCAACTGAGCCAGCCGATGGGCTGGTTGGCCAGCAGGCTGCGCGCCTGGGGCAGGTAGGTGTCCACCAGGAACAGGTCGTAGCCGTTGAGGGCCATCTGCGTGGCCCCCAGCAGCACCAGGTAGGCCGTGGCGACGAAGAAAAAATCCTGCCGCAGCCACAGCGCACAGATCAGCGTGGTGAGCACGGCCGTCAGCAGCAAGCCCAGGAACAGCCCGTGGCGCGCGATCTCCAGCACCTCGCGCTCGATGTAGGTGGCGGGTGCCAGCACATGCAGCTGCATGGCCAGCGTGCTGCTGCTCTGCCAGCGCAGGTGGTAGGTGGTGCCGGTGGACGCAGGCGCCAGCGGGAATACGGTTTCGCGCAACTGCAAGGGGCGCTGCGTGGCGGGCACGGTATCGCCTGCGCGCACGGCGTCGAAGCCGCCCCGGCCGTTGGGCGCGTACAGGTCCAGCCGGTCCTGGAAGGGGGGTGATGCGACCAGCCACCACGGGGCGCTGTCGCCAGGGCGCGGCTGGAGGGTGAAGCGCAGCCAGATGGTATCGGTGCTGTAGCCCAGCGCCAGCGAGCGGTGCTGGGGGGTGAAGGCCGGCTGCCCCGCCGGGCCGGCCAGGGTGGGCAAACGGCTGACCTCGTCCACGGTGAGTTGGCCGCCGGGGTCGCGCAGCACGGCCAGATACCCTGTGAGGTCGAGCGCCGTGCGGCCCTGTACCGCGAGGGCCGGCGGCAGGCCGGCCTGGGTCCCTGCGGCCTGGGCCGCTGAGCAGAGCATGCACAATACCAGCCAGGGCCCTGCGGTGCGCAGCCATCGGCGCGGCCATGACGTCAGAAACCACAGCATGCCCAAGATCCACGTTCTCATCGTTGAAGATGCCCCCGACCTGCGGCTGGAGCTGGTGGATTATCTGCAATTCAAAGGCTTCCACGCGCAGGGCGTGGGCAGCATCAGCGCAATGCAGGCCAGCCTGCGCGCGGCGCCCTGGCATGTGGTGGTGCTCGACCTGGGCCTGCCCGACGGCGACGGCATGGACGCCGCCCGCTGGGTGCGCGCGCACAGCGGGCAGTCGGTGGGCCTGGTGATGGCCACCGCGCGCGGTCAGCTCGACGACCGCATCGACGGCCTGGGCGCGGGTGCCGATGCCTACCTGGTCAAGCCGGTGGAGCCGCGCGAGCTGCAGGCGGTGATCGAGCGCCTGGCATCGCGGCTGTCTGGCACCGGCTGGCGCATCGCCCCGGGCAGCCGGCAGCTGCTGGCGCCCAACGGCCTGGCCGTGGCACTGACGGGGGCCGAGGCCCTGGTGCTCGAGCGCTTGCTGGCCGTGCAGCCCCACAAGATCGCGCGCGAGGAACTCAATGCCGTGCTGGCGCCCGGCGGAGACCCGGGCGACACGCGTCGGCTCGACACCCTGCGCAGCAAGGTACAGGCCGAGACCCAGTTGGCGCTGCCGGTGCATACCTTTCGCAACCAGGGCTTTGCGTTCGCGCAGTGATCCATCAGCGCCGGAATCGCTCGCCGTTGAAGTACGACAGTTCGACGAAATCCGTGCCGTTGTGGTCCTGGGGGCCATAGCGCAGCTCGAAGCCGCCCATGTCGTAGGGGCGCATGCTGTGCAGGGCGTCGACCAGTTTTTCGCGCGTGGCGGTGCGACCGGCGCGGCGCAGGGCCTCGATCATCAGGCGGGCGCTCAGGTAGCCCTCCAGCGATGAATAGCCCGGTTCGGCGTCCGGCACATGGGCCTTGAGCGCATCGCGGTAGGCCTTGACGATGGGCTTGGCGACGTTGTCGGGGTTGGGTGCGACCTGGGCCACGGTGATGCCGCGCGCCGACTCGCCCAGCGCCGCCAGCAGCGGCCGCGAGCCCAGGAAGGAAATCGAGAACGCGGGTGCCTTCACGCGCTGGCGCAGCGACTGGTAGAACGGTATGCCCACGGCCCCCACGGCCAGCGAGATCAGGGCCGTGGGCTGCCAGGTGGTGATCTCGTCCACCGTGCGTGCCACGCCCTCGGGCGTTTCGGGCAGGAGGAAGGCCTTCCAGTCCTTGTTGTTGTGCGCCTTGGCCGCCGCGTCGAAGGCCGCCAGCGTCGCTTTGCCAAAAGGGTTGTCGATGTAGGCCACCGCGCACTTGGTGAAGCCTGTGGAGCCCAGTTGCTGCACGATCTTGTTGAGTTCCTGCGCATAGCTCGCGCGCGCGTGGAACACCAGCGGGTTGAACGGGCGCAGCGCGTCCGACCCCGTGCCGGGCGCGATCAGCGGCACCTTGGCCGCCATGGCCAGGGGCAGGGCGCCCATCACGCTGGTGGTGCCGCCGCAGGAGAGCAGGGCGAAGACCTTGTCCTCCTCCAGCAGCCTCTTGGCGTTGGCGCCGGCCTTGGCCGGATCGCCGCCATCGTCGGCGCTCGTGAACTGCAGGCGCCGCCCGTCGATGCCGCCGCGCTCGTTGACCTCCTGGAAAGCCGCGGCAATGCCCTTGTTCATCTCAACGAATGGAAATGCCAACGGACCGGTGAGGGCGGCCGTCTGGCCGATGCGCCAGGGCTCGGTGGCCTGTGATTGCGCCAGTGTCCAGCCGGGCAGGGCCACGGTGGTGGCCACTGCTGAGGACAGCACGCGGCGGCGCGTGAGAGGGGGCGCGAGGGCCGTGGAGAAGGGGTGCATCGGCGTGTCTCCTGTTGTAGTGCTGCGCCTGTCCATGGCGGCACGCAGAGTGCCCGCATGGGTCGGCGGCGCAGCCAGTATCGAGCGCGCATGCACCACAATGGGTCGGGGAAAACACTGCCGGAGGCGCCTGGTGCGTCACGTTGGTGACTCCGTGGCACCCCCTTGTCACACCGTGGACGCAAATGCTCCCGTAGGACCCGGTCTCAGTCGCGCCTCGATCTGCGCCCGGCGCGGCCCGCACGCGTGTAACCCGCACTCTGGCAGGCACGCCGGTAGGCGCGCAGGGTCTGCTCCGCGCGGCTGAGCACGGTCTGAATCACCTCGTCGGCGGCGTCAGCCGCCTGCACCGCACCCGGGGCCATGCCCGATGCCTCGCCCGTCAGCAGGGCGATGCCCTCGCTCACGTGCTGCACGGTGTAGACATGGAACAGCCCGCGCTCCACCGCATCGAGGATGGGGTGCGCCAGCATCAGGTGGCGCCGGTTGCGCGCGGGGATGAGCACGCCCTGCGTGCCGTCGAGCCCTGCCGCCGCGCAGGCCTGGAACCAGCCTTCGATCTTTTCGTTGATGCCGCCCACGGGCAGCACCTCGCCGTGCTGGTTGAGCGCGCCGGTCACGGCGATGCCCTGGCGCAGCGGCAGGCCCGACAGGCTGGACAGCAGCGCGTACAGCTCGGCGCACGAGGCCGAGTCGCCCTCCACCCCGCTGTACTCCTGCTCGAACACGATGGAGGCATTGAGCGCCAGCGGTGCCACGTGGCTGAACAGGGCCGTGAGGTAGGCATGCAGGATGAGCACGCCCTTGTCGTGGATGGGGCCGGACAGGCGGACCTCGCGGTCGATGTTGAGCAGCCCTTCCTGCCCTGCGAAGCTGCGCGCCGTGATGCGCACCGGAAAGCCGAAGCGGTAGTCCGTGAGGTCGATCTGCGACAGGGCGTTGACCTGGCCCACGGCCTGGCCGGTAAGGCTGATGAGGCACTCGCCTTCGGCCAGGGTCTGGTGCAGCTCTTCCTCGGTCTGGTTGTGGCGCAGGCGCTGGGCGGCCAGGGCCGCCTGCACGTCAGCGGCCTGCACCAATGCCGTGGAATCGGCGGGGGCGCGCAGGCGGCACTGGGCCGCGCTCTCGATCACCAGCGCTTCGGCCTGGGCGAAGCGGGCGCTCTGGCGGCCCTGGTCGTCGGCCTCGCGGTGGCTTTGCTCGATCAGCAGGGCCACCGCCCCGGGGCTGAAGTGCGGCAGGCCGCGCTGCGCGCAGCACTGCGCCACGAAGATGGCGGTGGCCCGGTGCGTGGCCGGTGTGGCGATGAAGCGGTCGGCAAAGTCCACCTTCACGCGAAAGCGGCGCGCGGCCTCGGGGTCGTTGTCCTGCAGGGCGTAGTACTCGTCCACCGAGCCGACGAGCACGATCTTGACATCCACTTCCACCGGCTCGGGCTGCAGGCCGGCCGGTGCTGCGCCGCCGCCGGGGCCTGCGCCGCTGCCACCCGCATCGTCGGTGATCTGCAGCCGGCGGCTGCGCAGGAAGCGGCGCACGCGCGGCCACAGGCCTTCCTCGGTGGCCAGGTCCTGCAGGTGCAGCAGGATGAAGCCGCCATGCGCGCGCAGCAGGCTGCCGGCATGGATGGCCGAGACGTCGGCCTGGCCGGGGTCGGCATCGTCGGCATTGGCGCCGTGGTCGATGCTGCCCATCAGGCTGCGCTGCTGCGGGTTGTCCTCCACGATCACGGGGGCGCCGCTGCGCCCTCCGTTGTCCACCGCCAAGTTCACGCGGCACTTTGCGAGCAAGCCGTCCAGGTCGTCCCTGCGGTCGGCCTCGGCATCGGCCTCGTTCTCGCCGTAGTAGGGCTCCAGCAGGTCGATGTTGCCCAGCAGCGCGCGTTCCACCTGGTCCAGCCACTGGGCCAGGCGGGCGGCCTGCGGGGCGATCTGGCGGGCGCCAAGCAGCGCTTGCTGCACCAGGGGGTGCACCACGGCGCGGCGCAGCGCGGCCAGGGCGGCATCGCGCTCGCGCTCCAGCGGGCGCATGGCCTGGGCGAAACGGTCGATCTCGGCGCGCAGCGCATCCTCGTCGCGGGCGATGGCGGCGCGGCGCTCGGGCGGCAGCACGCGCGCCTCGGCATCATTGAGCGGCTGTCCGCGCGGGCCCAGGGGGTTGATGGCCATCTGCCCGTTGGTGCGCACCAGGCGCAGCTGGCGCGCCAGCGCAAACGCGTCGAGCGCGGCCAGCGCTTCGTTCTCCTGCGCTTGCCAGCGCTGCTCCACACGCGCGGCATCGGCCAAAAAGGCGGGGTTCGCCAGGTGCTGGGGCACCTCGGCCTCCAGCCGCGTGCCCATGTCCTGCAGGGCCTGGCGCAGCACGCGGCCCTGGCCGGCGGGCAGGCGCAGGGCGCGCGGGCGCTCGGGCGCATCGAAGTCGTGCAGGTAGCACAGGTCCGGCGGCACGGGGCGGCGAGCGGCCTCGGCCAGCATGGCCTGGTGCAGCAGCGAGGCGCGGCCACTGCCCACGTCGCCCAGCACGAAGAGGTGGTAGTCGGGCTGCTGCATGGCCAGGCCGAAGCGGGCGGCGGCTTCGGCGCGTTCCTGGCCGATCCAGGGCAGGGGCCGGCCCGTGAGTTCGGCCGTGCTGGCAAAGCCCAGCGTGGCGGCGTCGACGATGAGCCGCAGTTGGTGGGCAGGCAGGGCGCGGGCGGAAGCGGACATGGAGAGCGGCAATTCGGAAAACGGGGCCGTTGAGACGACAAGGAAAGAAAAAGGGAGTTTTTGCGCGTCAGCGGCCTGGCGGCATCGGGCTCTTGGGGGCACCGCCGGCCAGCGCACGCTCGCGCGCATCGGCCTGGGCGGCTGCGCCTTCCAGCTCGGTGGGCCAGCCCGCCAGGTGCTGCTGGGCGATGCGGCTCAGCGCGGTGATCCAGTGGCTGCTGTCGTTCAGGCAGGGGATGTAGTGGAACTCCTGGCCACCGGCGTGCAAGAAGGCCTCACGCACCTCCATGTTGATCTCTTCCAGCGTCTCCAGGCAGTCGCTGGTGAAGCCGGGGCAGACCACGTCCACCCGGCGCGTGCCGGCCTTGCCCAGGGCCTCGATGGTGGGCTGGGTGTAGGGCTCCAGCCACTTGGCCTTGCCAAAGCGTGACTGGAAGGTGAGCACGTAGCGCTCGCGGCGCAGGCCCAGGCGCTCGGCAAGCAGGCGACCGGTCTTCAGGCTCTCGCAGTGGTAGGGGTCACCCAGCATGAGCGTGCGCTCGGGTACGCCGTGGAAGCTCATCACCAGCTTGTCGGGCTGGCCATTCACCTTCCAGTGCGCCTCGATGCTGCGGGCCAGCGCATCGATGTAGCCGGGGTGGTCGTGGTAGCGGTTCACGAAGCGCAGCTCGGGCACGTGGCGCGTGCGCGCGGCCCAGGCGTAGACCGCGTCGAACACGCTGGCCGTGGTGGTGCCCGAGTACTGCGGGTACAGCGGCAGGATGAGGATGCGCGTGGCGCCCTCGGCCTTCAGGGCATCGAGCTGGCTGGCGATGGAGGGGTTGCCGTAGCGCATGGCATGGCGCACCGCCACCTGGTGGCCGGCCTCGCCGAGCCAGCCGCGCAGCAGCGTGGCCTGTTTGGCGGTCCACAGCGCCAGGGGGGAGCCGTCCTGGGTCCAGATGCTGGCGTACTTGGCGGCCGACTTGGCAGGGCGCGTGCGCAGGATGATGCCGTGCAGGATGGGCAGCCATGCCAGCTTGGGGATCTCCACCACGCGGTGGTCCGACAGGAACTGCCCCAGGTAACGGCGCACGGCCGGGGCCGTGGCCTCGTCGGGCGTGCCCAGGTTGCACAGCAGGATGGCGGTGCGTTCGGGCTGGCCGTGGTTGTAGGGGGGTTCTGGGGCGAAGGGGGTGCGCAGCATGGCCCCGATTGTGGCAAATGCACGCGCCCCCATCCGGCGGACGGGGTATGCGGGCCTTCAGGCGCTGGCCCCTGGGGCCTGCGGTATTCTCGGGACACCATGCCTGCCGTCCCCTCTTCCGAACCATCTGCCGAGGCGCCCGCTGGCGCCGCCGCCGTCCTGGCCCGCCCGCTCGACACCAGCCGCATCCGCGCCATCAGCATCGACCTGGACGATACGCTGTGGCCCATCTGGCCCACCATCGAGCGGGCCGAGGCCGTGCTGCTGCAGTGGCTGACCGAGCACGCGCCCGCCACGGCCACGCTGTTTTCGAGCACCGAATCGCTGCGCGCCATCCGCAACCAGATGGTGGCCCTGCGGCCCGATCTGGTGCACGACCTGAGCGCGTTGCGCCGCGAGTCCATCCGCCTGGCGCTCACGCAGGCGGGTGATGAGCCCGACCTGGCCGAGCCCGCGTTCGACCTGTTCTTCGCCGAGCGCCAGCGCGTGGAGCTGTTCGCCGATGCGCACGACACGCTGGCCTTTCTGGCTGCGCGCTACCCGGTGGTGGCGCTGTCCAACGGCAATGCCGATGTGCACCGCATCGGCATCGGCCACTACTTCAAGGCCAGCATCAGCGCCACTGCCTTCGGCATCGCCAAGCCCGATGCGCGCATCTTCCACGCCGCCGCCAGTGCCGCGCAGGTACAGCCGCACGAGGTGCTGCATGTGGGCGACGATGCCGCGCTGGATGTGCAGGGCGCGCTGGCCGCCGGCATGCAGGCCATCTGGCTCAATACACCCAACCACCCCTGGGCACACGACCAGCACGGTGAGCCGCCGCATGCCACGGTGGCCAGCCTCACGGCCATCCGCGAGTTGCTCAAGGCCATCCCCGAGGCGCTGGCGCAGCCCCCACGCTGAGCATCGGCTGCGCTGCGGCGTTTTCTTGCCGTAGATCAAGGCGCGCACTGCGCTGGCGCGCGAGACTGGGGCCACCATGCGCCCCAAGCCCCCTCCCACCCTGCCGCCCGTGCGCACCATCGGGCTGATGCAGCCCCTGGCCTGGCTGGCCCTGGCCTGGCGCGACATGGTGCGCACCGGCTGGCTGAGCTTTGCGCATGGCCTGGCGGTGGCGCTGTTCGGCGGCGTGCTGCTGGCCGTGGCGCACCACCGCTTCTGGCTGCTGGCGGGGGCGCTTTCGGGCTTTCTGGTGGTGGCGCCGGTATTGGCCACCAGCCTGTATGCACTGAGCCGTGCGCTGGAGCGCGGCGAGCCGGTCAATGCGGCCCTGGTGCGCCGCACCTGGCTCGATTGGCAGAACAGCCACCCCGCCAAATGGGGCGACCACGACTACTGGTGCCTGGTGCAGTTCGGCGCGCTGCTGGCGCTGGCGGCCACGGGTTGGGTGCTGACCTCGGCCGCGCTCATCACCTTGCTGGCACCGGTGCCCGTGCGTACCCCACTCGACTTCATGCACCACGTGGTGCTGGCGCCCGATGGCCGGCTGTTCGCGCTGTGGCTGACGCTGGGCAGCCTGCTGGCCGCGCCCATCTTCGCCTCCAGCGTGGTGGCCATGCCGCTGCTGCTGGACCGGCGGGCCACGCTGCGCCAGGCGGTGCTGACCAGCTGGCAGGCGGTGTTGGCCAATCCGCTGCCCATGGCATTGTGGGCGACGCTGATCCTGGGCTTCACCTTGCTGGGCCTGGGTTCGCTGCTGCTCGGGCTGATCGCTGTGCTGCCCATGCTGGGCCATGCGAGCTGGCATGCCTACCGGGATCTGGTCGATGCCTCGGGCCTGCCGGAGCGCGAGGGCGCGGGCGTGGGCAGGGTGGGGCGGCGGCCATGATCTTCGGTTTTACCGAGGCGCAGATCTCGGGCTTTTTTCTCACCTGGGGCGTGGGCGCCTTCATCGCCTACATGCTGTTCATCATCGGCCAACTGGCCTGGGAGTCCAAGGCCGGGCGCTTCGGCACCTTCGTGTTGTTCCTGGGTCTGGGTGTGGGCTTCATCGGCTTCATTGCCAAAGTGCTGATCCAGTGGTGGCTGGAGCGGTGAGACCGTTTGCGACAAAGTGGTGATGGTGCGCAGGGCACGACTGGCCCTAACATCCTGCCATGTCCTTGCCCACGACCACCCCATTGCGCACCCGTGCCGAAACCAGCGGCTATACCGAGACCTCCACCCACGCCGACGTAATGGCCTATGTGCAGGGCTTGGCAGCCCTGGGCGACCCGCGCCTGCACGTCAGCGACTTCGGCACCTCGCCCGAGGGGCGCGCCTTGCCGCTGCTGGTGCTGTCCGCCCAGGGCCACCACACGCCCGAGGCCGCGCAGGCCAGCGGCCTGCCGGTGGTGCTGATGCTGTGCGGCATCCATGCCGGCGAAGTGGAGGGCAAGGAGGGCGTGCTCATGCTGGTGCGCAACCTGTTGCGCGGCGACCATGGCACCGAACTGCTCGAACGCACCGTGCTGCTCGTGGTGCCACTCTTCAACCCCGACGGCAACGACCGCATGAGCGCCGACAACCGTCCGCTGGACATCGCCCACCTGCGCGGGCAGGACGGCCCGGCCCTGGTCGGCACGCGCACCAATGCCGCGGGCGTGAACCTCAACCGCGACTACATGCGCCAGCAGGCACCCGAGATGCGCCTCTTGCAGCAGCGCGTATGCCAGCCGTGGAACCCGCACCTCACGCTGGACTGCCATGCCACCAACGGCTCCATCCACCGCTTTGCGCTGACCTACGACATTCCCCACACCGAGCACACGGGCCGCGCCGAACCCGTGGCCTACATGCGCGAGCGCATGATGCCCGCCGTACAGGCCGCGGTGAAGCGCACCGAGGGCCTGGACACCTTCTGGTACGGCAACTTCGTGCGCGATGAGGGCGGCCAGGGCCAGGGCTGGATCACCTACACCCACCACCCGCGCTTTGGCTGCAACTACCGCGGGCTGACCAACCGGCTCGATGTGCTGCTGGAGGCGTATTCGTACATCAGCTACCAGGAGCGCGTGGAGGTCACCTATGCCGTGCTGCGCGAGGCCCTGGTCTATGCCGCCGCCAACGGCCAGGAGATCGTCGACCTGCTCGCCGCCTGTGCCGAGCCGCCAGAGCAGGTCGCCATCCGCTACGCGCTGGAGTCGATTCCCGGCACCACGGTGGAAGTGCTCACGCGCGAGCCCTACACCCTCACCGGCGACCCGGTGAGGGTGCAGGTGCCGCACTACGCCCACTTCGTGCCCACGGCCACGGTGCAGCGCCCCTGGGCCTACGCCATGCCCCAGGCCGTGGCCGACTGGCTGCAGGGCCATGGCCTGCAGACCGCGCCCGTGGCGGCCGGCACCGTGCTGGAGGTGGAGGTGCCCGTGATGCAGCAGCCCGTGGCCGAGCCCGGCCCCGCCATCCTGGAGGCCCAGGCCAGTACGCACTGGACGGCCAGCCACCAGCGCACGCAGCGCGCTCTGCCCGAAGGCTGGTGCGTGGTGGCCACGGGCCAGCGCTACGGCGCCATTGCGGTGGTGGCCTGCGAGGCCGAGAGCGACGATGGCGTGATTGCCAATGGCATCGTGGCCGAGCCGGTGGCGGGGGCAGAACTGCCGGTGTGGCGGGTGCTGGCGCCGGTGTGAACTGCGTTGGCTCGCTTTTAGGTGGATTTAGTCGTTTGTGCTAATTATTGGTTTTGACTAAAATTGCCCAAATGGACCTTTTCCACCGCCCCGCACTGGCCGAGCAGATGGCCAAGCAACTGCTGGAGCCCGGCCTGCTCGACCAGGGGCTGCGCTCGGGGCTCTTTCTGTCGGGCTTGCGCCGCACCGGCAAGACCACCTTTTTGCGCCAGG
Organism: Acidovorax sp. GW458-11-26-14-TSB4; assembly: GCF_059423865.1. Taxonomy (NCBI): domain Bacteria; kingdom Pseudomonadati; phylum Pseudomonadota; class Betaproteobacteria; order Burkholderiales; family Comamonadaceae; genus Acidovorax; species Acidovorax sp. GW458-11-26-14-TSB4. Next base: position 13,269 of record NZ_JBWKYR010000044.1, read on the forward strand.
ATTTGATCCCTGCGCTGGAGGCCAAGGGCGCCATCGTCATCTATGTCGACCTGTGGGCCGACACCAAGGCCGACCCGGCCACGCTGGTGCATGCGGCCATCCGCCGTGCGCTGGCCGACTTGCAGGCGCCGGGCTCGGGTGTGCTGAGCCGCCTGGCGCGGCTCAAGGGGCTGGATGTGGGCGCTGCGGGCTTCAAGTTCGCCTTCCAGCTCAGTGAGGTGGGGGCCAAGGGCGGTGTCACGCTGGCCCAGGCGCTGACCGAGGTGATCGAGTTGGCGCGGACCGATCTGGTCCTGATCGTGGACGAGGTGCAGCAGGCCCTGGCCGGCGACGATGGCGCGCAGATGCTGCTGGCCATCAAGGCCGCGCGCGATGCCATCAACCCGCGGCCGGACACCCCCGGGCATTTCCTCTTCATCGGCACGGGCTCGCACCGCGCCCAGGTGGTGGGCATGACCTTGCAGGGCAAGCACGCCTTTGCCGGTGCCACCTCGGTCGAATACCCCACGCTCGATGGTGACTACGTGGCCTATGTGCTGCAGGGCATTGCCGAGGAGGGCGCACCCGTGCTGCCCAGCCTGCCCGTGGCGACTGCCGCCTTCAACCTGCTGGGCCGTCGGCCCGAAGAGCTGATCCGTGCCCTGCGCCAGCTGCAGCGCGAAGACCCGGCCGAGGCCGACCGCCTGCTGCCGGTGATCGCCGCGACGCTCAAGGGCGCGGCGGCCGACGTGGAGCTGCGCAAGCTCGAAGACCTGGGTGTGCTCGCGGGCGCTATTTTCGACCGCGTGGCGCGCGTGGAAGGCGATGCCAGCGGCCTGTTCACCACCGACGCCCTGGCCGAATACACCGCCACCGTGGGCCGCGAGGTCACGGCCGACCAGGTGCAGCGCGTGTCGGAAGAACTGCGCGACGCCAACCTCATCGTGCGCAAGGGCCATGGCACCTATGCGGTGACGGACCCGTTTGTGCAGCAGGCGTGGCGGGAGCGCAAGATGCTGGCGGGGCCGGTGCCGGCTCACGGGATCGACAAGAACTGAGCGCTCGCCCGGACCTTGCTCAGTATTTCAACTTTGGATACCAGCTCGCAGGGCGCCCCTCGGGCGTGAGGTCCAGGATAGACCACAGCGACGCAATGTCCGGCGCGTCGCGCGGGTCCTGGCCCGGGTCGGCCATGTCCTTGGTCATCTCGCTGGCCCAGAACAGGCGTACCTGGCCTTCGCCATCGCGCTGGTAGACGACCAGCGCCGGGTACTCGCTGCCATCGGGCATCAGGATGCCCAGATCCTTCGCGTAGTCGTCGCCGACGGTCTGCACGAAGTTCAGGTCGCGCCAGCCGCGCTCCTGCGCAAAGGCGTACTGGCGTTCCACCGGCGAGCGGCCCAGGATCTTGAGGGCCAGACGCTGTTGGATGTCGGCGGCGTTGCCCTCGACCGAGCCCAGCCAGTTGGTGCACATGGGGCAGGGGCGTTCGCGCTGCGGGCCGTACATCCAGAAGTAGGTGACCAGGGTGTCCTTGTCGCCGAAGAGGTCGGCCAGGCCCGCGTCGAAGCCCTGCTCGTCCTTGAAGCGGTAGTCCTTGGTGATCACCGGGCCGGGCGGCAGGGCCTGGCGCTGCGCGACCAGGCGCGTCATGTGGCGGCGGAACTCGATCTCTTCGGCCAGCAGGGCCTGGCGCGCGGCCTCGTACTCGGCCGAGGCGCCGGGGAAGGGGGTCTTGGCTTTCTCAGCCAGTTGCGCGGCTGGCTTCAACGCGGAATCTGCATTCGTCGTCATCGTTGCTCTCCCCGGCCGCCATGGACCGATGAACGCACGACTATGCCGCCTTGCCAGCAGGTTGTGGGTAGGATAAACGCCCGCCTGCTGGGCTATTCGCCCGCCACCGCAATCGTCTCCAGGCTCTTTCTCAGCTCTTTCTCCACGGCTGGGAATTCGCCCTTGGTGGAGTTGAAGTTGAACACCAGCATCTTGCCCCGGTGGGGGGTGACCATCATGATGTTGTAGATGTCGGTATCGATCGCGCGCGAGGTCATCTCGAAGTAGATCCACTGCTGGCCTCGCATGTCCAGGAGTTTTTTCTCCTTCCACTCGATGCCGGGGATGATGCGGTCGAAAAGGGTCTCGAACGAGGCCTTGGCCTGGGGCAGCTTGTCTTTGGGCAGGCCCTGGGGCTTGAGGTCAAAGGCGATGGTGGTGGTGCGCCGGGCATTGCCCACCACGAAGTTGGGCGCGCGGTTGGACGGGTATTTGCTGCCGATCTCCTCGGCCGTGAGCTGGGTGAAGCCCTCGGGCGCATTGAAGGACACGCCCGCATCGGGAATCGTGAACGTGGCCGCGCTGGCGGCGGTGGGTGCCAGGGCCGATGTCACGGCGGCCAGGCACAGGGTGAGAATCCAGTTTTTCATGGCGGTCGGGCACGTCACGAGCGATCAGGCGGGGCGTTTAGAACGTGTTTACGATCTCTACGGCCCCGTAGAGATCGTAAACACGTTCTTAGACCGCAGCCTCCCTCCTCGTTGTGCCAGCTTTTTTGTAGAGCCGCCAGTATCCACACGCAGGGGCGTTTTACAGCGCCGTTGCAGACTTTTACTCTTTGGTAAGTGCGCAGTAGTTCACGCAAATGGCGACTGTGTGTGCCTCTCGTGTCAACGCGTGGGGCCGGGGCCTGCTCGAATGCGGCATCCCCGGTTGCAGGTGGGAGGTGCGCGCTTTGAGATACAAACACCACCATGCTCCAGAGTCCGTCCCAACCGCCAGTCTTCAAACCCACCTTCTCCCACGTGCCGCCCGGCCCCGTGGCGGGCCCTTTGCAGTTGTTGCCCGTCAACGCCACCGTGGTGGCCGTGCACACGGCCACGGGCGCGCATGTGGGCTCGCTCAAAAAGGTGGGCGGCACATAGAAGTTCAAGGCCATGGGCTACGACGCTGCCGGCGGCATGGAGCCGGGCCATGGCCCGCTGACGGACCAGCACAACATGCAGTTCGATACGCCCGATGCCGCCGAGGTGAGTGCCAGATTGCTGGGCCCGTGAGGGGGCATGGTGTCGGTGCGCTGCCCCTACAGCACGGGGTGCGGTGCAGAGCGTTCATAGAATGCCACGATGCCTCTTCTTTTGACCTGCCCGCTACGGCTTGCCGCGGTTCCCCTTCTTGTTCTGGCCTGCGCTGTGGCCCACGCCCAGATTGCACCCCGCCCTGCGGCGGCCCCCACGGCCGTGGCTGCGACTGCCAGCGCGGCATCGCCTGCGGCACCGGCATCCCAAGCGCTGCCACCCGCTGCAGCGGGCGCCGAGCCGGTGGACCGCAGTGCGGCCGCATCGGCGGCGGCGGCCGGTGCCGCTGCCGTGCCCGCAGCACCCCTGTCCCGCGATGCCCGGCGCATCTATGAGCTGTCGCGCGACAAACTGGTGCAGATCCGCACGCTGCTGCGCAATGCCGACACCCAGGCGTCGATCGGCTCAGGGTTCTTTGTCTCTACGGACGGCCTGATCGTCACCAACTTCCATGTGGCCAGCCAGCTGGCGCTGGAGCCCGAGCGTTACCGCGGCGTGTACGTCACGATGGAGGGGCAGGAGGGCGAGGTCGAGCTGCTGGCGTTCGACGTGCAGCGCGACCTGGCGGTGCTGCGCGCCAAGGCCCGCACCGCAGCGGCGCCGGTGCTGACCTTTCGGCCCGCCGCAGAGGCCCTGGCACAGGGCGAGCGCATCTACTCGCTGGGCAACCCGCTGGATATCGGCTTTGCAGTCACAGAGGGCACCTACAACGGGCTGGTGCGGCGCAGCTTCTATCCGCGGATTTTCTTTGGTGGCACGCTCAACCCCGGCATGAGCGGCGGCCCCTCGGTGGACGATGCGGGGCGGGTGCTGGGCGTCAACGTGGCCAAGCGGCTCGATGGCGAGCAGGTCAGTTTCCTGATCCCTGCCGAGTTTGCCCAGGCGCTGGTGCAGCGCGCGGCCAGCGCAGAGCCCATCACACAGCCCGCGTACGCCGAAGTGACAAGGCAACTGACAGGCCACCAGCAGGTGCTGACCGAGCGGTTTCTGAAAGCACCGTTTCGTGAGCAACGCCACGGCAACTACCGGGTGCCGGTGCCCGACGACGCGCTGGCGCGGTGCTGGGGATCGGGGCGCGACCCGAACTTTCCGGGCTTGAACCTGGAGCGCACGCAGTGCCAGGCTGACAGCGATGTCGTGGCCGGCGACTACAGCACCGGCACCGTGGGCCTGGCCTATGAGGCCTACAACGCCCCCACCTTGGGCGCGGCGCGTTTTGCCCGGGTGTTCTCGCAAAGCTTTGCCAACGAGCGCTTCCAGACGCGTGGCAACCGCCACCAGACAGCCGTTGAATGCAGCGAGCGTTTCGTGGACTCCGGCAGCCTGCCGCTGCGGGCGGTGGTCTGCATGTCGGCCTACCGCAAGCTGCCCGGCCTGTACAACATGACCGTGCTCACAGCCTCGGTCAACCAGCCCACGCAAGGCATCCTGGGCCGCCTGGATGTGCAAGGCATTGCTTTTGACAACGGCATGAAGCTGGCCAGCCACTACCTCAAGGCGTTTCGCTGGGAAGCCGCACCATGATGCCCACCCTCGGCCTGATGGAAGCCTTCGACCGCCACGGCGCGCTGCTGGCACGCGCCCCCATCACCCGCTGGCCTGTGACGGTGGGCAGGGGCCTGGACTGCGACCTGGTGCTGGACGATCCCTTCGTCGCGCCCACGCACCTGCGCATCGACCGCCAGGAAGATGCCCCGCGCGCGGTGCAGGTGGAGGTGCTGCACACCCGCAATGGCGTGCGCCTGCTGCGCAGGCACTATGCCCAGGGCGAGCGCTTCGACTGGCCGGGCGACACCCCCATCGACCTGGGCCACACCCACGTCGCGCTGCGCCTGGCCGATGCCCCCATCGCCGACGAACAGGCGCTGCCACGGTTTCCGTGGAGCACGGTGGCCACCACGGCAGCGCTCATGGTGCTGGTGCTGGCTGCGGCATTGGGGTCGGCGTGGCTGGAGGCCCGAGACGCCTCGCAGTATCTGAAGGCTGTTCCCGGCATGTTGCTTGGTTTGCTGGCCAGCCTGGGCGTCTGGTCGGGCGCATGGGCAGTGGCCAGCAAGGTGTTCGGCGGCCAGCTTCGGTTCTGGCGCCATGTGCGCATCGCCTGCACGGCCGCCTTGGCGGTGGATGCGGTGCACCTGGTGGCGAACTTCGTGGCGTTCACCTTTTCGCTGGAATCCTTTTCGCGGTTTGCCAGTGTGCTGGTGGCACTGGTGCTGGCGGGGGCCTTGTATGCCCACCTGTCCACGGTGCTGCCGCGCCGCCGTGTGGGTCTGGCCTGGGCGCTGGCTGCGCTGGTGGCAGTGGGATTGCCATCGTGGCTGGGTGCGCAGTGGCTGAACAACATGCGCCTGTCGAACAAGCTGTACATGAGCAGCCTGTTCCCGCCAGGCCTGCGCGTGGCCCCTGCCGTGCCCGTGGACGAGTTCCTGAAAGACACCGGGTCGCTGCGTGGCAAGCTGGATCGCCGGCTGCGTGATGACGGTCAGGGGGAGGACGAATAAGAGCGGGTAAAGAATTCAGCGAAGCGGTTCTGGCCAGGCTGCGTCGCAGGCAGTACGGGTGGTACGACAGGACGCCGCCAGCCCTGCCAGCGGAACGACGGATCAGCGGGGCCAGGTGCGCAGCCCCAGGTCCTGGGCCATGCGCCGGTAGTCCTGCAGGCTGCGCTGCACGAAGTCCTCCAGCGCCGCGCCGGTGAGCGCAAAGGGGTACAGGCCGTAGCGGCTGCACAGGGCGGCATAGCCCGGGGCGGCCAGGGCCTGCTCGAAGGCGCTGGTCCATGCGCGCACCGCGGTGTCGGGGGTGGTGGCGGCCATGTACACGCCGCGCACGGTGGGCCAGGTCAGGTCGATGCCCTGCTCGCGTGCGGTGGGCAGGCCGGCGAGCTGGCCTTGCAGGCGCTGCGGCGCCAGCACGGCCAGGATGCGCAGGGGCAGGCCCTGCGCGGAGGCCTGCATGGCTTCGGCCGCGTCGCCGGTGAAGATGTCGAGGTGCCCGCCGCGCAGCGCCTTGAGTGCCTCGCCGCCGCCCTCGAAGGCGACGAAGCGCATCTTCTTGTGGTCCTGCCCTGCAGCGCGCACCAGCTGTGCGGCCTTGATCCAGTCCTGGCTGCCGATGGTGCCGCCCGCGCCGAACACCACGCGGGCCGAGTCGCGCTTCAGCGCCACCAGCACCTGTGCCAGGTTCTGGTAAGGCGCGTCGCGGTGCACGGCGATCACGCCGTAGTCGGTGCCCAGCGTGGCGATGAAGCGCAGGGCACTCACCGGGTGCGGGCCGAAGCGGCCCTGTGCGATGTTGAGCAGCGAGCCGCTGGAGAACGCCACCAGCGTGCCCGGCCCGCCCAGCCGCCCCGTGGCCACCTGGTCGAAGGCCACGGCACCGATGCCGCCGGGCAGGAAGCGCGTGGGCAGCGGCGTGCGGCCCGGGCGCACGGCCAGGATCGCGTCGGCCGCGAGACCGCAGGTCAGCCCGAAGCCGCCGCCGGGTTTGGAGGGAGCGATGCATTCCGCGGGCTCGGTGCTGGCATCGGCCTGCGCCGCGGTGTGCACACCACAGGCCGGGCTGCCGAGCAGGGCTGCCAGGGCATGGCGGCGCGAGCAATGGGTTGGGAAGGGCATGGGCATCATGGCTTGGGCCACCAGAATATCGCCAGCAGGCCCGGTCCGTCGGGGCGCGCCTCCAGCCGCAGTGCGCCGCGGTGCCGCTCGGCGATGGAGCGCGCAATCGCCAGCCCCAGGCCCGAGCCGCCGGCCGCCGCCTGCGAGCCGCGCCGGTAGCGCTGGCCCAGTGCGGCGCGCTCTTCGGGCGCCATGCCGGGGCCGTTGTCCTCGACGTTGACGCTCCAGCCCAGGGCGTCGCCGGCGGCCGACAGGGTGATGGTGCCGTGCGCGGGCGTGTAGGCAATGGCATTGGCCGCCAGGTTGGTGACGGCCTCGCGCAGCAGGCCGCTGTCGGCCACGGCCATGAACTCTGGGGCGGGTGTGTGGATGCCGAAGTCGATCTGCTTGGCGCGCGCCTGGGGCAGCAGCTCCAGCGCCACGGTGCGCAGCAGCCCGGCCAGGTCGAAGGGCGCGTACTCCACCGCGGCCGTGTCGCTGCGCCCCAGGGCCAGCAGCTGCTGCGTGCTGCGCGTGGCGCGCGCGATCTCGCCGCCGATGGCGGCCAGCGCATCCTGCACCTGGGCGGGGTCGGGCTCGCGGCGCGCGTAGTCGATCTGCATCTGCAGCGTGGTCAGGTGCGTGCGCAGCTGGTGCGAGGCATCGTCGAGGAACTGCCGCTGCTGCGCCACCAGCGCCTGGGTGCGGGCCATCTGTTCGTTGACGGCGGCCACCAGCGGGCGGATGTCGGCGGGCAGGTCGGTGTCGGCAATCGGCGTCATGTCGTCGGGGCTGCGCTCCTGCACGCCGCGCGCCAGGCGCGACAGCGGGCGCAGCGCCATGGCCAGCGTGGCAGCGGCCCCCAGCACCATGAGGGCCAGCACCAGGCCATCGCGCAGGGCCGCGCGCTGCACGAAGCGGCGCGTGAACTCCTGGCGCGACTGCGTGCTTTCGGCCACCTGCACGAGCACGCTGCCGGGTTGTCCGTCGGCCGTGGCGGGCACGGCGGTGTCGTTGGCATCGACCTTGCGCCGGTAGGCGGCCAGGCGCACCGATTCACCGAAGTACTCCGCATCGTAGAAGCGTGGCACGCCGGGCTCCAGCGGGCCGGGCGGCAGGGGCAGGTCGGCGTTGCCCAGCTCCACCAGGCCGTCGGAAGACGCCACGCGGAAGTACACGTGGCCGCTGGCGGTGAGCTCGAAGAATTCGAGCATGGTGTAGGGGAGTTCAGCCGAGAGGCCGCCGGAGGCTGTGGAGATGTTGGCGTCTATGGACTTGAGAGCGCCTAGCAATGAACGGTCGTAGGCGGCGTTGGCGGCTTCCAGGGCGTCGTGCCTGGTCATCCACAGTTCCACGCAGGTGACCAGGGCGAGGACGGGGAGGAGGAGGAGGGCCAGGAGGCGCCAGAGGCTGGTGCGGCGCAGTCTGGCCCAGGGACTGCCGGGACCTGTGCTGGACGGTATTGTGGGCGCCATCTCAGTGGCACCTCGATGGTTCGGAGGATGGCTCTGTGAATGGTTGCTCCGTGCCTTTGCAGTGGGCGGGAGCCGGGATGCGCGCCCGGCGGCGCACCCACTTTCTTTTGCTTCGCCAAAAGAAAGTGGGCAAAGAAAAGGCGACCCCCAGTCTGCGTCCCCCATCGCCCGAAGGGCGATGGGGGCAGCCTGCGATGCTCGGAACTGGGGTGGGCGTCGATGAACTCGCTGCGTTCTTCGAATTCTGCTCAAACAGCATCGACGAGCCAGACGACGAAGCGTGTGTGTCCTTCGGCACACACGCCCACCCCAGCTCCTGCGCTTCTCGGCGCAGCCAGAAGGGGT
>NZ_JBWKYR010000045.1:0-21190 GCF_059423865.1 Acidovorax sp. GW458-11-26-14-TSB4
CTTTGGTGACTTTCTCTTGGCGGCCCAAGAGAAAGTTACTGCGCCGCCGGGCGCACATCCCGGCTCCCGCCCTCAACAAAGGCATGCAGTCACCACAAAAGCAAAAGCCGAATCACCCCAACGGCTTCCACTGCGGCGCTTCCGGCTCCGGAAACAGCAGCGCTTCGCGCGCCGGGCGCTGCATGGCCTCCCACTGCCGGCGGCGCTTGATGTCGCGCGGGCGGAGCTTCTCGGGCTGGGTGCGGTGGGTGCGGGACATGGCCGTCTCCTCATGGGCCCCGGACAAGGGGCCATGCCTCCATTGGCGCGCTGACGGGGCGTCGCGCGTGTCGGACGGGTTCGACGCGGCCTATCGGTGGGCTGGCAATGGAGATGCAGGGCGGCGCCGGGCTGCAGCGCATGCATTCCACCAAAAAAACAGCCCGCTGGTGGGCGGGCTGCAACTTGCTGTTTAGCAAGGGAGGGGTGGGTGTCGATGCGGTATCGACAGGTGAATACTAAGGACCTCGCCCGCCCCGTTTTGTAGGACGACAGCCCATTGATGCGTATCCAAAAAGAGAAGCCAGGTCCGGGTCGGCTGGTCAGGGCAGCCATGGTGCAAGCGCTTTGCCGCGTAGGAATTATCCGACCCGGCCATATTGCAAAAGACTGCAGGAAATTGTTGCAGTGCGTTCTACGCTTGGTGCATCTTCACGGAGGACCACATGCCTATCTTGGGAATCGTCTTTGGCATCCAGGCCATTGCCATTGTTGCCGCACTGTCGTTGAGCCTGGCCATTTACTCCTGACCAGACTGGCGTTGGTCGAAAGGCCTGCTCAGGCTTGAGCCCTCCGCCGCAGCATCAAACCCAGCGCCGCAAGCCCCAACGCCAGCAGCGCCAAGCCAAACCCCAGCGCCGTGGCGTGCAGCCCAAAATAGCCTGCCGCCAGCCCTGCCGCAATCGCCGGCAGGCTGAATGCCAGGTAGCTCAGCACGAAAAAGCCCGACATCAGGCCCCCGCGTTCCGCCGCGGAGGCAGTGCCCACCAGGCTGCGCAGCGAGCCGTTGAAGCCCGAGCCGAACCCCACCCCCGCCACCACCGTGCCCGCAAAGAAAGCCGCGCTCGAATGCAGGGCCACGCCGACCAGCGTGATGGCCAGCCCCAGCACCAGGGCCCAGGTGCCTACCAGCAGGGCCTGGTGCGGTGGGCGCAGGCGCACGAAGAGAATGGCCACGGCGGCCGTGAGCACCAGCGCGCAGATGAGCGCCCCGCCCAGCACCGGCGCATGGCTGCCCGTGATCACCCGCGCCAGCGTGGGCCCGAGCGACAGGTAGAAACCGCCCAGCGCCCACAGCGCCGTGTTCAGCGGCAATATGCGCGCCAGCGTGCTGCGCGAGCTGGCCGGTATGGCAATGCGCGGGCGCAGCGAGCGCCAGGCGCCCGGGCGGCGTGCCACCGTCTCTGGCAAAAACACGGCGGCAACCGCCTGCGCTATGAACAGCACCAGCAGCAGCTCGAACACCAGCGCCGTGTGCGTGGGCGCAAACTGCACCAGCGCGCTCGTTCCCAGCGCCCCCACGGCCATGCCCAGCATGGGCGAGACGGTGTTGACCAGCGCGCCGCGCTCAGTGTGCAGGTCGATCAGTGCCGCGCTGAGCACGCTGGTGGCAATGCCCGTGGCCAGGCCCTGCACGGTGCGCGCGGCAAACAGCCAGGCCACCGAATCGGCCTGCCAGAAGAGCACGGTGGAGGCGATCTCCAGCACCAGCGCCAGCAGCACCACCTCGCGCCGGCCCCGGTGGTCCGAGAAGGTGCCGAACACCAGGGCCGTGGTGAGCAGGGCAAAGGCGTAGCTGGCGAACACCAGCGTCAGCGTCAGCGCCGAAAAGCCCCAGCTGTCGCGGTACAGCGCATACAGCGGCGAGGGCGCGCTCGACGCCGCCAGAAACCCCACCAGGATGGACGCCAGCAGCCACAAGGCCGGGGTGCGCCCCATGCGCCGGGCGGGCGCCGTGGGAGCGGGGAGGGCAGCGGCAGCCGCCGTGGGATTGAGTGCCATGGAAATTTCCGGTACGCCATTAAAGCAAAGACTTTGCTTTTGCGGTATTAAACCACTAAAGCAAAAATTTTGCTTTAGCATGGCGGCATGAACCTTCGACCCAACCTGCGCCCCGGGGGCCGCAGCGCCCGCGTGCAGGCCGCCGTGCACCGCGCCACCAACGAGCTGGCCGAGGAAATCGGCCGCGCCCAGCTCACGGTGCCGCTGATCGCCGCGCGCGCGGGCGTCACCCCCTCCACCGTGTACCGCCGCTGGGGCGACCTGGCCGAACTGCTGGCCGATGTGGCGCTGGACCGCTTCAGGGCCGAGACGGAGCCCGTGGACAGCGGCAGCGTGGAGGGTGACCTGCAGGCCTGGGCGGAGCAGTTCTTCGAGGAAATGGGCTCCGAGGTCGGGCAGACCATGCTGCGCGACGTGCTGGCCGGTCGCATACAGGGCAGCATGGCCGTGCCCAGCCAGTGCGCGGCCTACACGGCCAGCCAGATCGAGATCATCATCACCCGCGGCCTGGCCCGCGGCGAGGCCGTGCCCACGGTGGAGGCGATCATGGACGGCGTGGTCGCTCCCATCATCTACCGCACGCTGTTCGGCCCCGCCCGGGCCAGCCATGCGCTGGTGCGGGGGCTGGTGGCGGGCTGCATGGCCGGCGCGGGCCGGCCGGGCGCGCAGCGCAGCGATGCCGCCGTGGCGCTGGATGGCCTGGCGGGGCCGATGCTGGAGTAGGGCAGCGCGCTCCGTGTGGCGCCACCACTGCGGCATGGCCGCAGGCGCGGATCAGCCGGGATGCGGAAAAGGCCAGCGCTGCGGGCCTGCCCAAGGGCGCAGCAGGAACCTGCACCTGCGGGCCCACCGCGTTCGTTGGCTGATGGGCGAGTGGCGGGGTGGCTCAGGGGTAGCGCTGCGGGTTGGCCACGGGGCCCGTGGGCTTGAGCTTGCGCGTGGCGCGCCAGTCCCAGGGCGGCAGCGGACTGTTCTGCACCCACAGCCCGCGCCCGGCAGCCTGGGCGCGCAGCTGGATGTCGGCCAGCGCCTCGTAGCCCAGGCCCACCTTGGGGTCGAACCAGGCCATGCCGGCGCGCAGTTGCTCGGCGGCGGCGTCCTTGCCCTGGCATTCCACGTCGGCCACGGTGCGGCCGTGCACGTCCACCGAGAGGTTGCTGAGCTTGACCTTCTGAGGTATCAGGCACAGGTTGACCAGGCTCTTGTGCGAGAGATCGCCATAGGGCTGGCGCAGTTCGGGCGCGTCGATGGCGCGGATGGCGACGAAGGTCTCTTCGTTGCGCGTGACGTCGCCGCAGCGGGCGCGGAAAGAGTCGCCGTCGTGGATGGCAACGACCAGGCAGAGCAAGGTGGCGGTGGTCAGGGGCATGGCGGGGCCGGGTGGTGCGGGGTGGTGGCTGCAGCGGTGCCGGCGGGTGCGTGTGCAGGCGCATGCACGCACGTGCACCCCGCTTCCCGCGCCGCGGCATGCGGGCGGCGCTTGTTGGTAGGTTCTGCCATCCCTCTCACCCCAATTGTGTGTTGGTGGAATTTTTGTGGCGCTATTTTGCTATGACTGGGCCGGACTGCAACGGCTCCAAGTGCGGTTTTGGGGGGCTCACCCAAATGCCTGGGCATGTGCAAAGGGACGCAGCGCACCGGATCGCCTGCCTTTGCGCGGCCGTCGGGTATTCGCGGCGGCCACCTGCCCGTGTGCCGCGCACAACGCCTGCAGCGCAAGGCACGCCCCGCGCGCCCTTGATGGGTAAGAATGCAGGCCCATGCGACCCTGCATGCCTGCGCCTTCCTCACGCCTTGCCGGTTGGACTGGCGTGCTGGGCGCCCTGCTGTTTGCGGGCGACATGCTGTTGCTGAGCCACTGCCGGCGTTTGCACTGGCGCCCGCGCCCATCGGGGCGGTGCTGTTGGGTGGAGGTGCCAGCATTCTGCTGTTCGTCTTCATGCTGGTGCACGTGGGCATGGCCCGGGGCGACCGTCCGTCATGAAAGCCGTGCATGATGGCCGTTTCCGGGGCCTGCCGCCGCGCCCGGAATCTTCTGTTTCTTTCTTCATTTTCGACAGGAAGGTAGCGCCATGTCCGATGCACAGCACAACCCCTATGAAGATGCCACCGAGGCCTATGACCGGGGGCACCTGAACAAGGCCTTCAAGGGCTTTCTGGCGGGGGCGCAGGCGGGCGACGTGGACTGCATGGCCATGGTCGCGGTGATGTATGGCGCGGGCGAGGGCGTGCGCATCGACCTGGCGCAGTCCATCGAATGGGACAAGAAGGCCATTGCCGCGGGCAGCGAGCTGGCGTTCCTGAACATCGGCATCAGCTACCGCTGCATGGGCGACATGGTGAGCGCCAAGCACTGGTTCCTGCGCGCGCTGGATGCCGGCGACGCCGAGGCAGCGCTGCAGCTGGCCAAGCTCTACATGGTGAGCGAGCTGGAATCCGACCGGGTGAGGAAGTACCTGGCCATGGCCATCGACAGCAGTACCGCGCTGCAAGAGACGCAGGAGGAGGCGCGCCGCCTGCTTGCGCAGATGCCCGGGCGCGAAAACTGACATGGGCGAGGGGCCATACACACCGTTTTCGGGGTCGCGAAGGTCTTTGTCGGCATGGACAATCCCGGCGCGCAGGCAGGGGCCTTGCCTGCGGCTGGCCCGATATTGGTGTTGACCGGCCCGGGGCCGGGAGCGCGCCTGCGCCTGGCCTGGCCTGGCAGCGATTTCGGCAGATTTCTTTCTTGAACGGCCTTCCAGCTCAGAACACCAGGACAGGCTCAGGCGAACTCGATGCCGCTGGCCGCCAGCCCCACCAGGTCGATGCGCGCAGCCGTCGCATCCAGGTGCGCTGCCATCACCGCCAGTTCGGCGCCCGAAACGCCACTGGCCAAGATGTCGGTGAGGACCTTGATTTCACCCATGCTGCCGGCGCGGCCGGCTACGTTGGTCCAAAGGGTTTGAGCGATCTGCGTCGGTGTGCCCGCGCCCAGTATCTGCAAGCCCGCACCTGCAATGGCCTGGCTGCTGAGGCCGGCGTCCAGCATGCGGATCACTTCGCCCACCAGGCCCTTGTTGGCCAGGGCTGCGGGGCCGGCCAGTGCACCCAGCAGGCGGGCGGCTTCGCCGGCATGGCCATGGAGGTCCAGCGCGATCCTGGTGTCGGTGAAGGTCACGCGCTCGACATTCGTCGCATCGAGCATGGCACCGTCGGTCATGCGCTGCAGCGTGTAACTGCCATCGGCGCCATGCTGCACACGGGTCTGCGCCAGCGCTGCGGGAAGGACCAGCGTGTCGATTCCCGCCCCGCCGTCCACATACCGGGCCAGGCCCAAGGTGGGGGTGATCACGTTGTTGCCCGCATCGCCAGTGACCGTGACCTCGCGCACCGCATCCACGCGGATGGCCCCCGCGGAGGGCATGCCGTCGAGCAATTGGGCCGCGGTCTTGCCTGCGGTCTGGGTCGGAAACAGCTGTGCGAAGGCGCTGGCCACCTGCTCGGCGCGCCAACCGGATACGCCCTGGATGGCGGCGCCTTCGCCTTGGCCCAGGTCGCGCCCCAGCCACTTGGTGAAGAGGTACGCGGCAGCCTCTTGGGCAGCACTGTGCGCGATGGTGAGAGCCGGGCCTGTTTCGAAGCGGACCTGCTCCACGTCCACCAGCCAGTCGGACACGCCCGATGCGGTGTGCGTGAGCTTGATACCGGCTCCGTCCAGGGTGACGGCGTAATCGCTTCCCTTGCCCTCTTGCAGCGCCACATCGAAGCCGGTGCCGCCATTGAGCCGGTCGCTGCCTGTGCCGCCCGACAGCATGTCGTTGCCGGCGCCGCCGAAGACGGTATCGTTGCCCGCATCGCCAAACACCTGGTCGTCGCCGGCTTCGCTGCCCACCACATCATTGCCTGCACCGCCGTGGATCACGTCGTCATCGGCACCAAGCACGATCCATTGGGCGCCGCCATCGCCACTGGCAATGTTCTGGCCTGCACCGCCAATGACGCGCACATCGCCCACCACGGCGACGAACTCGATGTTTTCCACCTGGATGACGGTGCCGCCGGGCAGGCTGCGGGCATCGATGATGATGGCCTGCTTGCCATCCGCAGCGTTGGTGCTGCCGTTGATGACCAGAGGTTGGCTGCCGTCATACCCGGGGCCTATGGTGGGCTTGAGGATCTGCACATTCAGCTGCTCGCCTGCGGCCAGGGTGGCATAGAAGGCGTTGCCGGCATTGGTCAGTTCGGTGTTGGGGCCGGTGACGCGTTCGATGCGCAACCCCAGTTCGGCCAGCGCCGCAGCGCCGCTGGTGCTGTTGGCCAGGCCTTCGGCCGTGAGGCCCACGCCGTTGGGCACGCCGACAGAGACCACGGGCTGGCCGCTGGGGCCGGTGGCGATGGGAATGTCCGCCAGGGGCGTCTTGCTGCCAGGTGTTTCAGGGCGCGTTGGCTGTACCACGGGCACCGTGATGACGGTGGAGCCACCGGGGCCGGGTGCAGTGGTGACGGGCACGCCATCGACAATGGCGGAGGGCGGGGCGACCGGGTCGGGCGGAAACACCTGCTCACTCACCACAAGCCGGAAAGTGTCCGCCGCTGTTGCGCCCTGGCTGTCGGCAGCAACCACCTCGATGTCCAGCACGCCTACGTCACCGGCCGCAGGAGTACCGCTGAACGAACGCGTGACGGGATCAAAGTGCAGCCATGAAGGCAATGCGGCCCCGCCATCCAGCCGTGCACTGAAGCTGAGGGTGTCTCCCAGATCGACGTCGGTGAAGGTGTTGGCGGCGACTTGAAAGTTGAACACCGATCCTGCCGTGGCGCCCTTGTCGGCAAGGGGTGCATGGAGCGTGGGCGCGTCGTTGGTATTGGCAACGGTGATGCTGAAGGTGTCTGTTGCCGGCGCGCCATGTCCGTCGCTGGCACTGACGGTAATGACCAGGGTGCCAACGTCTGCGTTGGCAGGGGTTCCACTGAACGTGCGCGTCGCAGGATCGAAGCTCAGCCATGCCGGCAGCGCATCGCCATTCGAGAGCTGGGCGCTGTAGGTGAGGGTGTCGCCAGCGTCGGCGTCTGCAAACGCATTGAGCGGAATCACGAAGCTGAAGGCCGCGTCTTCTGGCGCGGTCTGGTCTGCGAGGGGATTGGCCAGCGCGGGATCGTCATTGACCGCCGTCACATCGATGCCCTTGGTGCCCACGGCACTGCTTTTGACCCCGTCGTTCACGCTGAAGCTGATGGTGCGGCTGTCGGTAAGCGGGCTTTGGGAGCTGTTGCTGTATGACACGTCCCGCAGCGCCGCCTGCCATTGGGCCAGGTTGGCCGTGCTGCCTGCGGAAGCCAGCGTCAACGTGCCCGTGGCAGTGCTGAAGCTGCCAACGATATTGCCGTAGGTCGCGCTGCTGGTATTGGTGAACTGCAACACGTCTTCACCACTTCGGTAATTCTGCGAGACTTGCACCGTTGCCGCCGCGAGGGTGCTGTTGTCCAGGTCGGACACCATCAGCCCCGGGTCGATCTTCACCGGGCCCTGTCCCTCGGTGAAAGACGCACTGCCACCGGTGAGGTTCAGCAGCGGGGTCTGGTCGACCGGCACCACCTGGATGGTCCTGGTCGGCGCATTGCTGTTGCTGGTGCCGTCGTTGAGGGTGAAGCTGACCGTTCGGGTAGACGCGTTGGGGGTGATCGCAGTATCGGTGTAGCGCACCGTGCGCAGCGCTGCCTGCCATTGCGCCACGGTGGCCGTGCTCCCTGCCGAGGCCAGCGTCATCTCACCCGTTGCGGCGTTGTAGCTGGCGGTGATGTTGCCGTAGAGTGCGGCATTGTTGTTGACAAACACCAATTGATCTTCGCCAATGCGGAGGTTGCCTGTGATGGCGACGGTGGCGTGGGCCAGCGTACCGGTATCCACGTCGGAGACGGTGAGGCCTGCATCAATGGCCACCGGCGTCGACGCCGTGTTGTCTCCAGCGGTGAAGACCACCGGGCCCCCGCTGGTGGTCACGACGGGCGCATCGTTGACCGACAGCACGGTGACGGTGGAACTCTGCAGCCCGAATGCCGTGTCCGTACCGCCATTGGCGGTGCCGCCGCTGTCCTTGAGGAAGGTGATCGACGCCACGCGGGAGCCGGTGCTCGGGTTCTCGCTGGCGTTGCTGTAGCTGATACCGTTGAGCACCGTCCGCAGGGTAGAGCTCACGAGCGAGGAGCTGGCCAATACGGTGACGGTGGCCACGCCTGCGGCAACGCTGACCGAGACCTGCAGGCCGTTGTTGGCGGTGGAGCCGATCGTGTTGCCGTTGAAGAGCGCGACGGTGGAGCCATCGATGGCCAGCGACTCGCTGGAGCCATCGTTCACATTCGTGATCTGCAGGCCGAATGAGGTGAAACCCTGGCCCTGTTCCACCGTGCTGGCGGCGCTGATATTGAACAGGTTGACCCGACTGCCGCCTTCGGTGAAAGTGGGCGACAGACCCGTGCCCGTGAGCGTGGGCGCATCGTTGATGGCGTTGAACTGCACCTGCGAGGTGTAGGTGGGCGAGGTGCCGCCGCCGCCATCGGTGAGGCTGTAGCTGATGGTGCGCGTCGCATTGACCGGATCGTCCGGATGGCTGTTGAGAAAGCCCACGGTGCGCATCAGGGCCTGAACCGCCGCCGGCGTGGCGTTGCTGTTCAGAGCAAAGTCCAGGCTGTCGTTCCCGGTCCCGCCGCTGAACGTCGCGAAGGCCACCCCTCCATAGCTGACCGTGTTGCCGCTCACTCCGATCTGCCCGGCGGCGTTGCCTTGGTGGATCACGACGAGCGAATCGTAGGTCACCGAGCGGTTGGTGATGATGTTCACGCTGAGCAGGCCACCGGCGAAGTTGGCGCTGTCGGTGTCGGTGACCAGCGCATCGCCGCCGGCATCGAGCGCCACCGCCGGACCCCTCTCGGTAGCGCTGACGACATCACCACCGATGTCGCTGATCACCGGGGCGGTACTTGGAGGCACCGCTGCGCCGATGAACACGTCGTCAATGGATATGGAAATATCGGTCTGGCCGCCGGCGCGCACGATGCGGACCTCGTCCAGGTACTCCCACGGCCTGCCGGACACCGACACGATGATTCCGCCCGACATATTGGAAGCGGTCTGAAAGGTCTGCCGAGCGTCGTCAACCGCTTGCCCATCGCGATAGCCCACCAGCGCGTAGTCATCGCCCGAGCTCTGGAAATTCTCCACCGTGACGGACTTGAAACTGAACTTCCCGCCGTCGGTGGATTTGAGCACTGCGGCGGCCTGGCCCACGGAATTGTCGTAGGCGCCTTGCAGGAGCAAGGCCTTGTCGCTGGCGTTATTCGCCAGACCAGTTACAGAGGTCTGGTTGGTAAAGACAAGAAGGCTGTCGGGATCAATGCTCCCATCCCTGCCGATCACCGAGAACGTCCAGCCTTCGAAGGTCGCGGCTTGACCCTGTGGCACGTAGGTGTACTCGCCATCGTTGAGGATGACAGTGTCAAAGATCTGGACGGTTGCGGCCCCGAGCAGGTTGGCGTAGCCGCCCAGGCCCGCAGCGGCGGAGAGTTGGAATGCCTCGATGGGGCCCGTGCTGCGCTCCAGCGCCCAGTTGCCGCCCAAGTGCGCGGCGCCGGTGTTGTCGGTGGAGCCGCCGACGTCTGCACCCGTGATGGACGCAATGGTGTCGAGCAGCGCCTGCCCTTGCCCGCCCTCGGCCACCTTGCAGCCGTAGAGCAGGAGGTCCCCGTCGGCCGCCAGGGACTGGCCAATCCGCTCCAGATCACTGCGGTGGTCTTGCATGGTGTGTGCCGAGAGCCAGGCCGACCCCGCCTGCACGGCGCCTGGGCTGCCATGGGAAATCAGGGTGATGGAGTCGATACCTTCCCGCCCCGCGAGGTAGGCGGCCATCTGGGCAATGCCGTTTTGCGCCGGGTTCAGAATGAACACTTCTGCCCCCGCTGGAAGGCCCTGGACGATCTGCTCTGCGCTTTCCAATTGGCCGTCGACAAAGAAAATGTCTGTGCGCGTGGGCTGGGCCGAAATCGCCGCTGGCGCTTCAAGGCTGACCTGGGATGCGCGATTGCCGTTGTGGGTTTCTGCTGGCTGGTAAGACATGGAATGGCGGTGTAGGATCGCAGGCTTTGCCTGCACCACAAAAAGTGTACACATACTATTGTGGAAATGGGTTGGACAAAGCGCAAGCAATGCTTTGCCAAGATGGCTTTCCCCATCCACTGAGCGGGCGCCTGCGTGGTGTGGCGGCGATCCCCCCGCGCCGCTGATCTGCTTCGCACCCAGCATGCGCGCGGGCCAAGCTGGGGGCCGCGCAGGCATGCCAAGGCGAATTCGCTGTTGCCGAGGCAAAGATCCCAGCCCGGCATGGGACTTGCGCGGCCCTGAAAAGATCGTCAATACGTTCCTGGAGCGGAAGGCAGACGCTTGTGGCGCCTTTGCCGCGTGTTGTCGCACGGCTTGCCCCTGTTCCACCATGGGCTGCGCCGCACTTGGCGCACCCATCCGCATGCCGGTGTCAGCGCGGTGGTGAAATGAATGGTGATGCGCCTTCCCCACAACCGCTTCGCTGGGTCTTGTTGTCCGCTTTTGCCACTCGCCGTGGCGCTACCATCAGGCATTGGCCGAAAGCATGGGCGGCAAGCCTGCCGCACGCCTTCGCTTGCTGGCTCCTTCCCTTCGATGTCAAACCCTGTTCCATCCAATGCGCCTGCTACCTCCGTTCTCGCTTGCCTTGATTGCCACCTTCGCTGCCATGTCCGGCCCTGCGGCCGCCCAGGCCCGCGACGATCTGGAGCTGAAAATCACCGGTGTGACCTTCATCGAAGCGCCGCCTGGTCGAGACAAGAACCTCACGGCCTTTGGCGCATCGCCTTCGCAAGAGAAGGTAGAGGTGAACGCCGTGGCCGTGAGCCGCAGCCTGCAGTTCGTTCAGGAGACCGGCGGCTTCATGGACAAGGGCGAAGTGAAGGTCACGGCCATCTTCCCCGACAAGAGCAGCCAGGCCTTCGGAAGCGCCGAGGTGAGCGGCTTTCCAAAGTTCTCGGCCGACGGGCGCACGCGCAGCTTCAATCTGGCCATCAACCGCCTGCCTGACAGGCCCGTGAGCGGCCTGGTCTTCGAGGGTACGGTGCCCTTGACCGTGGCCACCGGCAGCAGCAAGGCCGCGCAGGCGCTGGACCCGCAGCGCCCTGGCGCTTTCAAGCTGGGCGGCGTGGAAATTCGGCAGTTCAAGGTCGAGGGCAACAGTCTGAACATCGAGGGCAACGATTCGCTGCAGCGCATCAAGACGCTGTCGTTCAAGCTGCTTCGGGCCAGGTGGTGCACGGCGAGCGCGGCGGCTGGCAACGCATGAACGCCGACTACCGCCAGACCTGGAAGTTCGATGCCCCGTTGCCCAAGGGCGAGTTGCAGGCCGAGCTGTACGAGGGCCTGCGCACCGTGCGCCAGCCCGTGCGCTTGGTGGTGGGACGGCCCTGGTAAGGGAGGGCGCCAGCCTGCCGGCCTGCGCGTGCAGGCCAACGGCAGGCAATGGGGCCTGCCCGCCGGTCAGTCGTCCAGCCGCTCGCTGAGCACGCGGCCGGTGTGTGGGTCCAGGCGCAGTTCCACGGACTGGCCGGCGGTGTTGGTGGCGTCGGCCTCCCAGAAACCGTCGTCGTACTCCACGCTGCGCACGCGGGTGTAGCCGGCCTGCTGCAGGGATTGGCTGATCTGCGCGGCCGCCAGCACGGGTTGCCCGCCCACGGTGCCGCCGCTGCGACCCACCTGGCTGAGCACTTCCAGCGTCTGCGGGTGCAGCACGAATTCCACCTTCTCGCCCAGCAGATTCTGGCGCGCCTCGGCCTGCCAGAAGCCGTCGTCGAGTTCCAGGTCGTGCACATAGGCCCAGCCGCCGGCGCGCAGGGCCTGGGCCACCTGGGCCACACCGGGCAGGGTGGTGCCGATGTCGCTCTTGCGCACGGCGGTGAAGCTGGCGTCGGCGTCCTTCACGAGCACGGTGGCGCGCTGGCCGTCGTTGGAGATGGCCTTCGCCGTCCAGTAGCCGTACTGTTTTTGCAGGTCGTGCACGGCCACGTACTGGTTCTGGGCGATGACGTTGAGCGCGTCCTGCGCGCCCAGGGCCAGGGCGATGGAGGGCAGGGCGGCGGCTACGGCCAGGGTCAGGGTGGCAAGGGTCTTCTTCTTCACGGTGTTTTCCTTTCAGGGTTGGTCGGTATGGAGGGCAGTGTGGCCAGCCCTGCCTAAACACGGTGTGAAGCCCTTGTTCATGGGGCGTTTAGATTCGTCCGCAATAATCCGCGCGATGGAACGAAGGATGAGCCGAAGGATGAGCATCAGGGCCGCGTGCGCGGCGCTGATGCTGGCCTGTGCACCGGCGCTGGCGGCGCCCCCGCTGGGCATGCCCGCAGAGCAGGAGGCGGCGCGGCGCGGGGTGCTGAGCGGCCAGCTCAAGCCGCTCAACAGCGTGATCGCCGAGATCAGCCGCCAGTACAAAGGCCGCGTGATCGACGTGGAGACCGAGCGCGGGCGCAAGGGCGAGCTGCGCTACGAGATCAAGCTCATCGACGCGCAGGGCCGCAAGCACGAGGTGCTGGTGGACGCAGCCACGGGTGCCGTGGTGGCGCAGGAGAGCGACTGGCCCACCCAGCCCGTGGCCCCGGCGCAGATGGCGCGCTACATCAAGCGGCTGGAGCAGCGCTATGGCGCGCGCGTGTCGGAGGTGGAGTTCGAGCGCGATGCGCAGGGCCAGGCGGTGTACGAGGTCAAGCTTTCCGAAAAGCCCGCGGGCCAGATGAAGCTGCTGATGGACGTGTCCACCGGCGAGGTGATCCACCCGCCCCAGGGCGCCGCGCCCAAGGCGGACATCAAGCCGATGTGGGCCATGCTCGAATCGTTGCACCCGCGCTTTGCGGGCCTGGTGCTGGAGGTGGAGCTGGAGACCGACCACCGCCGCCAGCCCCACTACAGCGTGGAGCTGCTGCAGCCCAACGGCCACAAGCTGGAGCTGGAGGTGGACGCCATGACGCTGCAGGTACTGCGCCAGAAGGTAGATGACTGAATGCGTGTATTGGTGGTGGAAGATGACGAGGCGCTGGCCGGCCAACTGCGGCAGGCGCTGGAGGCGGCGGGCTTTGCCGTGGATGTGGAGCACGATGGCGAGGCCGCGTCCTTCGCGGGCACGGCAGAGGCCTACAGTGCCGCGGTGCTGGACCTGGGCCTGCCGCTCAAGGACGGGCTGAGCACCCTGCGCGACTGGCGCGAGGCGGGGTGCGGCTGGCCGGTGCTGGTGCTGACGGCGCGCAACCGCTGGAGCGACAAGCTGGCGGGCTTCAACGCCGGAGCCGATGATTACCTGACCAAGCCTTTTCTGATGGACGAGGTGGTGCTGCGCCTGCGCGCCATGCTGCGGCGCACGGCGGGCGTGGCCGCCAGCGTGCTGCGCGCCGGACCGCTGGAGTACGACGTGGTGCAGGGCCGCTTTGCGCTGCAGGGCCAGGGCCTGCAGCTCACGGCGCAGGAGCACCGCATACTGGCCTACTTCATGCATCACCCGGGGCGGCTGCTCACGCGCGGCGACATCAGCGAGCATGTGTACGCGCGCGACCTGGACCCGGACTCGAACACCCTGGACGTGCTGATCGGCCGCATCCGGCGCAAGCTCGGTGGCGCGCCGCGGCTGGTGACCGAGCGCGGCCAGGGCTTTCGGCTGGAGGCCGGGCCCGAGGATGCAGCCCGGGGGCCGGCCTGATGGCACTGGCCCAGCGGCTGGCGCTGCAACTGGCGCAGTGGCCCATGGCCACGCGCATCGTGCTGCTGGCCCTGGTGCCCATGCTGGTGCTGGTGGGCGCGGGCGGCTGGTGGCTGCGCGTGCAGATGCACCAGAGCCTGCTGGCCAGCTTCGAGCAGGTGCTGCGCGACAAGGCCCAGCGCGTGGGCGCGCGGCTGCTGGTGGGCCCGCAGGGCGGCCTGCGCGAGCAGGCCGGCGCGGTGGACGAGTTCAGCGCCATCTACGGCGGCTGGTACTGGCGGGTGCAGGCCGGCAGGCAGGTGCTGCGCTCGCGCTCGCTGTGGGACATGGACGCACCGCCCGCCGCAGCCGGGCCGGCGCGCGGCTCGCCCGTGCTGCACATGGCCACGGGGCCGATGCAGGAACCCCTGCTGGCCTACGCCAGCGCCGTGCAGATCGGGCCGCCCGTGGCCGAGGCCACGCTGGTGGTCTATGGCCCGGCCGCGCAGTTGCAGGACAGCATGCGCCAGATCGACCGCACCCTGGTACTGGCCGCCCTGGCGCTGATGGCCCTGGCCGGCGCCCTGGCCTGGCTGCAGGTGCGTGTGGGCCTGGCGCCGCTGCGCCGGCTGGAGGCGCTGCTGGCGGCCCTGCGCGCGCCCCAGGGCCCGGGCGCCGATGTGGCGCAGCACCTGGCCGCCCCCACCGGGCGCGACCTGCAGCCCCTGCAGGCCGAGCTGGCCGGCCTGCTGGCGCACAACGCCCATGTGGTGGCACGCGCCCGCGCGCATGCCGCCGACCTGAACCACGCCCTCAAGAAGCCCCTGGCCCTGCTCAGCGCCCAGGCCAGCGCACAGGCCCTGGTGCCCGCTGCCGAGGTGCAGCGCCAGGTGGCTGCCATGGCCCAGCTGGTGGACCGCTACCAGGCGCGCACCATGAGCGATGCGCTGCTGGCCCATCCCGGCGCTGCCGGCCCGGCGGTGGATGTGCGCGAATGCGCGGGCCAGGTGCTGCAGATGATGCAGCGCCTGCACGCCGCGCAGGAACTGGCCTGGGCCATGGTCGATGGCCTGGACGGCGCCCAGGCCCCGGCAGGCCACCTGCGGTGGCGCGGCGAGCGCGCCGACCTGGAGGAGGTGCTGGGCAACCTGCTGGACAACGCAGGCAAGTGGGCGGCATCGGAGGTGCGCCTGTCCCTGGGCGTGCAGGCGTCAGGACAGGTGGCCGGGCAGGGCGCCGAGGCGGTGGCCCTGGTGCTGCAGGTGGAAGACGATGGCCCTGGCATGACGCCCGCGCAGCTGCAGGCCGCCGGCCAGCGCGGCCTGCGCTTTGACGAGACGGTGCAGGGCAGCGGGCTGGGCCTGGCCATTGCGGGCCAGATCGCCCAGGCCTATGGGGGGCGGCTGGCACTGGGCAAGAGCGGCAGCCTGCGCGGGCTGCAGGTGCGTGTGGAGCTGCGCGGGGTGGTGCAGGCGTGAGTCCCTGTCGGATCAACTGCCCTGCGCCATCAGCGCGTCGTAGCGGCGCTGCATTTCCTCGGGCGTGACTTTCTCGATGGAGTGGCCGATGTTCCAGCGGTGGCCGAAGGGGTCGCGCACCACGCCCCCGCGCTCGCCATAGAACTCGTCCTGTGCCGGCCGCTCCAGCGTGGCGCCCAGCGCCAGTGCGCGGGCGATCACGGCGTCGGCATCGTCCACATGCAGGTGCAGCGACACGCAGGTGGGGGCGCCGGGGCGTGGGCCCTCTATGCCCATCTCGGGGTACTCGTCGCTCAGCATCAGTGTGGTGCCGCCGAAGTCGAGTTCGGCATGGCCGAGCCGGCCGGTGGGCGGCTCGGTCAGGCGGAACAGCTCGCGCGCGCCGAAGGCTTGCTGGTAGAAGCGGATGGCTGCCGCGCCGTCGGCGACGTGCAGGTAAGGGTAGAGTTCATGGACCATGGGGCATCTCCTGGGGTTGGACGTTCAGGAGCACTGTAGGCCCGGCGGCCCCACGTGTCTTGAAGAAAAGTGACCCTGCGGCAGACGTGCTCTTTCAACCCACGCGCACATGGTTGCGCTGTGCGGGCGCGGCGCGCAGCCAGGCGGTGGGCGTGACGCCGGTGAGGGTGTGGAACTCGCGTGTGAAATGCGCCTGGTCTGAAAAGCCGGCGTCGGCGGCAATGCCGGCTGCGGGCACACCAGGCGCTTGCAGCCCGGCCAGCGCCGCTTGCAGCCGCAAGACACGGGCATGCTGCTTGGGTGCCAGTCCGGTGGCATCGCGGAACTGCGCGATGAGGTGCCGGTGGCTGAGCCCGCTGGCCTGCACGGCCTGCTGCACCGGGGCGCCCGCGTGCAGGCTGGCCAGGGCGGCGGCGATGGCCGGGTGCAGGCCGCGCACGGTACGGACCATGCGGGCCAGCAGCCAGGTTTCGAGCACGCGCAGGCAGGCCTCAAGGTCGCTCTGCGCCTGCAGGCGCTCCATCAGCTGCGCAACCGCGCCCGGCCCGCACACGTCGGCCAGCTGGGTGTGGCGCTCGGCCAGGTCGGCCGCACTGGTGCGCAGCAGGGCGCCCGCGGCGCCGGGTTCAAGCTGGGCCCCGACCGACCAGCCATGCGTGCCGGCCTGCTTGGCGTAGTAGCCGGCCCGGGCACCGCCCACCACGGCCGGGCCGGGGGACCAGGCCTGGGCATCCGGCTGCGCATCGCCTGCCGGCAGCAGTTGCAGCGGCGGCCCGCCCCAGCGCAGGGCCAGGTGCATGTGGCCGGTGGGCAGCACATGCTCGCGCCCGGGCCGGGCGAGCGCTGGCGGTGTGAAACCCGCCCAGAGCAGGCGCACGAAGGGGCGCAGCGGGGCGATGGGCGGGCGGGCAAGCATGGGTGCAGCCCTGTGGATGGTTCAGTGCCTTGGGCGCGGCCTCTCGGTCACACCTTGAAGCGGCGGGCCTGCAGGGCGGCAGCGTAGTCGGCGACCACGCGGGCCAGGGCGCCTTTTTCGTTGGCCTCGAGCGCGGTGCGCTCCTGGAACAGCTTGCTGCGTTCGGCCACCAGGCGCTCCATCTTGGCGGTGTCGGGGTTGGGGCGGTTGCTTTCGTACTGGATCTCGGCCACCACGGCCGCGAGCCAGGCGGCAAGGCACGCGGTGGCGGCCTGGTGGTGGGTGGGGGCGGTGGTGGTTTGTGGCGCTGGCTGGGCGGCGGTCATCGTCATGGCTCCTGGGTGGTCTTGTGGGTGGGGGAGGGGCGTTTGTCCCCCCGTGGGCTCGAATGTAAC
This sequence comes from Acidovorax sp. GW458-11-26-14-TSB4, assembly GCF_059423865.1. NCBI lineage: Bacteria > Pseudomonadati > Pseudomonadota > Betaproteobacteria > Burkholderiales > Comamonadaceae > Acidovorax > Acidovorax sp. GW458-11-26-14-TSB4. The sequence goes on from NZ_JBWKYR010000045.1 coordinate 17,009, forward strand.
GCGCCTGCGGCGCACGGCGCCCATCATCGCGCACGAAGCAGCACAATGTCTTCATGAACCCTGCGTACTGGTCACCCCGGCTGGCCGAGATGGTGGGTGCCTGGCCGCTGCATGCCGGCATGCTGCCGGCGGGCCGCGCTACGACCTGGCGTTTGCAATTCGCGTCGAGGCGCTCGATGGGCGACACCCCGAAACGGGGTGGCGGGCCCCGGAATGCGTCGCCCGGGCGCTGGTGCCTGGCGGGCGGCTGTTCATCGATGGGGGCAAGCCGCTGCGCAAGCTGGCCTTGCGCCGGGAATGAGCGCCCCGGTATCCGGTCAGCACACGACGAGGTGTTCCACCCCATCGCGGATCTGGGACAGGTCTTCGCGCCAGTAGTGCGGGTCGTTGACCTGGCGCCATGCCACGCCCAGGCCGGGCGCCATGGCCCGCGTGGCCGGGTCGAACAGTTCACCGAGTGAGATGAAGAGGCTGCCCGGGTGGGGCCAGTCGGCCCGTTCCACCTGCACCAGCGGGTTGCCGCGCCGCAGCTCGGCCAGCAGGCAGGCCTGCAGGCCGGCGGGCAGGCAGTTCAGGATGGCCAGGGTTTGCAGGTTGTGGGTGGGGATGAAGGGGAGGAAGTCCTCGCGGGTGGCGGGGTGCGGTGGCGGCTTGTCTGCTGCTGCAGGGGTGGGGGTCATGGGGGCAGTGTATCGGTGGGGGCGGGGTTTCAGGCTCCGTAGGAGACTGTGTTCATACTACGGGCAACGCCTTTTGCGGAACCGAAACATATGAATCTCTCGTGCACGAAGCACTGCGTATCGTGGCTGCTCAAATGCTGGCTGGTGCTGTTGCCCTGTATGGGCTTTGCCCAGCCAAACCCTCCAGTGGTGACGCCGCAAGCGGCGCTTAACAAGGCTTTTGAAAGCCTGCGCTTCGCGGATGGAGAGTACTTTGCTGGATTCACGGTGAATCTGAAGGCCGGTGAAGAAATGATGAGGGGGCGGCGCGCGCTTGACAGCAGCGAGGGACCCGACTACTTGCCGGATAGAAGGTATTGGAACGTCGTTTTTGATATCCAGAACACCAAGGGAAAGTCGTACTACGGCATTAGGGTGCCGGTCGACAGCACGACCGGCCTTCTGGTTTTTGATGCTTCAGCGACGCGACGCAAGGAGGCTCCGGAATGATGTCCAGCGTGAGAAGAGCTGAGCCGAAGCGGCCATAGAGCGCGCCCGTGGTGGGATGGCTGGTTTGTGGGAGTATTCCGCATCGCTCAGCGAACTGACGATCCGCATCACATGGCGGTGGACGTCAGAGAATCTCCATATGGTTTGCAATGGCTGCACCCGATTGGAGGCGACAACGGCCTGGGGCGATGTGGATCTTGAGTGGCGACAAGTCGATTCAGGCGAGATCACTTTGATCGACGCAAAGGCGCGGTTCCTTCTTGTCTGCAAGCAGATACGGGTTTTCCCGAATCTGGCGCCCATCTTTGTGAAGTAGGTCTGAAGGAGCGGTGGTCCCCAGGCTTGGCGGCCCGAGGTCATCTCATTTGGACCAAGTGACCCAGTTTGATGGACCAGACTGTGCATCGCATGCTCGCCTGAAGCGGGCGACGGCGGCGTGAACCCGGCCCACAGCAGGCGCACGAAGGGGCGCAGTGCGGGCACGGGGGGCCGGGTCAGCATCGCGGTCATCGCGGACCCCGGGGGGCTCAGGAGGTCAGACCTTGAGCTTGCGCGACTGCAGTGCGGCGGCGTAGTCGGCGACGACGCGGGCGACGGCGGCCTTGTCGTTGGCTTCCAGCGCGGTGCGCTCCTGGAACAGCTTGCTGCGCTCGGCGACCAGGCGCTCCATCTTGGCAGTGTCGGGGTTGGGGCGGTTGCTTTCGTGCTGGATGTCGGCGGCCAGGGCCGCCAGCCAGGCGTTCAGGCAGGCGGTGGCGGCCTGGTGGTGGGTGGTGGCCTGGGCGGGCTGTGGCGCCTGCGCTGGCTGGGCGGCGGTCATCTCGGCATCACTCCTCGGTGGTGGGTGGGTTGTGGAAAAGGGGGCAGGCTTGCCCGTGCACCCGAATGTAACCCCGGATGGTGTTCGGCCGGCGGCAAGGGGACCGCCGATGGGGCCCTGTCTCGCAGGAACCATGACCTGCCAGGTAATCGACGCGCAGCAGGGCGGCTTCTACAGTGGACCCCGACAGCTGCTTCGGGCGCACACGGTGCCCGCGGCGCACACCACGGTTGTTTTGTTCATCCAAGGAGATCCACCATGTCCGCCTACGCCATCGGCCTGCTCGAAGACCTGCAGTTCGGCCCTGACATCGTCAGCTACCTGCAGCGCATCGACGCCACTCTGGAGCCCTATGGCGGTGAGTTCCTGGTGCACGGCACGCGCCCGGAGCTGCGCGAGGGCGCCTTCGGCGGGGACTGCGTGGTGATCCGCTTCCCCAGCATTGAGCAGGCGCGGGCCTGGTACGAATCGGACGCCTATGCGCCGCTGATCCCGCTGCGCACGCAGCATTCGCGCTCCACGGTATTTTTGCTGGAGGGGGTGAAGGAGGTGCCGTACCGGGCGGTAGGGTTGTTGGGGAAGTTGGGGGTGTAGGGCTCAGGCCGCAGCGGCCCGGGGCACCACCCGCGCCTCCTTGATCGGCAGGTTCACCAGCGCCGCGGCCAGGGCCAGCGCGGCATCGGCCCACCACATCCAGGTGTAGGCGCCGGTGTTGACCACCGTGAGGCCACCCAGCCAGGCGCCGAAGAAGCCGCCGATCTGGTGGCTCAGCAGGGTCAGGCCGAACAGCGTGGCCAGGTAGCGGGTGCCGAAGAGCTTGGCGGTGAGCCCCGCGGTGGGCGGCACGGTGGCCAGCCAGGTGGCGCCGAGCACGGCGGCGAAGGCGTAGAAGGTCCACGCGTCTTTGGGCGCGGCCAGGTACAGCAGCACGGCCACGGCGCGCGAGGCGTACATCCAGAACAAAATCATCTTCATGCGCACGCGTGAGCCCAGGGCGCCAGCGGCCAGGCTGCCAGCCACGTTGGCCAGGCCGATGATGGCCAGCGACGTGGCGGCGACGTTGGGGCTCAGGCCGCACAGCGCCACCTCGCCGGGCATGTGCGTGACCAGGAAGGCGATGTGGAAGCCGCAGGTAAAAAAGCCCGCGTGCAGGCACCAGTAGCTGCGGTCGCGCAGGGCCACGCGCAGCTGCTGGCGCAGCGTCATGCTGGCGCTGCCTGCGCTGGCCTGTGCCTGGGCCTTGCGGTCGCTGCCACGCAGCCACCAGGCCATGGGGGCGGTGGTGAGGGCGAGCACGGCCATGGTCCACATGGCGCTCATCCAGCCGAAGGCGGACATGATGGCCTGGTTGAGCGGCGCAAAGACAAACTGCCCGGCGCTGCCGCCGGCGTTGATCACGCCGCCGGCAAAGGAGCGGCGCTCGGCCGGAATGCGCTGTGCCGTGGCGCCGATGAGGATGGAAAAACTGCCCGCCCCGGCGCCCGCCGCGCTGAGCAGGCCGATGGCGAAGATGAGCCCGAACTGGCTGGTGACCTGGGTGGTGAGTGCCGAGCCCGCCGCCAGCAGCACGGCCCCGAGCACGATGACGCGGCCGGGCCCCCAGCGGTCGGCCACGGCACCGAAGACGGGTTGCACCGCGCCCCAGACGAGCTGCGCGATGGCCATGGCAAAGCTGATACTGGCCACACCCAGGCCAGTGTGGGTGTTGATGGGCGAGAGGAACAGGCCCAGCGACTGGCGCGAGCCCATGGTGACCATGAGGATGGCGGCGGCCACGGCGACGATAAGCCAGGGGGTGGTGGGTGGGGGGCTGGCTGATGGTGGTGTGCTGCGTTCTGGCATGGGAATGGAGAGGCTCTGGATTTGGAGGATACAGACGGTGCTTGGGCTGGTGTATGCACGGGTGGTAGCAGCGTGCAAAGGCCAGCAGATGTCTTGCAGATTGTGGCTTTGCGCACCGGGGTCGGCAATCGATTAAATTTGGGGTATGGCGTAGAAAAACTGCACTATGAGGGCCTCTGTGTCTGTCGGGGGCTTGGGTTGTTTTTGTTTGTTGTCGATGGTGGCTTCTGTTCTTGTTTTGAGGGCGGAGGCCGGGATGTCCGCCCGGCGGCGGAGTAACTTTCTCTTGGGCCGCCAAGAGAAAGTCACCAAAGAGAAGGCGGCCCCCAGTCTGCGTCCCTTCGCTTCGCT
>NZ_JBWKYR010000046.1:0-12415 GCF_059423865.1 Acidovorax sp. GW458-11-26-14-TSB4
CTTCTCTTTGGTGACTTTCTCTTGGCGGCCCAAGAGAAAGTTACTGCGCCGCCGGGCGCACATCCCGGCTCCCGCCCCTCGCCAAGGCATGCTGCAAAAACAAGCCAGCAATCAGAACGGCACTCTACCCAACCAGATATCCCGGTACATCGCCCAGTCCCCCATGAAGCTGTAAAGAGGCCGCTTGAAGCTCGCCGGCTTGTTCTTCTCAAACCCGAAATGCCCCACCCACGCAAACCCATACCCGCACAGCAACCCCAGCAACAAAAACCAAGGCTGCCGCAGGGCCACCGCCAAAGCCAGGCAGACCAGTGACAGGCTGGACCCCACGAAATGCAGCCGCCGGCAGGTGCGGTTGCTGTGCTCGGTCAGGTAGAACGGATAGAACTCCGCAAAGCTCTTGAAGGCACGCGGATCGGTGGCTGCCGTGGCCTTGTCCGCAACAGGGGCGCTGATGTCCATGGTCTTGTCTCCGTGGGTAATACTTAGAACGTGTTCACGATCTTTACGGGACCGCGTAAAAATCGTGAACACGTTCTTATCTTCGCTTTATACGCCCAAGCACGTCCAGGCGGGAGTGCCGCACTTGACAGTGCGCCATGGACATCGCGCCCCACCCGCCCAACGCGGCGGCCCCTTCTTCACCATGACTCCCACCGAACCGCCCCGCGAACACGCCATCGACGCACTGCGCGGCTTTGCGCTGCTGGGCATCCTGCTCGTCAATGCCGGCAGCTTCGCGTCCACCTACTTCGGCCTCGGCGTGGTCGACCCCGCGTTCTCGCGCCCCGTAGACCATGCCGTGCGCTGGTTCGTGGCCCTGGTCTTCGAAACCAAGTTCTACCTCCTGTTCTCGCTGCTGTTCGGCTACAGCTTTGCACTGCAGATGGACTCGGCCCAGCGCGCGGGCAGCGCCTTTGTGCCGCGCATGCTGCGGCGCCTGGCGGGATTGCTGCTGCTGGGGCTGGCGCATGCCTGGTTGCTGTTCGCGGGCGACATCCTGGTGACCTATGCGCTGCTGGGCCTGTTGCTGCTGCCGATGCGCCGGCTGCGGCCGGACACTGCGGCGGCGTTGGCCGTGGCACTGCTGGCGCTGGTCTCCCTGGGCTGGGGGCTGCTGGCCTGGTTGATGTCGCTCGCGCCGCCCATGGACTGGCCGCTGGCCGAGGTCCACGCCAAGGCCCAGCAGGCCGCAGCCGCCTACCGCGCTGGGCCCCTGGAAGCCATTGCCCAGCGCGGACGCGACATGGCCGATGGCGTCTGGTTCGTGATCGTTTTCGTGCAGGGGCCGTGCGCACTGGCCATGTTCCTGCTGGGGCTGGCGGCCCATCGCTCGGGCTATCTGGCCCGCGCCGCAGGGGAGCCAGCGCGCCTGCGCAGGTGGATGCGGTGCTGCCTGCCCATCGGGGCCGCCGGAGCCTTGCTCTATGCCACGGTGCAGACCAGCCTGGTGCGCCAGAGCGACCATGTCTCTGCCGCGGTGCTGGCGGTGGACCTGGCCACGGCCCCGTTCCTCACACTGGGCTATGTCGCCGCGCTGCTCTGGGTGCTGCAGCACAGCCGCCACGGCCGGGCGCTGGCCGCCTGGCTGGAACCCGCGGGCCGCATGGCGCTGTCCAACTACCTGATGCAGTCTCTGGTGGGGGCGCTCGTGTTCACGGCCTACGGCCTGGCGCTGGTGGGGCGGGTGCCTCCGCTCGCGGTGCTGCTGGGCTGCGTGGCGCTGTATGCGGCCCAGCTCGCGCTGAGCCGCCGCTGGATGGCGCGGCATGCCTACGGGCCGGTGGAGTGGCTGCTGCGCGCCTTCATGCTGCTGCGCTGGCCCGCGTGGCGGCGCGGCCTTCGGCCGGCGGAGTGAACGATCAACGGCCTATGGGCACGAGCTGGTCGTCCGCCATGCCCACCAGCAGGGCCTTGCCGTCCGGCTGCACGCGGAATTCACCAAACCGGGCCTTTTCCCACAGGCTGGCATCGCCTTCGGCGAAATACCAGGCATCGGTCACCAGAGTCCAGTCGCCGTCCTTGGGCGTGAGCTGGATGCGAAACTCGCCAGGAGACAGCGGCGTATCGTATTTTTCCATGCGCTCCCAGGCCACCACGCCGCGCGCATCGAGCCGGCCAACAGCATAGGGCCGGCTGCCCAGCAGGCCTTCCACGCCGGCATTGCGCAAGTCGATGTTTTCATTCGGCGGCGGCAGGGTGAAGTCCAGCCGCATGTAGTCGCCCTGCATCAGCGAACGCGGGTCCATCGGGGCCAGCGGCACGTAGACCTTCTGGCCATTGGCAATGGTGTGCTCCTTGTCGGCAATGGCGATATTGGCCACGGCCACCGTGGCCAGCGCGCTCAGGCCCAGCAGCCAGGGGCCCAGGCGATGGCCCCAGTGGCGAGCGGCAACCGTGGCGGGCACGCCCGACCGTGGCGTGCACAAGGCACTCCAGGCAAGCACACCCAGCAAGGCGCCACAGCCCACGAGCACCATGGCCTTGGTGCCCAGGGGCCAGGCCAGCTGGTAGTAAAAGCCGCCCATGATCCAGGCGCTGGCCAGCGCAGCCGCCGCAGCCTGGCCCCAACGGCGCGTGGTGCCGGTGACCACCAAAGTCAGCAGCGCACAGCCCAACAGCGGAGAGAACCAGCACAGCAAGGCCAGCACCAGGGCGACCACGGCGGCGCGGGGCTGGCGCAGGGCCGGCCAGGCGCGCTGCGCGAGGGCGGCGGCGCCCAGGGCCAGCAGCACACTGGCGGCCTGCACCGTGCGCTGCAGCGCATGGGTGCGCAGCCCGACCTCCTGACCGGCTTCGCGCAGCAGCTCGCCGCCGATGCCGGCACCCAAGGCGCCTCCCACCAGAAAGGTCTGGCCCGACAGGCCGCAGAGGCCCCAGATCAAGGCCAGCAGCCAGCCGCAGGTGAGCGGTTCGAGCAGCACGGCAACCCGGTTGCCCATGTCCCCGCGCCCCAGGGCCTGGCGCTGCCACAGCAGCAGGCCCACCCACACGGCGAGCACGCCATGCACCATGCCCCACGGAAGCAGGGGCGACAGGGCCCAGCGGCCATGGCTGCCAGGCCAGATGGCGACCGCGAACAGCACGGCAGCGCCCGCACCCAGCAAGGTGCGCAACCAGGGCAAGGGCACCAGCACCGCCACGGCCAACGCCACCACCAGCATCACTGCAGCGGCCGGCTGGGCACCCATGTCGCGCCCGAGCGCAAAGCCGAGCAGGAGGGCGCCTGTGAGCAGCGCTGGAAAGGCCAGTTGCTCCAGGAAGATCGGCAGGTCCGCCTTGCGCAGGGCCGCCGTGGAGCCGGCCAGCACAGCGGCGCCGATGAAGTAGGCGCCCGCGCCGTCCACGATCCACTCGCCGAACAGCAGGGCGAACAGGGCCAGCAGCGGCAGCGCTGCCAGCCATGCCCCCAGGGCGGTGAGCAGCACCACGGGCCAGGGGCGCGCGGGGCCGGTCGCCTTGCGGGCATCGGCCGCCGTGGCGTGCGCGGGCAGCACGCCCTGGGCGACGGCGTTTTGCACGATGGCATCGAGGGCGGAGGGTTTCACCGCAGCCGTGCCTGCGGGATCGAGAGAGTGCTCGCCGCTCATGCCGACTCCCCTTGCGCTGCCGCAGCGCGGCGCGCCAGGCGCGTCACCGCGCTGACCGTGGCGGCCAGCATGCCGGCGGCCACCAGGCCGATAAGCAGCAGCGAGCCCACGAAATCGTCGAAGCGGGAGTTGGAGAACATGGCCCGCGCCAGCCCCGTGACCAGCAGGATGTTGAGCCCCAGCGCCGCACCGCTGAGCAAAAAGATGTCGAAATGCGTGCGCATGCCCACCAGCGCCGCGGCCGCCGCCAGCAGCACCAGCCCCAGGCCGTAGTGCCCCGCCACCGGCGAATGGAACAGGCCGCCGAGCGCGGTGAGAGTGACCATCGCCAGCGCCAGCGTGCCCGCCGTACGCAGCGCCCACAGGCCCGCGCCGGTGAAGCGCCGCGCCTGCGGCAGCATGGCCGCCGCCACGGCCAGAGCGGCGCCCAGGGAGACCAGGTGCACCGTCATGTCCGCAGGCGACACACGCCAGCGGTGCCCCGTGTGCGCCTGCGCCCACAGCGAGATGCCGACCATGGCGACCAGGTTCCACGGCACCCACACCACATCGCTGCGCACGGCCAGCGCCAGGGGCAGCGTGAGCGCCGCCCACAGCGCAAACAGCTGCCACGGATCGGCGCCGGTCTGGTAGGTCTGGCCGAAGTAGGCGAACAGCGCGCCCGTACCCAGCAACGCCAGCATGGCCAGCGGCGCCCGCGCCCCGGCACGCAGCGCGGCCCCCGCGCACATGGCGAGCACAAAGCCCTGCAGCAGCGCAAAGCGCATGAAGCGGCCCAGGCTCTCCCAGTTGGCGGCGATCCACATGACGATGCCCAGCCCGCCCAGCGCTGCCGCGATCACGGCCACCGTGCGCCACAGCGTGGCGTGCAGGTTCGCAGGTGGGCGGTGGAGACCGGCCAGGCCCAGCAGGCGCGTGGCCGCAGGTCGGTCCAGCGTGTGCTGGCGCGCCAGTTCGAGCAGGTCGGTGCGCAGGGTCATGGTGGAGTCCGCGTGGTCTTACTTGGCCAAGAAGTCGCGGATCGCCATCAGCGTGCCATCGGGCGCCTCGCTCATCTGGTTGTGGCCCACGGGCAGGCTGGTGGTCTGCACCGCCTTGCCCGCGGCGCGCGCGGCCGCCACCAGGCCCTGGGCGGCCTTGGGCGCGGTCATCTGGTCCTGCGCGCCCAGCGCGAACAGCATCGGGCACCGCACCGCCGCGATGGCCTGCTCGCCGTTGGCATAGCTGTCGCAGGCCACGAAGCCGCGGTGGAACACATTCACGGCGCTGTTGCTGCGCAGCACCTTGCGGCCCAGCGCCATGCCCGCGTTGTAGACCCAAAAACCCGCGCCCGAAGGCGGCGCCAGCGTGCTGCGCGAGAACACGTTGACCATGCGCAGGGCCTTCTCGGGCTCGTTGAGGGCCGCGTCGATCAGCGCGGGCGAGACCTTCATCGGGTAGGCCGTGCCCACCAGCACCAGGTGGCTCACGCGCTCGCCCAGGCGGGCCGCGGCCTCCAGCGCGATCAGCGAGCCGAAGCTGTGGCCCACCAGGGCTGCGCGCGGCACGCCTGTGGCATCGAGCAGCGCGGCAATGAAGTCCGCCCCTGCTTCCACGCTGGCCGGTGCCTCGCCCGCGCTGCGGCAGTGGCCGGGAAGGTCCACGGCCAGCACGTTCCAGCCGTGGTTGGCCAGGTAGCGGCTTTGCAGCGCCCACACGCTGTGGTCGTTGAGCACGCCGTGGACCAGGACCACGGTGGGCAGCGCGGGGTTGAAGGCCTTGCCGCCGGTGTAGCAGTAGGTGGTGTGGCCGTTGACTTGGATCTGCATACGAATGGGTCCTCTTGGTTCGCTTGTCTTTGCTTCGTTCTTGTCTTGTCAGGGGCAAGGGCTGCCCTCAGTCAGCGTGGCGGTACACCTGCGGCCAGGTCGTCCAGCACCTGGATCCAGCGTTGCGCTGCGTCGCGCACCTTGCCACTACTGTCCCTCTTGGCGGTGGCTTCGGCCAGGGGGCGCTGCGCGGCGGCCGCGCCACGCCAGTCGTCCAGGGCCAGCACGGCCAGGTAGCGCACGGTCTCGTCGCTGTCCTGCGCCACGGCATGGGCGAGCGCGGGAACAATGCGCGCACCGGCCTCGGCGCCCAGGCCCCGCTCGCCCAGCACCATGGCCGCATGCTGGCGCACCGCGGTCAGCGGCGATTGCAGGCCGCGCAGGGCCTCGTCCACCTCGTGCAGGCGCAGGGTGCAGGTGCCCTTGCCGGGGCGCAGCCACTGCTCCACCAGCGGCAGCAGCGCAGGCCGCACTTCGGGCAGGGATTCGATCAGGCGGTAGTCGAGCGGCAGCGGTTCCAGCACCCGGTTGCGGAACGCGCCATAGGGCGATGACAGGCCCTGCGCCACACACGCGTCGCCCAGCGTGCCGGCCTGGGCCTGCTGCAGCAGCCAGGCACTGTCGCCCAGGTGGGCCAGCGCACCGGCGCAGACATTGCGGCCCGCCTGGGCCAGGTGGCGGGTGCCGTTGCGGGGCACCGGCTTGAGCACCTGGGTGCGCAAGATCGCCAGCACCTCGGGCGTGGCTGCGCCGATCTCGCCCAGCAGGCGCGCGGCCTCGCACTGTGTTTCGGTGCGCGCCAGCAGGGGCAGCAGTGGCGGTATGGCCGCAGGGCCGAAGGCACGCAGCGCGCGCTGCGCCGCCTCGCCATGGCGCTGGGCCTGCTCGCGCGTCAGGCCCAGCTCGGGCGCGGGCTGGTGCGCCAGGCAAGCCAGGTGGTAGCGCAGGCGCTCGGCATCGGGCAGCGCCGCCACGCGCGCTGCCTCGGCCAGGTCGGCGGCATGGCCAGGCAGCAGGCGCGCAAAGGCTTCGTCGCCCAGGCAGCGCAAGGCCATGGCAATGCCCTCGTCGCTGTCCTCGTGCAGCAGCACGGCAAAGCCAGGCGTGAGCCGGTCGGCCACGGCCGAGGCCTGCAGGGAATCGCGCAGGCGATGGCACACATTCACCAGGGCATCGATGCAGCGGCGGTCCGTGGCCTCCCACTGCGCCACGTCGCCGCCTTGGGCCTCGGTCGCCAGTGCGGCTTCGGCCGCGGCCATGGCGGCGCTGCCCGAGGACATTTCGGGCCAGCACCAGTCCGCCGGGTTCCAGCGCAGGCTGTAGAGCGCGCCATCGCCTTCGTGGTCCTCGTCGGCTTGCGCCAGCGCGGCCTCGCTGTTCATCGCCACGGTGGGCAGGTGGATGGGGCCATCGTGCTCGCGGTAGATGCCCGCGAGCGCCACGGCATAGACATCGCCGCGCAGCGGATGCGCCTGCAACACCGGCAGCACCAGTGCCAGCGCATCGTCCAGCAGCGTCTGCTCGAAGGCCTGCCAATCCATGGCGGGTGCCGCCTGCGCTCCCATCGCCGGGCTCAGGCCGCCTTCTCCGCGGCCTTGAGGGCGCGCTTGAGGTCGTCGATCAGGTCGTCGGCATCTTCGAGCCCGATGGACAGGCGGATCGTGCCCTGGGTGATGCCGGCGTTGACCAGCGCCTCGTCGCTCATGCGGAAGTGCGTGGTGCTGGCAGGGTGGATCACCAGGCTGCGGCAGTCGCCCACGTTGGCCAGGTGGCTGAAGACCTTGAGCGCCTCGATGAACTTCTTGCCCTGCTCGCGGTTGCCTTGGAGGTCGAAGCTGAACACCGAGCCCGCGCCGCGCGGCAGCAGCTTCTGCGCCAGAGCGTGGCTGGGGTGGGTGTCGAGCATGGGGTGGCCCACGCGCGAGACAAAGGGGTGGCTGGCCAGGAACTCGACCACGCGCGCCGTGTTGCGCATGTGCCGCTCCATGCGCAGCGGCAGCGTCTCGATGCCCTGCAGGATCAGCCAGGCCGTGTGCGGGCTCATGCAGGCGCCAAAGTCGCGCAGGCCCTCGCGGCGCGCGCGCAGCAAGAAAGCGCCGACCGAGCTTTCCTCGCTGAACACCATGTTGTGAAAGCCCTCGTACGGCTGTGTCAGCTCGGCGAACTTGCCCGCCGAACGCGGGCCGTCCCAGTCGAAGCTGCCGCCATCGACCACGATGCCGCCCACCACCGTGCCGTGGCCCGAGAGAAACTTGGTGGCCGAGTGGTAGACCAGGTCGGCCCCCAGTTCCAGCGGTTTCATGAGCCAGGGCGAGGTCAGGGTGGAATCGACCAGCAGTGGCACACCCGCCTCGTGCGCGATGGTGCTGATGGTGGGGATGTCCAGCACATCCAGGCCCGGGTTGCCCACGGTCTCGCCGAAGAACAGTTTCGTATTGGGCCGCACGGCGGCGCGCCAGCCGTCGATGTCACCAGGCTTGACGAAGGTGGTTTCAATGCCGAAGCGCGAAAGGGTGTAGTGCAGCAGGTTCTGCGAGCCGCCATACAGCGCCGTGCTGGCCACGATGTGGCTGCCCGCGCCCATCAGCGTGCAGATGGACAGGTGCAGCGCGGCCTGGCCGCTGGCGGTGGCGATGGCGCCCACGCCGCCTTCCAGGGCAGACACGCGCTGCTCCAGCACCGCATTGGTGGGGTTGCTGATGCGGCTGTAGACGTGGCCGGGCCGCTCCAGGTTGAACAGCGAGGCGGCGTGGTCGCTCGATTCGAAGACGAACGAGGTGGTCAGGTGGATCGGCACGGCGCGTGCGCCGGTGGCCGGATCGGGGGTGGCGCCGGCGTGCAGCGCAAGCGTGTCAAAGCCGGGGTCGGAGTAACCGGGCATCCAATGTCTCCCATGTTGTCGGTGTTAGTCCACTGAAACGGAAAAATCGGCTGTGCGTGAGGGTCTGGCAGGGCCGCAATCTAGGCGGCGGGCGCAGCCGGGTTGTACACCCGGCGAGCACGGCAACGACGAGTGCGGCCCTGCCAGGCCCTCACCCTTCGGGCCGGGGTGGCGGCGGGCGCATCGCCGCGTTGCGGGCTTTGCCAAGGCGGCCAGCCTTGGCCGCAGCCCGCGCCTTGCGCTGCACCCGCTGCCACCCCGGCGCACAGCCGATTTCTCCGTTTCAGTGGACTAGCGCATTGTGGGCTATATTTGCCGTGAACAGGCCTGCCGCGCCTCACCGAGCCCCATTGGAGACCGATCATGAAAGTCAGCGATATCCTTCGCGTCAAAGGCAATACCCTCTATACCGTCACGCCCGACGAACCGCTGTCCAACGCCGTGGACATAATGGCCGAGCGCGACATCGGCTCCCTGGTGGTGATGGAGCTCGGTGACCTGGTGGGCATGCTCACCTTCCGCGAGGTGATCCAGGCCATCGTCAAGAACGGTGGCAGCGTGGGCTCGCTGCAGGTGCGCTCGGCCATGGACGACCACCCGCTGACCTGCACCCTGGAGACCGAGATGGACGAGGTGCGCCGCATGATGCTGGACCGCCACGCGCGCTACATGCCGGTGATGGACAAGCGCATGCTCATGGGCGTGATCAGTTTTTACGACGTGGCCAAGGCCGTGGTGGACAGCCAGAACTTCGAGAACAAGATGCTCAAGGCCTACATCCGCGACTGGCCCGAGGAAGAATCGGGCGGCTAGGCAGGGACCATCCCCCTGAGTCGCTTCGCGCCTTCCCCCTTCTCTCGAATGGCTGCGCCATTCGGGAGGGGGGACGCAGCCAGTGCGGCGGAGCGGCCCTTGCACGGCTGCCCTGGCTTGGGCCAAGCCAGTTTCGAAGATCGGCAGCAAACTGAGCCGCCGTGCTGCCAGAGTACGCTGCTCCACTCTGGGATAATCGCCGCCCATGAGCGGCAACACCATCGGTACCCTATTCGCAGTCACCAATTTTGGTGAATCCCACGGCCCGGCCATTGGCTGCGTGATCGACGGCTGCCCGCCGGGCATGCCGCTCGCCGAGGCGGACATCCAGGCCGACCTGGACCGCCGCCGCCCGGGCACCAGCCGCCACGTGACCCAGCGCAACGAACCCGATGCGGTGGAGATCCTCTCGGGCGTGTACGAAGGCAGGACCACCGGCACCCCCATTGCCCTGCTGATCCGCAACACCGACCAGCGCAGCAAGGACTACAGCAACATCGCCCAGAGCTTCCGCCCGGGCCATGCCGACTACACCTACTGGCACAAGTACGGCATCCGCGACCCGCGCGGCGGTGGCCGCTCGTCGGCCCGGCTGACGGCGCCCACCGTGGCTGCCGGCGCCGTGGCCAAGAAGTGGCTGGCCCAGCAGTACGGCACGCAGTTCCGCGCCTGCATGACCCAGCTGGGTGAACTGCCCATTGCCTTCGAGAGCTGGGACCATGTGCGCGCAAACCCCTTCTTCGCCCCCGTGGCCGACGTGCAGCAGTACGAGGACTACATGGACGCGCTGCGCAAGGCCGGCGACTCCTGCGGCGCGCGCATCCGCATCTCGGCCAGCGGCGTGCCCGTGGGCCTGGGCGAGCCGCTGTACGACAAGCTCGACGCCGATATCGCCCACGCCATGATGGGCCTGAACGCCGTCAAGGGCGTGGAGATCGGTGCCGGCTTCGAGAGCGTGGCCCACCGCGGCACCATGCACGGCGACTCGATGACGCCCCAGGGCTTTCGCACCAACCACGCCGGCGGCGTGCTCGGCGGCATCAGCACCGGGCAGGACCTGGAAGTCTCGATCGCGATCAAGCCGACCAGCTCCATCATCAGCCCGCGCGAGTCCATCGACATCCACGGCCAGCCCACCGAGGTGATCACCAAGGGCCGCCACGACCCCTGCGTGGGCATCCGCGCCGCGCCGATTGCCGAGGCGCTGCTGGCGCTGGTGGTGATGGAGCACGCGCTGCGCAACCGCGCCCAGTGCGCGGACGTGGTGCGCGAGGTGGCGCCCATCCAGGCCTCCTTCCTGTGAGCGCCGCCCTCGGAGGCGCCTGGGGCCGCATGGCGCTGCCCTGCGCCATGGCCGCTGCTTTGCTGGCCGGCTGTGCCTCCACGCCCACGCCCCCCGCCCACATCGACATCGGCCTCATCGCATTCAACGACCTGCACGGCAACCTGGAGCCGCCGCGCATGGCCCTGCAGGTGGCTGCTCCCGATGGCAGCGGCATGGCGCGCGTGCCTGCGGGCGGCGCGGCTTACATGGCCAGCGCCATTGCGCACCTCAAGACCCTGCACAAGCACCATGCCGTGGTGGCGGCCGGCGACATGGTGGGCGCATCGCCCCTGGTGTCGGCCCTGTTCCTCGACGAGCCCACCATCGAGGCCGTCAACCGCATGGGCATCGACTTCAACGCCGTGGGCAACCACGAGTTCGACAAGGGCTGGCGCGAGTTGCTGCGCCTGAAGAACGGCGGCTGCGAGAAGCACACCGTGCGCCAGCCCTGCCAGTTGAACCCCGCCTTCCCCGGCACCAACTTCGGCCTGCTGGCGGCCAACACCTCGCACGAGGACGGCCGCCCGCTGCTGCCGCCCACCGGCATCAAGCGTTTTACCGAAGGCGGCGTGACGGTCAGCGTGGCTTTCATCGGCCTGACCCTGCGCGGCACACCCGCCATGGTGGCGCCCGCCGGCGTGGCCGGCCTGCGCTTTGCCGACGAAGCCGAGACCGTCAACGCCCTCATCCCGGGCCTGCGCGCCCAGGGTGCCGATGTGATCGTGGTGATGGTGCACGAGGGCGGCGAAACCCAGGCTGCCTTGGGCGAGACCAGTTGCAAGGGCCTGAGCGGCGACATCGTGCCCATCCTGGAGCGGCTCGACCCTGCAGTGGACGTGGTGGTCTCGGGCCACACGCACCGCTCCTACCTGTGCGACTACGGCACGGTGAACCCCGCGCACCCGCTGCTGCTGACCAGCGCGGGCCAGTACGGCACGCACGTCACCGACATCAGCCTGCGTGTGGACACCGCCACCCGCCGCGTGGTGCGCAAGAGCGCGCGCCAGGTCATCGTGCAGGGAGAGGGCTTCACCAGCGGGCCCACCACCCTTGCCGTGGACAAACGCTTCCCCGTCTTCGCGCGCGATGAGGGTGTGCATGCCATCGTGGAGCGCTACCGCATCGCCGCCGAGCCCCAGGCCCAGCGCCCTGCCGGCCGCCTCACCGGCCCGGTCTCGCGCGAACCTGCGCCATCGCTCGAAACCTCCATGGGCAACCTGATCGCCGACGCGCAGTTGCTCGCCGCCCAGGGGCCCGGCCTCAATGCCCAGATCTCCTTCATGAACCCCGGCGGCGTGCGCGGGGTGCTGGTGCCCGGTGCCGATGGCACGGTGCGCTATGGCCAGATGTTCACGGCCCAGCCGTTCGGCAACAGCCTGATGGTGCAGTCGTTCACGGGCGCGCAGGTGAAGGCGATCCTGGAGCAGCAGTTCGCCAGTGGCACCAACACCGCGCAGAGCCCGCGGGTGCTGTCGGTGTCCAAGGGGTTTACCTACCGCTATGACCTGCGGCTGCCTGCGGGGCAGCGGGTGAGTGGTGTGTCGCTCAACGGGCAGCCCTTGCGCGCCGAGGCTGTTTACCGGGTGGTGGTGAGCAGCTTCCTGGCTACGGGTGGGGACAATTTCACGGTGTTCACCCAGGGGGTGGATGGGCTGGGGGCGGGGCAGGATCTGGATGCGTTGGAGGCTTACTTCTCCGCTGCCGGGGGGCCTGTGGTGCCGCCGGCTACGGATCGGATTGTTCGAGTGGATTTGCCCTGATTTTTCTTGCTGCCGGCTTGGGGTTTGTAGCTGGCAGCATGCCTTGAAAGAGGGCGGGAGCCGGGATGTGCGCCCGGCGGCGCAGTAACTTTCTCAGGCCGCCAAGAGAAAGTCACCAAAGAGAAGGCGGCCCCGCTGCCCGTGTCCCCCTCGCACTGCGTACGAGGGGGCAGCCTGCGATGCTCGGTCCTGGGGTGACGCCGAAGAACTCCCTGCGCTGCCTCTGCGAGGCAGCTCCG
>NZ_JBWKYR010000047.1:0-8705 GCF_059423865.1 Acidovorax sp. GW458-11-26-14-TSB4
GTCCGCCAGTTGCGGGCCTTCCCATGGTGGTGGTGTTTCACGGTCGTGGGCACCGCCACCATGTGGAAGTGTTTCCCTACCCTTGCCCGGAAACGGGCAATTGAAAAGGGCTCCCATTGGGAGCCCTTCTTTTGTTGGTGCCTGCGGTGGCGCGCGCTGGGCCTTACACCTCTTCACTCCAGCAGTAGCCATCGCGCGCGATCATGGCGCTGGCGGCACTTGGACCCCAACTGCCGGCCGTATAGGGCCGGGGACCCAGCGCATCGTTGCGCCAGTGCTGCAGGATGGGCTCTACCCAGCGCCAGGCTTCCTCCTGCTCGTCGCTGCGCACGAACAGGTTCAGGCGGCCGCCGATCACGTCGAGCAACAGGCGTTCGTAAGCACCCACGCGCTCGGTGCCGAAGCGCTGGTCGAAATCGAGGTTCAGGTACACCTGCGACAGCGCGGGCTCCACCTGTTGCTGGGCGGCGCCCTGGGCCATCAGGTGCAGCTCCAGACCGTCCTTGGGCTGCAGGTTGATCACCAGGCGGTTGGCGGCACCGGCCGAGGTGCGGAAGATCGGGTGCGGCACGGGCCGGAAGTTGACGACGATGTGCGCATCGCGCCCCGCCAGCCGCTTGCCGGTGCGGATGTAGAAAGGCACGCCCGCCCAGCGCCAGTTGGAGATCTCGGTGCGCAGCGCGACGAAGGTCTCGGTGGTGCTGCCCGGGGCCACGCCTTTTTCCTGCAGGTAACCGGGCACAGAGGCACCGTGCGTCTTGCCGGCCACGTACTGCCCGCGGATCACGTGCTGGCCGATGGTCTCGGTGCTCCAGGGCTTGAGCGACTGCAGCACCTTGAGCTTTTCGTCGCGGATGGCGTTGGCGCTGGCGTTGATGGGCGGCTCCATGCCGATCGCGCACAGCAGCTGCAGGGCATGGTTCTGCACCATGTCGCGTAGCGCGCCGGTCTGGTCGTAGAAGGCGCCGCGCGTCTCCACGCCCAGTTCCTCGGCAATGGTGATCTGGATGTTGGCAATGGTCTCGCGCCGCCACAGGGGCTCGAACAGTGCGTTGCCGAAGCGCATGGCCAAGAGGTTCTGCACCGAGGGCTTGCCCAGGTAGTGGTCGATGCGAAAGACCTGTTCTTCCTTGAGCACGCGGCGCAGCGTGTCGTTGATGGCCTGGTTGGAGCGCAGATCGTGGCCCAGGGGCTTTTCCAGCACCACGCGGGTGTGCGGGCCGTTCAGGCCCACGGCGGCGATCTGCTCGCACACATTGGTGAACAGGCTGGGCGCCGTGGCCACGTACATCACCACCGACTCGGCATTGCGCTCGTGCAGCATGGCGGCCAGGCGGGCATAGTCCTGGGTTTGCGACAGGTCCATGCGCAGGTAGTGCAGCAGGGCGCCGAAGCGTTCGAACTCGTCGGGGGTGGGGCGCTTGGCCAGGTCCACGCCTTCGAAGCGCGACTGGATCAGGCTGCGGTATTGTTCATGGCTGAGCTCGTCACGGGCCACCGCGATGATGCGCCCCCCTTCGGGCAGCGTTCCGTGGCGGAACGCCTGGAACAGCGCAGGCATGAGCTTGCGCCAGGCCAGGTCGCCGGTTCCGCCAAACAGGACAAGGTCAAAACTCATGGGGTCTCCGTATCAGTGCATTCGTGTAATCGCGTGTGGCTAGAAATTGTAATCACGTTACATCGTTTTGTGTAGGACAGCAGGCCAAATCGCGTTCCAATCTGTGTCTACAGCAAAAAAGTGCCAGACAATTTTGGTAATCAAGTTACTATCTCGCCGTTTTCATTTTTTCGCCCCAGGTAGCCTTTCCATGTCCCTTCGTTGCGACCAGACCCCGCCGTGGCCCGCCTTGCAGGCTTTCTTCGACACCGAAGGACGGCACCTGGACCTGCGGCAGGCGTTCGCGCAGGACAGCGGGC
Organism: Acidovorax sp. GW458-11-26-14-TSB4; assembly: GCF_059423865.1. Taxonomy (NCBI): domain Bacteria; kingdom Pseudomonadati; phylum Pseudomonadota; class Betaproteobacteria; order Burkholderiales; family Comamonadaceae; genus Acidovorax; species Acidovorax sp. GW458-11-26-14-TSB4. The sequence goes on from NZ_JBWKYR010000047.1 coordinate 1,918, forward strand.
GCTTCGGCCACTTCAGCCAGCAGGCGCCTTACGTCTTTGCCGATCTCTCCAAGAACCTGTGGGACCGGCCGACCGAGGCCCTGCTGCTGGCCCTGGCCGAGGCCTGCGGCCTCGCGGGTCAGCGCGATGCCATGTTCGCGGGTGACGCCATCAACCACACCGAGGGCCGCGCGGTGCTGCACACGCTGCTGCGCCGTCCCCAGGGCCTGGTGCTGCCGGGCGATGGGGCCGACATCGCGCAGAAACTGGCCGAGGTGCATGGCACGCTCGATGCCATGCTGCAGTATGCCGAGCAGGTGCGTGGCGACGCCGCCATCACCGACGTGGTGAACATCGGCATCGGCGGCTCGGACCTGGGGCCGCACATGGCGGTGCTGGCACTCGATGCGTTCCGCGCCGCAGGCAAGCGCCTGCACTTCGTCTCCAACGTCGACGGCCACGAACTGCATGGCGTGCTGCGGGGCGTGAAGCCCGGGAGCACGCTGTTCCTCATTGCGTCCAAGACCTTCACCACGGCCGAGACCATGGCCAATGCGCGCTCGGCGCTGTCTTGGTTCGGTGCGCGGGGCGGTACCGATGTGGCGCGCCACTTTGCGGCGCTGACCACCAATGTCGAGGCCGCAGGCGCTCTGGGCATCACCACCACCTTCGGTTTCTGGGACTGGGTGGGCGGGCGCTACTCGCTGTGGTCGGCCATCGGCCTGCCTATCGCCATCGCCATTGGCGCCGCGGGCTTCCGTGACCTGCTGGCCGGCGCCCATGCCATGGACGAACATTTCCGTACGGCGCCCCTGGCCGCCAACCTGCCGGTGCGCCTGGGCCTGCTCGATGTCTGGTACCGCAACTTCCATGGCTTCACCAGCCGCTGCATCGCGCCGTACCACGCATCCTTGGGCCGCTTGCCGGCCTATCTGCAGCAACTGGAGATGGAGAGCAATGGCAAGCGCGTCGGGGCCGACGGGCAGGAACTGCCGTATGCCACCTCGCCCGTGCTCTGGGGTGAGCCCGGCACCAACGGCCAGCATGCCTTCTTCCAGATGCTGCACCAGGGCACCGACGTGTTGCCGCTGGAAATCATCGCCGTGCGCCAGGCCGCCCACCCGCTGCCGGGCCACCAGGACAAGCTGCTGGCCAATGCGCTTGCCCAGGCCCAGGCGCTGATGGTGGGCAAGGCCAGCCCCGAGGACGGCCACCGCCATTTCCCGGGCAACCGGCCCAGCAGCTTCCTGCTGCTCGAATCGCTGACCCCTGCTTCGCTGGGCGCGCTGATCGCGCTGCAGGAGCACCGCGTGTTCGTGAGCGGCAGCCTGTGGGGCATCAACAGCTTCGACCAATGGGGCGTGGAGCTGGGCAAGGTGCTGGCGCGCGACCTGGAGGCGCGCCTGGCCTCGGGCGATGCGTCGGGGCTCGATGGCTCCACCGCGGGGTTGCTGGCCCGCCTGCGCAGCGGCGGCTGACCGCCCAACAAGGCACAGCACGGCGCCCAACAGAGGCGCCTGCACACACGAGGAGACAAAGCCATGACGGCGCCCCAGCCCGATTTCCGTTCGCCCGCATTCCTGCACGCGCACATCCGCCAGACCATGGCGTTCTATGAGCCCGTCGCCACCGACCCGGGTGGCGGCATGTACCACTTCTTTCTCGACGACGGCACCGTCTACGACGAGCGCACGCGCCACCTGGTGAGCGCCACGCGCTTCGTGGTCACGCATGCCATCCTGTTCCAGACCACGGGCGAGGCCCGCTACCGCAAGGGCATGGAGCATGCGCTCGATTTCCTGCGCACGGCCTTCCTCGACCCGGCCACCGGCGGCTATGCCTGGCTCATCGACTGGCATGGCGGCCACGCCACCTTGCTCGACGCCACGCGCCATTGCTACGGCATGGCCTTCGTGATGCTGGCCTATGCGCGGGCGCACGAGGCCGGCGTGCCCGAGGCGCGGCAGTGGCTGGCAGAGGCCTTCGATACGGCCGAGCAGCACTTCTGGCAGCCGGCCGCGGGCCTCTATGCCGACGAGGCCACGCGCGAGTGGGCGCTGTCGGACTACCGCGGCCAGAACGCCAACATGCATGCCTGCGAGGCCATGATCTCGGCCTTCCGCGCCACGGGTGAGCGCCGCTACATCGAGCGCGCCGAACAGCTCGCGCAGGGCATCTGCCAGCGCCAGGCGGCGCTGTCCGGCGGCTGGGTGTGGGAGCACTTCCGCGCCGACTGGTCGGTGGACTGGGACTACAACCGCCACGACCGGACCAATATCTTCCGCCCCTGGGGCTACCAGATCGGCCACCAGACCGAGTGGGCCAAGCTGCTGCTGCAGCTCGACGTGCTGGCACCCGCGGACTGGCACCTGCCGTGCGCGCGCTTCCTGTTCGATGCGGCGCTGGACAAAGGCTGGGACGCAGCGCACGGCGGGATCGTCTACGGCATGGCGCCCGATGGCAGCATCTGCGACAACGGCAAGTACCACTGGGTGCAGGCCGAGAGCATGGCTGCCGCCGCCGCGCTGGCGGTGCGCACCGGCGAGCCGCGCTACTGGGATTGGTACGACCGCATCTGGGCCTACTGCTGGCAGCACTTCGTGGACCACCAGCACGGTGCCTGGTTCCGCATCCTCGACGGCCGCAACCGCAACCACACGCGCGAGAAGAGCAACGCCGGCAAGGTGGATTACCACAATATGGGTGCCTGCTACGACGTGTTGCTGGCGCTGGGGGCGGAACGCGCTGCGTGACTACATCGCCGCGCTGGCCTGGAAGAAATTCACGGGCAGGCCCGGTACCTCGACCGGCAGGCTGAACAGCGAGCCTGCGGGAATGGCCGCGTCCAGCTCCTCCTGCGGCCGCCCGGCGCGCGCCGAGGTGATGTACAGCGTGCGCAGGTCTTCGCCGCCAAAGCAGACCATGGTGGGGCACTGCACGGGCACCGCAATGCGCTGCAGCACCTGGCCTGCGGGCGACAACTGCAGCACGCAGGCGCCCTCGTACATCGCGACCCAGTAGTTGCCCTGCACGTCCACAGCGGCGCCGTCCGGGCGGCCGCCGTAGGGTTGGCCTTCCGTCTTCGGGGGAAAGGAAACCCAGGGCGTGCGGCCCTCGATGCTGCCCGTGGCAGCGTCGAAGCCGAATCGGTCGATGCGGTGCTCGGGTGTGTTCGACCAGTACAGCGTGCGGTCATCGGGGCTGAAGGCCAGGCCGTTGGCGGTGAAGTTGTCGCCTGCCATTTTCTGTACCCGAAAGCCGCCAGGGGCCGCCTCCAGACGCCACAGGGCGGCGTCGGCCGCGGTGCGCGGGCTGATCACCGAACCGGCCCAGAAACGGCCCGCCGAATCGCAGCGGCCATCGTTCAAGCGCAGCACGCGGGTGTCGTGCGCGTCGGTCGGCAGCAGTGCCAGGCAGGCGAGGGCGCCGCTCTCGGTGTCGAGCAGGTAAAAGCCGTCACGTAACCCGATTACTATTTTTGCGCCTCCTGCCGGTGCGCAGCAGCCTGGCTCCGAGGGCATGTTCCAGGTGCGCAGGCGTCCGCTCGCCGGCTCCCAGGCATGCACCCGTTTACCCTGAATGTCACACCAGTAAAGGGATGTTTCATGGGGATGCCAGAACGGCGATTCACCGAGTTCCGAAGGCGGCAGGGGCAGGGTCTGCAGGGACATTGGCTTGATCCGGGGTGGTTATCGAGTTACATTCTAGAGGCTCCCGCAGGAGCCTTGTCACCGATTCCCATACCCATACCAAATCCCCGATGGAGCATTCCCCATGCATTCAGTCGTAGCGCGCGTGACGGCCCGCATCATCGAGCGCAGCAAGGACACCCGTGCCGCCTACCTGGCCACGGTCGACGCCATGGTCCAGCGCAAGCCTCCGCAGGAGCGCATGGGCTGCGCCAACCTGGCCCATGCCTATGCAGCGTTGCCCGGTTCCGAGAAGTTCAAGGTCACGGTCGAGAAGGCGCCCAACATCGGCATCGTCACGGCTTACAACGACATGCTCTCGGCCCACCAGCCCTACCAGGCCTACCCCGCACTGCTGCGCGACGAGGCCGCGCGCCATGGTGCCATGGCCCAGGTCGCCGGCGGCGTGCCCGCCATGTGCGATGGCGTGACCCAGGGCACGCCCGGCATGGAACTGTCGCTGTTCTCCCGGGACAATATTGCCATGGCCACCGCGGTAGCGCTGTCCCACGACGTGTTCGATGGCGTGCTGCTGCTCGGTGTGTGCGACAAGATCGTGCCCGGCCTGCTGATCGGCGCGCTGCACTACGGGCATCTGCCCTGCGTGTTCGTGCCGGCCGGGCCCATGGGTTCGGGCCTGCCCAACAAGGACAAGGCCAAGGTGCGCGAGCAGTATGCGCAGGGCCTGGTCGGCCGTGACGAGCTGCTCAAGGCCGAGTCGGCTGCGTACCACAGCCCCGGCACCTGCACCTTCTACGGCACGGCCAACAGCAACCAGATGCTGCTCGAAGCCATGGGCCTGCATGTGCCCAATGCTGCATTTGCGCCCCCGGGCAGCGGCGAGCGCGAGGCGTTCACGCGCCAGGCCATGCGCACCGTGCTGTCCATCGGCAAGCGCGGCAATCGCTTCACGCCCATCGGCCATGTGGTGGACGAGCGCTGCATCGTCAACGCCATGGCTGCGCTGCTGGCCACGGGCGGCTCCACCAACCACCTGATCCACTGGGTGGCGATCGCGCGCAGCGCTGGCATCCTGATCGACTGGACCGATTTCGACGACCTGTCTTCCGTAGTGCCGCTGCTGGCGCGCGTGTACCCCAACGGCGATGCCGACGTGAATCAGTTCCAGGCCGCGGGCGGCCCGCCCTGGATCCTGCGCGAATTGCTGGCCCATGGCCTGATGCACCCCGATGTGCTGAGCGTGAACGAAGGCGGTATTGCTGCCGGTGGTGCGCCTGCGCCTGCCACCTCGGGCGACGAGGCCGTGGTCCGCCCGGTGGACAAGCCATTCTCGCCCACGGGCGGCCTGCGCTTGCTGCAGGGCCGCCTGGGCCGAGCAGTGATCAAGGTCTCGGCCGTGCCGGAAGACCGCCACATCATCGAGGCCCCCGCGCGCGTGTTCGACTCGCAGGAGGAGCTGCTCGCCGCCTTCAGCGCGGGCGAGGTGCAGCAGGACATGGTGGCCGTAGTGCGCTTCCAGGGGCCGCGCGCCAACGGCATGCCCGAGCTGCACAAGCTCACGCCCCCATTGGCCGTGCTGCAGAACCAGGGTTTCAAGGTGGCGCTGGTGACCGATGGCCGCATGAGCGGTGCCTCGGGCAAGGTGCCCGCCGCCATCCATGTGACGCCCGAGGCGCTGGGCGGCGGCCCGCTGGCCAAGGTGCGCAACGGCGACCTGGTGCGCGTGGACGCCGTGGCCGGTACGCTCGACGTGCTGGTGGACGAGGCCGAATGGGCCGCCCGCACCCCCGATGAATGCAAGGCGCACGCGGCCACCGGCTTCGGGCGTGAACTGTTTGCCAACTTTCGCCGCCATGCGGGCGGCGCTGAACAAGGAGCCTGCACATGGCTGTGAATGCCACCATCCCTTCCCTGCAGCCGGCGGACATCGCCAGCTACGGCCCGGTCATCCCGGTCATCGTGATCGACCGCGTCGAAGACGCGATCCCCCTGGCCGAGGCCCTGCTGGCCGGTGGTGTGAAGGTGCTGGAGGTGACGCTGCGCACGCCCGCAGGCCTGCCCGCCATCGAGGCGATTGCGCGCCAGTTGCCCGAGGCCGTGGTCGGTGTGGGCACGGTGCTCAATGCCGATGACGCGCGCCGCGCGAGCGAGGCCGGCGCCCGCTTTGCCGTGAGCCCGGGCTATACCTCCGAGGTGGGCTCGGCCTGCAAGGGGCTGAACCTGCCGCTGCTGCCGGGGGTGTCCACCTCCAGCGAGATCATGCACGCGCTGGCCGATGGCTTCCAGTTCCTCAAGCTGTTCCCGGCCGAGGCCGTGGGCGGCATCCCGCTGCTCAAGTCCTGGGCCAGCCCGTTTGGCCAGGTGAGTTTCTGCCCCACCGGCGGCATCACCAATGCCACGGCGCCCAACTACCTGGCACTGCCCAATGTGCGCTGCGTGGGCGGCTCCTGGCTCACGCCCGCGGATGCCGTGCGCTCGGGGGACTGGGCGCGCATCACGCAACTGGCGCAGGCCACTCAGGCGCTGCGGCAGACCGTCTGAGTGGGGTGGCCCCCGGCTCCCGCCGGGCAGGTCACGCTTGCCGCTTATCATGGAGAGGGGCGTTCGCTCCGCAATCTGCAAGTACCCAACATTTCACCAAGAGAGGGCTTCTTCATGGATTTTGCGCAAGCTATCAAATCGTGCTTCAACCAGTACGCGGGCTTCGAGGGCCGGGCACCACGCTCGGAGTTCTGGTGGTTCGCCCTGTTCCAGATCGTCGTGCTGCTGATCGCCGGCGTGGTGAGCCAAGTCGTTTACGGTATTGCTGCTCTGGCGCTGCTGCTGCCGGCACTGGCCGTGGGTGCCCGCCGGCTGCATGACATCGGCCGCTCGGGCTGGTGGCAATTGCTGACGCTGACCGGTATCGGTACCCTGGTGCTGATCTACTGGTGGGTGCAGCCCAGCGGCGAGTAAGCCCCTTGTTTCTGTGGCGCCACTCGCCGTCGCCATGCAAAGTGAAAGCCCGTGGGCCAAGGCCCCCGGGCTTTTTTCATGGGCCCGAGCACACTGCTCGGTGCTGCACTCGGTAGCAAATGCGGTGAATGGGGAGGTGATCGAAATGGCACACCCGAACCACCGGGAAAAATTGGGCATCGCTAGAACTGGCGCGGGTTAGCG
>NZ_JBWKYR010000048.1:2069-5452 GCF_059423865.1 Acidovorax sp. GW458-11-26-14-TSB4
TGTACTCAACACCAAAGCGGCTTTGACTGGAAACGGTAAAGGCCTCTTTGTTGTTGATCAATATCGATTGATCAATCGGCTGTTCTTTAAAAATTCATAGAGTCGAAATCAGAGTTGCCAGGGGAAACTGCACATTCGTAAAGGTTTAGTGCAGACCGTGCCCCTGGTGACAAATTTTTGATTGCGTCAAAACGAATATTCAACGAGCTAGAACTTTGCGAAAGCGAAGGGAAGTAAATTGAATTAGTAATGACGAATGTTTCTTGATAGTGATATCGAGGAATTATTCACATTACGGCATAACGCGCCAGGTGAAAGACCTGGCAAGTCCTTGAAGATGATGGCGGTATCTTGAAAGAGATGTCAAAGTTATAGGGTCAAGTGACTAAGAGCATGTGGTGGATGCCTTGGCGATTACAGGCGACGAAAGACGTGATAGCCTGCGATAAGCTTCGGGGAGCTGGCAAATAAGCATTGATCCGGAGATTTCTGAATGGGGAAACCCACCTCGCAAGAGGTATCGCATGATGAATACATAGTCATGCGAGGCGAACCGGGTGAACTGAAACATCTCAGTAGCTCGAGGAAAAGACATCAACCGAGATTCCGAAAGTAGTGGCGAGCGAAATTGGAAGAGCCTTCTATTGATAGCACGACTGTTAGCAAAGCGGAATGGAAAGTCCGGCCATAGTGGGTGATAGCCCCGTATGCGAAAACAGACGTGTGGTACTAAGGTAGAGAAAAGTAGGGCGGGACACGAGAAATCCTGTCTGAATATGGGGGGACCATCCTCCAAGGCTAAATACTCGTAATCGACCGATAGTGAACCAGTACCGTGAGGGAAAGGCGAAAAGAACCCCGGGAGGGGAGTGAAATAGATCCTGAAACCGCATGCTTACAAAAAGTAGGAGCCCGCAAGGGTGACTGCGTACCTTTTGTATAATGGGTCAGCGACTTACATTCAGTGGCAAGGTTAACCGAATAGGGAAGCCGTAGAGAAATCGAGTCCGAATAGGGCGAATCAGTCGCTGGGTGTAGACCCGAAACCAAGTGATCTATCCATGGCCAGGATGAAGGTGCCGTAACAGGTACTGGAGGTCCGAACCGACTAGTGTTGCAAAACTAGCGGATGAGCTGTGGATAGGGGTGAAAGGCTAAACAAACTTGGAAATAGCTGGTTCTCTCCGAAAACTATTTAGGTAGTGCCTCAAGTATTACCATCGGGGGTAGAGCACTGTTTAGGCTAGGGGGTCATGGCGACTTACCAAACCTATGCAAACTCCGAATACCGATGAGTACAGCTTGGGAGACAGAGCACCGGGTGCTAACGTCCGGACTCAAGAGGGAAACAACCCAGACCGCCAGCTAAGGTCCCTAAAATTGGCTAAGTGGGAAACGAAGTGGGAAGGCTAAAACAGTCAGGATGTTGGCTTAGAAGCAGCCATCATTTAAAGAAAGCGTAATAGCTCACTGATCGAGTCGTCCTGCGCGGAAGATGTAACGGGGCTAAGCCAGTTACCGAAGCTGCGGATGTGCAATTTATTGCACGTGGTAGGAGAGCGTTCTGTAGGCCTGTGAAGGTGTCTGGTAACGGATGCTGGAGGTATCAGAAGTGCGAATGCTGACATGAGTAGCGTTAAAGGGGGTGAAAAGCCCCCTCGCCGTAAGCGCAAGGTTTTCTACGCAACGTTCATCGGCGTAGAGTGAGTCGGCCCCTAAGGCGAGGCAGAGATGCGTAGCTGATGGGAAACAGGTCAATATTCCTGTACCGATCAATAGTGCGATGTGGGGACGGAGAAGGTTAGCTCAGCCAACTGTTGGATATGTTGGTTCAAGCCTGTAGTCGTGCCTGGTAGGCAAATCCGCCGGGCTTAGATGAGGGGTGATAACGAGTCTGCTTGCAGACGAAGTGAGTGATACCCTGCTTCCAGGAAAAGCCACTAAGCTTCAGCTATTGACGACCGTACCGCAAACCGACACTGGTGCGCGAGATGAGTATTCTAAGGCGCTTGAGAGAACTCAGGAGAAGGAACTCGGCAAATTGATACCGTAACTTCGGGAGAAGGTATGCCCCAAGTAGGTGAACTCGCACAGAGGGAGCCCAACGGGGTTGCAAAAAATCGGTGGCTGCGACTGTTTAATAAAAACACAGCACTCTGCAAACACGAAAGTGGACGTATAGGGTGTGACGCCTGCCCGGTGCTGGAAGATTAAATGATGGGGTGCAAGCTCTTGATTGAAGTCCCAGTAAACGGCGGCCGTAACTATAACGGTCCTAAGGTAGCGAAATTCCTTGTCGGGTAAGTTCCGACCTGCACGAATGGCGTAACGATGGCCACACTGTCTCCTCCTGAGACTCAGCGAAGTTGAAATGTTTGTGATGATGCAATCTCCCCGCGGAAAGACGGAAAGACCCCATGAACCTTTACTGTAGCTTTGTATTGGACTTTGAACAGATCTGTGTAGGATAGGTGGGAGGCTTTGAAGTGAGGTCGCTAGATCTCATGGAGCCAACGTTGAAATACCACCCTGGTGTGTTTGAGGTTCTAACCTAGGTCCATTATCTGGATCGGGGACAGTGCATGGTAGGCAGTTTGACTGGGGCGGTCTCCTCCCAAAGCGTAACGGAGGAGTTCGAAGGTACGCTAGTTACGGTCGGACATCGTGACGATAGTGCAATGGCATAAGCGTGCTTAACTGCGAGACTGACAAGTCGAGCAGATGCGAAAGCAGGACATAGTGATCCGGTGGTTCTGTATGGAAGGGCCATCGCTCAACGGATAAAAGGTACTCTGGGGATAACAGGCTGATACCGCCCAAGAGTTCATATCGACGGCGGTGTTTGGCACCTCGATGTCGGCTCATCTCATCCTGGGGCTGTAGCCGGTCCCAAGGGTATGGCTGTTCGCCATTTAAAGAGGTACGTGAGCTGGGTTTAAAACGTCGTGAGACAGTTTGGTCCCTATCTTCCGTGGGCGCTGCAGATTTGAGGAAGCCTGCTCCTAGTACGAGAGGACCGGAGTGGACACACCTCTGGTGTATCGGTTGTCACGCCAGTGGCATTGCCGAGTAGCTAAGTGTGGAAGAGATAACCGCTGAAAGCATCTAAGCGGGAAACTCGTTTCAAGATGAGATCTGCCGGGGCCTTGAGCCCCCTGAAGAGTCGTTCAAGACCAGGACGTTGATAGGTCAGGTGTGGAAGCGCAGTAATGCGTTAAGCTAACTGATACTAATTGCTCGTGCGGCTTGACCCTATAACTTTGATAGCCAGTGCGCAGACCCATAGAATTCTACAGGGTGCGTGCAAAGCTTCGAAGATTGTTATGCCAAGTTAGACGCAGTCAAAAAGACACAAAAATCTGATTGAGATCTCTATGAATTCG
>NZ_JBWKYR010000049.1:0-4549 GCF_059423865.1 Acidovorax sp. GW458-11-26-14-TSB4
CCTTTCTTTGGGGTACGTTTCTTTGGCGACGCAAAGAAAGGTACCTCGGCCGCCGGGCCGAGACCCGGCTCCCGCCCCTGGCAGAGGCACGCCATTAAAACAGCCGCGCTGGAGAGCACAGGCACGCATCCACCACCAAGACGAACCCACAGACTCACCGCCCCACCACCACCTGCGACCCCACCTCCTGATAACACTCCACCGTATTCCCATCCACCCACTGATAAACCACCCCATGCCCACAGACAAACTGCGCCGCCATGTGCCGGCGCTGCTCGGCACTGGGCTGCGGCCGCCGGCCATGCGCTTGCTGCTCCATGCGCTCGCGCTGCAGTTCATGCTGCGCATCCTCGTGCATCGCCCAGAGCAAGGTGCACCCGATGGCTACCGCGCCGAGCACAAGAACCACATGGCCGGGGGTGGCCCCGCGCTCCGGACCCTGGGTTGCGGGTGAGCGCATCACACGGCCTCGGTGTGTGTCTCGGCCCAGGTGCGGGCCAGCACCTCGATGGCCTCGCGGGCCAGGGCGTGGCCCTGCAGCGCGCAGCTGACCAGGGCGTGCATGGCGCGGGTGTCGTTGTCGCGGTAGTCCATGGCCGACAGCAGGCGTGCATAGTCGCCGCCGCGCGCCAGGGCCAGGGTGTCGCGGTGCGCGGCGTCTTCGGCGGCGTACTGCGCGTCGGACTCGGCGGCGCGGGCCTCGTGGTGGTGTGCCGCGTCGCGTACGGGGTCGTTGGCGCTGCGGCAAAAACCTGCCAGCAAGGGGGCCTGCGGGGCGGCCAGGCCATCGTCCAGCGGGGGCTGGTGCGGCTGCTGCTGCACTGGTTGCCACACCGATCGGCTGGGTGCCATGCGGGCTGCGTTGGCGGCAAAGGCCGGGAAGGGCAGGGGCATCGGGGCGGCGTGGTGGTAGTGCATGGGGCGGCTTCCTTTGGCAGACGGACGGTGGGCGGCAGCCCTGGCGCGTGTTGCTTGCATGCGGACCGACCGTGGTGCGGAGTGCCTGGGTGTGCCGCTGTTGGCCGGTGCCGATGGTGCCGCCGTGCGCCGGGACTGCCATGGGATCCATTGTTTAGTAATTTCTAAACTTAGTCAAGATAAACCTGAACAATGGTCAAGGACGTTCTTGACTGTGGCGATATGTCTCCACGGATGCACAGTCGTTTTGTTAAGGTTGCAATTAGGTAATTAACTAAATATACTGAATTCATGGCGTGACCCAAGCACGGTCGCGCAAGCCAGATCCACCTGTCCGAAAGGGAGCCGACGCATGATGAACACCTGCAGCAGCACCGCCACCGCCCTGCAGCTTGCCCGACCGGTCTTGCGCCTGACGCGCGAGACGGCGACCTTCCCCTTTGTGGCGCTGCCCACGCGGCCGGGCGCGCTGCCCATCGAGGTGACCCTGCTGGCCCGCTTGGGCCGGGGGGCTGGCACGGGCCTGTGCCGCGGCATGATGGCGCGCCAGGGTCAGCACCGGCGCTTCATCGACGCGCTGGACGAGCCTTCGGCCAAGCTGGGCGGCAGCGATTTCGCCAAGGGCGATGCCACGGCGCTGTACAGCTTTGGCGTGGGGCAGGGCGGGCACCCGTTCCATCGGCATGCAGGGCACCGGGTGTTCACGGCGGTGTCGGGCAGCGCGGGGGCGCAGCTGCGCTTTTCCAGCGCCACTTCCGAGGAAATTGCGCACGACCCGGCGGCCTTCGTGCGGGCGCTGCGCCATGTCGATGTGCCGCCGGACTGTTTGTTCACCGTGCGCTTTTCGGGCGAGAACTGGCACCAGTTCGTGCCCGGTGTGTCGGGGGCCGGGCACCCGGCGTTCTTCGCCCTGTCCACCCACACCAACGAGCTGGGCGGCGCGCTCAGCGATGCACTGCGCCAGCGCGTGCTGCAGGACGAGGGAGACATCCCCTCGCTGACCGAGCTGTTGCCCGATGCCGTGCAGGCGCTGCTGGCCAGCGCACCCGTGCAGTCGCGGCAGGTGCCCACCACGGTGCTCTCGCTGGGCGAGCGGCCCGGTGGTTGGCTGGCCGCCGCCTGTGGGCACTACCGCGCGCTGGCCGGGCGGGTGGGCCATGTGCTGGCAGGCCTGCTGGAACCGCTGCAGGGCGGCGGCTACGTGAGCGAGCTGCGGCCCAGCCGCGTGCAGGAGCAGCCTGGCCTGCCCGCCGGCAGCCTGCTGCGCCAGGCGCTGGCTGGCCAAAGGCTGCACCATGAGGACTGCTTCACGCTGGTGGTGCCAGCGCCGTCCCCCAGTGCCGGCGCGGTGCCGGATGCCGCGGCCCTGCTGGCCGGCCTGCTGGGCAGCTTTCTCGTGCACCGGCACCCGGGCGTGTCGCGCATGATGGCCGTGCGCAATGCGCTGGTGCGCCCGCTGGGGCTGCGCCGCTCACCGCTGGCCTGCCCCGTGTCGTCACTGCAGCCGCCCATCGCCGGGCAGGTGATGGACCCGGACAGCCTGCGGTTTGCCGGCCGCTACCCGGTGCACGCCAGCCTGGTTGCGGCCGACGGGCGCAGCGCGCAGGTGCTGCTGGGTGCGGACGACAAGCACCTGGCCTTTCGCTCGTGCGTGGGCGTGCGCTGCCTGGACGATGGCCGCGTGGAGTATTCGCTGGCGACCCGCGTGGCTTGCCGCAATGCCTTCGGCCGCCTGTACATGGCGCTGATCGAGCGCACGCACCGCCGCTATATCGCGCCGCACCTGCTGCAGGTGGCGGTGGAAGGGATGGACGGGCTCTAGCAGGGCCTCTTGCCGGCGCATGCCGCCAAGGCGTGTGTGTTCGGATCCTGGGGCGGCTGTTACTCCTTTTGCCCGATAGTCTCTCCGCAGTATTTCACAAGTTTACGACTGCTTCGTACCGCTGGCCTTCGCCTTCTAGTTGCACACGGTTTCAACACGTTCAAAGACTTTTTTTGAGGTACAGCGCAAAGGTGCCTGCTGTCGCTGCTGTTGTGCAGCAGCTTTTGCATCCGCAGCGGCAGCGAAACCGGCAGCCAATCCCTCAATCAGGGCCTCTTGCCGGCGTGCGCTTGCTGGTTCGGCGCCTTGGACTGTGATGCGCAGCGAATTGAGCACCAGCGCGAAGCCGGACTCGGTGGCCTTGGCGTATTCCTCGGCCACCTGGGTCATGACGATGGCGGTGGTCCCGCCCAGATTGGCCTTGAAGAAGCGCGCCTCGTGCGGCAGCTTCTGGCCCAGCAGGCTGATCACGAAGCGCTGCGAGACGCCCTTGTTCTCCCTGCCGGCCACGGTGCGCGTGATGGGTGCGGTGGTGGCGGGGCTGTAGCGCAGTTGCTGGGCGATGGCGCCGTCGGATTTTTCGGATTCGCCGCGGCTCTTGGCGATGGTGGCCGCAAAACCCTCGATGTTCTGGCCCTGCAGGTAGGGGCTGATGTTGAAGGTGACCACGGCATCGTCGGGCCCTTCCAGATCAATGCTGCGCAGGCGGGTCTCGTCCTGTGCGACCGAGTCTTCGGTCACCTTCCAGCCGGCGAGGTGCTCAAAGCTCAGGCCGTCCTTGCTGTAGAGGACATTGGGCGCGGCCAGGGCGGGCTGCTGGGCCAGGGCGGCCAGCAGTGCCAGGCCCAGCGCGCAGGCCATCAAGCGGAAGAAAAAGCCGCGGCGCGCGGTCGCGCGGACGGTGGGGGTTGACAGGGTGGGGCAGTGGTTCATGGTGAATCAGTAGCTTGATCGGTGCAGAGAGGTCGGGTGGGTGCAAGAGGGTGCTCGGGGCTGTCAGCGTTTGGCGCGGTAGCGCAGGCTGTCCATCACCAGGCCCAGGGCTGCATCCATCTGCTTGGCGTCTTCGGCCACCGACTGGGTCATGATGTTGACACTGCGCGCGTCACCCATGTCGAGGGAGAAAAAGCGCGATTCGATATCCACGGGGACCCCTTCCGAGGTGTAGCCAAAGCGCTGCAGCACGCCCTTGACCTCCTTGCCGCCCACGCGCCGGGTGATGGTGCTGGAGGTCATGCCCGTGGGGGTGATCTTGTCCGGGCCTTCCAGGGCCGCTGGGCCCTTGTCCATTTCCGCGCGGTGCTCCGCGGCGCGCGCGGCCAGGGTCTCGATGTTCTGGCCCGACAGGAAGGGAATGAGCATCAGATGGATGCTCGCGTCCTCGGGGCCCTCCAGGTCGATGGTGCGCATGCCCGAGCCGTCCGTCTCCAGCTCGTCGGCCGTCACCTTCCAGCCGGCGGGGTGCTGGAAGGACACGCCCGCCTTGCTGTAGGACTTGGGGGGAGCGGCGTGGGCGGGCGGGGCCAGGCAGGCCAGGGCTGTAGCCAGCAGCAGGGCCAGGGCTGCGGCGGCTCGGTGCAGGGCCGCGGTGAATGCTGGTTGAGGCAGGGATGCGGGGGGCATGGGAATGTGGGGGCTCGTCGCGGTGGTGGGATGGGGTGGATTCTCGCATTGGGAATCGGGGTGGATGGGTTCTGGTCATGGGCTATGGATGCTGTTTGCCCAGGTTGATGGCGGGAGCCGGGTCTCGGCCCGGCGGCCGAGGTACCTTTCTTTGCGTCGCCAAAGAAAGGTACCCCAAAGAAAGGC
>NZ_JBWKYR010000050.1:0-1919 GCF_059423865.1 Acidovorax sp. GW458-11-26-14-TSB4
AGCACGCTCGCCTTCTCTGCCGACACGGGCGCCAACACCAGCGACCTCAAGACCTCCGCCGCCAGCCAGACCCTGTCCGGCACGGTCAGCGCGAACCTGCTGTTCGGCGAGGTGGTGCAGATCTCGCTGAACAACGGCGGCACCTGGGTCGATGCCACCGCCGCCGAAGGCCAGACCACCTGGACCCTGGCAGGCCAGACCCTCGCCGGCAGCGACACCTTCAAGCTGCGCGTGGCCGATGCGGCCGGCAACCACGGGACCGAATTCACCAGCAGCTACGTGCTGGACACCACAGCGCCCACACCCACCCCAGGGGCCGCCACCCCCGCGGACAACGCCACCAGCGCCTCCATCACGGGCGCCATCGTGCTGCCCTTCTCCGAAGCGCTGAGCGCGGCGGACAGCAACACCAGTTCGGTGGCCTTGCGCGACGTGGCCACCGACACCCTGGTGGCCGCCACCGTCACCATCAACGGCAGCGGCCAGCTCGTCATCACGCCCGCAGCGGCCCTGTCCCCGGCAACCGCGTACTACGTCAACTGGGCCGCCGGCGCTCTCAAGGACGTGGTGGGCAATGCCGCAGCCGCCGTGGTCAATGAAACCACCTACAACTTCACCACCGCCGCCCCACCGGACGAAGGCCCGGGCCCCACGCCGCCTGGCCAGTCCACGGTGGATGGCACCACGGTGCAGACCGGTACCACCACCAATGCCAACGGCAGCACGACCACCACAACCACCGTGACCCCCGTGCCCGCCAACCGGCCCGAGGACCCCAACACGCCCAACAACCAGCTGGCCGACATCCCGCTGGCCAGCGCGAGCGGCGACACGGTGCTGCAGATCGGGCTGCCGGTGGGCATCGGTGTGGCATCGAGCGAGACCGCGGGCAACAACCTCACGCTGCGCGACAAGCTCATCGGTGCCAGCCAGCCGATCTCGCTGCCGGCGGACTTCACCCAACTGCTGCAGTCGGGCATCGACACCTTCGTGCCCGGCGTGCAGGACCAGGGCCAGGTCACGGTGCGCACCCTCACGCTGACCACGGGCGCGGGCGTGACGGCGGCGCCCGGGCAGCCCATCGTCATCACCGGCGGCAATGGCACGGGCGAGGGCGATGCCGCCCACCCCCAGCGCCAGGAGGCGCTGGTGATCGACGCGCGGCAACTGCCGCCGGGCACCGTGCTGCAGTTCGACAAGGTGGAGTTCGCCATCGTCATCGGCGCCGTGCGCGTGGTGGGGGGCGTGGGTGCGAACTTCGTGGTGGGCGATGGCGCGGCGCAGTTCATCGTGCTCGGCCCGGATGACGATGTGCTGCGCGGTGGCGGCGGCAACGACGTGGTGGGCAGCAAGGCCGGCAACGACAAGCTGTACGGCGATGAAGGCAACGACCGGCTGGTCGGCGGCATCGGCAACGACCACCTGGAAGGCGGCGCCGGCAACGACATCCTGGTCGGCGGTGCGAGCGATGCCGGCAACTGGCGCTTTGCGCTGGGAACCGACCACACGCTGCACGCCAGCTTCAGCTCTGTGGAGCCGGTGCTCAGCGAGCTGACGCAGGGCACCATCGTGGGCAACTGGCAGGGCGGCGTGGCCATCGACCCGCGCCTGGCCCTGGCCTACAACCAGGACTATGCCCGCCTGGAGACCACGGCCCTGCTGTTCCAGGGCCTCACGGGCCAGTTGCCGACGCTGCAGACGCAGAACGGCCTGTCCAGCCCCGAGTGGACCAAGGAAGTGCTGCTGCAAAGCGCCTGGAACTGGTACGAGAGCACCCTGCCGGCCGGCGCCAGCACGGCCGACAAGGCCAAGGCGCTGATCACCCAGACGGTGGGGGCATCGCTGGCCAGCGCGCAGAACGTGCAGATCGCCGTGGACTTCCTGGGGCAGGGCGGCACCTGGACGCAGGCGCTCGACTT
>NZ_JBWKYR010000051.1:0-1612 GCF_059423865.1 Acidovorax sp. GW458-11-26-14-TSB4
GAAGCGCAGGAGCTGGGGTGGGCGTGTGTGCCGAAGGACACACACGCTTCGTCGTCTGGCTCGTCGATGCTGTTTGAACGGAGTTCACCCGCAGGGGGAACGCAGTGAGTTCATCGACGCCCACCCCAGTTCCGAGCATCGCAGGCTGCCCCCATCGCCCGACAGGGCGATGGGGGACGCAGACTGGGGATCGCCTTTTCTTGGCCCACCTTCTTTTGGCGACGCAAAAGAAGGTGGGTGCGCTGCCGGGCGCACATCCCGGCTCCCACCCTCAAAAAAGAACAGAAGCCACCACAGCCAGCAAATCTAAAACAGGCCCCCCTGGTTCCGGGCAAACCCCGCCCGGTACTGCGTCAAATCCAACTCCGTCCGCTTCCGATTGAGACCCAACTTGCGGCAGGCAGCCGCAAACCGCTGCCGCACCAAATCCGCCCACAACCCCGTCCCCTTCATCCGCGTGGCAAAGTCACTCGCATACACCTTACCCGCAGCCCGCTGCGCAGGATCGAGGTTGTGCAGATCCTGCACCCGCGCCATCACACGCGCAGCACGCTGCGGGTAGTGCAGCTCCAGCCACTCGCGGAACAGCGGGTCCAGCTCCCAGGGTAGTCGCAGCACGGTGTAGAAGGCACTGGTCGCGCCGGCCTCGTGCGCGGCCTGCAGCACCTGCTCCATGTCTTCGGTGATGAAGGGGATCTGCGGCGCCACGCTCACGCCCACGGGGATGCCGGCCTCGGCCAGGGTGCGGATGGTGCGCAGGCGCCGGTGGGGCGCGGCGGCGCGCGGCTCCATGCGGCGCGCCAGGGTGGCGTCGAGCGTGGTGATGGTGACGTACACGGCAGTCAGGTGCTGCGCGGCCAGGGGGCCAAGCAGGTCGAGGTCGCGCTCCACCCCGGCGGACTTGGTGATGATGGAGAACGGGTGGCGCATGTCGCGCATCACCTCGATGAGGCCGCGCGTGAGTTTCAACTCGCGCTCCACGGGCTGATAACAGTCGGTGGCCGAGCCGATGTTGATGAGCCGGGGCACGTGGCTCGTCCGGCCCAGCTCGTCGCGCAGCAGCGCGGCGATGTTGTGCTTGGCGATGATCTGGGTCTCGAAGTCGAGCCCCGGGGACATGTTGAGGTAGCTGTGCGTGGGCCGTGCATAGCAGTAGACACAACCGTGCTCGCAGCCCCGGTAGGGGTTGACCGACAGCTCGAAAAAAATATCGGGCGAGTCGTTGGCGCAGAGGGCGCTTTTGGCCGTCTCCAGGTGCACGCGGGTCACCGGCGGCAGGGGTGGTTCGTCGCCCTCTTCGACATGGGCATCGCCCCACCCATCGTCCACCGCCTCGCGCGTGTCGCGCACGAAGCGGTGCGCCAGCGCCGTGGCCGCACCCCGGCCGCGCACGGCCTGCAGCGGGACGCGCACCTCCTGCATCACCTGGGGGGCGTTGTCGTCGTCATCGTCGGGTCGCGGAGACGGCTTCGGCTTCATAAATGTATAAATATAAGGGGTATCCACTTAGCTCCAGTGGCACTCCAGATACTGTTTTTTCATCCAGCAATGGTACCCGATTGCACGTCTGCTGTCTTGTGCCCCACCACATCGGAGTAAGTGACCGGTGGCG
>NZ_JBWKYR010000052.1:0-1449 GCF_059423865.1 Acidovorax sp. GW458-11-26-14-TSB4
TCGAGGTTGGAAGCGGTCTGCTCGGTGCGTGCCGACAGGTCGTGGTTGCCGTTGGCGATTTCCACCGAGGCCGAGGACACCGAGTCCACGCCGTGGCGCACTTCCGTGACCACGCCGCGCAAACGTGCCGACATCGCCGACAGTGAGCGCAGCATGTGGCCGAACTCGTCCTTGCGGGTGGAGTGCAGCTCGCGCGTGAGGTCGCCCGCTGCAATGGCGTCGATGGTGCTCACTGCCTGGTCGAGCGGGTCGCTGATGGAATGCACCAGCCGCCAGGCCAGGAAGATGCCCACCGCCAACAGCACCATGGACAGGATGATGCCCGAGATGGCGTTCTGGATGCGGCGGCTCGTGGCATCGGCGCGGATGGCGTCGCGGCGTTTTTCCAGCACCGCCACGAAATCGTCCTGGGCCTTGAGGTAGACCGTGACCAGGGGGGCGAACTCCCTGTCCGCAAACTGCTGGGTGGCCACGGCATCACCCGCGCCCTTGAGCTCCCAGGTCTTGGCGGTGGCGGCCAGAACGGCCTTGCGCGCATCGAGCACCTTGTCGAGGGCTGCCTTTTCCTCGGGCGCCGTGGCCGAGGCGACGATCTTTTCCTGCACCTTGTTGATGGCGCCGATGATCTCCTTGACCTTGGCACCATACTGCTCGGCCAGCACGGCATCGGTGGTCACTGCGCCGCCCATGACCATGTTGACGGCCGTTTCGGTGGCGCCGCGCCAGCGCACGGCCGAGGAGATGCGCCCCTCGATCTCGATGATGTCGTCCATCGCTGCCGACATGGAGTTGTTGCCCCGGTTCTGGGCGAAGCTCGAGAGCAGCAGCATCGCGATCATCAGACCCAGGAATGCCCCCCACAGCTTGCGGGAGACGCGGATATTGTCGAATTGCATGGCTCTTTTCCTTGTGGACCTGCGGTGCCTGGATGGTCCGCCCAGTGGCGGCGGAAACATTCAATTACAACCAGACAGGTATAGCCTACGCCAGCTGGAAGTCCCCAGACCGCTTCGTTTTACCGGGACAAACCCGAATCCGCAGAGTCCGGGCATGCTGCCAGTGCACGCCAGGGTGCCGGTTTCAGAAGCTTTCCCAGTCGTCGTCACTGCCACCGGCGGCGGCGCGCGGTGCCGCGGCCTTGGGCGCTGCGGCCGGGGCGGCAGGCGCCTTGCCGGTACTGCCCAGCCGGGGCGTGGCGGCAGCTGCGGGCTTCCTGCCGGCCGCTGAGGTGCCTACCGCGGCAGGACGGGCGCTGGAGGCGGGTGCCGGTGCGGGCCGGGGCGGCGGCGCCACCGGTGCCCGCGCAGCCATCGCGCCCACGTTGAACATCGACACCACCTCGGCCAGCTTCTGCGCCTGGTCGCGCATCGAGGCCGCCGCTGCCGTCGATTCTTCCACCAGCGCCGCATTCTGCTGCGTCATCTGATCGAGGTGCGTCACCGCCTGGTT
>NZ_JBWKYR010000053.1:0-770 GCF_059423865.1 Acidovorax sp. GW458-11-26-14-TSB4
CAGGAGATCGAACGCCTGGCGTTCTACGACGCGCTCACCGGCCTGCCCAACCGGCGCCTGCTGCTGGACCGCCTGCAGCGCTCCATCGCCGCCTGCCAGAGAAGCCGCAACCTGGGGGCCCTCTTGTTCATCGACCTGGACAACTTCAAGGACCTCAACGACACCCTGGGCCACGACATGGGCGACCAGCTCCTGTCCCAGGTTGCCACCCGCCTGGTGGGCAGCGTGCGCGAAGCCGACACCGTGGCCCGCTTTGGCGGCGACGAATTCGTCGTCATGCTGGACAACCTGAACCCCGAACTGCCCGACGCCGCCGCCCAGGCAGAAACCGTCGCCGAAAAACTCCTGGCCAGCCTGAACCAGCCCTTCGCCCTCGGGGGCCAACAGCACTACAGCACCCCCAGCATCGGCATCACCCTGTTTGGCGACGAACGCCTGTCGGTGGACGAACTCTTGAAGCGCGCCGACCTCGCCATGTACCAGGCCAAGGCCGCAGGGCGCAACACCCAGCGCTTCTTCGACCCGGACATGCAGGCCGCCGTCAACGCCCGCTCCAACCTGGAAGCCGACCTGCGCCAGGGCCTGGCAAGAAACGAGTTGCTCGTGCACTACCAGCCCGTCGTGGACCACCAGGCGCGCCTGGTGGGCGCCGAAGCCCTGGTGCGCTGGCGCCACCCCCAGCGCGGCATGATCAGCCCCGGCGACTTCATCCCCCTGGCCGAACAGACCGGCCTCATCCTCCCCCTGGGCCAATACGTGCTGGAGACCGC
>NZ_JBWKYR010000054.1:0-639 GCF_059423865.1 Acidovorax sp. GW458-11-26-14-TSB4
GGCCGAGGGCCTGACCACCACCACCGCCGGCTCGGCCGCCCTGGCCGAACTCGGCTTCCGCATCGAGCGCATTGCCGGCGACAACCCCGAGCTGACCAATGCCGGCCAGGTGTTCTACGCCACCCTGGCGCCCAACGAGCCGCTGTCGGTGCAGATCTTGAAGCCCACCATCGGGGCTGGCTACGATGCATCGCAGCCCCTTGTCATCAACGGCAGTACCAACCCGGCCGACGGCAAGCAGGCCGTGATCGTGGATGCACGCCTGCTGCCCTCGGGCACCACCATCCAGGTGGACAACATCGAGTTCATCGCCGTGGTGGGCAATGTGCGCCTGATCGGCGGCGCCGGCCAGAACGCGGCCAGCGGCGATGGCGCCGCCCAGTACATCGTGCTGGGCCCCGATGACGACGTGATCCACGGCGGTGGCGGCAACGACACCGTGGGCAGCGAGGCGGGCGATGACCAGGTCTATGGCGATGCCGGTGACGACATCGTGTTCGGCGGCGCAGGCAATGACCTGTTGTCCGGAGGCACGGGCAGTGACCGCCTGAACGGTGGCACGGGGTTTGACGTGGCCATCCAGGAAGGCGCGCGCACCGACTACACCGTGACCCTGGAGGGCGCCGGCATCAAGCTCAC
>NZ_JBWKYR010000055.1:0-594 GCF_059423865.1 Acidovorax sp. GW458-11-26-14-TSB4
GTTTGCCACCGAGGAGGCGTGTTTGGCCTTCCTTGAGCGGCTGCGCTGGCCCGATGGTTTTGTCTGTCCGCGCTGCACCCATGCAGGTGATGTGTACCGGGCCAGTCGCACCCGCCTGGTGTGCAGGGCATGCCAGTACCAAGGCTCGGTGACCTCGGGGACCATTTTCGACAAGACGCGCACGCCACTGCGGGTGTGGCTTGCTGCCGCGTGGTACCTGACCAACCAAAAGCAGGGCGTGAGCGCTCTGGGGCTGCAACGCGTTCTGGGTCTGGGCAGCTACCAGACCGCCTGGACCATGCTGCACCGGTTTCGACGCGCCATGGTTCGCCCAGGCAGAGACCGGCTCAAGGGCCTTGTCGAGGTCGATGAGACGTACCTGGCGATCACCGACCGCAAAGATCCAATAACCGCCACCGGACGCAAAAGCAGTACCACCAAGGTGCTGGTGGCCATGGCCGTCGAGATCATTCAGCCCAAGGGATTTGGGCGCATTCGGCTGCGCCGCATTGAGCGCGATTGGGCCGCCTGCGTCATTCCCTTCGTGCAGGAGGTGATAGAGCCTGGAGCGCAGGTGCGCACAGATGGCTCGGC
>NZ_JBWKYR010000056.1:0-568 GCF_059423865.1 Acidovorax sp. GW458-11-26-14-TSB4
CTCAATCTTGAGTCCCCCGCCACAGTCCGAGCCACCGCATGATCACGCCCCGCAGCGCCTTGAAGTTCGACCTCTTTGCCGACGCCTCGCGCAAACGCAAGATCGACGAAGTGGGAGACCCACTGCAGACCATCGCCCAGCACATCGACTTTGCTGAACTGGCGGCGCTGGTAGATGGGCTTGTGGCACGGGCCGATGGCCGCAAGGGCGGGCGCCCGGCCTACCCCACCGAGGTGATGGTGCGCGTTCTCGTTTTGAAGCGCTTGTACAACCTCTCGGACGAGCAGATGGAGTACCAGTTGCTGGACCGCATGAGCTACCAGCGCTTTTGCCTGCTGCAGGACTCTATGAACATCCCTGATCGCAACACCATCTGGCGCTTTGCCCAGCGTATCGGAGTTGACGGTGCTGCAGCACTGCTGCAAGGCGTGGATGCCCAGTTGCAGCGCCACGGCTACATCGCCCGTGGCGGGCAGGCCATCGATGCCACGCTGGTGCCGGCACCACGCCAGCACATCAGCAAGGAAGACAAGGAGCGCCTGGCGCAAGGCCAAGAGCCCGGCTGGAG
>NZ_JBWKYR010000057.1:0-534 GCF_059423865.1 Acidovorax sp. GW458-11-26-14-TSB4
GCGCGGCAGGCCTGCGACTTACTCGCGGCGCAGCATCGTCGACGCCTGCTGCTACGTGCTGCGCACCGGCTCGTCCTGGCGCAACCTGCCTGCCCAGATCTACCCTCCCTGGCAGTCCGTTCAGAAGGCCTTCGTGGTGTGGGCTCGCCAAGGCAAGTTCGAGGCACTGCAAGAGCGCTTGCGCCAGCAGTGGCGCCAGCGCTTGGAGCGCGCAGCCCAGCCCAGCGAAGCCGTCATCGATTCGCAGTCCAATCGGGGCAGCCCGCAGGGTGGAGAGCTGGGCTTCGATGCGGGCAAGAAGGTGCAGGGGCGCAAGCGCCATCTGGTAGTGGACACGCTGGGCCTGTTGCTTGCTGTGGTGATCACCAGCGCTGCTGTGCCAGATCGGGCAGCAGCGACACAGGCGGTAGCCCAGGCATGCAAACGCACGGGCGGCTCGGTCAAGACCTTGTGGGCAGACAGCGCCTACGCTGGGCAATGCGCTCAGCAGATCGAGCAAACGCACCAGATGAAGGTTCAGATCGTGCGCAACAC